>NZ_BLTI01000005.1:0-156108 GCF_017312445.1 Novosphingobium sp. PY1 | reverse complement strand
CTTGGGAATCCCGAGGGTTCTGTGAGGTCGCGCGGCGCAAGGCGCGCATTTTGGCGTATTGCGCGACCTCATTGAAGCCGGATTGAGCGAACTCGCTGACCTGGCAGGCACTATGGGATTAGTGGTTCCCTTGCCGGTCTTGAGCGACTGGACGGTTGCTGTGGAAGTGCGATGCTGTTCGGGTGAACAGGTTTGGATTCGGTCCGATAATGGGATGAAGCCGATGTAAGCAGTCGTTGTGGGCGTGCAGCGATCGGATATCGGCTGACGCGGTGGCGATCTGGACGGTGCATGGCTGTCAGATTCCCTGCACCAGTCGGCTGCATTGCCGTGGTGTTCGCATGATCAGAACCGAGGAAATAGCGCGGTCTCATGGTATGGCTGGGGGTGCGCGAGCACGCCAGGTGGTGTCGCGTGGCAAGGTCGCGACGATGCGCAACGTCCCGCCGCAGCATGGGCAGACGGTGGGATCGAAATTGCGGCATGCGCGATGCGTCATGATGCTCTCGTGATCGGGATCCGGCATAGCTTGTGCCAGCAAGCTACGGATGGTCTTCAAGCGCGTGCGGCGGCAGCCATTGGAGAGGAAGCCGTAATGGCGAATGCGATGAAATCTGTCGGGCAAGCTATGGAGCAGGAAGCGGCGGATAAACTCTCCTGCGGTCAGGGACATAAGTTTTTGGGCATTGCCATGACGATAGTCGCGCCACCGGAAGGTGACGGTGGCACCGGTCATGCTGACAAGACGACTGTTGGCGATAGCGACGCGGTGGGTGTAGCGCCCCAAATAGGCGAGAACATGCGCAGGTGAACCGAAGGGCGGCTTGGCATAGACCACCCAGGATGTCTTGCGCAGAGGCTGGAGCGCAGCGGCAAAGGCGCAGCTGTCATTGAGATCGCCAAGTGTGCCGAAGAACTGCAAACGCCCGGCCGCATAGGCATCCCGGAGCCGCGCCAGGAAGAGCCGGCGGAACAAGAGGGAGAGCACCGGGATCGGCAGGAAGAAGCGCGGCCGGCATGCGATCCACTGGGAGCCGTCTTCGGACAGTGCGCCGCCTGGAACGAGGCAGTGGATATGCGGATGGTGCGTGAGCGTCTGTCCCCATGTGTGAAGAATCGCGATGAAGCCGAGCTGACCGCCGAGATGCCTGGGATCGGCAGCGATGGTCTTGAGTGTGCTGGCTACGGCGTCGAACAGGATGGCATAGACCACAGCCTTGTTCTGATAAGCGATCGCGGCGACCTCGGCTGGCACCGTAAACACAACGTGGAAATAGGGTATCTCCAGAAGGTCGGCTTCGCGCGCGGCCAACCAGCGTTCGCGCGCCATCCCCTGGCACTTGGGGCAGTGGCGATTCCGGCAGCTGTTGTAAGAGATCCGGCTGTGATCGCAGCTGTCACATGCCTCGACATGGCCGCCAAGCGCCGGGGTCCGGCACAGCTCGATCGCCTCCATGACTCGCCGTTCGACGTAGCCAAGGTGCCCGTCATGGGCGATCCGGTAAGCAGGGCCGTGGCGGCGGAATATATCCGCCACCTCCAAAGCCGGGCGCACAGCGACGTCCTCAGCTGGGTGGCACCGCGTCCAGGTTGAGACGGTCGAGCGGGCTTTGCGTCGCGGCGATCGTGGTCGTCGCGACGTGCGTGTAGCGCGCCGTTGTCGATAGGTGGTTGTGCCCGAGCAGAACCTGGATGATCCGAATATCGACACCGCTCTCGAGCAGATGCGTCGCAAAGCTATGCCGCAACGTGTGGACGCTGACCCGCTTGGTCAATCCTGCCGCCTTGGTGGCGGACCGGCAGGCGGCATGGAGACAGGTCGTAGAGATCGGCGTATCGGGACTGCGCCCGGGAAACAGGAAATCCTGAGGGTGCGCGAGACGCCAATAAGTCCGCAGGATCGTGAGCAGCTGCGGTGAAAGCATAACTGTACGATCCTTGGCGCCCTTGCCCTGGCGAATCTGGATCACCATGCGATCGCTGTCGATATCCGCCACCTTGAGGTTCGCAGTTTCGGAGGCGCGCAACCCCGCGGCATAAGCGGTGGTCAGTGCAGTGCGCGCCTTCAGTGATGGCACCGCTTCCAGAAAGCGGACAACCTCATCGGCACTCAGGATCGTCGGCAGCTTACGGGGTGTACGCGCGTAAACGATCCGTTCCGGGATCTCTGCCCGATCCAGCGTGACACCGTAAAAGAAGCGCAGCGCGCATACGATCTGGTTCAACGCGCCCCACGATATGCCTTGCGACACGAGGTAGACCTGAAAGGCGCGGACATCTTCAAGCCCGAGGCGATCCGGCGACCGCCCGAAATACCGACTGAACTTGCTCACGGCGTGCAAATAGGAACGCTGAGTGGCCGGAGACAGGTTGCGCAAGCTCATGTCGTCGATCATACGACGGCGCAGCGGGCTGACCGTTACTGTGGCTTTTGTCATGGGATGAACTCCTGGTGAGGGGTTGGTCTTCAGCAACCAAATCTTCCCACCAGGAGGGCATTCCCGCTAGCCCAAGGGCACCAGTCGAGCGTCAGCGAGTTCGTTCAATCCCTGGCGTGAGTCAGCCTCAGCGCTCCTTGGTATTACTGGTGCGCGAACAGACGCTGCTGGTGGCGGTGCTTTCCGAACTGCGCAGGCTGATGCCCTTCCCCTTGTTGGGATTCGACTCTGACAACGACAGCGTATTTATCAACGAGACGGTGCGCGATTATTGCGTGGCTCATGGGATCGCGTTCACCCGCTGCCGTCCTTATCGCAAGAATGATCAGGCCTGGGTTGAGCAGAAGAACGGTTCGGTCGTTCGGCGCCTGACGGGCTATCGCCGGTTCGAAGGCCTGGAAGCCGCCGGCGCGTTAGCGGAATTGTACACGGCGGCCCGCCTGTTCGTGAACTTCTTCCAGCCATCGTTCAAGCTGGCAGAGAAGCAACGTGAGGGCGCCAAGGTCTACAAGCGATACCATGCTCCCGCGACGCCGTTCCAGCGGTTGCTGGCAGACCCACGGACCTCCGAGGAGACGCGCCGGAACCTCCGCGAGGCGTTCGCCGATCTCGATCCCGTCCGGCTGTTGCGGGACATTCGGACGGCGCAAGAAAAGTTGGTGCGACTGGCCGACGGGGCAGCCGTAATCAACCCATCGGAACCCTCGTCGCCAACGCTGGATGCGTTCATGACGAGCCTGCGGACCTTGTGGCACGAAGGCGAGGCAAGGCCGACAGCAACCGCAAAGGCCCCGCAGAAGCGTTGGCGCCGCCGTCCTGATCCCCTTGTCACGGTGACCGAACAGTTGAAGGCGTGGTTCGAGGAGGAGCCATGGCGCACCGGTCGGGAGCTGCTCGAGAGGCTACAGGCCGAGCAGCCTGGCGATTATCCGGATGGTCTGCTGCGGACTGTGCAGCGCCGGTTGAAGGTGTGGCGATCAGAGCAGGCGCGTGCCTTGGTATTCAACCCGTCAGCTAGCTCCGATGGCAGGCCTTTGCGAGCAGAGACCGTCTCTTCGTTGCCGCGCGACTGGGTACCGCACCGCGTCGCCTCCGGCTCCGCTGCGCGGTACCCAGTCGCGCAAGGAATAGTCCGTGAGGGCGATCTCCTGTAGGGAGCATTTACGTGAGGCAATGGACAAGCCGCTCGGGAACATCGCTTCATGAGGCAACACGAATCCTCATCAGGTTTGTCGCGCTACACATGGGCCTGATTGTCCGCACCGTCGGCATAAAAAGGGCCGAGATGAAAGTCGGCCTCGCCAACCTCGTCTTCAAAATCAGGCGCTTCCTGTACCTCAAACGCGTCAATGCCATCTGATCAGCCGATCCAACGTACCGGAAAAGCGGCAAATAGCCGGATCAAAAACAAATCGTCGCTGCAAACCACCAGCAATGCCCAAATTATCAGCCTACAAGCGCAAACTATCCGGTTCTTCGATCCATCCATCTCACTCACTGGTGGTATCGGGTTTGGCGCTGACGTGATTCACCATCGCAAACGGTTGGAGTTTTGCGATGGCAGCGGCGGTCAGACTTCGAAGTGGTTTGAGCGCTGGGCAGGCTCGGGCCTTTGCTCGCCGCGCCAAAGATAAGGATGCGGACCAAGTCCGCCGTCTTTTGGGCCTGGCGCTGCTCAAGTCTGTAGGAAATCTGTGGGCTCAGATCACGGTCGCATCGTCGAGCCTTTGCTTTTTCATATCATTGCTAAAACTTGCGCATTGAGCGTGATGGCCCGTTCCATCGCAACGCCCTCGGTATAGCAACGAAGCTCGGGGGCATTACCGCTCGGGCGCAAGTGGATAACCTCTCCGTTCTCGAAAGTGGCGCGAAGTCCATCAGTCGTGTCGAAAGCAGCGGCGGCGCCGGAAAGATGTCCGAACATGCGAGTCAATCGGTTGAGAACGTCCGCCGCCTCCCCTTCCTGAAGTCCAGTCAGGAGAGCTTGGCTCTCATGAGTAGGGAAGTCCTTAAGCCGCTCGCTAAAGGTATAGCGGGCAGGAAGCTGGCCCTGCAGCGCCGAGAGCCTTACGCCAAGACGGTGGGAGTTGGCCAGCACAGCAATCATCGGCAATACCGCATCGCGGGTCGGCAGTGCATCGAGGACACGACCTTCCCGCTCAACTGGCAACCCGGTGAGGAAACCGCCGTTGGCCTCGTAACCACAAACAGTCGTTCGTCCATCCGTTATCAGGGAATTCATTGCTTCGATCACAAAAGGTGATCCAATGCGCGTACGGCGAATCTCTTCGAATGTTCCGCACAATTCGAGGGCAGTGTTGCAGCTCACCGGGGCGGCCACTGCAGTGATCCCCAAAGCGCGAGCGCACAGAATTCCCAACACATCACCGCGCATCCAAGTTCCAGTTTCATCGGCCAGCAAAGGGCGGTCTGAATCGCCATCGGTCGAGAGGATCGCATCCAGTCCGAATTCCTTCGACCACTTGCAGGCCAGTTCCTGATCTTCTCGGCGAACAGCCTCGGTGTCGACGGGAATAAACGTTTCGGAACGCCCGAGCCTCACCACATCACCACCAAGCTTTTCCACGATTTGCGCCAGCACGTCGCGGCCCACTGCAGAATGTTCGTAGATCCCCAGCCTCAGGCCGCGCAGCGCGTCAGGTCCGAAGAAGTCGACGTAACGCGCCACATAGGGCGTTGCGACGTCGATCAGTGGGCCGCAGTCATCAGGGTGGATCAGCATGCCATCGGCGTCGAACAGGTCGGGCAGCGTCACCGTTTGCGCCCGCATCGCCAGCTCGTCGGGCTTGAGCACTTCACCGTCAGCCCGGTTGAACTTGATGCCGTTGCGATCATCGGGGATGTGGCTTCCGGTCACCATCAGCGACGGGATTTCTTGCGCAAATCCGTAGGCCGCGACGGCGGGTGACGGCACGAAGCCGCAGTTGGCGACATTCCCGCCCATGTGCCGGATCGCGGCGGCGCATGCGGCGAGGATGCGCGGGGTCGACGGGCGCAGGTCTCCGGCGATCGCCACTGCTCGGCCCGGGGTGAACTGGCCGATGTCGGCCATGTGCTGCAGGAAACCGCACACATAGGCGAAACAAACTTCATCGGTCATAGCGACGACGAGTCCGCGCGCGCCACTAGTGCCAAAGGCAACGCCGGTATCGGCCATGATCGCGGCGATCGAAACGGTGCGCGCCATCGTCAGTGTCATTCCGCCGCTTTCAGCGACTCGGTGTTGCGGATCGCTTCGGTGACCTTGCGGACCTTCTGCGATTCACCGCGGCGCAGGATCATGACTTCTCCCTGTGAAACCACGACAATCAGATCGTCTACGTCAACAAGCGTGACCCGCGCACCATCCGAGTGAACGAAACAGTTGCTCGAGCCGATTGCCAGAGCATCGCCGCGCAAGGCATTGCCTCCTGCATCCTTGGCGCTGATGATGTGCAGCGAGTCCCAGCTGCCAACGTCTGACCAGCCCATATCCACCGGCACACAGGCTGCGCGGTCTTCGCGTTCCATGATTGCATAATCAACAGAGTCCGACGGGCAGGCCGCGAAAGCCTGACTTTCGGGAGTAACCCGATTACCACTGCGCTGCGCCCGCTCTAGCGAGGCCTTCACTGCAGTGAGCATCTCGGGCTGATGCTTTGCCAATGCAGCAATGTAGGCGTCGGCACGAAACATGAAAATGCCGGCATTCCAGGCGTGGCCGCCTTCATCAAGCATCTGTGCGGCTCGCTCGGCATCGGGCTTCTCAACAAATCGAGCGACCTTATGAACGCCATTGCCACAAGTTTCGCCCATCTTGATATACCCATAACCGGTTTCAGGCGCATTGGGCGTGATACCGAATGTGATGAGCCAGCCCTCGGCTACAAGCGACAGGGCGCGCGCGATCGCTTCGTGAAATGCAGGCAGATCCGCAATCGTGTGGTCGCTAGGCATGACCAACAAGGCATCGCCGGGCTCAGCTTCCATGGCGGCAAGCGCAATCGCCGGTGCTGTGTTCCGACCGAAGGGCTCGAGCAATACGAGATAGTCCTCGATGCCCGACGTCGCGAGTTGCTCGTCAATGATGTCAGCATGGGCTGCATTGGCAACAAGGATAGGACGGCCAACAGAAGTGGCGGGAAGATTGCTGGTCCGCTTCAGCGTGAGCTGTAGCATAGTTTCTTCAGCAGTGAGCGCGAGCAATTGCTTCGGGCGTTCGGGGCGCGACACCGGCCATAGTCGGGTGCCTGAACCGCCGGACAGGACGACGGGTATTACTGTCGGGAAATTGCTCATCGCTGCTCGCTCAATTCAAGTGACGATCTCGGCCAGTAGGGCCATCCGTTCGCATATGCAAAAAACAGCGACGGTCGTCATCAGCTTTTCAAAGAAATTCACAGGCTGGTCCATAAATGTACCTGTATCTTTTTGCATCGGGGTTGTGCGCGAGGCTAGGTTAAATTCCGGTAATAGGCCCTACTTCCCGCATCCGCAGGCGCAAGCCTTGGGTTGCATCTCTTTGACGATGGCTTCTATGATCGCCTGAACCTCATGGATAAGGTCGGCTATCTGGACTTCGTCATAGAGGTCATCCGCCGCAGCAATCGGCAGCAGGTCTTCAAGGTTTCGCCCCGCCGATGGGTCGTCGAGCAGACCTTTGGCTGGATGATTCAGTGGCGCAGAATCGTCTGAGTCTACGATAAACTCATCGAAGTTTTGAAGGTCATGATCCTCGTCGTCAGGGGCGGCAACCTCCTGCGATGAAACATTCATCTGTGATTTTCCAAACGGACCCATGGAAGGCAATCGCCGTGTGCGAACGCATTTGGCCGCCCAAGTACGGTTAATATTTCATAAGGATCCTTGCTGCATATCGCTCTAGAGTGGCATTCAAGATCGAATGCTTTGCGATTGGAGGGCTAAATGGGACCTGCAGAGAGATTTGCTCTTATTCTTGGCGTGACATTCGCCATACCGATGAGCGCTGCGCATGCCTATCTGGACGCCGCGAGCGCCAGCCTTGCCTTGCAAGCTCTCGTTGGGATCGGCGCGGCCTATATCGTTACGGGCAAGAGCTACATTCGCCGCATCAAGGCGTTGTTCAAAGGCAATAAAAAATCGGATGTAGAGACGCCGGGCAAGGACGATTGATGCTTTACGATCCGGGGTCCTACCGCGATCCGGCAGGCAGGGTACTCGCCGACGGAGAACGCATTCTTCGCGCAGTCTTCGAACCTGGCCGCAAGGCATTTGAAGCAGCGATGGACGCAGGCATTATGGAGCGCGCTGTCGAACGGTCCCTCCTGCTTCCTTATCGCCAGCTCGACCTGTCATCTCTGCCTGCGATGGATCGAACGGCTAGCTATCTCCTTGAACATCCGCGCTTGAACTTCGTTTCGTATCCCTACGAATGGAGCTTCTCAGGGCTGAAGGCGGCAGCTCTCCTGCATCTCGATCTGCACCTCGAGCTTCTGGGAGATGGCTTCACGCTGTCTGACGCAACGGCTTACAATGTGCAATTCCGGGGCACGAAGCCTGTCTTCATCGATCACCTCTCCATCATTCCATACCAAGATGGAGAAGCATGGATCGGGCAGCGTCAGTTCGTGATGCAATTTCTCGCGCCCCTGATCCTCTGGGCGAAGAAAGGCGTGGCTCCAAACCCGTGGTTCAGAGGAAGTCTCGAAGGGATACCTCCCGAAGACCTTCTGCCATTGTTGTCTTTCAGGGACCGTCTTTCCTTCACCGTCCTTGCTCACATCATCGGGCCAAGCAAGGTCCAGCGTCAGGCACTTGCGCAAGAACGCAAGGAGCACGCAAAACCCATAGGAACGCTAACAAGAAAACGCTTTGAAGCGATTCTGATCGGCCTTCGCGACTATATCTCCGGCCTTTCCCCGCTAGGTATGCAAACGGTATGGCGAGGCTACGATACAAACAATAGCTACGATGACGACAGTCGGGCGGCCAAGCATTCATTCGTGGCTGGACACGTGGCGCAGGTGCAGCCGGAATTGCTGTTCGACCTTGGTTGCAACAGCGGCGATTATTCGCAGACGGCATTGGTCAACGGCGCTCAAAACGTGATCGGCTTCGACTTCGATTTTGGCGCCCTTGAGCAAGCTTTCGCACGCTTTGCAAAAAGCGATGCGCCTTTCCTGCCGCTGTGGCTCGACGCGACCAATCCCACCCCTTCCCAAGGCTGGGCCGAACAGGAGAGAATGAGCTTCAGTCAACGCGCGGCCCCGGATTTTCTCCTGGCCCTGGCTTTCATTCATCATCTGGCGATAGCGCGGAATATTCCGTTGGAAATGGCGGTGAACTGGCTCATTTCCCTGGCTCCGACTGGCGTCATCGAGTTTCCAGACAAGGGCGACGCAATGGTTAGCACCCTCCTCGCCACTCGCTCCCACGATTATCCGGACTACTCCTTGGATGCGTTCATGCACCACCTGCGAGCGCGAGCGCGGATCGTGGACTCCCAGCCAATCGAGGGCACCAAACGAACCCTGGTTCGTTACGACAGGTATTGAGGCATGGAATCCCCACTAAGGAAGTTGTCAGCCCTACCTCTATTTCCGTTTCTTGTACCGATGCCAGCCTTCCTGCTGGTTTGGATCAGAAATATCACGCGCGTATCTTATGACATGGCCTTGCCTACAGTCGCCTTTCTCTTCGCGACTTCAGCAATTGTGCTCTTGGCGGTGAGATACTGGATCAAGAATTGGCCGAAGGCTTCGCTCGCTGCAGGAATTTGGCTCGCAGTCCTGCTATACCTTCCCTCTGTCTTGGGGCTGATCAGCACGAATGAATGGTTTTCGCTAGGCGGGATCGTAATTGGCCTCCTGCTCGCTTGGGACATGGTCCGGCAGCTCCCAAGTGAGAATGCTCGACTTTTGAAGGCAAACGGTCTCGCAACGCTTATTTGCGGATTCAGCGTTGCCGTAGTTGCAGGCGGCCTTGCGACGCAGCAAGTCAAGGCAGAAGCTGGCAGACCCGATCCCCAAGACTCATTTGAACACTTCTCCGGTAGTGTCGGTCCAAATAGCCCTGATGTCTGGCATATCGTTATGGACCGCTACGCGGGTCAGGAAACTTTGGCTGAAAACTTCGGCTTCGATAACAGAGACTTTGTAAACGCCTTGCGGCAACGTGGTTTCTCGGTCGCCGATCACGCTCATTCAAACTACCAGATAACGCCGCTGTCCTTGGCCTCAACGCTAAACGCCTCGTACCTTCGCCCGTACACGGAAAAACTAGGCTCTCCTGTCGATTACGTCCCTCTGTTCAGAGCAATCGATCACAGCGCGGCTTTCAACTTTTTCAAAGCACGCGGCTACCAGTTCACTTTCGCTGGTGGATGGGCCGATGTGACGGGCAGCAACTCGCTCGCTGACAATCTCATCGAATTCAGACAACTGCGAGAACTCCCTCGAACTCTGCTTGAGCAATCGGTCCCTGGCGTTCTGGGTAAGATGATGCATATGCCTTACACCGATGGCCGTAATGACCAATGCGAACGTGAGAAGTACAAATTTGAACAGCTGACAGAACTCTCACGGAGTTCTGAAAAAAAGTTCATCTTCGCGCACTTCTTACTGCCTCATCCGCCCTACGTTCTCAATCCAGACGGCACCTGCAAGTCTATCGAAGACGCCAGACGCCTCGGAAGGCGTGAAAGTTATGTGGATCAAGTCAAGTATTCGAACGACCAATTGATCAAGTTGATTGATTCAATTCTCTCGGGAGCACGGCCCGCCACAATCATCTTGCAGGCCGACGAAGGTCCATACCCAGCTAAATATGCTGCAGATGAAACTGAATTTCCCCTCCGCCAGTTGCCATCTGAGAATTATCTCACAGACACCCCCGATGTCCGTAAAGAGAAGACAAGTATAATCTTGGCTATCCGCCATAGCGATGGTGTAGTCACGCCATCCCTCAAATCGCCTTTAAACATCTATCCGGAAGTCCTGCATCATTCGTTCTCAAGCGAAGTGACAAGATCTAATGATAATATTTATATGTTCCCAACATACTTGAATTATAATGAACTCTCAGAAGTTTCGTCTGATAATTTTTCCGTTGCTCATTAGCCTGCATTATTCATGAGGCCGCAACACCGGGCACGTTCTGCCGCAATCTGGAGGCCAGAGGAACAGAGCGGCTTCATCGGAGTTTTTCACAACAGCAAGGTCGATGGGCTTTCGAGGTTGATGAATGGGATTTTGGTCCAAGTTGATCAGTGTGCTCGAAAAAGTCATCTGAAAATAACGCATAAAAGGGCGCGCAAGAGCTTCCTCCTTCAACATTTCGTGAGCATAGGTCGAGGAAATGACAGTCGTTGAGGAGCACCTTCTCAACGCTGAGCGTCGCCTGGTGTCTATCGGGCCCGCGCGCAACTGGAGGTAGCTTGCGGCAGGCAAGGTCCTGTCCTAGTCGGGACAATGCCTTGCAGGAGAATTCAGTATGACGCTCATCGATCGCGCAGCTCGCGCTTTGGCAGAGCACGAGACTGGAACCAATCGTTGGGATGAACTGAGTGCCGCAGAGCGTGATCGGCACTATGAAGCGGTTCGTGCCGTTCTTCACGCGCTGCGCGAGGCCGATGAAGAAATGAAGGACGCAGGCTCGGAGGTCATCCGTGCAGTCCACAAAGGGGAAACTGACGACGCTTATCGCAATGACGCCGCCAATGCCTGGCGCTTCATGGTCGATGCCGCCGTGGGTCGTCGACGCACACTTCCTTGAACCACAGCGGAGTATCACTGTGCTGGCGCTCGAGGACGAGCGGGACCAGCGGCGCCTCGTCCTCGAGCTGGATGTCGCGCACCACGCTGCTCGAGCGCTCGCGCGGCAGGATGTCTGAGGCAATTGTCCCAGAGTTCTCGTTGACGTCCCTTGGAACCATAGACAATCTGACGGCTAGTCCCTTGCCCCCCTGCTCGTAAAGCCCCGATCACGGCCGAGCGCGTTGGAAACTGCTCTGGTGCCCTGCATTTCTCCAAGCGCTCCACAATGTGCGAGCGGCACGCATAACATCGCCGCCGTGCATGCCACGACCTGCCTGAGGAAATAGACCGGCTAGTCGCGCAGGAAGAGCGCAGGGGCCGGACAACATCGGCCGCGCATTCTATGCGTCGATCCCGTCCGCTGCTTCAAAATAGTCACTTTGTCGCAGACAGGGAACGGGTCGTCGACCTGTGCGCAAACGCTGATAGGGGGATATACCACTCATTCAGGCTCATGAATGGTTAACTTCATTAAACCATTGTAATTACTCAATTGAAATGACGCGCATAAAATAATAAAAGAGTCGTCTCATCAGAACATTCAATGCAAGAGTCTGGCAACCCTAGCCAGTACTTCAACTCGCATTAGCTTTCGAGATACCAGTAGCCACTTGATAGGATCATGAACTCGCATTTTTTGCGAGCCAGTCCTGCGTGGCTGAAACTGCACAAATCGGGCGGGGATGTGTTATGGCCAGTTCGCAATCAGGACCCAAGGGTATCCTCCCTAGACGCGACTACTCGCAAGCCATCAAGGAAGCCCGCTTCAGTTCGCTACGCAAGGACCCACGCGTTCGTGTGCGCAGTGAACATGAACTCGAGGCGATGAAATCCCATCTCGACGAGCTCTACGCAGATACGGACGCGGTCACGAGTTTCGTCGATGCCGGCGGACAGGTATTCGACTGTATTCCGATCAGTGAACAACCTTCCTTGCGGGAAGGCGGCGGAACGCCTGCCACGCCCCCATCGCTTGCAGAAGCGATAGGCCTTGCAGAAGACGAACCTGTATCGCCTGTCGAAGATTCGGAACCGGACCTCGATCGTTTCGGCAATCCAATGAAATGTCCTGCAGGCTTCGTGCCGGTGCGTCGAGTGACCCTCGAAGAGATGGCACGGTTCGAAACCCTGGCAGAGTTCTTCAGCAAAACCGGCGCCAAGCCCCTGTCTCCGCCAAGCGCTCCGGCTGCGAACAGTTCGCTGAACCATCGCTACGCCTATGCTCACCAGACGCTGGACAACCTGGGCGGTCATTCATTCCTGAATGTCCGCGCCCCGTCAGTGACAGGCGATCAGATCTTCTCCTTGTGTCAGCATTGGTACTCGGCAGGTGCCGGCGCAGCCCACCAAACCGTCGAGGTCGGGTGGCAGGTCTATCCGGCCAAGTACGGCCACAGCCAGCCCGTGCTTTTCATCTACTGGACCGCGGACAACTATGGGCCCAGCGGCGCTTATAATCTGGACAAGGCTGGTTTCGTACAAACCAATTCCGACTGGACGATTGGCGGCACACTCTCGCCTGTAGGCAGCGGTGGCGGCCAGCAATACGAGATAGAGATCGCTTTCTACCTGAACGGCGGCAACTGGTGGCTGTATCTGGGCGGACTCAGTGCCCAGCATGCAGTGGGCTACTATCCTGCCAGCCTGTTCAACGGCGGGGCCATGGCAAGCAATGCCACCAAGGCGCTGTTCGGCGGAGAGACGGTATGCGGCGCGGCCGGTCCTTGGCCGGAAATGGGCTCGGGAGCGTTCTCGGGAGCAATCTATCCGCACGCTGCCTGGCAAAGGGCTGTCTTCGTTATGCCCAAGTCCGGCGGCGCGCAGTGGGCAAGCCTCACCGGCCAATCGCCTTCGCCCGGCTGTTACGACCAGTTCATCGGAAGCTATACCGCGCCCTGGAATATCACGCTGTTCTACGGCGGCCCGGGTGGCGGAAATTGCTGAAATTGGGAGGCAATCATCATGGCACGGCAACCCGTCAGCGGTACGGCACCGAATGAAAACATAGTCGCTACAGAAATCGACAAGGAGTTGGTCGCCCGCCAGCGCATCCCGCTCACTGCAGATACGCTTGGCGCTCTCGACGAGAAGCAAGAAAAGCTTTTCCTCGAAATCCGTGAATCCAACATCACGCACCTGTTCAAGGGAATGGGCGAAGTCAGGCAGAGCCTCGACATACTCAGGACCGAACTCAAGATCCGCATGGCACCGCCCCAATTGCTCGCGACGGTGATCCAGCCCGACGGCAGTCCGGCCAACCGCATTCAGGTGGAATTCGATCCTGCCAGCGTCGGGCGCCGGGGACAGCCCGTCACCGTGATGACGGGCGAGGATGGCGCCTTCACCATGCCCTTGCCCAGTGCGCTTCCACTTGCCGACAACGGCTCCCTCGAGCTCGTTTTGCATGGTGCCAACAGCGCCGTTCGCACCAGCATCCCCTTCAAGCAGATTGCTTCCAACGGCCTTGCAGGAACGATCGCGCTCGACCAGTTTCTGCCTCCGCTTCCAGTCAGCATCTTGGCCTCGCTGCAATCGCTGGCACCACCGCCGCCGACCGATGCCGCCGAACCACCGCCAGACAATACCCCGGTGCTTCCGGTACTGGCGATGGGGGACTGCGATGAATGCCTGCTGCAATTCGGCGCGAACAAGTCGATCGACAAGTTCCCCTATGGCGTCTTCTTCCGCCTCGTCGAACCACGTGCCAGCGTTTCCAGCGCGGTTCGGCGCTTTTCCCTCGGCGATCGCAAGTTCGGCTACCTTCCCTATTATGTGACAGGTGCGACAAGTACCGAACAGGTCAGTTACGTCGACCGGGTCCCGGTAGAGCAACCGCTCAGCATTGACGGTTTCCGCGACAGGCTCGTGGGAGTGAAGCCCAACGGCCTCATCTCAACAGACGAGACTGTGCCCATGGCCGGCACTCTGGGCCTTGGATATGTCCTGCACATGTCGCAGCGGTGGACCTTTCAAGGACTTGCGCTTGGAGATCTGGTCTATTCCCTCCCGCTTGCCCCTGGCGAGCAGCAGCAGGTCGCCATCTTCGAACGGCGGGACACATCAGCTGTTTTCGAAAGCGAATTCTTCGATGAATCGCAGGCACTTCTGCAAAGCGCAACCGCAGACACCTCGACGACAGCGACCTTCGCCTCGGCATTCAACGAGGTCATCAATGGCCGCAGTTCCTTCCGAACCGACAGCGACACATCGAGTGTCGGAGGCAGCTTCTTCGGGCTTATCAGTGGCGGCTCCGGGAGCAGTTCTTCGAGCGGAACGACCAGCAGTTCCCTATCCGGCCAACGCAACACTACTCAGAATGCTGCCCAGGCCACCCATTCCAGCGCCCAGTCTTCCGCGGCAGCGCGCCGGTCTGCATCCCGCACAGGCATGCGAATTGCGTCTGCCAGCGAACGCCAGTCGGTGACGACCAAGACGATCACCAACCACAACCATACACGCGCCCTGACCATGCAATATTGGGAAGTCCTGCGCCTTTACGATGTGACTACAGCCATCGACGGCCTCACAATGACAGTGCTGATACCGCTTCAGGTCGTGCGATTCCTGCCGCCGAACGTTCCGCTCACGATCACGAGCCCCTTCCAGCTCGACACGCGTGCCGAAGTCCTGCTGCGCTACAAGTCGATCTGCAAGCACGCTGACGTCCTGGAACGTTGGCTCCCGCGCAAGTATCATCAGGGCATGAAGCTGCTAACGCAGTTCGCTGCAGATCCGACTGCGGAAGTAGAAGCTGCGGGCGGGGTCGCCTCGGACGTCATCAAGTTCACGATCCAGGGCAGTTTCCTCGAAGCGGACCTTATATCCATTTATGCCGTCACCAACCGCGGCACCCGCGTCGGCCCCGTCCAGCTCAACAATACGGCACCCACGCCTCCTGCTGATAAGTTCGCTTCGCGCGAAGAATTCGTGTCCTGGCTCAAGATTCAGCGCCAACATTCTGCCCATGTCTTCACAGGTGCGCTGGCGCTGCCTCCATCGATGAACCGCAGCACAATCATCGGCTTCGAGATCACGCGCCGTTTCCGCTCGGCAAGCTACACGCTCATTTCCAAAGAACAGCAGGAGCTCAATGCCCTGCAGGCCCTTTTCGGCGGGCAGGCCAGTTGGATAGAACAGGCGATTGAGTCAGCTTTCAGCCAGGGATCGGCCCGTACGGCGCGCCAGACGATTACGCTCGATGCAGCCGCCCTTGAAAGGGAGGTCGGTGGTCCAAATGTAAACAGCTTCCGTGCCCATGTCGTGGAACTGGACCAGAACGGCAATGAAGTCGGCCCGGGAGAGAACTACGCCCAGAACAGCATGGGCGGGGTCGAACTGCCCAATGCGCCCTACCCTGTTCCGGCACTGCAATTGGCGCCCGTCCTGCGGTTCAAGGAAATCCTCGAGATCGAGGAAATGACCCAGCATGTCGTGCGCAACACCATGCGCTACTCACGCGCGGTCTGGTCTTCGCTGACCGCCGAAGAGCGGGCAGTCTTGCTCGAAGGCTACACAATCGGAGTTCCGGTCGGCGGAATCCAGGACCCAAGCCAGATGGTTCCCTTGCTTAATTGCGTCGAGAACAGGGTGCTGGGCTTCTTCGGCAATTCGATGATCATGCCCTTCTTCATCCCCCAAGTCCTTGCCCATGCAGGCAGTGACGGGCAGCCGCTCGATCCGGCCGAAATTCAGGAATCCCTGCTCGCCTATCAACAGGCAACGTTCAAGCCGCCGCACTCGACTATTGCATTGCCGACCAAGGGCGTACTTGGCGAAGCTGTCCTGGGCCGCTGCTCGTCGGCTGAGAAGATCGATATCACCCGGTTCTGGAACTGGCAGGATTCGCCTTCGGACACAGCCCCGACAATCTCTCCGGTCGAATTGCCCACCGGCTCGGCAGCCCTCACGGCGGGAGCAAGTGCGCCCAATTCGCTTACCAACCTGCCCTCGCTCATCAACAACGTCCTTACCGCCCCAACGCCGGATACGGCTCTGCTCCAGTCACTTGGTGCGAACGCCGCTGCGCAGAAGGATTTCGACAGCGCCTTGACCAATGCCGGACAACTTGCCGATCTGATCACCAATGCCCAGAATGTTTCCAACGATGCCCGGGCAGATGCGCTCAAGACGAGCAAGGAATTGCAGGCCCAGGTCATTGCCACGGCCGGGAACATCGTTGGCGGAATCTACGGAGGCAATCCAACCGCCGGTTCGGATGCTGCCGCAGCGCTGAATGGCGGCCAGCAGTCAGGCGCAAAGAAGCCAGCGGCGGGCGACGGCAAAACCCCGAGCGGATCCACCGACGGTAAGTCGGACACGCCATCGCCAAGTCCGGCAAACGGCCAGGCCGGTGGAAGCGGAGGACAGCAGGGAGGCGGAAACCAGGGTGGCAACGCAGGTGGCGGCGGAGCTGACCCCGCACCTGCCCCTGTCCCCGGACCGCAATGACAGCGCGGCGCACGTCTTGAAGGGAACACTGTCATGGCTAACACATCAACTGCCACAAGCGAGAATATGCCCGCTCTTCCGCCCATGATGCCGGACGCCGTGCCCGGAGATCCGATTTCGGCGAACGATCTGGCGGAAGCCGGCGTCGGAGCAGGTCCCGTGGGATCGGCCGGAGAAGGCCCGTCTTCCGGACCTGCCAGCAATGCCGAGCCCGAGCCAACGCCAACGCCAACGCCGACACCAACGCCAACTCCGTCGAGCAGCGGTAGCGCCGACCCTGGCGGTGATGCGGCCGACGAAACGACAGGAACCGCGGCATTCGCATCCATCGCAGGCGATACGCTGATCGACCTGCTCAAGAACGCGACATCTCCGGAAGCGCTGGAAGCGCAGAACATCATTCTGCGCCGCATCGCGCTGCAGGGCGATGTCATTCCTTCCCGTGTACCGCCGCCTCGCAACATCACGGAGATTGGCGGCTACCTGAACCTGCTCACTAACCTGAACGAACTGGACATGCGCTCGCAGGTCCTTGCCGGGATCCTCGGGGTAGCTGGTCCCAATCCTCCGTTAAGCGATGCCGGCATCGCTACGTTCCTCAGCTTTACGCCGGTAATCAACGATCGTCCGACAGGACCTTTCCAGGCCAGCCTCCCCGTTACCGTGCTGATCCGCAGCGACTTTGCGGGCCTCATAAAGGCGGCGATGGCTAGGCTGCACGAACGCGGAGCGACATTGTCGATGCTGGCCGGACCTTATGCGCTGCCGCCTGCAGAAAGTCCGCTGACGACGATCATCGATCCGCTGGATTATGTCGGTCGTACATTGCGATTGGCTGGAGCTCTTGCCCTGACCGATCCGGCGACCGACCCACTCGCCCTCGTTCGCGAAAGCGGTTCAAGCGCCCCGTATAAATTGGCTGCACGCAGTGACGGTACGGGTTCGATCGAAGTTGCGGCAACAGATTACGAAGCTCTGCAGACCGGCCCTACCGGCATCGCCTCCGTCACGGTCACTGCAGGCCGGTTCGTCATTCTGGAGGAATTGCTCTCCGATACCGGTTTCGAACCCGGTGGACCGGCAATTACCGACCCCGAGAAGGCAAAACCGACCGAGTGGGCAAAATGGCGCAATCTGGCTGGCCTCGAACCGGGAGTGACGCTTGGAGAGGAATTGCGCCTGCTTCATAGCCAAACCGAAATTCTCGGAAGTGCTCTGGCCGCAAAGGTGAACTGGCGCTGGAATGGAACCGAGTTCGCTCCCTGACGGCTCGTGCATTTGAGAGTTAGATATCGGCGCGCCTGATTTACTTCGCTCAACGCAAAGCTCCGTCTATATCGCGACCAAACGCCCAATTGCAGGAGCTATCCAGATAGAAGTTGCGAATTGAACTCATTCGGTGCAATTTGCCGCCCGCAACATTCAAAATTTCCCTGCGGAGGCTATGTGAGTTCAATCGGTTCCCAGATCGGCGATCTTGCTCAAGCTGGTGAGAAAATGATCGAGCGTCTCCGGCGCAAGGCGTTTCTGCCTGAAAGCCGCAAGGGGCTCAACGTGCGTTTCGGCATTGCCGAGGCGGCGCAGTTGCTCGGCTGTTCGACCAATCGCATCCGCATGGCCGAGGACGACGGGCGCCTGCCCCCTCCCCCGGCCAGCGAGAACGGGCGCCGGGTCGGCTACACGGTCGAGGAAATGCTGCACATGCGCGAGGTGCTGGGCGCCTCCCCTGCCCGCGCGCCGCTCGACGTTCCGGCCATGATCGCGGTGCAGAACTTCAAGGGCGGCGTCGGCAAGTCGACCGTCACCACCCACCTCGCCCACTATTTCGCGGTGCAAGGCTACCGCGTCCTCGTCGTCGACTGCGACAGCCAGGCGACCACGACGACGCTGTTCGGTTTCAACCCGCATTTCAACATCACCCGCGAGGAAACGCTTTACCCCTACCTCTCGATCGACCCGACCCAGGCCGACCTGCTCTATGCGGTCAAGCACACGCCCTGGCCCAATGTCGATCTCATCCCCTCCAACCTCGAGCTGTTCGACGTCGAGTACGAACTGGCCGCGGCCGGGGCGGACGGACAATCGGTGCTGGCCGCGCGTTTTCGCAAGCTCAAGCAGGGGTTGATGGACCTGGCGCGCGACTATGACGTCGTCATCCTCGATCCCCCCCCTGCCCTCGGCACGATCAGCCTTGCCGTGATGCAGGCGGCCAATGCGCTGCTGGTGCCGCTGGCGGCAACGACGCCGGACTTCTGCTCCACGGTGCAGTTCCTCTCGATGATGGACCAGGTCCTCGAGCAGCTGACCAGTGTGGGGATCGCCGTCGATTACAGCTTCGTGCGGCTGATCTGCTCCAAGTTCGACCAGGGCGATCCAAGCCACGAAATGGTGCGCACCATCATGGAGCAGGCTTTCGGCCCGGCCCTGCTTCCGGTTCCGATCCTCGAAAGCGCTGAAATCAGCCATGCCGCGCTGCGCATGATGACGGTTTACGAGCTGGAGAAGCCGATCGGCACGCCGCGCACGCACAAGCGCTGCCGCGCCAACCTGGACGAGGCACTCGGCCAGATTGAGCAGCTCGTGCGGACCGGTTGGGGCCGTTCGCAGCGCGTCGACGAGGAGCTGTTGGTCAATGGCTAAGCCTTTGTCCGGGATGGAACAAAAGGACTTTCCTACAAGGAATGTTCACCATATGTTCCAAACCTCCTCCCTGCCAAGCCCTTTTTCCGCGCGTCGCCCGAGGTAAGCCATGGCCCGCAAGCAATCAGACTATCTCGCCGCCCTGCTCTCTGACGAAGATGAGGCCGCTCCGGCGGCCGAAACCTCGCAAGAGGCAGCGACCTCCCCTGCCCCGACAGAGCGAGCGCCGCGATCCGAGCGCGCCCGCGGGACGACCCTGCTCGGCCGCGAGAGCGCGCTGGCCCGCGTGGCGACCGGGGAAGTGCGCCAGGTTACGCAACTGCTGCTCGATCCCGCGCGCGTGCGCGTCTGGGAAGGCAATGCCCGCAGCTATGCCCACCTTTCGGAAGACTCCTGCCGCGAACTGATCGATTCCATCATCGCCGAAGGCGGGCAGAAAGTGCCGGCCGTGGTGCGGCGCATCGATGGCGACCCCGATCACGATTACGAGGTGATCGCGGGAACCCGGCGGCATTGGTCGATCTCCTGGCTGCGCGCCCATTCCTACCCGGACATGCAGTTCGTGGCGCAAGTGGCGCAGCTTGACGACGAGGCCGCGTTCCGCCTTGCCGATCTTGAGAACCGCGCCCGCAAGGACGTGTCGGATCTGGAACGCGCCCGCAATTATGCCGCAGCGCTGAAAGATCACTACGGCAACCACATGACCCGCATGGCCGAGCGTCTCAAGCTGTCCAAGGGATGGCTTTCGAAGATGCTCAAGGTCGCCGCCATTCCCGATGCGGTGCTGGCCGCCTTCGCCTCTCCCGCCGACGTCCAGCTGAAGCCTGCTTACCCGCTGGCGCAGATGCTCGACGACAAGGACAAGGCCCCGGCGATCCGCAAGGAGGCCGCGCGCCTGGCGAGGGAACAGGAGGCCCGGCGCGCATCGGGCCGCCCCGCCCTGCCCGCTGCCGATGTGCTCAAGGCGCTGCTTGCCGCTCCCGAGGCCGAACAGACCAGGGCCGCGCCTCTTGTCGTCACATCTTCTCACGGCCGCCCGCTGGTGAGCGTCCAGACCTCCAACCGGCAGGGCGTGACCCTGCGCCTCCACGCGGGTTCCGGTGCCGATGCCGACGAAGTCCTCGCCGCCGTGCGCGATGCCCTCGACCGGCTCGATAGCGAAGGCCGGGGGCTGCAGCGGTGACCTCCTGCGCCATTGCAACGGCGGGGGTGGGTTCTCCTCCGGCCCCCCTGCCCGCTCGGTATCGAGCGATGTCGGCCGAGCGTGTTTCCCCGGGGAAACATCCGGGATGAGCCGCGCACGCAAAGCTGCCATTGCCGAGCAGTTCGATCTCTTCCTGCCCTACATCGCCGACCTGCCCCTGCGCGACCAGCGCGAGATGATGGAGCGGCCCTTCTTCAGCCTGGCCAAATCCAAGCGCGTGAAGGCGATCGATTACACCAGCCCCGACGGCAAGCTCTGGGTCCATGTCTCCGCCAACCCGGATTACGGCATGGCGACGATCTGGGATGCCGACATCCTGATCTACTGCGCCAGCGTGCTGGCCGACATGGCAAGGCGCGGCGCGAACGACGTGCCGCGCAAGCTGCATATCATGCCCTACGACCTCTTGCGCGCGATCGGGCGGCCGACCACCGGGCGCGCCTATGAGCTGCTGGGCCAGGCACTCGACCGTCTCGTCTCGACCACGATCAAGACCAACATCCGCGCCGAGAACCGCCGCGAGGCCACGTTCTCCTGGCTCGATGGCTGGACCCAGCTTGTCGATGAACGCACCGAGCGTTCGCGCGGGATGACGCTGGAGCTGTCGAACTGGTTCTGGGAAGGCGTGATGATGAAGGGCGGGGTGCTGTCCATCGACCGCGCCTATTTCGACATTACCGGCGGGCGCGAGCGCTGGCTCTACCGCGTCGCGCGCAAACATGCCGGCGGCGCGGGCGAAGCCGGCTTCGCGATTTCCATGCCGGTGCTGTTCGAGAAGTCCGGCGCCGAAGGGCAATATCGGCGCTTCAAGTTCGAGATGCTCAAGCTTGCCGAAAAGAACGAACTGCCCGGTTACAGCCTCTGCGTCGAAACGGCGAAGGACGGCGAGCCGATGCTACGCATGCGCCGCGTCGACGGGAAGGGCGGGGCGGAATCGAACCTGCCGGCCAATCCTGCAGAGCCTCATGTTTCCCCGGGGAAACACGCAGGGACGATTCCGGCAAAGGCGCCTGCCGAGACCGCACCCGGCAAGACCGGAGACCGGCGAGGGCAGGGGGGCAGGCAGTCTGCTGCACCCGAAGTTCAAACGCCCGACGCACAAGCAGACGTCATCGATGCCCGCAAGCTGATCCGCTCGACCCTTGCCGGTCTTTCCGATGCCGCGACGCGCGGTTTCATGACCGACGAGACGATCGACTACTTGCGCCAGAATTGCCCGGGCTGGGATCTCCACGCCCTTCACGCCGAATTCGAACGCTGGGTCTCTGCCTCACCCGAGCGCACCCCGGCCGACTGGCAGCGCGCCTTCATCGGATGGGTCAAGCGCCATCACGAAAAGCACCGGCACACCCTGCGCGGGTAAAGCGCGCGGGGGGCGAGGGGAGGGCTGTATGCACGAGCACCGCCACGCCCTCCCTTTCGGACCGGTACGGCGCGCGTGCCGCCTCCGATCCACCCATCTTCTCTCGAGCCGTTACGCAGGGGCCGGGCCATCCCAAGCCCGCTGCGATGGGCCGGCAACTGCCTCCCAAAGGCCCCTGCGGACCGCCTCATCGCCTTGCGCCCGTGGTGCGCACCATGGCGATCATGGAGATTAGCCCGCCCCGATCCAGAGACGAATCCGCCTTGCCGTTCCCGAAGTGTCGCGTCGGGACCTCGCCTTCATGGGCCGAGTCGGCTCTTCATGCGGTGACACGCACCGATTGAACGTCGATTTCCAACAAGCCGCAAAAAGAGATTCAAAAAACGCCTGCCTCTTGCGGTCTTCGACACTCCGGGAACGCTTTGAACCGGTTCTTCGACCCTTCGGGAACAGGTCAACGACCTATCGGGAACGCATGCGCCGACACTTCAGGAACGGATCGACGATCCAACGGGAACGGCACCCGGCACGCGACTCAGCGGATTGCGCCGGACTCGAAGGCAAGCGCGGTCCTCTAACCTTGTAACAGATTCCCTAAATACCATTCTAACCGGCAGGATGCCTGAGTTCTGGTTTGAAAAAGGTGATGAAGGCAAAAGGCGAAGGCCGCTCCCTTTACCGAAGCGAAATGCCTATCCGCGTGCCTTGAGAACCAGTCGGCCGGCCCGGTCCGAGATGGCCTGAGAGAGTTCGCCGGGCAGGGCCGCATCTGCCAGACCGGGCACCTCGACACCCCTGGCAATCGCCGTTTCGACTTGTCCAGCCAGAGCCGCGGCGCGCCGGGCGCGTGGTGGCCTGCCGCACGAGCGCAAAGCAATCGCGGAAGGTGGGTCCGCCCTCGCTGGCGTATTTCCGGTTGGACGGCACGCCCAGCGCCTGCGCGAAATCTTCCTGATGCAGCCGCTGGATCTGCCCGTTCCTTTCAACCCGGTCGTAGCGCGAGACGAGCAGGTAGGGCTTCCCGGCAACTGCCTGCCACTGCCCGGTCGCTGCATCGAGCCCTACAGCGCGCGCAAGCGCAAGACAGAAGGCCTCATTGGCGGCCAGACCGGCAAAGCGTTCGGGCTCCGGCTTGATCAGGTGGGTCGAAGGCTCGCCGATGCGCGGTACGGCGATCCTCCCGTTTGCCAGGACCACGGGGAGCTTGCCCTGCGCCCCGGCAAGGCTGAGGCGTGCCCCCCCTTCGCCGGCCAGCATGGGAACCCGGGGCAGGCGCTGGAGAAGATCGGCGAGCGCCGCGTCATCGAGCGCCTCTGCGGGCCTCTCGGTCGGGGCAGGGGGCGGTTGCTCCCCCGGGGGCAGGAAGGCAAGGGCGCCTGCAACATCACCGCCCAGCGCCGCCAGCAGCCGGAACGGATTGTCGGGTGAAACGCCCAGCGCACGGGCAATCGCCGTGCGCTGCCCTTCCTCGGGAAGCAGCCCGCCGAACACGGCCTTGCACAAGGCATCGCCGAAGGCTCCCGCCTGCTTGGGCAGGGCGTGGGACAGGGCAGGGGCCCCGCGATCCGCCAGCCAGTCCTCGGCATAAGCGAAATGCATCGCCCCGCCTCGATCAATCCCAAGTTCGCCCGCGATGCGGCGATCGGACCAGACGACGAGGCGGTCGAGAATGTCAGCAGCCATCGCCGCGCTCTCCCGGCCGGAGATCGCCGGGACGCAGGACCTGCACTTCGCAGCCCAGCGCCGACAAGACCGCGATCACCTTGCCGATCTGCGCCGTGACCTTGCCTCGCTCCAACTCGACGATGAAGCGCAAGCCCACCCCGCTTGCCGCAGCCAGCTCATCCTGGCGCAGGCCCAGCGCCTTGCGTTCCTCGCGAATGATCCGCCCGATCCCGGCCGTGTCCATGCCATACCTATAGTATACCCGTTCGGGACAATGTTCCCGTTCTGCGGAGGTTTCAAGCCATATTTACCCGTTCGGGAAATATCACGGCTCTGGCGGGAGTATTTCAAGGAAATACCCCGTACGGGAAAACGAGCCATTCAGGATGTCTGCATTTCCGCTGAAGCGCGTGCGCAGACCCGATCACAGGAAGGAAGGGAAGAAGGCCTGTCGGCAAGGCAGTTTGAAAGAAATTTCGGACGGAGCCGCGTGCGTTGCCAGAGCGGCTCTCCCAGGAAGTACCCAATCTATGAATGTAAGAGCAATTGAGACCGCAGGCACGTGCGCGCCCGTGATGCCATGGACCACGCAGCGGGTGCGCAGCCGCATGATGGCACTGGCATTGGCTATTGGCGCCGAGATCGACCCGGAGACGCGCGAACGGGCTGGAACCCTCGCCCGAACCATCACGATGTCCTTCGCGCAATTGCTCATTGCCGGCACCAGTTGTCCGCGGCCCTGGCTGTTCCCCGAAATGATCCAGCTTGCGCGGGAGACCGGGCTCGAAGTGGTTCTGTTGCGCTTCGATGTGACGCGGGGCGTAAGCTTCGATATTCTCCTGCAGGATCGTCGCCACATCCTGTGCGGATATGCGCCGTGGCGCGGCGCGGGCGGTGACCTATGGTTCGTGCCGACACTGGGGAAGGGGCCCTACCTGCGCGCCTTGCCCACGGGTCTGGCCCGCGAACGGGAAGCGCCCTTCATCGATCGGGAAGACCGCGAGGCCGGCATCATTCTGACCATGGTGAAGCCCATCTTCGAGGCGGGGTTCTGATCATGACCAGGAAGCACATGCTAAAGCTCGCCGCCTCGCTTTCCGAGGGGCCCCATGCCCAGGAACGCGCCGTTCTCAGATCGTTTTCCAAGGGCGAGGGGGAGCATCCCGGCTTCTCCTTCACCCGCTACTGGTGGCAGGGGGAGGGCCTCCGCGATGGAATTTCGCCTTGGGTTCGCAAGAAATTGAGGCCCGGCGACGACCCGATCTTCGGTCACGCAGCGCGCAGCGAGGTGCTGCTGCCGCCCTGCGCGCCGGGTGACTATGCCAACATCGATTTCCTGTTGCAGCGCTTCGACGAGACTTTGCCTCCATTCGAAAGCCACGCCATGGTGCAGGTGAAGCTGGCGCTCGACGAAAGCGAGCCGTGGCACTCGGGTTACGAACGCGTCCGGGCCTTTGCGCGGGACCATTTCGCCGACCGATTTCCCGTTATTCTCGTCGCGCACATACCGGGGACGGCAGGTCTGGAAGGAAATGGCAGCCACGTCCATTGCATCGTCCTGTCGCGCTTTCTGAGCGTGAACGGGCTCCGCGGGGCCTGTCACCTGCTCTGTTCGGATCGAGGCTATGCAGCTGCCTTGAGCGCGTGGCGCCAGCATACGAATGTCGGGGAGGCTGCAGCATGAGCCGCGAAACCCCTCTGGTTTCCGAAACCATGGCACGCCTGCTTGCCGGAAAAGGACAGGAAACGCTCGATCAATGGGCCGCTACGATCGCGCGGGCAGGTGAGTTGCTGGCAACAGGAGAGGCGGTTGCCGAGCCAGCGGCGGCGGAACCGGCCTATCCATGGGAATTGACCGAGAGCTGCCTGGAAGCCCCGCGCCATGTCTGGTGCGCAGGCGCCGAGGACTATGCCACCGGAGTTGGGCAGGGCGCCTACTTTGCCGCCGGCTTTGCTCGCGACGAGGACGAATTTCGCCGCAGGATCGCTTTGGAGTTCGGCCGCGAACTGGCCCACCGGGCGCGATTGGCAAAGGGAAGCGTCAAGGTTCCCTTCGCGGACTTCTTCCTCTCTCCGGTCATGCGATCGACACTGGAGCAATTCGGCCGCGGGGAAGATCCCCCAGCGTCCATGGTATTCTTCGCCAGATATGCGGAGAACCGTTCCTGAAGCACATGAAGCTGGGCAGGCGAGCCGCGCTATACGATCTCTTGAAGGTCGCAGCGTGAGCGCCTGCCAGAATGCACCAGAGAGGAATTCAAGCATGACCGGCCAGATCAAGGAACCCGCGGATTGTCTCGTCAAGAACATCGCCATGCGCGATGGCGTGCCGCCGGGGTGGCGCGAAATCTACGACCGTCTCATCGTCGGGCTTTTCCAAAGCGATTGCATGGAACTGGTCACTTTCGCTGGAGCGCAAGGCGGGGAACTGCAGATTGGCCTGGCTCCCTGTGAGGTTGCGACTGGACCTTTCGCACCCCTGCTTGCGGCAGCGAGGCAGGCAGCCGCCGCCACTTGCGAGGATTGCGGGGCCGAGGCGACCCGCCGCGAACTGGCAGATGCGGTGAGGTGCCTGTGCGCCCGCCACTACCGGGTGGCTCAGGCCGAGCAGGCCGCCGCGCAGCGCCTCTTCGATGGCGAGATGTCCGCTGCAGGCGACTGGATGGCTGCCTTTGCCGTCGCGTTGGGAGAAACGCCCGCCAGTCGCGCAGCCCTCTCGGCTCAGGGGCTGGAAGAGGTGCTCACGCTGATCGCCCGGATCGAGCGCGGCGTTTATTGCTGATCTCGGCAGCACGCAGGGACCGGTCCCTCGGCAGCCGATATATAGCCAACTCCATTTTACTATACACCTTCTGGTATAGTTGCTTTTCACCTATTTTCCATAATCGGACATTATGGTAAGAACGTTATTGCCGAAATGCGGGTTTTTCGCCAGAATCGCTGCCGATGACCCCGCCGCAAACCGCCTGCTCCGTGTGATCCCTGCCCGCGCTTCTCCTTCCGCAGTGGAACTGGTGTTGGGTGCGCATCGCGCGCTGATCGACACGCGCGGGGCCAGCGCGCTCGCGCTCGAGGCGGCGACCGCGGCGATGGCGCCGGCGACCCGCGCGGCGATTACCGCCGACCTCAAGTGCTTCCTTGCCTGGTGCGCACGCCGCCACCCGCCGGTGCAGGCCGTGCCCGCCGCGCCCGAAACGCTCGTCCACTACTTGCGCTGGCTGGCATCCGGTTCGCCGGGCCGCTCCCCGGCGCGGCCGGCGACGCTGGCGCGGCGGATCGCCTCGATCGCCCGGATCCACCGCGTGCTCGGCTTCGGCGAAAGCGAACCGCTATCCACGCAGGCCGGGATGGTGCGCGACACCCTCAAGGCCATTCGCCGCCAGAGCCAGGAGCGCCAGCGCCAGGCCGCCCCGCTGCGGCTCGGGGCTGCCATGGCCGAAGGGCAGGCCGCGCCAGAGGGGGTGACGGTCGAGGCGCTGCTGGCGGCCTGCGGCAGCGATATCCTGGACTTGCGCGATGCCGCGCTGATCAGCCTCGCCTACGATGCCGGGCTGCGCGTCTCCGAACTCGTCGCCGTACAGGTCGGCGATCTGACCACGCACGAGGATGGTAGCGGCCGCCTTGTCATTCCCCGCTCGAAGACCGATCAGGAGGGGGAGGGCGCGCTCGCCTGGATCTCGCCCGAGACGATGCGCCGCCTTGCCGCCTGGCTCTGCGCCGCAGACATTGCCGACGGCGCGGTGCTGCGCCGCGTCCACCTGCTTCCCGAGCGGCCCGGCGATGCGAAGGAGCGGGGCGCGCGGCACACGATCGGCGACAAGCCGCTCACCCGGCAGGGCGTGGTCGCGATCCTGCGCCGCCGCGCGCGCGCCGCCATCGCGCTAGGGCATGCGGCGATCGATCCCGAGCGCGCTGAAGCGGCGATCCGTGCCTTGAGCGCCCACTCGTTCCGCGTGGGCCTGACCCAGGACCTGTTCGCCGCGGGCGAAGACGGCGCCGGCATCGCGCTGGCGCTGCGCTGGTCCTCGCCCGGCACGGCGCTGCACTACGCGCGCGAACTCGCGGTCGGCAGCAACGCCGCAGCCCGCGTGCTGGGCAGGATGCGCGGCGCGGGAAAGACGGACTAGGGCGCGACGATCCGTTCGTGAGGCGGCACGCCTTGTGGGTCAAGGGAAGCTGTCCAGTACGTCTCGAGCGGCAAGCTGAACGTCCGCGACAGGTCGTAATGGGGAGCGAGCCTTCAGATTGAGCTGAGGTGGGGAGTGAGGGCTGAAGCTGTTTCGAGCAAGCCGTTGGCTTCCAAGGCCCGTAAAAAGTCTTCAGGTGACATTTCAGGTCTCTTCAGGTGCTCCCGCAATTTACGAATTGCGGCGATCGCCCGCCCTTCTTCAAGGGCAATCATGTCGGCGAGGAAGTCGTCGGCACTTCGTGCCTCGATGTTGAGTTGGCCGAAGATGTCAGCCGGGAAATCTTTTAGATTCTGGCGTCACCTCAAGGTCTGTGCGCCAAACAACGATTTGGCGGACATAATGAGAACATGGTTGTCAGACGGCCGCGCGCAGATACTAGTATAGGGTTTCGCGGCTGATACCCAGATCGCAGGGGATGGCGGCCTTACGCTCGCCGGCTGCGACGCGGCGACGAAGTTCGGCAAGCTTTTCATCGGAGAGCGACCGTTGGGACGATATCATCAGGATCGTCTTCTCCATCAAGGAGGGGGCTGTCGCGCCCTCCGCGATCCTGCGCAAGCTCGCCGCTTACAAGCGCCAGAACAGGCTGGATTTCGCGCTGGCTGAACTCGGCCGTATCGAACGCACGCTGTTCACGGCCGACTGGCTTGAGCAGCCCGACTTGCGTCGGGCCTGCCAGGCCGGTCTCAACAAAGGTAAAGCCCGTCATACCCTCGCCGCCGCGATCTATACCAACCGGCAGGGGCGGTTCACGGACCGCTCGATCGAGAATCAGGAATATCGAGCATCGGGCCTGAACCTGCTGATCGCAGCGATTTCCTATTGGAACACGCTCTATGTGAACAGGGCCGCCCAGCATCTCAGAGCATCCGGCGACACCTTCGACGATGCTCTCCTCGCCCACCTGTCTCCCATGGGTTGGGCGCATGTCAGCTTGACTGGTGACTATCTCTGGCAAAACGCAAAGCGGATCCCTTCCGGCGAGTTCCGCGCGCTCAATGATCCCATGGCCCGTTTGAAACTCGTGGCATAACAGGTATTTGCCGGCGACACATGGGTTACCGCAGATCTGGTATGGCCACTGGCGCGCGCCGAAGAGCCGCCCCGAATCCAACAATCATTCGGTCGATCGCCGCTTCGTCCGCTGGGCGCAACTTTCCGGTCGTTCGCGGGCCGCGGTCAGGCTCTTGAAAGCGGACTGCCAACCTTCTTCGGTTCATTCAGGCTGATGTTGGTCCATCGTCTAACACCGTCCCGCGCTAATGACGCATCCTGACAACTCTTTGTCGGAAATGCGATAAGTCGAGATCGTCACCTCTGGACAGGCATTCTTCCCGACAGGTAATAGCCCGCTCAAATGGGGGCTTTAATTTGGAGAATTGCGGCAGCCGCAGTGGCGGCGGGCACGGCTACTTCTGTTAGTGCGCAGGAAGTGGCGAGCCGAGAGTTTGCCGGACATCCCCCAGTCGCGCAATCGGTCAATGAAACCTTTTCGGCCGCTCAACTATTCACGTTGGCCGATCAAGCGCGCGCGCGCCACGACTTCGCGACGGCGGAAACGACCTATCGCGCTCTCACGCAAGACCGCGATGTCGAGATTCGAACCGAGGCGCGGTTCCGCCTCGGCATGATGCTCGCTGACGACCTCAAGCTCTATGCAAAAGCCGCGCTCGAATTCCGCCGGATCTTAGACGACAAGCCGAACGCCGCGCGCGTGCGGTTGGAGCTGGCACGGATGCAGGCGATGCTCGGGAACATGGGTGCCGCCCGCAAGGAGCTGCGTGCCGCCGAAGCCGCAGGCCTGCCGCCGGCCGTTGAGCAGCTCGTGCGCTTCTATTCGCGCGCGCTCAACGCGAGAAAGCCGCTGGGCGGATCGGTCGAACTGGCGCTGGCGCCTGACAGCAATATCAACCGCGCCACCCGCTCGGACACGTTGGGCACCGTGATCGGAGATTTCGCGCTCGACAAGGATGCGCAGGCAAAGTCTGGCCTCGGGCTCGACTTGCAGGGGCAGGGCTATTTTCGTCTTGGCATCGAGCCCGGCGCAGACCTGCTGGTGCGCGCCTCGGGTAGCGCGACGCTCTACCGCGATCCCGACTTCAACGACATCACAGTAGGCATCCAGGCCGGCCCGCAGTACAACTGGGGCGCCAATCAGCTCACCCTGTCGTTCGGCCCGTCATGGCGCTGGTACGGGGGCGAACCGTACAGCACGACAATCGGCGGCAACGCGAGCTGGCAGCGCCCCGTGGGAAAGCGCAGCCAGCTGCGGCTCGATGGTGGCATTGCCCATGTCGACAACAAGCGCAACGCGCTTCAGACAGCCGACGACTTCACCCTCTCCGCCAGCCTCGACCGCGCGTTCAGCGCGCGCACGGGCGGCGGCGTGCAGGTTTACGGTTTCCGCGGGGCAGCGCGCGATCCCAGCTATTCGCTGGCGAGCGGCGGAGCCTCGGTCTATCTGTTTCGCGAGATCGGGCGCACGGCGCTCGTCGGCACGCTGGGTTACAGCCACCTCGAGGCCGACGAGCGGCTGTTCCTCTATCCCAGGCGCCGGATCGAGGATCGTTACAACGCCAGCCTCGCCGTTACGCTGCGGGCCTTGCACCTGGGTAGTTTCGCGCCGCTGGTGCGCGTCAAATGGGAGCGCAACCGCTCCTCGATCGAAATCTACGACTATCGCCGCGTCGCCGCCGAATTCGGCGTGACGTCGGCATTCTGATGGGGGATATGTTCATGCATTCGTTTCGTTCCGGCAAGCTGATGGCAACGGCCTCGGTAATGGTGTTGAGCCTGGCGCTGGCTGCCTGCGGCGGCGGTGGAGGCGGCACCAACAGCACCCCCACGCCCGTCCCAACTCCACAGCCAACTTATCAGAAACTAAGTGAAATGACCGGAAGCCGGTCGTTCGAGCTGACCGGCATTCACATCGATCGACAAAGTACCGGGTCGACCGGCTCTTCATTGCCGTACTCAGGCCAAGCCAGGATTGGATACGACGCTGCTGCAGACACTTACACGCTCACTACTACGTCACCCCAGAGCTACTCGGTTGTGTTTGGGCCTCAAGATAAATTCACCAGCAACACCGTGGCCGACCAAGTCGTCTACAATCGCAACGACGGTACCCTGATCGACAACGCGCAGATCATTGCGCCGGTGATCAACGGCGTGCCCATGACCTACACCACGATGATCGGTTGGGGGCATGCGACTTCGCATACCCAGGTCATATTGGCTGTCGGAGGCGTGCCAACCCGCAGGGACGACATGCCGAAGACTGGAACTGCAACTTACACGACCGCTTCGATACGAAGCGGAGTTCTGATCAACGGCCTTGGTGCAGCTCCGCAGAATTCCAGTTTCACATTCACTGCCGACTTCGCAGCAGGTAAAGTGCATTCCGACATGCGCCTTACGGTGTCAAACTTCGACTGGCGGTATGTTGGAGACGGCACGATAACCGGTGGCGGACCGGGTTTTGCTGGCACGTTGTCGCCCGACACGGCTTCCGGTTCCCCGGGGCGTGGATCGGGCAGGTTTGATGGAGCCTTCTTTGGTCCGGGTGCTACAGAAATGGGCTTCGCCTGGTTTCTGACCGACCCGGGGTTTGAGGCGGAAGGCCTCGTCGGAGGGCGAAAAGTGCCCTGAGGGCGCTATCGAAAGCACTCGGTACGAGCGCATAGATACCGAAACCGCCCATTCTGCCGGGCGGCGAGCACACTGAAGCCGATGTTCATATTATGTCCGAGAAATCGTTGTTTGGCGCACAAACCTTGAGGTGACGCCATTCTCGGTGACGAGGGCTTGGGCTTGCGTTTTGACGGCAGCGGCAATGAAGTGTTCGTCACCAGGGTCGGGTAGGCCAAACTGAGCACTACCAATCAGTTTGAAGTCTTCGACCATTGCTTCTGGGAATGCCGTCTGCATGGCTTTTTCGCTCGCGCGCCTCGTGCCTCAGGATCATCGAGATCGCGCTCGCGGGCCATTTTGATCAGGGCTGCTTTGGTCTCTGTCAGGATGGGCTCTGACCAGCGAATAAAAATTCGGCTTCGGTAAGCGACAGTAAAAAGTTGCGCCGCCAGACACTGACGAGCGTACAGGCATCAATTAGGGCAGTGTAGCGGTTTGCGAACACTCGGTCAGACCAAGTCGGCATCGCCAGTGTTGAGTTCGTCGAGGGCCCGCGAACGTTCATCATCGCGTTCCGCCTTGTAGCGGAACACGTCATCGGCCCGGATGCGGCGATGTCGCCCCACTAGAGTGTGGGGCATTGCCTCCTGCTCAAGCAGCTTGATCAGATAGGGGCGTGACACATTGAGGAGATCTGCCGCTTGCTGCGTCGTCAGCATTTCCTGGATCGGTACGAGTGTTACCGCACTGCCGCTGCCGATATGGCGCAGCAATTCAAGAAACAGGTCAGACATAGCGGGAGTGAGAGTAATCTCGACCGGCTTCTTAGATTCCGGCTCCCGTACACGCAAGGTTGCTTCGCCCGACTTTTGGGCAGCAAGCATGCGACGGAGCTGGTTAGCGATCTGGCGATCATCAGCCGATGGCATATGGCCGCCGAACGGCTCTGAATGCGCAGGCAATGTCATGGGATCTCTCCGTGGTAGAGCAATTCAATAGCGCATATTCGAAATAAACGAAACTGGAATCCGTTCCCATAGGGCAGCGTCAATCTTCCCATCGGTCGTCTATTATGTGCGGCGTTTGAGCGTCGAGCGCATCGAGGCCGATCTTCTCGCGCGCGACTTGCTGCGCAAGGTCGGTCCAAGGCTTCTCCCACGAGTTGCCGCGCGGATCGAGGTCGAGTTTGACTTGGATCCAGTCGCGGTGACCGTTGGCTTGACGCACGACAATGTCATCGACATCGGTCGGCGCTTCGAGCCGCACCTCGACCACCCGCTCGGCCGAGTTGACGACATCCTAGCGCAGCAGATCTCCGGCAAGTCGCAGCACCAGTCGTATCTGTCGCATACTCATCTCTCTCTTCGCGGGCATCCGCCACTCCTCGATTGCCGAAGAGGCAGATTGCCCGATGGGGAACTTCCCTCGGAGAGACTTCAATCAGGTGGCCGGGAATTCTTCGGAATCCCTGGCCGACATCAGTCGGAATAGGAGGCCGGCTTCAAATCGGAATCCCCGGCCGGCTTCCTTCGGAATCCGCAATTGGTCCCGGCGGTGGGTAAGTTACATTGATCGACTGAAGCGAAAATGCTGCATGTTTATTGAACCAATTGCAGCCTGGGCGCGTTTAGGAAAATCGGGTAGGAGAACCGTTGTGAGGCAGATCTGCACAGATCCATTACTTTTGGGATTGTTTGCGGCTTGCTCGCTCGGATTGCCCCAGATGACAGCTGCGGACCCGGGCGCAATTCGCGAACTGCAAGGACGGTGTGAGTACGGAAACAAAGCAGCAGGTTATCCAGGATCGCAGAATAGCTTCCTATTCTGCCGATCAGTTCTGGTAGATTTGAGCGGCGCCGTAGAGTTCCGGGACGGGAAACATAGGAGGGTGGCTCGATACGAAGGGCAATTTGATGGGGACACCATGTCCGTTGAGAGCTTGGATGTTCCAAGGAAGGAAATTCAATCCGCGCGCGGTTCGTGTCGCATTTTCCGTCGGGACGGCGAGATATCAACCGTGACCTGTGTCGGTATCGTACATCAGCACTCTTATGCGGCTAATTTTGTCCCCCATCGGGATCTTTGAGAGGCATGCAGGATAGCATGTTTATCGGGCTTGATGTCCATAAAGCAACGATCTCCGTGGCGGTAGCCGACGGGATGCGGGGAGGAGAAGCGGTCCAGAGAAGAGGCGCGATTCGGCTTTTCACAGAAACGCGATAATTCCTCCCTATTGATCTGAAGAAATCCCATCCCGACGAACTTCAACTGATCCTGTTCACAGGCCTTATCGTTGCGCTGATGATCGGCGGCACTATGTGGATCCTGGCCAGTCAGTTCAACCGCATGTGATGGCTGCGGCGCGCGCCCACGCAGCGATAAAATGAAGCGGTTGCATGAAACCGATGGGACTGCCGACCCGTTGGACAGACAGACCTTGAGGAGAACGTGCATGGCCGAAACCGTCGACCCCATCGAATACGAAGGCCCAGCTGGGGGCTGGGGCTCGCTCAAAGGCATAGCGCGCAGCGAAATCGCGCAGAAAGCCGGGCCCGGCGCGCTTGAGACACTCAAGGAGCAGAACAAGCCGGCCGGATACATGTGCAGTTCGTGCGCGTGGGTGAAGCCCGCTGAGCCGCATCCCTTTGAATTTTGCGAAAACGGGGCAAAGGCCACGCTCTGGGATCTCACCAGCGCCCGCTGTCGACCCGAGGATGTGTCGGCATATACAGTCAGCGAGCTTGCCGAGTGGCCGGATCACGACCTGGAAATGTTGGGCCGCCTAACCGAGCCGATGCGCTATGACGCGGCGAGTGACCGTTATATTCGAACGAGCTGGGACGAGGCATTCGCGGGAATAGCGGCTGAGCTGCAAAAGCTCGATCCCAAATCGGTGACCTTCTATGCCAGTGGCAAAGCTGGACTGGAGGCGAGCTATCTATATGCGCTGTTTGCGCGGATGTACGGGCATAACAACCTGCCGGACAGCTCGAACATGTGCCACGAGACGACATCGGTAGGGCTGAAGAAGGTCGTAGGATCGCCCGTCGGCACTTGTCAGCTGGAGGATTTCGACCACTGTGATGCGATATTCTACCTTGGCCAGAACCCGGGCACGAATTCGCCGCGCATCCTCCACCCGCTTCAGCAGGCGGTGAAACGCGGCTGCAAGATCGTCGTCTTCAATCCCTTGAAGGAAAAAGGTCTTGTCGAGTTCGTCAATCCGCAAAACCCGCTACAGATGACGGTCGGCAAGCCGACGCAGATGAGCCACCTCTATCTGCAAGTGCGGCCCGGCGGCGATATCGCCGCGCTGATGGGCGTGTGCAAACGCGTGCTTGAACGCGACGAGGCGGCGAAGGCCGCCGGGGAACAACGCATCCTCGACTGCGCGTTCATCGAAAAGCACACGCACGGCTTCGACGCGTTCCTTGCCAAACTTGGGGCGACGTCTTGGGATGAACTCGAGCAGGCTAGCGGTCTTACACGCGCAGAGATGATCGAGGCCGGCGACGTCTATGCCAGCGCCAATACCGTGATCGGTATCTATGGCATGGGACTGACCCAGCATGTCCACGGCAGTCAGTCGATCGGCCTGCTCGTCAACCTGCTGCTGCTGGGCGGCAATATCGGCCGCAAGGGGGCGGGCTGCTCACCGATCCGCGGGCATTCAAATGTGCAGGGCCAGCGCACCGTCGGCATTACCGAGAAGACAAAACTTGCGCCGGTCGAGAAATATCGCGAGCTGTTCGGACTTGAGACGCCGGAGGAGGACGGCCACACCACAGTGGAGTTTCTCCAAGCGGTGATCGAGGGCACAAACAAGGGCTATATCGGTCTCGGTGGAAACCTTGCCCGCGCCGTGCCCGATCATGGCCGCGTCCATCCGGCGTGGCGGCAGATGGAACTCACCGTCCACATTGCGACGAAGCTCAACCGCACGCATTGCATGCCTGGCAAGTCCTCGTGGATCCTACCCTGCCTTGTGCGTGCCGAGGAAGATATTCAGAAGACCGGCAGTCAGTGGGTTTCGATCGAGGACAGTTTCAGCCACATCTACGGCTCGAAGGGCAAGCGCAAACCCGCGAGCGGGCACCTGATGAGCGAGACGGCCATCATCTGCGAACTGGCCAAAGCGACGCTGCCCGCCAATCCACGCTGGACTTGGGACGCATGGCGCGCAGATTACGGCGTGATCCGCGACCTTATCGCCCGCACTTTTCCAGACGAGTTCCATGACATGAGCGCGCGGATGAATCAGCCCGGCGGCTTTTATCGCGGGAACCCGGCGCATGAGCGCATCTGGAAGACCGAGAGCGGCAAAGCCGAATTCACCGATCCCACCGTGCTCAATGCTTGCGGGGTCACTGACAATCCGGGCGGCATGCATCTCGTGACGCTGCGTTCAAACGATCAGTTCAACACCACGATCTACGGTTATTCGGACCGCTTGCGCGGTCTCGAGGGCAGCCGCATGATCGTGATGATGGCGCCATCGGAAATGGAGCGGCTCGGGCTGGTGGAGGACCAGCAGATCGCGCTCGCCACTCAATATGCCGATGGTGTGAACCGCCGGGTCGAAGGCCTGGCGGTCAAACCCTACGACCTGCCTGAGCGCACGGTCGTAGGCTATTTTCCTGAGCTAAACGCGCTGGTGCCGCTCGAATACCACGATGAATTGTCCAAGACGCCAGCGAGCAAGGGTATCCCGGTAGGCCTCGAATACTGACGAAGCAAACCAGTCAAAAGGGCGCTGCGCATTCAGCGTTTCTCGGTTTTTTCCTTGATGAATTCCGTCTGCGTCGCTGCGCCGGATGGGCCGCGTTCCGGGCGATCGCTGGTAGGATCGGGTGCGTCAGGCTCCGGCTTGCCAGAGTCGACCGGGGCGTGGCCATCTGTGCCGGGCTTGCTGGCAACTGTGAACTTGGCTTCGCGGTCCGTGCGCGCACCCGCGCCGGTGTCGGACGGTTTGTCCGTTGTCTTCGGAGTTGAGCCAGCCTGTTTCATTGCAACGTCTCCTTTCCCTGTACATGATTGATGAAGGGTGGCAGCCTTCTCGAACGACGGCGCCGCCCCCGGTGAGGAGCGGCGCCATCCCGACAATTGCTGGATTATTTCGCAGCGCGGGTGCCGGGCTCGTACACCTTTCCTTTGATGTAGCCGGCTGCTTCCTTTGCTTTTCCTTCGATGCTCGTTGCAAACTTCTTCGGTCTCAGGTGAAACTTCAAGAATGCCCCCCATCACGGACGGTTCCAAAGGCGATGCTAATTAACTCTAAGAGTAAGATAAAAAACGAAGCGAATGCACGTATCGCGGGTTCTATTGACGACGATCCCGCCGATATGCTGAGCGGTTTCGTGGTCGCGACTGGTGCCTTGAGTTGTATCGGCCTCTGCTCATGCTGCCTCCTCCATTCTTGAGGCTCGGCACCAGCCAACCTGGTGCAACCCTCGAACGCAGAATGCCGCAGGAGAGGCCACTTACCTAGTCCGCTCAGGCGAACATGGGGTCTAAGGCGAGGGCGGCAGCGGCCGCATGCGCATCGCTATATCATCGCTTAGGACGGTGCAGGAGGCGTTGGCCTCATGGACAACGCGATCATTCCGAACCACGGCACTTCGCCAGTTAGCTGTTCGGGATCGAGGTGTTACGCCATGGGGCGACCATGGCGCGCACTTGATCGAGTTTCGCGGGGCTGCATTGGGATGTGTGGCTGGCCAGATGCGAGAAATCGGTGAAGACCAACCCATGACCGATCACGGGCTTGCAGTTTGACTGCTCTCACGGATTGCGGCAACGTCACCCTCATGATTCTTGACCTTCGGCATTTCCGGTACGCCCGCCATGGGGGGCAGCTTCTCGCAGGCATTTAGCCCCGAGTTCAGGTGGATAGCGCCCCGAACTCGGGGTGAAGGTGAAACTACGGCGCCCGACAGCGGCGCTGCTCCACGCCATCCACCGGAAAGTTACAACCATGCCAAAGTCAGGGGCGGCAAAGCGGCCGCCAATTCACTTGATCGACGTCGAAGCTGATGCGCTCTCGGGGCTTGCCTACTCAGCGGAGAAGCTTGCGCCCGACGTCAGCAAGCTCCTGCTTGAGGAGATTCTGCGCGCCAAGGTCTTGAAAGCCGAGCGCATCCCGAAAGACGTCGTCACCATGCGCGCCACAGTGAAGTATCGCGACGAAGCGAATGGCACCGCACGCTGGGTACAATTGGTCTACCCCCGCGAAGCCGATATCGTTCAGGGGCGAATTTCCATACTCACCCTGATAGGCGCAGGCCTTGTCGGTCTGCGCGAGGGGCAATCCATCCTTTGGCCAGACCGGGATGGGCAAGAGCGACTGCTGACAGTCATCAAAGTTGTGCAGGGCGACCAGTTGGAGGCGCCCCAAGTCGAGGCGAAACCGCTGCGGGCCGAAGGCTTATCCACCCTGCCTGAACCGGCCACCGAGCAACAAACCGGCATCGATGTCATCATCCAGATCGAAATCGATCGGCGCCAACCAGGCTATCGCGCGCGTTTCGAAGAGGCCGTGCTGAACTGGCCCAATCTGCGAGAATGCCTGCTGCTGTCCAACGACATGAACTATTCTCTACGCCTTTGCCTGAAGAGCGTGGGAGAGTACGAACACGTCAAAAGCGGCCTGCTGGCAAATTTGCCGGGCATCCGAAAATTGACCGCCAATTTCGTTGTGTCTGACCTGCTTCGAAGACGGGAGCATCAGGGTTAGCGACTGGGCCGAAGGGAAGTTCGAAACCACTGGATCGACTGCTTTTCTGGATCGATCTACTCGGCGATCCGTCCGCCAATCACGTTCTCGCCGAAACCTGGCGTATGGTGTCCGAGATCTTCCGGTTCATCCACGGCTACGGCGCCCTCGCACGAACCATGACGGGGCTCTGTCGACTGCCCCGTCAACTCCAGCGAGGGCCCCGTGCAGCAGTTACGATGAATGAATGGCAAGTTCCATCGGACTGCCGAGTGGGTGTAAACGCCACCGAATTCGGCGATTACCGGCATTCGTTCTCCCCATCATCTCGTTCTGCGTTGAGAGGAGGCCTTGAGCACTGGGGATAGGCTGTCATCGGACAATTCCAAGCTGGATTCCAGATCTCGTTCAGCGGATCCTTCTGTCCGGTTGAAGGGCAACTTTCGCGAAGGTACCGCTTTGCTGAAAAGGAAACCCTGCACTTGGGCGCAGCCCTGTTGTCGCAAGGCTTCTAATTGGTCATCGGTCTCGACACCTTCAGCGGTCGTGCTGATCTCAAGGTCTTTGGCCAAGGCGATGACGGATTGCACAATGGCTTGGCAGTCTTCGCGGTCAAGCAGTCCAGACACGAAACTGCGGTCGATCTTGATTTTGTCGAACGGGAACGATTGCAGGTATTTCAAAGAGGAATAGCCTGTTCCGAAATCATCGAGACTGATCCGCACGCCCATTCTCCGGAAACTCTGAAGCAGCTTGAGAACTTCGTCCTCGTCCCGGATGAACAGGCTTTCGGTCACTTCGAGCTCAAGCCGTTGAGGTTGCACACCGCTTGCGGCGAGCGCGTTTGCAACGAGCCTCAGAAAGCCCTTGTCCCGCATTTGGGCCGGCGAGACGTTGACGGCGATAGTCAAATGATCCGGCCACGTGGCCGCTTCGGCGAGGGCATTGCGGATAACCCATTCCCCCAACTCATTGATAAGCGTGCTCTCTTCGGCGATCGGTATAAAAACATCGGGATTCAGGACTCCCTTGGCGGGATGGTTCCAGCGCACGAGCGCCTCATATCCCCCGGTCTGTCCGGTGGGTAGATCGACAAGCGGTTGGTAGTGAAGCTCCAGTTCGTTGCGTCCGATCGCGCTTCGCAGCCCGGTCGCCAGATCTCGCCTTTCCTGCATCTGTTCGCGCATGCTGGCGTCGAAGACCGAGAAGCCATTGCGTCCGCCGACCTTCGTCTCATACATGGCAAGATCGGCCGCGCGCAGAAGTTCGTCTGCCGTCGTCCCGTCGTCCGGGGCGATGGCAGCGCCAATGCTCACGCCGATCGTCATGCTTTGCCCGTCGATCTCAATCGGCTTCTCAAACTCCCCAAGCAGGCGCTGAGCCACCTCGAGGCATTCGTCGCGAGAGGGCAGATCGGATAAGAGGACTACGAATTCATCACCGCCTAGCCTTGCAACCAGGTCTCCGGGACGAACCGCCTGCTCGAGTCGGCGTCCCACCTCAACTAGCAGAGCATCGCCGGCCGCGTGGCCATATCCGTCGTTGACCTCCTTGAAATGGTCGAGATCCACGAACAGCAGGCCCGCCGATCGGCGGGTCGACAGACGTATCATGGCCCGTTCCAGGGTCGCATTGAACAGGGTGCGATTAGGCAAACCGGTCAACAGGTCGAAGTGGGCCATGTAGGAAATCTTTGCTTCAGCCTGCTTGGCGTCGCTGACATCGGCAATGAACCCGCGCCACCCGCCCGTTTCGCCTCGCAGTTGGTCAATGGGGCGCCCGTTTAGCGACCACCAGCGTTCCTCCCCACGAACTTTCAGCGGAAGAATTAGATCGCGAAAGCTCTCGCCCCAGTTCAATTTTGCCTGGAGCTCCTGCCGATGGATGCCTTCATGGAACAGGACTGCCAAGGGCATACCGTCGAGCCGATCTGCATCGATTCCGCAGGCATCGCAAAACCGCGGCGACGGGTTGGAAATGCGTGCCTCCGCATCGATTTCATAAAGCCAGTCGCTGCCCTCGTCATCGTATTGATTGAGGAGCAGCTGGATCGTTTCGTTCGACTGCGCCAATCGTTTCGTGCGGATGCGCCGTGTGGCGAACAGATAAAAAAGGTTATAAATCGACCAGTGCAGGAACGAGGCGAGAAGTACTATCACGACCGCAACGGGCGCCGCAGCCATTCCTTCGCGGTTGAGCAATCCTGCAATAATGGTGCAAGCACTCGCGAACATGGCGCCCAGCGCCAAATGCGGCAAGGCTAGAATGCTGATACCGTCGATCACCATCATGGTGATACCCAGCGCCGTCAGCCCCATTAATTGATCTTGCGGCGCAATCACGATTGACCAGCCAAGCATCACACACCACCAGATGGCGCGGATGCAAAATGTGTTCCTGCGATAGCGAAGTGCCAGCGTTTGACTGCATTGGAGATTCGCCTCACGGTGCCTGAGCGACGCCTGGGCACCCATCACAAGGGCAAAGCCTACCAGCACCGCGCAGATAAAAGCCAGATTGCTCGAGCGACCGACAAGCAGGAGAAGAGCAGAGAGCCGAACCAATTCGAGCAGGGTGAAAGGGAATGAGCGAAGGTAATCACTCCGGCAGCGCGCGAACCAGTCCTCCTCGTGCGGTTCCACGCGATGGCGGGTGAGCGCCAATAGCGTGATTGGCGTTCGCCTGATCAGCTCGGGGCCGATTTTGTGCATCATCAATTCTGTCCTCTCCCACGCCCCCCGGTCGTTGAGCCGGGCCGATGCCTTTAACGGAGCTTGGCGGGCTGGGACTTGGGCAAAAATCCGTAGATATGCCCAGTAAATATTTGGCTAAAATAGGAAAGTTTCGTCGTAGCTAAGGGCAATGGTTCCCGTCGTTGATGGGTCGCGAAGCGACGTGAACCAATGGCTGGCTCCGAAGAGCGGTTCAGGCCGCAGGAACGGCGGCTTTGCGGCGGGATATTCCAACACCTGCCAGTCCGCTCCTGGTCCCGGTGCAACCATTCCGCGACCTTTCACACACTTGTCCCCACCAGGCTGCCAATCGCGGCCGTAGGTCCCATCGCCAAGGCGCCCCAGAAGACTACGCGGGCCACCGGGCGCAGGAGCTTGGCTCCGCCGGCCTTGGCCCCGACCATCCCCAGCAGGGCGAGGAACGCTTCAGCATCGATTTTTCTACGCGAAGATGGGCGCGCATTGCGGGATCGGGCGGCGTTAGAAGGACTTGCGCAGGGAAACGCCCGCGGAAACTATGTTGCCGGCCAACGCACTGAAGCGCCGGGTGCCGTACAGGTCCAGTGCAAGGTCGTTGGTCAATTGCATGTTCGCGGTTGCCCCCACTTCGAACCAGCTGTCTGCATAGTGTTTGCTGTAGAGCGAACTGGGCACTAGCGAGCCTGCATCCTCCACGGGTGGGCCGAAACGCAGCTGCGAAACTGCGTTACTTGTCCAGTTCCGGGATAGCGACAGGCCGATGTAGTGGCGGCGGGATGCGCCGAAGGCGTGGTCCACGCGAAGCGTTGCGGTGCCCGACCAGGTCGGCTCGTCAGTTTCGAGGTCGAGGAGTTCGATCCCGGTCGGAGCCGGGCGCAGCAACTTTCCGTGAGCGTAGGATCCCGCCACAGTCGATGTCAGGTACCAGTTCGGCGCGAGCGTGATGATGCGGCCGAAATCGCCGCCAAAGGCGTAATAATCGCTCCCGGTCGGTCCCGTGCTCTTGCGCTGGCCTGCGCTGCTGTCGATGTCGCCATAGACTTGGCGACCATAACTGACCCAACCGTCAGTCACCCAGTTATCGAAATTTCCGCCGGTCGCGATCGTTCCCACGTAATAGTCCGAGGGCAGGGCGATGTCGGCCTGCAACAGCGTTCCATGATAGCGCATGAAACCGGCACGCACATACCCGCGGCCTACGCTGCGGGTGAGCGACAGCGCCTGGTAGCTGCCGTCAGGACCATCGTCGAGGGTCGAGATACCGGCTGATACGGAAGCCGACCAGAGATGGACCGACGGGCTTTCCACATCCGGCAAAGGCTGGGCTTCGGTCTGCGCACAAGAAGTCTCACCGATATTCCCGCAAGCCGCTTCCTGCGCCCGCGCTGCAGGCGGTAGCGTGGTCGCAGCGGCGGCTAGCAGGAGTTGCACGAACTTGCGAATGATCATGCTGCCTTGCGCATGATGGGATTGGCCGCCACCGGCACGGACACGCGGGCGGTGAAACCGTCGGCCCCATGCGCGAAACTGACGTCGCCGCCATGAGCGCGGGCGATGGAGCGGCATACGGCAAGGCCGAGGCCGCTGCCGGTGCGGCCGGACTTGCGGGCCGCTTCGCTGCGGTAAAAGGGCTCGAAAGCGCGGTCGAACTCATCCTCGGGAATGCCCGGGCCGGTATCGACGATTTCGGCAATGGCTTCGCCACCGGAGAGTCGAACACGCACGCGCGCGCGTTCGCCGTACTTCACCGCGTTCTCCAGCAGGTTGCCCAGCAGGCGCCTTATACCTACCGGGTCGACATCGACCGGGATATGCGCGTTCTGCTCGATTTCCACGTCGCCGCCCACCAGTCGGGCATCGGCGACGCTACCGGCGATCAGCTCGGCAAAGTCGAGACGTTCACGCGGGCCAGGAGTCGAGGCGTCGCGGATGAAGGTGATGACCTGGCTGATCATCTGCTCCATCTCGGTGACTTCCTTGAGCAAGCCTTCGCGCTGTTCGTCCGGTGCGTCCTCGATGCGGAAACGCAGGCGGGTCAGCGGCGTGCGCAAGTCGTGGCTGATCGCGCCGACCATGGCAGTCCTGTCGTCGACGAACGCGCGAAGGCGGTAGCGCATCTGGTTGAACGCATTCGCCGCGCGGCCGATCTCGGCCGGTCCCGAGAGCGGCAGGATCGTAGCGGAAGGGTCGCGGCCCAGTTGTTCGGCTGCCTTGGCGAATTCGCGCAGGGGATCGACGATGCGCCGCGCGAAGAGCCAGGCGAGCGGGCTGACGATCGCCAGCGAAAGCAGGAACCAGAGCATGACCCGCTGCTGCCAACTGTTCGGGAACGGCTCGGCGCGCGGGGCAACAGCAAGCCAGTGTCCGTCGGGCTGGCGCGCGGCCGCCACGAAGTCGCCCTCGATGAAGGGCGGCGATGCGGCATCAAACAGCGAACTGCGGGTGCGCTTGAAAGGAATCGGCTGCGGTTTGGCGGGTGCGGCGCCGGGTGTGTGCTGCTGCTGTTGCGATGGCACTGGACTTGCAAGATTGGTAGGCGAGGCCGCAGCAAGCGGGCTGGGTGTCGCAGGGGCCAGGCTCGGCTCGGCTCGCGGCGCAGGTTGGCTGGCAAAGGGCGCTGCTCGCGGTTTCGCCAGTGGCTGGGCATCGATTCTCGGGGTGGTGCTGCGCGGAATGGCGGTGATCGGGGGCAAGGCGCTGCCTGCCTGGACGGTTGGCCCCCTCATTCCGCCTGGTACCAACAGGCGGGGTGCCGGTTGGTTGGTTGAGGGCTGACTGGGGCGAGTGCCCAGTCCGGCAGTGCCGGTAGCAGCAGTGCTGCCCGGGCCGGATGGGATTTGCACTGGACCCGAAGCAGGGGCTGAGCCGCTTCCCATGGCGCCATTTCCGGGAAGCGCTCCTCCTGGATGGCCCTGGATGTTGCCCGATGTTGTGCTTCCAGCAGGGGGTGAGGGAAGGCGCGGCAGTGAGCCGGCCGGCATGGTGGGGCCATGCGGAATGGATCCTCCTGGCGGCATTCCGCCGGGAAAGCCTCCGCCGGGCATGCCGCCTGCCGTAGGAGCGCCGCCTGGAGGCGGGCCTCCGGGGATCGACTGGGCCTGTGCATCTTCGATCAGCAGGCCGGGAAAGATGCTACTCTGCGCCGGTTGCACAACTGCCAGCGGCGAGTGGGCACCGGGAGGTACGGCCACGCCGCCGACCGGCAATTGGGTGTAGAAGGCGAGTACGATGTCTCCGGGTTTGCGCCCCAAACGTCGTGCAAGGGCTTGGCGCGAGGATTCGGAAACGAGCCAGCCCTGTCCCGAAACGTCGGGCGGACCGTCCATGCTCTTGCGTTCAAGTCGTTCGCCGGCGTCCTTGCCGTTGAGCGCCGCGGCCACTTCGTCGAGGTCCCAGCGCGCCGTTGGACTGGGCGGCAGGATGACCGTGAGAGCAAGCGTCACGAGCTGCGCGCCGATCAGGGCGCACACGATGATGGCGATCATCTGCATCGCCAGTGGCAGGCCGAACCGGCGCGGAAAGCTGGGAGGAGTCATGGAGCAGCCATTGCCACGCCAATCGGACAATTTCGAGGCGCGAGGCCTGCGGCAAGGCGATGGGGCAGGCTGGGTTGCGGAACGGGACCGGGAGAGAGGGACACCACCCTCCCGTTCCCGTTCCGCGTTCCCGCCGCTGCGCCTGCCTCGCGGCAGGTTGGATGACGGGAACGGTCACCTCGTAAATGGCATGTCTCGCGGTCAAGAGCCCGCAAGGCCGGGTTTGGAAGGAATCTGCCCGAGCGATGATGCCGCGCGTACTGGTAATGCCGGGGCGGCAAGTAAGACTGAAACATTGCAGTTCCGGGACCGCCGAGTTGCAGGGCGGGTGCGACTGAATGACCTGCACGCTCGGCGGTCCCGGCACCGTCCGGCACCTTGGCGGTGCTGCGCTGGACGGCGTCGCCGATCACTTCGGGCGTAAACGACTTCGCATCGGACACGACGGGGGACGCCGAATTGAGAGCGAAGTCACCTGCCCGAAACGACCATTGGCTGGGTGAACCTTTCATGCCGGATAAGTGGGCGAGCCAGTTTGCGGCCGGATTTCAGCGAGTTTGCAACGGTGTTTCACGGCTGTCGCAAGCTGTAACCGCGACTGAAATTCGTCGGGTACATGGGCTTCCTAATCCTCCGGCATGATTCTAGAACAACCCGCAATGGACCTTCAGACCCGCATCCTCATCGTCGACGACGACGAGGGCATCCGTTCGTTGATCGGCGATTTCCTCGCCAAGCACGGCTATGACACGATAACCGCCGGCGAGCCGGCACAGATGCGCGAAATCCTCGCGCGCGAAAGCATCGACCTCATCGTGCTCGACGTGATGATGCCGCGCGAAGACGGCCTTACCGCCTTGCGCAACCTGGGTACCGACGCGCCGCCGGTGATCATGCTCAGCGCAGTGGGCAGCGATGTCGACCGGATCGTCGGACTGGAGATGGGCGCGGACGACTACCTCGCTAAGCCCTGTAATCCGCGCGAACTGCTGGCCCGCATCCGCACTGTCCTGCGTCGCCGTGTGGCCTCGGCCCCAGATGCCGATGCGGGCGCGTGGGCCGGGCAGGGCGATGACAACTCGGGGGATTGCCTCTATTTCGCCGGTTGGCGCATGGACCTGGGCCTGCGCCTGCTGTTCGATCCAACCGGTAAGCTCATTTCGCTTTCCGATGGTGAGTTCCGCCTGCTGCGCGCTTTCGCGGAGCATCCGCGCCGGGTCCTTACCCGCGACCAATTGCTTGACTGGTCGCGCGGCGAGGACAGCGATCACTACGACCGGGCCATCGATGTCCAGTTAAGCCGCCTGCGCCGCAAGATCTCAGATGGCGACGGCGGTTCGGAAATCATCCGTACCGTGCGCAACGAGGGGTATCTCTTCGTCCCTCCGGTTTCGGCCAACGCCTGAGCAGCATGCTCACCGCGCTCGACCTCTCGCGGGGCTGCGGCAATCTCGCGAAATTCGCATGAAATCTCGCTGAAATCTCAGGGCAACCGCAACTGTCCAGATGCATTTGCGACGCCCCGTCCCGGTCATGAGCCGGTCGGATGGCGGGACAGAGCAAGATGGAGGTTGGTTTGGAGCAGCACGGGCATGGATTGTCGGAAGACTTGGAAGTCATCCGCAAGCAATTGATCGGGCGCCGCCGTGCGCTGGGCTTACTGGCAAGTGCAGGGACCGCGACCCTTGTAGCCGCCTGCGGTGGGAGCGATGACAGCTCCTCCGGTTCGACCACGAGTACATCGACATCTTCGTCGCCGAGCGACACGAACACCTCGTCCTCGAGCGGCAGCACCGATACGAGCTGCGTGGCCGATCCTACCGAGACCAATGGTCCCTATCCGGCGGACGGTACGAACACCTCGAGTGGATCGACCTCGAACGTCCTGCAATCGAGCGGGATCGAACGTTCGGATATCCGATCGAGCTTCATCGGCTCGACTACGACCGCCGATGGCGTCCAGCTCGATCTCGAGCTTCAGTTGGTTGACGTGAATACCGGATGCGCCCCGATCGAAGGCGCGGCGATCTACATCTGGCATTGCGATGCCGATGGGCATTACTCACTCTATTCGAGCGGGGTGACCACCGAGAGCTATCTGCGCGGCGTGCAGGTCACGGACTCCGATGGCAAGGTCACTTTCACCACGATTTACCCTGCGTGCTATTCAGGTCGCTGGCCGCACATCCATTTCGAGGTGTTCCTCGATGGTCTGACTTCGGCAAGCACAGGTCGGACTGCCGACCTCATCTCGCAGATCGCCATGCCGGCTGCCAACAACACCGCAGTCTTTTCCGGCGACACGCGCTACACTTCTAGCATCGCTAACTACAACGCTATCTCGCTCTCTTCCGACAATGTGTTCGGGGACAATTCCTCGGCCCAGCTGGCTCAAATGACGCCAACGCTCTCGGGCAGCGTGACGGCCGGCTACTCTGGCACCAACGTGATCGGGATTGCCGTCTGACCTCCTCCCGATCGCGAGAGGGGCGCCTCTCGCGCGATCATCCTTTTCGACAAGAGACCAAAATCCATGTCATCCCTGAAGAATTCCACCAGCCTTGGTGCGCTGGTCCTGGCGCTGTGCAGCCAGTCCGCGATTGCCGCCACCACGATCAAGACCGACACGACCAGTGCCCTTGCGACTTCTGGCGCTGGCGACGTGACGGTGACCGAGGATGGAACTATTACCCTGGCAGGTGGCACTGCGATCACCGTAGACAGCGACAACGCCGTCGATCTCGAAGGCGGTATCGAACTGGGCGATGCCGACGGCGCCAGCGCGATCGCCGTCAAGTCCGGGACTTCGTCCGACGTCTATGTTGGCGAAGATGCGTCCATCTATGTGCTCGAGGACTTCATCGCGGAGGATGATGACGACAACAGCATCGCAGACGGCGCGATTGCCCAGGCCAGTGATCGCTACGGCATCCACGCAGCGGACGGCGCGTCGGGGACGATCACCAATGAAGGCTATATCAAGGTCGAGGGCCTGAACTCGAGCGGCATCCGCGTCGACGGGACCTACACCGGAGACATTGCGAACACCGGCTCGATCTCTGTCATCGGCGACAATTCGACCGGCATTTCCACACAGGACGTCGTCGGCAATGTCACTGTCGAAGGCACCGTCTATGTCGTGGGCGACGGTGCAACTGCGCTGGCCGTCAACGGAGACGTGACCGGGACGGTTACCGTGCAGGGGACTGTGGCCCAGAAATATACCTACACCAACGATGAGGGCGATTCGGTCTATCTCTCACGGGCCGATTTGCGTTCGGGAACGCCCGCCGTCTCGATAACCGGGAATGTCGATGGCGGTATCTACATCGCCGCTCCGCCTACGGACACCGATGACGACAACGACGACGAAGACAATGATGGTGTCGACGATGACGAAGAGGGCACCGGTGCAGTCGTGTCCTACGGCAATGGCCCGGCGATCCAGGTCGGCGGCGCCGAGGCCATCACCATCGGCAGCGTCTCGAGCAATTCCGGCACTTACTCGATTGCGATCGACGGCACGGTTACCGCCAATTCCTATTACAGCAATACCGATGCCTTCGGACTCGTCATTGGTGGGGAGGGCGGCGACGTCATCCTGACCAACGGCATCGGCGTAACCGGCACCCTGAAGGCGACCACTTACGATTCGAGTGCCACTGCGCTGCTGATCAACGAAGGCAGCTATGTGAGTTCGCTCTATAACAGCGGTACGATCACCGCGACGCTGTCTTCGCCTGGCGAAGGCGTGACTACGGCCATCCAGGACCTTTCCGGCACGCTGACGACGATCGCGAACACCGGCTTCATCACGGCAGGCGGCTCCAGCACGGACACGCGCGTTGCCGTCGACCTTTCCGCCAACACCAGCGGCGTCACCATTCGTCAGTACCTCAATGACGAGGATGCGCAGACGAGCGCTGAGTACGTGGAGGACTACGAAGAGGAGGACCCAACGATCTACACGCGGATCTACGGGGACATCTATACCGGCTCGGGCGATGACCTCATCACTGCGTCCTCCGGTGCGATCGTAGGCGATAGCTTTTTCAATGCGGGCGACGACACGCTCGAGCTATCGGGAAACACCGCGTATACCGGTGACGTCTGGTTCGGTAGCGGCATTGCGACGGCCACCCTTTCGGGCGAATCCAGCTTCGATGGGACGATGGATTTCGCCGGAAATGCCGCGACCCTCACAATCAACGATTCGGCCGTCTATTCCGGTCTGTGCTCCAGCGCGGAGAATCTGGCGGTCACCGTTAACGGCGGCATCCTGACCGCCAATGACACCGAAACCTCGACCTTCGACAGTCTCTATGTTGCCGCCGACGGCACGCTTGGCGTTTATGTCGATGGCGATGAAAGCTCGCTTTTCGTAGTCAACAGCGCCACTTTCGAGGACGGGGCCAGCGTGACTGCTACGGTCAGCGACCTGGCGACCGCAGAAGGCGACTACACCGTACTGACGGCCGACACCCTCGACATCGAAGGCACGCTGGACGCAGGCGTCAGTGACCTTCCGTTCATCTACAACGGCGCCGTCTCGGCAGATGACAGCAGCATCACCTTGTCGATCTCGCGCAAGTCCGTCGCCGAGCTGGGGCTCGACAGTGCTGGGGGAGCGGTTTGGGATGCCGTGTACCTAGCGGCTGAGAACGATGACTACCTGACGCAGAGCCTGTTGCAGGTCGAAGACGCAGACACCCTGCAGTCTCAGGTCGACGGCCTTCTGCCCGACTGGTCGGGGGGCGTGTTCGATGCGGTGACGCGTGGCACGCGCCTTGCTTCCCGGCACATCGGCGATGATGCATCGACCTTCGACATCAGTGAAGTCGATGGCTGGTTCGAGCCCATCTACTGGAAGTCGACCAGGGACAAGGCCGGAACCGCCGGTTACGACGCCAGCGGTTGGGGACTTTCCGCCGGTTTCGAGCGGCTCACCCCTCTCGGTTACGTTGGTGCGTCCTACGCCTGGTTGCATGGCTCGGTCGAGAACAGGGCGGGCACCGGCGATCTCAGTATCGGCCAGCACGACCTCGGCCTGTTCTGGCGGACACAAAAAGGGCCGTTCATGGCTTGGGGCCGCCTGGGTGCTTCGCGCATTTCGGTCGACTCGACGCGGACTTTCACCGGTACCATCGATGATGACGATTTCACCTATGAAGCCGATGCGAAGTGGAAAGGGTGGCTGCTTTCCGGCATGGCCGGGGCTTCATGGAAGAAGGAATTCTCCCGCCGGTTCAGCCTGAAGCCGAAAGTCGAGCTGCAACAGTTCTGGCTGAAGGAAGATGGTTACACGGAATCCGCGGACAGCGATGCCATGCCCCTGACGGTGGCCGATCGCACCAGCAGGTCGACGACGGTAACCCCTACGATTACGGCTTCCTACAGCCTCGGTCCCATATCGCCGGACTGGCGCCCGCTGACGTTCCAGTTAGAAGGCGGCCGTCGCGAGGTCCTTGCAGGCAGCTATGGCAAGACCACCGCCTACTTCAGCGGCGGTGACAATTACGATGCGGGCGATGCCTTCACGATCACGCCCGATGACCTGCAGGGGGCCTGGATCGGCGAGTTGCGCATGCTCGCCGGCGGCTACGACTTTACCTGGCAGATCGCGACGCGGATGGAAAAGACCTCGGATAGCACCGACCTGTCCGCCCGTGCTTCGCTCAGCGTTGCCTTCTGAGGCGCACCTGCAAGGAAGGTGCGCCCGGGTCGCAGGAGCAGTCGTCCGCCCAGGCGGCTGCTCCATCCGCCCGGCCCGTGTGAGGAGTGCCGGATTGATCGCTGCGGATTGCGATCCGCAGGCCAGCCTTCCGCAACTTTCAGCGCTCTGGCTTTCTCCCGGGTTTGATAACCGATTCTGCGCATATCTCACGCAGCCAATGTGAAGCGGGGCAGAGCCGTAAGTCGCCAATCCGCATGGGTAGCTGGACAAAGCGATGGCAAATTTCATCATTGGAGTACCGATATTGGGCTTTGCCTGGATTGGTTCGGCGGTGGGTAGTTCTGGCGGCGGCTCTTACCCCAGTGCGGCCAGCGCCTGTACCCTCGTGTGTACAATTTCGGCTCTGCCTTCAGGGCCTCTGATATTTCCGTAGAGATAATTCTCGAAGTCTGCATGTTCTAGCAGCGCCCGAAACTGCTCCGACAGGTAGCCGCGCACCTCGCCCTGTACTGCCTGCACTTCGCTCAAGAGTGCCGGCCTTCCGTCCACGACATTGATGATGTCTTCCAGGTCGTGGCTTCCCGAGGGGTCGTTCTGTCCTCTCCCAGCGTAAGCTTCGAGTTTGGTGGTCAGAAATAGGGGCGGTGTTAGATGCTTTATTACGCGCCCACTCGGCAGGACGTACTTGATCGCGGTGTAGATGCCTTCTTTGTACCAGCGGTTGCTGAACCCGAGAATGTCCGGATCGTCGGGCATGAAATCGACCTTGAGGTTGCCGAGCCGCATTCGGCAGATGACCTCGTCCTCTCCCGATACCGTAAAGCCCTTCCTGTTCAAGGTTTCCTGGAGCTGCATCCACTGCGCCATGCCGGACAGGCCCACGATCAGGTCTACATCGTCAGTGGCCCGCACCTCCTGCAAGGTGATTTCATCGGTGAAGAGCACGGCGGTTGAGCATCCGCCTACAAACACCATCTGCCGGCACAGATCATCGCCCAATGCTTCGGCGACAGTCTCCAACATTGCGAGAAGTTCACCTTGAAGGCTCATGCGCGCGCCATCCGTTCTTCGAACCTGTCTTTGGCCAGAATTGCTTCGCGCTGATTGCCCAGCCTGATCGCATCGACCAGCGCCAGCAATTCGTAAAGTCGCTCATCTTTGACAGCTGCTTCGGGGACAGATTTGAACAATGGCGTTATTGATGACCCTCGCTGGCTTCCTTCGGCTTGAGGCCACACATAGATATCCGCGCCGGAGCTAACGAGTTGCCCTTCGAGCATGGGCGCAGCAAAGCCAGTGGCGACGCCCCGCTGTGGTGCACCAGGTTTGGCGGGGAACACATATTTCAGCCCGTGCTGGACAAATTCGGTAAGATTGCGGCGGTTCACTTTCGGACGATCGTTGGACTTGATGGCTAATTTCGCAGCGATACTGCGCCGGAGTGATGCGCTTATCTCCGATTTGCTGATGCCCAATGCGCCTTCCAGACTGCGCAATGCAAATGGGTCGGAGCTTACCGGTTCATCAAGGCAGCCCTGCCTGATCTGGTCTTCCAAACTCACCAGCTTGAGCAATATGACGATGTCTTGGCTTTTCATGATGAACCCGTATGTCCGCTGTCCTAGGACCACGGACATGCATGCGCTAAGCTATCATGCTGTCAAACACCAAAAACGCGGAACCGTGCGCAGGCTGTTGCGCCCCTGTGCGGGTGCCTGGCCCATTCCAATGCAGCCATTGCAGCCGGCCTGATGCAGGCGGGCTCCTGCCTTCAGCAACGCACCAAGCGAACCGTCTTCGGTCAGAGCCACGAGCAAGGTGCGGCTTGTAGGATTGATATCCGGCGAAATGCCGTCGGCGATCGTACGATCCTGCACGATGCGAGCGGCAACCGCGAAGTCGCAAAAACCGGGATTGGCCGAAGCGTGCAAGCCTACCCGCCGTCATGGTTCAAGGTGCGTCTGACTTCGCTGCAGGCCCGGTGGTTCGACCTGAACCCGCCGTTGGTATCGAACCAGCTATCGCTGGCGCTCTGATATATCAATCCAAAGAGCCGGATGCGTGGCCCGCATGTCCGGTTCTGAGAGAGCCGCAGCAGAGTAATCTGCTGCGGCTACTCGACCCCGGCGACGGGCACGAAGCCGGGGCACGGCTGCGAGACCGCCAGAGGCGGTTTTGCGGCCCGGAAGGGTCAGCGGCTGAGAAGGTGATGTGCGGGCCGTCACGATCATGGCAGCAGGTGTGACGGGAGCGGATGAGCAGCTCAACACCGGCTCGCTATTTGGGCGTCATTGACGTATATGGTTGCGGTGAAGACCCGTCCGATCACCGTTGCCGCGACGCACTTTTTTCTGCTCGCGGCCGAGAAGATTTGGAGCGAGGAGGAACGGGCCGAACTGGTCGATCACGTCGCCCATAACCTTGAGGCGGGCGACGTGATCCCCGGCACCGGCGGAGTAAGGAAGCTGCGCTAGGCGCGTTCGGGGAGCGGCAAGCGCGGCGGGGCGCGGGTGATCTATTTCCACTACCGCCCCGACTGTCCGCTGTACCTGCTGCTGGCTTATGCCAAGGCGCAGGCAACGGACGTGAGCGCGGAGAAGAAGAAGGCGGTGGCCGCCTTCGCGGCGATGATCAAGAGCGCGGTGGATTGAGCGTAAGGAGCATGGCGATGTCGGACTTTGACAAGGACCTGTTCGCGGCGATGGAAGAGGCCGCAGCGCACGCCCAGGGCAAGGGCAAGGTGGCCCGCGTCCATACGATCGAGGTGCCCGACGTGCGCGCGATTCGCGAGGAACTGGGGCTGTCGCAGCAGGCTTTCGCCAGCGCCTACCATATCCCGCTGGCCACCCTGAAGGGCTGGGAACAGGGCCGCCGTCAGCCCGATGCCACCGCCAGCGCCTATCTCTTGGTCATCGCCCGGCTGCCCGACGCGGCCCGCGACGTGTTGCGCGCGGCCTGACCGGGCAGCCCTATTCCCGGACCGCTGGAAGGGCCGTGATGCTGACGCATCGGACCCATAATTCGGATACACACCTTACGCACGGCTGCATGCCGGTTTTCTGCGGGTTTGAGGGGATGCTATCGGCACCCTCGTTCCGGGACGCTTGGCGGGATTGGCAGTTTTTCGTCACTTCTTGAGAGTGCGGATAGCATCTGACCCTTCCTCTTCGTCGGCCTCGTTCTCCAGCATCTGGGTCGCCATGCTATGCCGGAACAGTTGACAAGAGCCGGTCTTGCCGAGATCGGCGGCGGTGACGTAGCCGCGCACGAGCTGCGTCATGCGCTCCGCCGCGAACGCTTCGCCCAGTTTGGTCAGGAACAGCGTGCCGTCATCCGCGCCGCAGGCGAAGTCGGGGCGCACCTCCTCGCGGTATCGCTGGACCCAGCGCAGTGCGCGTTCGCCGATCGGGATCATGCGGTCCTTGCGGCCCTTGCCCTCGCACAGCGACCCTAACTCAGCCTGAAAGAGAATTGCCGCTTCACGGGATCGGCAGATCAAGGCGGACTGTCTTATCCTTGCACATCTGTTGCCCTTCAGTCTGTGATGGTTGAAGCAAGAGAGATGCTGTGGTGAAGGAAGGATATGACCAATCTCCATCTTTCTCTGGAAGTGACCGACACCGTCGAAAGTGCAACGTTCGACTGCTTTTTTGATGGCTATGAGGAGAACTTCACGCTCCCCGAGGAGACTGAAGATCGCAGTGGCTTTTCGCGCTGCCTGGCGCTCAATCACGGAACTGAACACGCCCGGTTGGCGCGTCAGTTTGGGGCGTTTCGCGAGCTCTGCGTTGTTGCGCGTGACGCCCATTCAGGTCAGATGATCGGCGGCGCGAACTTTATCTCGCTAGCACCTGCGGCGCCTGGCCTGCCGGCCACCGCCAATCTCAACTACCTCTATATTTGTCCGGCCGCGCGGGGACGGGGTGCCTTGCGGACCTTTATCGGGGCGTTGTCGGATCTGATCGGATCGCTGTTCGGTAAAGACGATGCCGCTGGGGTCGCCATCTTCATCGAGCAGAATGACCCGTTTAGCATGTCGCGCGAGGCCTATGAACGCGACTCTGAACACAGTGGCATGGATCAATTTGCGCGTCTGCTGATTTGGGCGCGCATGCAGGCCCGCGTTGTCGATTTCCCTTACGTTCAGCCGCCGCTGTCAGATGAACAGAGTGCCGACGATACGCTCGTCTATTCAGTCATGGGGATATCTGGCGACCAGATAGATCCGGCCGTGCTGCGCCACCACCTGGCGGGCTTTTTTGGGATCTCGGTTCTCAAGGGCGCACCGCTCGACCGGGTCGCCGTTGCGACCGAGCAACTGAATGCGCTGGAACGGATGCGGGCGGCGGACGAGCCGATCGCGCTGCTCGATCCGCTGCCATATCTCAGGGCCCTCAACGATCCCGTAGCAGAGCTCGATCGCCCCGATCGCCCTTACAGCATCCGTTCGGCGCTCTCCATGCGCGCGTAATGTGACGCGACGATAGTCGGGAAACCGCAGGCCGAGAAATCATGTTGCCCCGGGGCGCCGCTAAAGTGCTTCATATCGAGGAGCTTATCGTCGCGCATACGCTTTATGATGGGGTCAGTGAGGGCGAGGGTGTTCAGCGCCTCACCGATCAGTTCACGCATTGTTACGTGGCCCGACCACTCCGGATACGCGAGCGAATGCCCGCACCCCGCCTCGTCGATTGCGCAGGCGAATGCGAAGTGAAGCGGCTCGCGATCCTCGCCCCAGTCGCGAAGTGCGGAGGCCAGGCCCGTTATCACCTTCGTTGCGAGCTGACGCTTTCCGAACAGGCAGCTTTCGGGATCAGCCAGATTTCCGTGTTCGAAGAAGGGGATGAAGTCCTTCCACGGTTCAGCACCCTCGGTGGGCAGGCTATTTATTGCGATCGCCCCCTCGGCGGTGGGAACCAGCACCACGATCGCCGCCCAAAGATAGGCCGAGTAATATCGGGATGGCAGTGCGTTTGCGTCCGCCGCGATGCGACCGCGCCGCGCGCCGCGGAATTCGACGTCGCCTTCGACCGCATTCGAGGCGACGATTTCGGAAATGAACAAGACCGGTCGCTCGTCTTGCGATCCGCCCCAACTGCTGAGCGCCGCACGCGGCAGCGCATTGACTTGCTCCTTTTGGCGTCCGCCCAGACTGCCCGATAGTCGCACACGGCCAATGACGTTTGCGGGAATAGCCATGCCCGTGAACGGCTTTGGTTCGGGGCGATCGGCGCCTATGGTACGAATGGCGCGTTCGTGCTCGATCTGCGCTGCCATCAGCTGATCGAGGCTGCTACGGATTTCCTTGCTTTCACCGACAATTTCGATGGAGTTGTTTTCGTCGCCAAAGCCATACTGGATGACCGAGTAACGGGCGGCCCAATTGCGGCATTCGCAGATCGGGATGCTGGGCCCCCAGAGCAGCCAGCAATTGTAGATGAAGAGTTGGATCTGCCGAAGGTCGCGGTCGCTTGCCGATAGCGGCTTGTGTTGCGCTCCTGTGTTCGCGTCCCGATCGAATGACTCCAGGATCTGCGGCCATTTCTGGTCGAATTTTACCAGCAGCCCCGTCAACAGATGCAGGGGCGTGACGAACCCCGATGCGATCTCGATCGGGCAAATGAAGCGATCGCCCTCCTCGCCTTCATAGCCCAGCGAGCGCAGACATTCGAAGTATCGATCGATCTCTTCAATGCGGGCGCTCACGAGCGCCGGATTGTCGACATAGATCGTCCAATTACCCTCGATCGCCAGCGCGCGCCGCATGCTTTTCCACCACTCGCGCCGCTTTTTCCAATACGCGACCTTCATCTTGCGCCAGCGCCCCAGGGTCATGATGGCCCGAATGGGAAACAGACTCTCCACTGGCTCAGTCCCTGAGTCTCGCCAATCTGGCTGCGGCTTGGTCGAGAACATCTCGTGCTCGATCAATATGCGCGTGCGCCTGGCCAGGGTGCGTCGGTCGAGAGAGAGCAAGGCGCGGTCCGTGAAAGCGAGGCGAAGCACGCTTCCAAACACTTGGCTGAAACTACCGCGCCTCTGGTTCGGGTTCATTCGGCGAAGCAGGATGAAGCATTTCGCAAACTCCTGATAGATCAGCAGGAGAGCGACCAGCGCCAGGATGATGGTGATGGCTGTCGGAATGCTCTCGATCCACTCCGGCGCGCCCTTCGATTTGAGCCACTCGAGCGCTAGCTCCACACCCGATCTCAGCCATTCAAGAAGTTCCATCGTTGTGCCGCCCCGAAATCCGCGATGCAAAGGTGACATGTCGCCAATGCATCTTCAATCGCGGCGTTTCAGAAAGGCGTGCTCTCACGAAACGCTGGCATAACCGCCGCAGACGGGTGCAATGGGGTTCGCTCGAAGCGCCAACGGACGGCAGCGGGGAGGATCAATCGCCTTTGCGGATGAAGGGTGATGTGTGTTGTGGCCCGGTACAGCTAGGCCGCCCCTGTCAAGCGCTGGTTGGCACGCACCGCCGTGTCGCCCATGACTTGACACGTGGAAATCGAAAGCATCACGCACAATGCGCTTCGCAAGATGTTCACCACAGGGTTGACCAAAGGCGTTATCGAGCATCGTCGCGTGATCAACATGCTTCAGTACATCGTGGATGCAGGCTCGTTTGATGAACTGGCGTGTCCTCCCAATTTCGGCTTCCACCCGCTGTCCGGTGAGCGGGCAGGGACTTTCGCCATGACCGTCATCAAGAACTGGCGGCTGACTTTCACTAAGGTTGACGAAACAACGATCGCCGACCTCGATCTGGAGGATTATCACTGATGGCTCTGCAGATGCATCCTTCGCTCCGTGTCCATGCCGGGGTTTGGCTCAAGGAAGAGATCGTGGATCCTTCCGGCTACACGATCAAGGATCTGGCGAGGCACTTTGGCGTTTCGCGCCAAGCTCTCAGCACCCTGCTGAACGGGCATTAGTCGATTTCGGCCGACATGGCGATCCGCTTCGAGAAGGCATTCGGGATCAAGGCCGACACCCTGCTTCGCATGCAGTCGGCCTATGACCTGGCTGGCGCACGCGCGCATGAAGATGAGATCAAGGTGGAACGGATCGTAGAAGCGGCGTAGGAAAACCGCGCCGAAATGCGAGCATTGTCCTGAGATCCGAACGGCGCAACTGGGTGCGCTCGCGACGAAACCTAATGCCGAGTTGCGTAAATGCGCCCCTTTTGTGCGCTTGCCCGGTTCGAAAATGTGTGCGGGCTCAAACGTGAAGCACAACTGCTCATGTTTAACGCGTAGGGCAAGTTCCTCCACGCTTGCGGCCTCAAGCCACTGCGATATCGGACCAACGCAGACCAATGGATTGCCCCGGGTGCGCGTCCATATGGCGGCCCTGAAATCGTGTCACCCAATGCCATTGTGTCCATAGTCTCAGGTGTGAACACACTCAATCAGGCCGGCTGCCGTGTACAGGTGCAGAGATTTGCGTGCTTACAATCAATCGACAATGACTATTGGGTCTGATTCACCCCGGGACACAACCCCTTCGTTGGAAAAGATGCTCCCCATTACCGGAAAATTACCCGGGTAGGAGTGCTCTCCTCAGCTGTCGTTACAGCTGGTAACGTTCCTCGCAATGAAAGATCGTTTCGAAATTTATCTCGAAATTACAGAGTATTGGGCATTTCGTGCACTCGTGAAATCGCTCGATGGCACGATATACGGGAGCGAGAACTGGATCACTCGAGCATAGAACTTGCGCATTACAACTAGCGTCTTCGCGTTGCTTTCTGAGTGACGATAGAATGGGGGGAGCAATGAACTATCTCGAAAATGCAATTACTTGCATGAAGGGAAACGTCTTCCCCATCAGTCGCGCACAAAAGGGAGCGGTCATCTATCATCAGAACGACCTGGCGCGGTTTCGTTTCGAAGTCGCCGCCGGCGTTATCCGTACGACGTATCTATTTGCCGACGGCCGTCGGCAGGTCACGGGCTTCTGTTTCGAGGGTGAGGTCTTCGGAACGGATCAGGGGATTTACAAGACGTCGGCGGAGGTTGTGAGCGAGACGGCTCGCGTGCGGCGCTTCTGCTGGGGCGATAGCGCCGAAGACGAGCGTGCACTGAATAAGTCTCTGGGACTTCTGGAAAACTCAATACTTCTGATCGGTCGCCGCACGGCATTGAGCCGCGTCGCGGCATTCCTGGCAGACATCCGCCTGCGCACCAAAGGTTCTCAATGGATTCCGCTGCCTATGCCCCGGGCGGATATCGCGGACTATCTGGGTCTTACCGTGGAGACGGTCAGCCGAATGTTCAGCGAACTGAGACGCAAGCGCCTTATCGCGCAGCTGGAGGATCATCTGGTGCAGATTATCGACCAGGAGCGTCTCGAGGCATTGGCAGGCGTTGGAACCGACGAAATCCCTCCTGGCCATGCAAGCGACAATTTCCCCCCGCACAGGACCCACTACCCAAGGTGAAGGGAGCGACCCGATCATGGAACGCTATGCTATTGTCATATCTCGAGCTACCTTGTTACCGGCCGTTGCATTTGCCTGCCCTTCCCTGGCTGGAAGCGAGGCTCACGCTCAGGACCTGGCTCCGGAAGCATCAGCCATCCAACGGCTCGAAAGGCTCGAGGCCCTGCTCCTTCAGCAGCAAGCCGAGATCGACACCCTGAAGCAGCGATTGCGCGAGCAAGACAGCGAACTGGTGATGATGAAGGGCCGGGGACTCGGTTCCCCGACCCAGCCATCCTTGTCATATGATGCGCAGGCAACGGCAGCCTCACCGAACCGGCAGGCTGCCGCAGAGCCGCTCCCCACGGGCCCCGTTGGCGAAGCGCCGTCAGGGGAAAGCCAGAAGGAACAGCTGCGAGCCCATGTGGAGGCCGTGCCCGAGGGGCAAGGCGTTCTAACACCGCGCGGCACTTTGGGTATCGAGCCGTCGATCGCCTATGTGCAATCGTCGAGCAACCGACTGGTATTCAGAGGAATTGAGCTGGTGCCCGGCCTCCAGATCGGCGTGATCGAGGCCAGCACCGCCGACAGGAACACAATAGTCGCCACGAGCACCATGCGCTACGGCGTGACCAATCGGCTAGAAGCGGAGGTCCGGGTTCCCTTTGTCTATCGGCATGACACTGTCGAGTTCGTCCAGCAGCGCGACGAAGGCATAGTCCGCACGTTGAAATACGAAGAGAAGGACATCGGCGATGTGGAATTCGCCTTGCGCTACCAGCTCAACAATCCCAAGCGGGCGCAGCAACCGATCTTTGTCGGGAGCGTCCGTGTCAAGAGCGACACCGGCATCGGTCCGTTCGATGTAGACTACGACGAGTTCGGAATCGCGACCGATCTCGCCACCGGATCCGGCTTCTGGAGCGTCCAGCCCGGGCTCAACTTCCTTCTGCCTTCCGATCCAGTCGTGATCTATGGCAGTGCCAGCTACTTGTTCAACATCGGCAGGGACATCAACAGAACGATCGGCGGCGCCCAAGTGGGCCACGTTGACCCGGGTGACGCGATTTCAGGCAATCTGGGCTTCGGTTTCGCACTGAATCCGCGGTTTTCGTTCTCGCTCGGCTATGAACACGCCTATATCTTCCCGACGAAGAGTGAAATCGGCGATACGGTGCAGAAGTCGAGAAGGCTCCAGGTCGGTTCCCTTGCCTTCGGCATGTCCTATCGCCTGACCGAGAAACAGACGATGAACTGGAGTTTCCAGTTCGGCGTGACCAATGACGCGCCAAATGTTGCCATAACCCTGCGGCTGCCGATAAACGTTCATCTATAGCAGTGATCGCTTACGCTTTGCCCGTGCCGAGAAAGGCAAAGACGCGACGATGTGTGATCGGCACCGGATCGGGACGGGGATGCGACTTCATCCGTTGCCCTGCAGCGGATTTGCCCTCGCCGCCATTGCCGGCCATTGCTTTGCGGCTCAGTTCATGATGGTGTTCAGTGTGGCCGCGCCCATGGCCTGGCCCAGACTGGTGGCCAAGGCTCCGCCCAGGAAGTTTTCCTTGAACGCCGAGTAGCCGCTGAGGTCGATGGTCGCTGTAACCTGAGTCTTGATGCTCGTGTTGCTGGCGGTATTGATCAGCACGTTCTGGATGCCGCTGTCGGTGTTGTGAATGACCGCCGTTTGGCCGCCGTTTGCCAGATAGACGGAGGCATCGCCGACATTCATGCTGATCTGGCCCGTGTTCAGCAATCCGGCTTGCAGTTCAGCGGCGCTGGCGGGGGTGAGGAGGCCGGAAACGGTCTGTGTGGTGGTGGCGCTGGTGGCTGTCCAGTTGACAGTGGTGATCAGCGATAGCTGGCCGTCGATAAATGTCTCGATCTGCGCTCCAAGCGTGATGTCCAAGCCATCAATCGAAAAGCCGCCGCGCTGCTGGGCCAGGAGATCGTCACCGACCTCCTCGACGAGCCCGCCGAACATTGCAGCTTGGGAAGAAGCGTTGGCGGGATCCATTGCTGCTTTCGCGGATGGCCCCTTTGGCGCAGGCAGCGGCACGGTCAATCCGGCCACCTGCGCAGGCGCGCCGAAAGCCGGAGCAACGATTGCCAATGGCTGCTCCGCCGCGATCACCGCATCTTCCGCCATTGGCGGCGGCGCCGTTGCCGACAGGCCGATGTCCTGACGGATCGCCAGTATCGCCATGGTGCAGCAGGAGAGCGCGACCATTTCAGTTCCCACCCGGACGCAAGTCGATCAGAATCTGCGGGGTAATCTGGTAGATCGGCGGAATGAACGTCATCAGATCGCCGACCGAACGGCGATCGACCCCCTGCCTTGCAGGCGCTCTTGCCCATGGGTCCCATTCCGAAGCCCGGTTGAAGATCGCCTTCCTGTTGTCTGGCGTCTTCACGATAGCCAGGATTATCCCGTTCCAGGCGCTGGTGAAATCATCCATGCTCAACTTTCGCAGGCCCAGCGCCGGATCGCCGATCAGAACCTCGCCGCGGCTGACGCCCTTGACGACAACGAAGTGCTTGTAGCCCTTGAGGTCGAGCAGCACGATCGCGGGCTGATCCAGCGCCGAAAGCTGCTGGGCGTCCAGTCGAAAGCCCGCCACCTGAAATCCCAGGCTCTGCAGATAGTGCTTCATGTCGAGCATCGAAAAGCCGGTCTTGCGGATGGCGTCCTGTTCGCCTGCCTTCCACATCGCGACAAAGGGGGCATTCTCGTTGGTCGGTGTATCGTAGTGGTAAGTCAGCAGTGTCGCGACGGCTGCGGAACCGCAGCTGAAGTCATAGTGCTGGCGCACCACGGTGCGGAAGGGGATCTCCCACCAGCTCTTGACCTGAACGGTGTAGTATCCGTTCGAACCGCCGCCGACGCGCACGTCAGCTTTCGCGGGCACGGCGAGGGCAATTGCCGTAGCCACCGGTAGAAGCGCGATCAAGCGCCACATGACCATTCGTCGCCTGTAGCATTCAAAGTGGCGTCGAGATTGCGTGAACATGGCGTTTGCTCACTGATTGACGTTGACGATGAGGTTCATCCCCGACTGCAGACTTACCTGCGATCCGGTGTTGATCACGATATTGCCCAGGCCGTTGAAGCTGGACAGGGCGTTTTCGGTCAGGTTCACCGCGCCTGCGGAAACATTACCGCCGATGTTCGCGCCGGATACTATCGAGGTCATGGTCTGATTGGCGATCGTAATCGCCTGGCCCCCACGGAAATCGGCAAGATCATCGTCGTTGAGAGGCGCAGCCTTCGCCGCCGCTTCTACGTCCGCCACGTTATGTGACGAATCCGCCACGGCCTCCGCACGGGCAGGTGAGGCGCAAACGAGAATCAGCCCAATCACTGCCGGGCTCAGGCAGACATTGCGCATCATGTCACATCTCCCCCAAAGCCGTCATTCGCGACGGCGGGAGATCGGGCCGACCCGGAGAGCCGACCCGATCAGCGTGATCCGCAAGGATCAGTTGCCGATGGACACGGTGCCTCGCGCCGCGACATTGGTCGCGGCCTGAGTGTTAACGTTGATGCCCGTGTTCCAGGCCTGGGTCAGAATGCCGGCAAAGGAAGCGAAGGCGCTGTCCTTGACCGTGTTGCTGCCGCTGTCATACTCGTCGCCGATGTCCACGACTTGGTCCATCATGAAGTTGACGTTGCTGGCGCTCAGTTCCTGATCTGCGATGACGTAGTCCTTGTTGACGTCGACATCGACGGTGTAGTCGTTGTCGAGGACCACGGCGAGGTTCTGCGAGTTCGACTGCCTCTGGTCGGAATCGACGCTGGTGTTCTGCGCCTGCCCCTGGGCTTGGCCCTGCGCTTGCCCTTGGGCCTGACCCTGGTTCTGTTCGAGCTCGGTACCTCCGCTCGTGTCGTGACCGCCCCGGCGATCATCGGCGAATGCGGGACCGCTGAGTGCGATGCCGAGCGCGATGGCGGAGGCTGCGAAGATGTGCTTCCTGTTCATGTTTCACTCCCATTTTGTTGATGCGAGCGCCCGCCCCCTGGAACCTGAAACGGCAGGCAGCCGCAGACTCGTCCACGCATGCAGACCTGACTCAGTCTATGCCTCTCCTGCACGGGCATATTGCGATTTGTCATGCCCACGGGGGCTCACACCCGTTCGGCAAGCGGCACTACGCTATGCAGGTAGATAAGATTCGATTCCAAAATGATCTTCATCTTGTTGGTATTTAGGTATAGTTTTGCTGTGCGTTGAAATCAGACGGGAGTTTGGAGGCGTGTCGAATCGTCAAACTCCGGGGTATTTTGATCTACGTAAATTTACGGACCAATGGTCGCCTGCACCAAGTCTGCTCCACATGGAATATATCGGACTATCATTAAGGAGTATTTCGGAAGATATGTTGCAGTAAACATGTCATCAGTATCTAATGGGCAGCCAAAAACGATATATCTAGCCTCTCTTATTCACGACGCTCGGTTTCAGGCCCGCTCTGGGCATTTGCTGCCGCTGGCGGTGTTGCGCGGACGACCGGCGTCGCTGGCGTTTGTTTCACCGCATTCGGATTGATGGGCTTTTCGGGTCGAAGGGCTGGGCTCGGAGTTCTGCGGCACTGCCGCATGGGCTACGTCGGCGCAGGCTTGAGCCAGAGAACGAGGGCGCGGAACAGATCGGCATCCGGACAGGCCGAAGCGAAGGCAATGCGGATGCGGCTAGCACTTTCTACGACGCGCGCAGCGACCTTGAGCAGCCGCAGGCGCAAGGTTGTAAACTCGGCGCTTGCCAGAGCAGCGGTCCTGGGCATCGCCTGCTGGATGCGCCATAGCAGCCAGTAGGCGGCAGTGTGCAGGATCAGGCGCATCTGATTGGCATTGGCCGAGCGGCACGAGGTGCGATCACTGGCCAGCTGGGCCTTGTGCCGCTTGATCAGGTTCTCGGCCTGCCCGCGCGCGCAGTAAAGCGCATCGTAGATGTGCTCGGCTGAGGCCCCGGTCAGCGACGTGACGACATAGCGAATGTCCATGCCCAGCGTGCTGGCCTCGATCCGTGCAACGACACGACGCTGGCACTTCCAGGTCTTTGCCCCATAGCGGGTCTCTGCGTAGTTGCGCAGGACGGGACACTGACGCTGGGCGCGCTTGACCGCGCAGGCATCGGCGACCGCAACAATGGCGGGATCGGCGCGCAGCGCTGCATTGGTGGGCAGGCCGAACACGTAATCGACGCGGGCCGCATCGCAGTAGGCCATGACCTCGGGTCGACCATAGTGCCCGTCGCCGCGGATGGTGATGTGGGTATCGGGCCAGTTACGGCGCAGGTGACGCACCAGGCGTCGGATGTGCCCCGCCGCCTCTTTTCCAGAAGGCGTCTTGCCCGTGCGCAGCAGCATGGCCACCGGCCTGCCGGTCGCGGTGTCGTAGATATGGATCGGTAGGAAGCAGCGCTCCCCATGATGCCCGTTCCAGAACGAGAGCTGTTGATAGCCATGCACGACGTCGCACGTGTCGTCGATATCCAGCGTGACCGCTGTCGGTGGGGCGGGATAGCTGGCGCAGTAGATGTCGATCATCGCGGCCATCATGCTGGCCAGTTCGCGCGTAGTCGGTGCATTTTCCCACCGGCTCATCGTCGGTTGGCTGGCCAGCCCCGCGCCCGATTCCGGCAGCTTGCCGAGCGCCAGACGGAAGCCTGGATCGTCGCGCAGAGCATCGAGATCATCAGCATCCTCATAGCCGCACGCGATCGCGAACACACGGGCACGCAGAATGTCATCCAGGCGATGGATCACCCGCGCTGGATCGCGCGGATCGGCAATACAAGCCGCCAGGCGCTGGCAAATCCCCATCGCGCGCTCGGCTTGTGCAAGCAGTAGAACACCGCCATCCGAGGTAAGCCGGCCACCGTCGAATGCAGCTGTTATTTTCTTGCGGCCGACTGCTGAGAATCCAAATGAGCTTGCGATATCGTCGTTCATGGCGGGTGTGGCTTGTGGCATTTTCTGCCCTGCGGCAGGTTCGGCTTAGGCACCAAGTTCCTAATTCAGATCAGAGGCTTACGCCACTCCCGCCAACCCTTCAGGACACTTTTGGTGAATAAGGCGGGCTAGTGATTACGCTTGTTCTTCACAGAGATGTCAGGGCAATGCCGGAAATACCATGAGTTACACTCATGGTATTTTGATGTAACGAAGTCCGATGATATCGTCGCATTGAAATGTCCGGCAATTTTGGGGGATGGAGAGGAATATGAAGCCGGATTCTGAGCCCGAATTGACTCAACGGGAATTCCAAATTCTGGAACTTGTTGCCCAAGGTTATTCAGCAAAAGAAGTAGCGCAGGAAATCAACATTGCACCTCGCACTGTCGAGGGGCACATCGACACCATCAAACTTAAGCTTCGCGCACGTAATCGAGCCCATATGGTCACGATAGCCATCGCGACACACAGACTTACCGTCTATAGCGAACAGGACTTGCAGCCCGCTGGCCACACCCAATTTTACACCGCATTGACGGATGCGACCATCCAGCTGCACAACAAAAACCTGCCCGCCGACCTGCCCTCCATACGATACCTGTAGCACGGTGTTGGTCGTGGGACCGCACCTTCACCTTGCCGGGAAACAGCCGATCGGACAGTTTTGAGAATGCCGCGACCGGCTCTGCATTGCTTCGCCCTGCGCGCTGGCAATGACCGGTGCCAGAAATGGCAATCACGTCCTCATTTCGAATGTACGAGGACCTTGAGCGGGGCCACTTGCGGCGATGACCGCCGAACATCTCATGGGTTTTGAAGAACCGGCGCCAGATCGCGGGATGCATTGATAATTCGCTGCAATGTTACGACCGTTCCATTTACGGTGTATGCGATTAACACGCGGCGTTTGAATGCTGGCGTCCGCAGACCTGCGCTCAAGTCGTCGCGAGGGGATCCCCGGTGCGGAAATTCGCTCAGCGCCGCTAGGCGTGTTTCAATTCTGCTCTTGAACCGAGTATTGCCGATCCCAAATCTTGAAGTACCGGATGCCTATTTGCGGGTCCGGTTGGACACAGAGGGCGCTGGCTCTCATCCCGGCGCATCTCATGCTCAGATTGCTCATTGGAGGATTTGGAAATGAGAACGAACTTTGACTTTACACCCTATCGCCGCTCCACGGTGGGCTTCGATCGTCTGTTCGATTTGTTAGACAGCCCCACGCGCTCGGATGTAAGCGATTATCCGCCCTTCAACCTCGTGAAGGAGGGAGAGGACAGCTATCGGGTCGACCTTGCCCTCGCTGGTTACCACCGTGATGAAATCGATGTCGTCGCGCAGCAGCACCAGCTGACCATTACCGGCAGGCAGGCAGATGCCCGAGAGCAGGGCGAATTTCTGCACCACGGCATTGCGACGCGCGACTTCGAGCGTCGCTTCCAGCTTGCGGACTTTGTTGAAGTGACGTCGGCCAACTTCGAGAACGGCCTGCTCAGCATCTCACTGAAGCGGCGCGTTCCTGAAGCCATGAAGCCGCGCAAGATCGATATCGGTGCAAGCGAGCCGGTCCAAGGCAAAATTACGGCATCCAAGGCCCAAGAACCGGAAGCGGTTTAGCGCTGATTAAAAATGGGCTTGCCGACACCGCCGCGCAAGTGGCGGGCGGCAAGCCACTTCCTGGCCGTTCTTGATAGGAAGAGGATGACTGCGAAGCCAACTTCAATGGTGGGGTCCTGACAGTGACTATGCCGCAGACTGATGCGAAGCAACAAGTTCGCAGGATTCCGGTCTTGAATGACCGCTCCAGTAGCTGACACGCTGTAGACCCTGCCTCCGGGCAGGACTCCATAAGGACTTGGAGAAGATAATTTCGCCTTTGAAACGGGGGTTGAAATGCTCCTTGGCACTCATGTGGGTAGAGTGCCAAAACCCTCTTGACGCCGAAATGGAAAATCCCAAAATTCCTTGCAGCCGAAAGCTAGATATCGAGTCAGAAGCGGCAAGAACGAAAGGAGGATAGCCATGTCGCGGCCAATTTCTCGGTTTCTTCATCCATTCGACGTCGCGCGTCATCCCAGTCTTGAACCGGAGGTAAAGCGCGCAATCCTGGCCTCGTGGGCATCTGATCGCTCGGCAGTGAAAGACCAGCCAGCCTTGCGCAAGCCAAAGGGGATCAGCAGGCCATTTGGCGTCGACGAAGTTTTCAGCGCACTGCGTTCGCTCGATGAGCCCGGCGCGGATCCTTCCAATTCGGCCACGAATTAGCGGACAATCATCCGAAATAGCCGCTCTTGAAAATTCCCGAGAAGGGAAGGGTGGAGGATGGATATGCAAGCACGTTCTGTTTCACAATTTCGGACGATGTGTTGGGCGCTCGTCGCGAGTGGGACTGGGTTGGCTCTTGCCCCTCACCTGTTGGGGTTCGATGCGAACCAGTCAGCCACCTGGAGCTCTTGGACCTGCGCAGCCGGATTTTTTGTGACGGCTGCCGTAAGGCAGAACGAATCCTGGTTCACCGGGCTTTTGATGCTGGCGGGGTTTGGAACGCTGATGGCACCGACGATTGTCGGCTTTGGGCCTTCCAGCGCTTCCGCCTTCTGGGTCCACGTTTTGGCAGGCGCTGTTGCGTTGGGCTGCGCCTGGCAGTTGTCTGGCGACGGCACGGCTGAAAGTGATCAGGAATCATCGAAGGTTGGTCGGCTATCCGGGCAAGCCACGGGATCGCTCAAACAATCTGGATGATCGGGCATGCGGTGGACATGGGAAATCCCTTCGCTCAATGCCTATGAATATGACTCAACGTCGCAACCGAGCGACCCGCCCGCGAAGCACGCTCGTGCATGAGCCGAGATCCTCTGATGGAGCTTTCGCCTTGGACTGACAAAGCTGACGGGCAAGAACGACGACGTCTGGGACCTGTCTGCCGGCCAACGTAAAATCCGGGGTCCTCAGAACCTGCCCCACATTACTTATCGGTTGTCGCGCGTGACGACCGGAACGGGGTGACAAGGTTGCCTTCATCGCTTCCTGTTCCGGAATGGATGCAGGGTTTGGGGGAAGGATCACCGCATAGCCCGAGAGTACGCCGGCACAGAGTTGAGGTGGCAGAAAGAATGGAAAAATACCCCGGATCTGCGCGGCGAAGGTGTTGAGCAAATCCGGGGGAGCCTAAATTTGTTCCTGGAACGAGCCCCTAGGCAATCTTCTGAAGGGCTCGCACGTTCACATCGGCCTGCTTTGCAAGAGGGGCAGCTGCAGCCTTGGTGAGCTTCACAAGGGCGTCATTGTTTTTCGTGCCAAGCGCGATCGCAGTTTCTACATTGCGGCGCAAAAGCTCACTCTGCAGCTTGTAGAATTCTGCCGGTGACGTGGCAGCGGCCAAGCTCTTCAGACCTTCTGAAAGATTTTCGAAGCTGGCTCGATTGTCTTCAGAGTAAGAGGTTCCAAGCTTCTGCAGGCCATCGGCAAAGATCTTTCCCGCCTCCCAAAGTGCGCTGACGTTTGCCTTCGCGAATTCGCCGTAAGCCCCAAACGCTGACGCCCCTTTATCGATGGCAGTCTTTGCCTTGTCGCTGATTGCGTCGAAGGGAATCTTCTCGGCACTCGTCTTTGTCGTAGTATCCATTTTTTCTTCTCTCTCCGTAGTAAAAATTCGGCCTTCCTGTGGAAGTTGCAATCAGTCACCTCTTTTGCCTCGCGATCGGATAAATAGAGGCCGAAAGTGATGACGATTGCTGCAGTGCAGCATGGTCGCCGCTGAATGAGCATGTGTGCCCAAGCGCAGCGGCCAGGGGTCAGTACATGTGCTGCCCGCCGTTGATCGACAGGGTCGAGCCGGTGATGAAGGCAGCGTTATCTGAAGCAAGAAAGGCGACCCCACGGGCAATTTCGTCGGCGTGGCCCAGGCGTCCAACAGGAATGTTGGAAACGATCTTCTCCAGCACCGTATCGGGGACGGCTGCGACCATGTCCGTATCGACATATCCAGGCGCAATTGCATTGGCTGTTACACCAAACTTCGCCCCTTCCTGGGCGAGCGCCTTTGTGAAGCCGTGAATGCCAGATTTGGCTGCGGCATAATTGACCTGGCCATATTGCCCAGCTTGACCATTGACCGAACCAATATTGATCACGCGCCCCCAGCGCCGCTCTCGCATGCCGGGAAATGTCGCCTTGGCCATGTTGAAGCAACCGCCCAGATTGATTCGGATGACTTCGCTCCAATCATCCCAGCTCATTCTGTGGAGTGTGCCGTCGCGGGTTATTCCTGCGTTGTAAACCAAGACATCGATCGGGCCGACTTCGGCTTCAACGCGCGCGCAGCCTTCGAGACAAGAATCATGGTCTCCCACATCCCATTTGAATGCCGGGATGTCCGTTTCCTTTGTGAAGGTCTGGGCTGCGGTTTCATTGCCCGCATAGCTGGCGACCACAGTCAGACCTCTTTCCTTCAGCCTAAGTGCGATTGCCTTGCCAATTCCGCGTGTTCCACCGGTGACGATTGCCACTCGCGCCATTCAAGATTTCCTCTCGCTATCTCGGCTCTGTCGAGCCTTGGATGTGATTCCATATATGCAATCACGCTGCACTGCACAACCAAAATGGTGCAGCGCAGCATTTCTTGCGATTTGTCATGAACTTGGAAACAAACTGGCGGTGTTGTGCGTTTAATTGGTAGGTTTCGATTGCATCGAAACCAGAAGGTTCGTCCTTTTCATTTCCGCAGGGCGAGGTCTTCGGGAAGGCGACCCGAACTTGGGCCGCTTTCTTTATCGACGGGGTGATCAGGCAATTGTGCTCAAGACGGCCCAGAGGGCTTCTTCAGAGACTGGCTTGCGCCGAAGCTGGCAGAGCCTATTGTCGCCACACCACAATTCGGCAGATCTATTGGGACTTTCCTTGTGCGCTTTAACTAGCGCAGCAACCGAATCTGCGGCCTCGAACGTAATGACCTCTTCGGGGCCATTGTCGCTCTCAAGCAGGATTAGCTTATATAGCGGCACCAATTCCTCCCCCGCGCAGTTGCTAACTACGCGTGCTCCCAAAAGAATCATTTCCGCATTGGCTATATTGTCGCGCAAGGAAGATAAGCGCAACAATCAATTGGTCCTGGAAGGGAATAAAGTACCCCAATGCGCGCTTGCTGATGGACATCCTGACCACTTCGATCTCGCTGACAGCGCTATCGCTTGGGCTATCCTCGATGTCTGAATCGGTTCGGGCATCTACAAGAGGCGCCGGCGAAGCAGAAGTTTCGGGCCCCGGTGAGTTCTTTGAAAGCGGCCCTCCATTCATCGAAGGACAAACGCTTTTGAATGACGTGAGCTGGAACGTCTCTGCCGATTGCCCCCTTCATCCTGGGACGCGAAAATCGGTTGGTTTGGGACGGCTATAGTACGGGCAACTTGAGAATAGGCATTGCTGCTAATGCAACGCGATGTTGCGGCGGTTAAGATCGATGCTTTGCCTATTGAGTAAGTTCACCGGTGACGGTAAACATCGATGCCCTCAAGGGATCAATCCGTTATTTGATCCCAGTTCCGCAGGCCCGGACTTCTTCGCTGCTTCCCCGGGCGAAGACCCTCCGGGCCTTTGGGCTTTGCACAAAGAGCCGAGTGCCGTGTCTGCGCGGTCGCGGCTTAATATTGTTTGTATGCGGGCAATGGCCGACCAAGCCGGTCGCAAGGCGCGATGGTCTCGAAGGGTTCTTGGCGCGGCGTGAAGCCCAGATGTCGGACCTCAACTTCAGCAAGCCTCCAATCGAAGCGCACGCCAGCGTGCCCCTTTGCGAGCCAGACGATCCTGCCTTGCGCTTCGATGAAATGGTTCAGCCGTAGATGAATGAGCGTTCCGCCCTCAAGTTCAAGATGGGGAGCCTCGATCATGCAGCCCCCGGCAGACAGATCGTAAACAAAGACCTCATGTCTGCGCTCACCGACAAAGCATTCGACTTCACGGTCAATGATAAAACGCTCGTGTTCACGCTCGTCCATTGCAATTCCCCCGAATCACCGGGTAATAAATTGACCGACAATAATGAATAAAATGTGATTTTGCGTTCATTTCAATATTCGGGTGAGTTTGCGCAAAGAACTATACCTGAATATGAGGTGATGAACTTAGCTGGAGATTCCGATGTGTCGCAAACGATGCTGGAATCTGATGTGAAGAGTTCGGCGCTGCATGGGCGAGATGCGACATTTCCTCGAATCGCCGGTCGCCTCATGCTGTTGCCCGTGCGTTACTGCGTTGAAGATTGCAGCCGCGATCGCTTCCAATGCGATCCCAAAGCCGCGGCGCCCTGCCATCTGTGCAGATCTCTTGGAACGATGCCCGGGCTTCGGAGCTGCGACATCAATATCCCGATCCCATTTGTGGCAATGGCGGCAGCAATCGGCCAAACCGGTCACGCGGCGCCAACGCCTCGAAAGTCTGGTGTCGCGGCATAAAGCCGAGATACCTGACAGCCGCTTCATGAAGTTTTTGGCCGAAGCGCACTCCAGCGCTCGCCCCAGCTTTCCAGACAATCTGGCCGTTCACCTCGATGAAATGGTTTAGCTTGAGATCGACGATGGTCTCGACCTTGAGCGGAACCCGCAAAGCCTGGATCATACACCCGCCAGAACAAAGGTCGTAGAGCGAAACCTCATGGCGTCTATCATCGACAAAGCATTCAATCTTGCGCTCAACTACAAAGCGTTCGTGTTTGCGTTGGTCCATTGCACATCCCCCGATGTTGCACGAAATGTATGGCAGCGATGGTTAACCAACAGTTAGCTCGCGGTGCGCCAGCTTGATAAGCTACGCTGACAATGACTTCCCTCCTCCAAGGATCATCTGCTGATGGTCCCGCGTGTGATCGTCGCCGCCCGCTGTGGGCTTCGACGAGCATGTAGCGTCGATCCTGGGTGGCGATCTGGCGAAAAGGAGAGGCTTGGATGCAGCCGGGGGTCTTCCCGTATTGGTGCGCGGACGGCCGAAAGCGGTGGTCGAGGGTAACCTGTCCCCGAAAGTGTCCGGCCGCGATGAAGCGTCGTGGCTCCGGCCCAAAGCCACCTATGATGCTGGCAGGAAGAGGCGCGATAAGCCGCTTCCTGTCCGCCGTCTGCCAACGCTCGCGGCGATAGCGCACAACCTCGACAGCAATTTGCGAATCTCTTCATACCCCTTGAAACGGGCGCAGGCCGGAGCGTCAGCCTTGAGCGTTACCACCCGCGTTCCGTAAGTCAGAAGCCCCAGTTGATGCCCATTCGGCCGACAAGGTCGTATCGGTCGATGCCGCTGGCAACGGCGCTGTTCGGAACCCACAGGTCGGCACCTGCGCTAATGGTAAGTCCAGGGAGGCTCTCCGGCGCGGGTTGGCCGGAAAGTAGAAGGCCGGTGCGGAAGAAGCCGAAGGTTTCCTTGCCGCCATCGATACCATCATAGTACTCGTCGGACAGGCCGATCATGAGGGGAATGGCCACGTTGAGGGGCACGCCGGCGATCTCTGCATCGAAGGAAGGTGTCAGCGATGGCTCGATATAGAGCGCGTCCTTTCGCCCCGGGCGCCCAGCCTCTTGCACCAGTCGTAGCGAGGGCGACAGGCTGAAGTTATCCAGCGGCAGACGGTCCCAGGTCCCTGAATCGTCGTATCCTACGATCAATTCGAGATCGTTGTATCCCTCGAAGGAATCGCTGAGCGATTCATAGCGATAGTAGGTGGCAGAGATGTTCCATCTGTCGGCCAGCTGGACGGCGGCGCCGGCATAAAGGTCGGTCTCGAAAAAGCGGTTGAGGCTTCCGGCCGGGCCAGGCGGTACCGACCCGAGCTTGATGCTCGTCCAGGTGCCGGCAAAGACACTGGCATCGGTGACCAGCCCTCCGTTATCATCTACCAGATCCAGCGAAACGGTAACGCTGGGCTGCAGGCTCACCTCTTTTGCAAACATCACGCCGCGCGAGATGTACTCTGTCACCATGTTGGCACCCATGCTGACCGAGATGCGATCGCTCTCTTGCGAGGGCTCGCTATCTGGGAGGACGACTGGTGGGGGCGGATCCGGGCAGGGCGACGGTTCGTTTGCTTGTGCCGCGGTGGGAACGGCCAGGACGGGTGCCAGGGCAGTGGCGCCAAAAAGCAGGTTTCTCATGGTTTCCTCCGCGTTTTGGGCGGGTATGTTTGTAACAACCTGAGGCGGGCCGTGGATGTTCCGAAAAGTCGAATTGTGCGCTTCAGGTCTTTGATTCTTGCGCCATCTCATTTCCGCAAGCGGGTCAATTGAGGCCAGGCAGCCACATGCGCGGAGAAGGCCGGGATGAGCGCGTCGCGATGATGCAATTCTGGTCGGACGAGTTGGACCCGCTTCACGATGGCGCGACGGTGCCCAAGCCAAAGATTGGCACAAGACACTTTCGATAGGCCGCATGAGGTACGAATCCGGAGGAAATCCGCGGTTTCAGGGCCGTGTCCCTGCAGCTACGCCAGCATATATATGCTACTACATATGCCAAGCGCAGTGTATATGCCAAAGCATATTTCGTTTGATCAAAGAGTCGGCCGAATGATATGCAATGGCATATATTTTCTATTCAATATATGCAAAAGCAGATGAATGAGCGCTGGAATTGACGAGATAGCCGCCAGCATTCGCGCGGTACGGAAGACAAAGGCAATGACCCAGAAGGAACTGGGGCAGCGTGTCGGCCTGCCTCAGAGCCATATCTCCAAGATAGAGAAGGGCGCAGTAGATCTCCAACTTTCCAGCCTTGTCGAAATCGCGCGCGCACTCGGCCTTGAGGTCAAGCTTATCCCACGCAAGGCCCTGCCCGCTGTGGAGGGCGCCGTTCGCGCCCACGGTACGCCAGTCGAAACCAGTCGCGCTCTGAACCTGCTCAATGAGCAAGCGCAGCTTGCCGAACGCATCAAGGGTAGCTTTCCCGAGCTCTCGCAGGTTGAAGGATATCAGAACGCGATCCGGAACATTCCCAGGCTGCAATTCGATGCTGCCCAACTGAAGGCTCTGGACGAAGCCTTGCAACCTGCAAAACGTCTCAAATCCCTGATCGATGCGCCGGGAAGTGCGGCCAGACTGGCAAAGCAGCTTGAGGAAGCAACTTCGTCACTCAGGCACTTCCGCAAGATTCAAGTGCGTACCCCATTCATAGAGACACAGCGTCAGCTTCCCGCATACCGACTGGAGGAGGATGACGAATGATCGACGCAGCCGCGCTCGACATACTCTTGCATGACCGCCGGATCGGAACGCTCGCGCGTCTCGATGGAGATCGCAGCATCTTCACCTTCGACGATGCCTACCTCGCAGACGAGGATCGCCCAGTTCTCTCGCTCGCCTACCGTGACCCCTATGGCGGCATCGTCAATACGCCGCGTGCCTATCAGACCCGGATCGAGCCATTCTTCTCCAACCTTCTGCCCGAAGGCACCTTGCGCGACTATCTTGCGCGCCGCGCTGGCGTCAAAGCGGTGCGCGAGTACCCGCTACTCACTCAACTTGGCGGGGACTTGCCGGGAGCGGTCCAGGCCGTTCCCGTCGATGCACAAGATGGGCTGTCCGACGATGTTGAGGATGGTAGCATTGCAGGGCAGGCCAGGCATGCCCTTCGCTTCTCACTCGCGGGCGTCCAACTCAAATTCTCGGCATTGAAGAACAAGGGCAAGAATGCCGGCCTCACCATTCCGGTGAACGGCACAGGCGGCGACTGGATCGTCAAACTGCCCTCAGCCAGACATCCCGACGTTCCCGAGAACGAATTCGCGGCCATGAACCTGGCTTCCAAACTCGGGATCGATGTCCCTGATATCGATCTCGTGCCGCTCGATACGATTGAAGGATTGCCCGATGGGATCACCCGATACGGGGCGTCGGCCTACGCCATACGCCGCTTCGATCGGAGCGAGGAAGGTGCAATCCACGTCGAGGACTTTGCCCAGGTCTATGGCGTGTACGCCGACGACAAGTACGAGAACGCCAGCTATCGCCAAATCCTGTCGGTGCTCGCGATCGAGACAGACGAAGCCAGCGCCGTCGAGTTTGTCCGCCGTCTCACCTATTCCGTGCTGATCGGCAATGGCGACATGCATTTGAAGAACTGGTCGCTGATCTATCCCGACCGGCGCCGACCAATCCTCGCCCCCGCCTACGACCTCCTGTCGACGGTCGCTTATATCCCCGGGGAGGATTCCGCTCTCAAATTCCATCGCTCGCGCGAATGGGAGTCGTTCACCTACCGCGAACTGGAAACGATCGCGGACAAGGCGCGGCTGCCCTCGTACCTCGTCATCTCGACAGTCAAAGAGACCGTCGAGCAATTTGACGCGCTTTGGGATCAGGAAAAGGCGCATCTACCTTTTTCAGGAGAAGTCGCGGCGGCAATCGACAAGCATCGAAAGTGCCTTGCGGTCTAGGTATGCGCTCCCCGGCGGACAAAGCGATGGTCATTTTCATCATCGGCGTACCGATATTGCGCTTTGCACGAATTGGTCCCGGCGGTGGGTAGTCAGTCATTCAGGCGCCGACTTACTGTACCCCGGGGCGGACCGGTCTCTTCCCCGCAATCCTGTCGCTTGCCGGTTTTTCCAGGCGCGATGTCACATTCGATGCCCTTCGCTCGTCATGCATGATGCCGCCATCCCGGCTCGACGAAAGAAGGAAGATCAGATGAAGCGCTTGAATTGGTCCGAACTAGCCCCCGCAGGGGCCAAGGCACTTTACGGCGTGCACCATTACATTACCGATGGCACAGCCCTTCCGGAAGAGCTGATTCACCTCGTCTTCCTGAGGGTTTCACAGATAAACGGGTGCGCACACTGTATCGATCTGCACACCCGCGATCTTCTCAAGACCATGCCGGTCGACAAGGTCGCGCTGCTTCCGGTGTGGAGCGAGGTCCCACATCTGTTCCCCGACCAGTATCGCGCAGCGCTCGCATGGGCGGAGGAAGTCACGCGCGTGAGCGAGACACATGCTTCCGACGAGGCCTATGCCGCGGCAGCTGAAGCCTTCGAGCCGAAAGACCTGGTCGACCTGACGATCGCCATTGCAGCGATGAATGCTTTCAACAGGCTGGGCGCACCGTTCCGCCTTCCGGTTGCGGCCTGGCCCTGAGGTGTGAGCACTGCTCTTTTGGCGTTGCGGTCCAGTATCCGGTTCACCCGCATGCTATCTGCGCCGTGCGACACAAGAGGGCTTTTTTCCCTCAGGAAGCCCGGCTCTATTTCTTACGCTCGTCCGGCTTCGATCGGGCGGGCGTTCCTTTTGGGTAGGTCAAATCGTTTGGAGGCCGCAATTGAAATGGCTGGCTTCGGGCGCGGACAAATCAAGACATTGGCGGCCGACCTGGCCGCGCAGCCGCCCGGCACGTTCAGTGCAGATGTTTGAGTTTGTCCGGATTGCGCATGACGTAGATGGCGACGATCCTTTCCCCCTGGATTTCCAGCGCCGTGGTCTGCAGCTCACCGTCGGCTTCCCTTGTGATGAAGCCGGGAAGACCGTTGATCATCCGTGTGCCGACCAGCTGCGATCCCTGCTTGCGAAACAGCACGGCCAGCGCCTTGTGCAACTGCAGAACCGGGCGGCTGCCGAAGATCGGCCGCACTGCGGCCGGGCGTTTCCCGCCGCCATCCGAATGCATGGCAACATCGCTGGCGAGCATCGATCCGAGCGCGGCCATGTCGCCGCTACGCGATGCTTCGAAGAAAGCCTGCGCGATGGCGAGGCCGCGCTGTTTCTCCAGTGTAAAACGGGGCCGCTCCTCCCGCACATGCGCGCGGGCCCGCGCCGCGAGCTGGCGGCAGGCAGCGACATCGCGGCCGATCGTAGTAGCGACATCCTCGAACGCAGCGCCAAATACATCGTGCAGGAGGAAAGCGGCTCGCTCCAGTGGTGACAACCGTTCGAGCGCAAGCATAAGCGGAAGGGTGACATCCTCCTCTCCCTCCTCGTCCAGCACCGGGTCGGGCAGCCAGGGGCCGATATAGCTCTCGCGGCGATGCCGGGCAGACTTGAGGTGATCGAGGCACAGCCGTGTTACTGTCGTGCGCAAGAACGCTTCAGGTTCCCGGATCGCAGTACGGTCAATGCGCAGCCAGCGGATGAAGGCTTCCTGCACAACGTCCTCCGCATCGGCGACAGAGCCGAGCATGCGATAGGCTACGCGTATCAGCCTTGGGCGGAGCGGGCCGAATGCTTCCAATGCGGCAGATGAAGGCTGCATGACCATCACTCGTTCACCGTGCATGGCATGGCTGCCTCTCCGCCTCGCTTCTTCCAAACACCTGATCCTGGAGCATTGCCTCGGCTCCCTCCAGCAGCGCCTGGCCAGCTTGAACCGGGTTCACGAGGCCATCAAGGTAGATGAAGCGCACATCGGTCATGCCTAGCGTGGAAAGCACGTCGGTGAGATAGCCGGTCATATGGTCGGGTTGCCCTCCATGCCGGCCGGTGATCGGGCCGCCGGCAGTCACGACCACCAGCACCGGCCTGTTTCCCAGCAGCCCGGACTTCACGCCTCCTACGGTCGCGAAGCTGCGGCCATGGCGAAGGACCAGATCGATCCATAGCTTGAGGCAGGCTGGAACCGTATAATTGTGCATGGGGGCGGCGATGGTGATGAAGGCCGCATCCTCCACTTCACGGATGAGCGCTTCGGATAGCTCGAAGGCTGAGTGATCATCCGGCTGCCGCGCCAGCACCGCATCGGAGTAAGCCGGCGAAATCACGGCACGCGGAAGCGCGGACAGATCGCGCTCCACAATCGCCAATGACGGATCGCCCGCCCTGAGGTTGGCGGCCGCGCGCGCCGCCAGTTTTGCGCCGCGCGAAGCAGCGCCGTAAGGACTGGCAAGGATGGAAAGAATGGAAGCCATTAGTTTGCTCCTGCCTTCAGGCGAGACCGGCGCGGTCGAGGCCGAAGGCCTTGTCCGCCGATCCGGGAACGGAGCGAAAGGCGATGGAGGCGCGGTTCCAGGCGTTGATGACCATGATCATGTAGGTGAGGTCGACCAGTTCCCGCTCCGAGAAGTGCTCCCGCGCTTGTGCATAGACAGCGTCCGGCACGCCTTGCGGCGAAAGGCGCGTCACGGCTTCAGTCCACTCCAGCGCCGCGCGTTCCCGATCGGTGAACAAGGTCGATTCCCGCCAGATTGCGACATGATGTAGCCGCAGCGGGCGCTCCCCATGAAGAGTCGCTTCCTTGATGTGCATGTCTACGCAGAACGCGCAGCCATTGAGCTGCGAGGCGCGAATTTCGGCGAGGGAGAGAATGTCTCTTTCTACAGCCCCCTTCTTTACCGCCAGAGTGAGCTCCGTGAGCTTGGCGGTGAGTTCGGGATGCTGCCTAAGGTGGTCCAGACGCTGCGACATGACTTGCTCCTGTGATAGTGATGCAAGCCTTGACGACGCTGCACCCCGGGATGTGACATCGGCCGCGATTTTTTTGGCCGGACGGAGCTAATCGTCACGTTTCGGGCTGTGTTCGCCGCCGCGGGAAGCAAAGCTATGCATCACTGAAATCGACAGCAAACGGCCATATCCAGACATCAGTCTATGCTCAGGGCATGGCCCTCAGCCTTCTCCAGGGTTTGATGATCTTGCACATGTCGCGCTCACCTAATTTGTAGCGCGACACAGCCCAGAGTCGCCAGTCGACATGGGCAGCCGGACAAAATGATGGCCATTTTCACCCCCGGCGTACCGATATTGGGCTTTGTCTAGATTGGCCTCGGCGGTGGGTAGGCTTTTGAAGATCTGTGGAACAGGATCGATGCGGGTTATGAACGGATCGTGGGCCACTTCCATGGCTGAATTAAGCGCCGACCGCTTCACTCCCCGGCGCCCACTGTTCTCGACTCTCCCGACATTAAACCGCGTTGACCCGGCGCGCGCTTGAGCGCACCGTCGAGGTCATGGCAATGCTGTTCCTGATCGGCCTGTTCGCGTTGATCGGATTCTCGGTCTGGTTGGTCTTGCGCAAGTAGCAAAGTCCTTCAGCCTGTTGCATACGCCGATGCGAGTCTTCCCGGTGGCATTCTTCGGAGCCCCCGTTCCCGGGCTGACTCGACCAGACCCGGGAAGACCCGGCCATTGTGCCGGGTCTTCTTTATCCGGCGATCAACCGCAAACCTACATCTGCGGTCGACATGCCTTGCCATCGTATTGATGCCGATTGAGCACGTAGGCCTTGCCGTTCCAGCGCTCGACCGGGAAGCAGAAACCCGGACCATCGATCTCGATATCAGGCCAGCCCCCGACACCCTTCGTTGCCAGGAAATTCGGAATGCCGGTGCCGCCGGTTATGTTCTTCCAGGTACCGTCGGCCTGTTTGCTCACGATTGTGTAACCGGTGCCCGTCATGCCGAAGCAATAAGTGCCGCCCTCGGTGATCACGGCTTCGGGGCGGCCATCTCCATTAAGGTCGCGGACGGACACAATTTGCCCCGGCGAGTAGCTGGGCGTTCCCGGATCGCCGCAGGCTGACCACTTACCGGCCGCGAACTTGAAACCGGCCGCACGAAACGCGGCAGCGCGATCTTTCGGAGTGAGAGTAGATTGGGCCAGGACCGGCGAGGCGACAAAGATCGAGAGTGCAACAAGAGCAAGGCGAATCCGCATGCGAACCTCCGTCATCGAAGCCCGGCCTTCATAGCATGGCGTTCGAACTGAGCGGAAGCGAATCGAGCTTCAAAGTGCGCGACGTCAGAAGCCACCAAGACGGTGGCAAATGTGCCCTGTGCCGGCCGGAAGCTCACCTTTCCGATTGTCGGGCGGTGAAGATCGGCGCATGTTCGCGGACGCGGGGACCGCCTTTCCGGCAACAATCCGCCCCGCACTAGCGTTGCTGTGATCCAGCTACTGGAGGCGAATATGGCCAGTCAGTGCGTTGCATTTCGTGATTCAAAAGGTGGTCTCCACGCCGGTCTCGAAGAGGCGACCCTCAAGGACCTTGCTGCGGTGCTCGGCCGCGTCGGTGACGAAGGCGGGATGACTGCCGGCGTTGCCAAGCTCGTCTTTGACAAGCGCCAGGAAATCGAACGTATCCTTGCCGAGCATGACCGACTGGTCGACATGGTACCGCCCACGGGGAACGTAGAGCGGCTCCACGTGCTTTGACTTTGCCCGGGCCGCTTCTGCGTCACCCTGCAGACGAGCGAATGTTCCTTGATGTGCGGCCTGGCGCTCTTTGCCGCGGCGACAGATACCGGGCCGCCGCATCCAACGTCAGCAAAGCCTCGGATCTGTTCATTCGTCCAGCCTGCTCTTCGCGGTCGACGATCCGACACAATGTGCGCGGCTCTATACCATTCCTGTTGCGCATCGCCTCGAACAACGCGAAGCTTTGGCGGTCCGCAGATAGCAGATTGCGCAGGGCGTGAACATCTTCGCCCATTCGTTCGAGATGATTGATCGCGATCCCCATGATCACGTCATAGGCATGCAACAAGGCAACCATGCTCTCTTCGTCGAGGGTGCCGTTCACCAGACTCCAGATCCGATCGCGCGCCGCCGCTGGATTGAGCCTGGGCGAGCTGATGATGCCGCGGATTATTGATCCGATACGACGGTCCATTTCGAACCTCCTGCTTCAAAGCTGACATGTTAACCGGTTCGCCAAGACGCCGAGATTAAGCTTTGTTCACAGACCTTCGCATGTGCGAATTTCACCTGGTCGGACGAGCATAAGCGAGTTTTGAAATGGAGAGCAATTCACTAAAAAGGGCCGCTCCTACGGGAGCAGGAGCGGCCCTTTGACCGTCCTTACACAATCATCGCCAGGTCTGTTCCGCCGCGGGCAGAGCGACGTCTCCAGGCCATTCACGGGTGCTCTGTCGTGTAAGGCTGGTGGGTCTTCGATAGCGATACTGCGGCTGCGAGATTCGGGCCATCATCCGATGGCATACTATGCTTGCGGGGTAGACGGGCTTCAAGGGGCGCGATGCAGCACTTTAACTTGGCGCTACCCCCGATTGTGTGCCGCAGGGTCGTTCTTAACGAACTGATGTCTTCATGCGCTTCGTAGGTAATCCTCGAACGGTCATCAACTTCGGGATCGTCTCGTTCGAATGTCATTAGGACGCCACCACGGCACCACGTCCGCATCGTTCGGCGCTGAGTCTGCGAAGTATCGAAACATTTGAAAAGACCCGAAAGAATCAGTCCGCCACAGGCAAGGGAGATTGATCGGGCACATGGAAGCATTGCTACTTTCTTTGCGCGAAGAAGCGGTGCTCCAGGCGCTGACCGAGAAGGTCCTGAAATCCAGCGAGATTGAAGGGGAGGTGCTGGATAGGGAGCAAGTGCGCTCATCCGTTGCTCGCCGCCTCGGGATGGAGATCAGTGGATTGGTCGAAGCCGATCGCGATGTCGAAGGCGTCGTGGAAATGATGCTGGATGCGACTCAGAATTACGGTCGACCTCTGACAGCTGAGTGCCTTTTCGACTGGCATGCGACCTTATTCCCGACGGGGCGAAGCGGGATGAACCCAGATTACGGTGGGTGCTTGGCGGGATAATGAAGGTGGTCCCATGCAGGTCTTCTTCGGGCCGAATGGCCGTGAGCGGGCTTACTGCCAAGCTCCAGCGTCAAACCTACTGGATCGGGAAATGTCCCGTTTCCTCGCGTGGTTCGGGACGGCGATGCTCGACCCGGTCCTGAAGGCCGGGGTTGCGCACTTGTGGTTCGTAACAATCTATCCATTCGATGATGGGAACGGGCGCATTGCGCGTGCAATCGCTGATCTTGCGTTGGCACGTGCGGAAGGCACAGTACAACGCTTCTGTCGCATGTCAGCTCAGATCCGTGCCGAGCGGAAGGCTTAGTATGACATGCTGGAAACGACGCAAAGTGGCGGGCTGGAGAAGGATTCTGCCGGGGGACGCCGCACTGGTTATTTGCCCGTAGATAGAGTCCAAAATCCCTGACCGTGGCGCCCGAAGTAGCCCGGGTTAAGTACACAAATGTGAATCCTGGTCGATCGGTTGATGGCGTGAGAAATTCGGCGCCTGATCGACCGACAAGGGGTAGGAGACTGCCATTCCTCCATTTTTTGCCGCGCGAGAACAGGGCTTTAGTTCCTCTTGCCAATGTTGATTGCCTCGAATAGAGCGCTCCTGCCTCTCAAATTCAGGGAGGCAATGATCGCGTTGGTGCCCCCGAAAGGGAGCTTAAAAGGGAACGCGGTGAGAGGGGCCTGCCCCTCGAATCCGAGGCTGTCCCTGCAACTGTAAGCGGCGAGTGCGATGCACATTCGCGGCGGGCCAACCGGCTCTGCCGCAGCCACTGGGCCGGACGCAAATTTCTGCGGGGCCTGGGAAGGCCGTGCATCGTGCGATGACCCGCAAGCCAGGAGACCTGCCAGCGTCCGGTCGCTCTTGCCCTGGTCCAGGGGATGGCCGAGGCACGGTGAAATCCGTCTGAGCGACGCATGTGCGGCGAGGGCCGCATCGACCCAAGCGGCGGCGCCCGGGGCGTCGTGTCGTTGCGCGGGTCGACCGTTCGCGCGGACGCCCTCGCCAGACGTCGATGACGCCGGACAGGGTTAAGTTTTTACATGACGACTTCCAAGTTTGTGCTGTGCGCAGCGCGCGGTATTGCCGTATTTTCCTTCCCCGTGCTTTCTTCGACCGCGCTCGCCGACGAGGCCGATCCTGCAAACACCATCCTGGTGACAGGGCTGCGGGCGGAGACCAGCCTCGATACCAGAAGCAGCGGCAGCCGACTGGGCCTGACGGTGTTTGAGACACCGGCCAGCGTCGAAGTGCTCGGCGGCGACGCGATTCGGGCGCGGGGCGATCTGTCCATCCAGGAGGCGGTCAGCCGTGCCACCGGTCTGACTTTTCAGGGCACACCGGGCAACGGTAACACGGCAATGGCGGCGCGCGGGTTCTCAGGGCAGGGCTCGGTGCAACTGCTGGTGGACGGCACGCGCCTCTTCGTGGCCTCAGGTACGCTGACTTTCCCGGTAGATCCTTGGACGGTCGATCGCATCGACGTGCTGCGCGGGCCGAGTTCGGTCATTTCGGGCGAAGGCGCGATCGGGGGAGCGATCAATGTCATCATGAAAAAACCGGTGACCGACCGCACCGTGGCGCGTGCGCGCGTGGCCTATGGTTCGGACAATGCGATACAAATCGCCGGCGATGCGGCCGGCCCGATCGGCGGGGGGCTGTCCTATCGTCTGGCCGCCAGTTCCACTCGTTCCGATGGCTGGCTCGCTCGCAATAGCGACAACCGCAACCTCGCCATTTCCGGTGCACTGCGCTGGGATGCCAGCCCGACGCTAAGCTTCACGCTGGCCTCCGACTATGGCGACGTCGATATTCTGCCCTATTTCGGCGCGCCGCTGAACGAGGGCAAGTTCGACAAGCGCTTTCGTTTCATCAATTTCAACATCGCGGGCAGCAAAGACCATTTCCGTGACAGCTGGACGCGCCTGACGGCCGAGTGGCATGCGTCGGACGCGATTTCGCTGCGCAACTCGGTCTACTACCTCAGTTCGAACCGCGACTGGCTCAATGCCGAGAGCTATCGTTTCTCCGCCGCTACCGGGCTGGTGACGCGCGGTGACTACCTCAACATCATGCACCGACAGGATCAGATCGGCGATCGCGGGGATCTCACTGTCCGCACGCCGCTGGGCGGCGGCGTTGAGAACACCCTGCTGGTCGGCTTCGATCTTAACCGCGTCAAATTCCGCCATCTCAACAACTCGCCTTACGGCGGCAGTTCCATCGTCGATCCATTCGACTTTGAGCCCGGCGGCTTTATCACCACGGTGCCCACGACCCTGGGCTTCCGCACCTTGACCACGCAGCACTCGGTGTTCATGGAAGACCAGCTCAAGCTGAACGGATCTGTATCGCTGGTGGGCGGTTTCCGGCAGGACTGGTACGACCTGCAGCGTATCGACGCACGGATTCCGGTGAACGGCTTTCGGCGCAACTACCACAGTACCTCGGGCCGTTTCGGCGTAGTGCTGAATCCGACGGTCGATACCGCGCTCTATGGCTCCTTCACGGTGGGCACCGACCCGATCAGCACGCTCGTCACCACGTCCAATGTGCAGAAAGACTTCGGGCTCTCACCCGCGAGGCAGTTCGAGGTGGGCGTAAAGCAGCGTCTTCTCGAGGGACGTGGCTCGGCCTCGATCGCGCTTTTCGATATCGAGAAGCGGCGCCTGCTCACTCCCGATCCGGAAAACCGCCTGATTACCCAGCAGGTCGGCAAGCGCACGTCGCAAGGCGTCGAAGCGACGCTGGCGCTGCAGCTGACCGATGCATTCGGGATCGAGGCCAATGGAACCGTCCTGAAGGCGCGGTTCAAGGATTTCGGCGAAATCGTGAATGGGGTCGTCATCGACCGGGCCGGAAACACGCCGCCGGGGATACCGACGAAGACCGCCAACATCTCCGCCAACTGGCGCGTCGCCGAACCCCTGCAGGCCCGCGTCTCGGCCCGCTTCGTCGCGCCGCGCTGGACCGACAACGCGAATACCCTGCGCGTGCCCGGCTACGAAGTGGTCGATCTCGGCCTGCGATGGACAATCAGCGACACGCTGGCAATCGACGGACGGGTGAGCAATGCCTTCGATAAGGTGTACTCGATCGGCAGCAATTCGTCGCAATGGCTGCTCGCAGCGCCCCGGCGCTTCGACGTTCGCCTCGACATGAGCCTTTAGTCGCCATGACGCGCCCGGCTCTGGTGAAGGCTGGCCTGCGGTGGCTTTACTTGCTCCATCGCTGGTTGGGCATCGCTGCCTGCCTGCTGTTCCTGCTGTGGTTCCTGTCGGGCCTGGTCATGATGTACGTGCCCTATCCGTCGCTGACCGACGCGGAACGACTGGCAGGAATGGCCCCGATCGACTGGAGCCGGGTCAGGGTCGGTCCGACCGAAGCCCTGCGCCGGGCAGGGGAGCACAGCTTTCCCTCCGAGCTGCGCCTCGACATGGCGGCGGGAGAGCCAGCCTGGCGCATTCGCGGCGAGAATCGGCGCACTGCAATCTCGGCTGTCGATGGCCGGCGCCTCTCTGCTTCCGATGCCGCTGCCGCGATCACGGTCGCGCGACGCTTCGCAGGCGGGACGCCGGTCAGCGATGTCGAGCGAAGCCATGACGACCAGTGGACGGTCGCACAAGGGTTCAACTGGGCGCGGCCGCTCTGGAAGGTCTCGCTGGCAGACGGGCGCGGCACGCAGGTTTACATTTCCTCCACGACGGCGGAGCCGGTCCAGAACAGCGATGCGCGCGAGAGGGCATGGAACTGGGTGGGGTCGGTGCCGCACTGGCTCTATCTCACCGCGGTCAGGCGCAACGGCTCTTTCTGGCGACAGGTTGTGCTATGGACCTCCGGCCCGGCGGTGGTCGTGGGTGTCACCGGCCTGTGGATCGGCATCCTGCGGCTGCGTCTGCGGCGGCGCTACCGGAGCCGCGCCATCACGCCCTATCGTGGCTGGATGAAGTGGCATCACCTGAGCGGGCTGATCGGAGGGCTCTGCGCAGTGACCTGGATGTTCAGTGGCTGGCTCTCGGTCAATCCATTCGACTGGTTCGCGCGGGACGGTCCTGTCGGCAGCGCCGCCCTCTATGCGGCGCACGATGGAGCGGACTTTCCCGCACTGGATGCCGCCGGGCTTGCCGTGCGCGGACCGCAGGCGCGCGAAGCGCGGTTCGCCTGGGTCGGTGGGCGCCCGGTCGTCAGCCTCGTGGCGCGCGAGGGGCGCCCAATAATCGCTACCCCCAACGGTGACGCGCTGCGCTTCACACAAGCAGAGCTAATAACCAATGCTCGGCGGATCGTGCCCGACCTGCCCGTTCGACGGGTCATGGTCCTCACTGAGCCGGACCTATACTGGTATGCGCACGGCCGGGAACGGCCCCTGCCGGTGATCCGCGTCATCTTCGGCGATCCTGATCGGACATGGGCTACCATCGAACCACGCAGCGGCGCGCTGCTGGCTTTGCAGAACGCAAACGGGCGCAACTATCGCTGGTTGTTCAATGCGTTGCATAGCTTCGACTTGCCGCTTCTTCTCGCGAATCGCATTGTGCGTGATCCGCTGATGTGGCTGTTTTCAGCGCTTGGCGTAGTTATGTCGATTTCGGGCGTGGTGATTGGATGGCGACAGCTCGTGCGATACCATCGTCGTCAAGTCGCGAGACATGGGTTAACGCCGAAGCGTGCGTAAGTCAGATCGCAAATAGTAGCCTTAGCAGACTCAGCTTGCGATATCTGACGCTCTGGAAGCGCCCAATCCTGCGTGGTCGGTGCAACTAGCCGTAGCGCCGTGACAACCCATAGTGCCATCGTGGGCTATTATAGCACTCGATCCGCAGCCTGGTCTTCTCGTGGGCTTATGAACCGATCCCGCGCATTTCTCGCGATCCCAATGTGTAGCGGGGCAAGGCCGCAAGTCGTCAGTCCGCATGGGCAGACGGACAAAACGATGGTCGTTTTCATCATTGGCGTACCGATATTGGGCTTTGCACGGATTGGTCCCGGCGGTGGGTAGGCACGATCCTGCGCAGATGCGCCTTCAGCTTGCGGCGAGCGTGCTCACTCAGCGCGCGCAGCCCCAGGACTTGCCGCGCGGCCTCCTGATAATCACCGCAGTCGGCCCGGGCGCTGTTATGACCCTGTAATTCAGAGATTATAGGCGTGGCGCAGTCGATCGATCACGACCTCTCTTGTCATCGCGACGCCAAACTGCTTCGGCGTGAAATCGTCCTGTTCGCCAAGAGCGTCGATGAACGCTTGCATATCGGCCTTGATCGTTTCGGACAGGTCATACGCCGCCTCCGCGCTCAGGAGCTGCAACAGACGCGCCACATCGTTGCGGTGCTTCTTCACGTCTCTGTCGTCGACTTTCTCGCCCTCCGCACGACGGCGGCTGAGATCAACCCAGGCACGCGCCTTGAAGGGAATAAGGCCGGCTTCGTCGAGAACCGGCACGCCGTCCAGCGACCGCCCCATCGTCTTGAGAAACGCATAATAGTCGGCGTCGAGCAGGATGGCCGACAGGCTCGCAGCTTCCTCGGCGATCGGGATCGGCGTGAGCTGGCTACCGGGCGCCAGCTCAAATCCTTCCGGCGCATTGGAGAACAGCTCCAACATCGCCGGGTAGCCCTCGGTTGACGGTTTGGCGAACCGGTAGAGAATCCGTTCGCCTTCGCTCCGCTGCCGGATCTCGTATCCGCCCGCCTCGACAAAGGCCATGAACGTCTCGGAGAATGCCGGGTCGAGCGCCTCGACGATGAGGACAATATCGAGATCCTTGGTAGCGCGGAAATCGAGACCGGCCTCCTCCATGATCAGCTCGCATGCGGCTCCGCCGATCAGCACATATTGGTGCTCATGGCCGGAAAAGTGCGCGCGAAAGCGGTCGACGCCAGCTACCATCCAAAGGGCTCCAAAAGGTGATCGGCTGCCTGCGCGACTCGTTCGTCGGCGTCATGCCGTGCGCTCAGATAGAGCGAAAGTCGGTCGGCAACCTCATTGTCGCTGAGGACTTTAGGATCATAGGCCCATGTCTGGACCTCGATCCGGTGTTCGTCATAGGCCCAGGCAGGTTCCAATCCGTGATGCCGCGCCATCCGCTTCCATGCGGCGGCCGGCGCCGCCCTGCATTCAATTCGCGGTTCGTTGAGCATCGTATATCGGGCAAGGGCGCTTTCGCCCGCCAACACCGCCTCGTTCAGGGGCAGATCGCCCGTGACATAACGAGTCTTGCGCACCGGCGATTGCAAGCGCCCCTCGACCGCGCGCCAAAGGTCGCCGCCACCAAAGCGAAGACTGAGGCGACGTTGGCGGCCGACGCGGTGCGGCCGCGCCAGTTCGAGCGCTTCCAGTTCATCGAACGCCCGGCTCATGCTCATGATCGCGACTTGGTAGCGCTCGGAGAGCTGGGTCAGGCTGGCATCGTTCACATCGTGCCCAAGCAGGGCGGCCAGAATTACGACCTGAGTGGTGGGAGACACCCGCTCGGACGACGGTCCCGGTTCGCTGGAATAGGTTTCGCGCAGGTCGACAAACGCTTCGGGCACATAGAATTGTGCGCCCGGCGAGATGAACGCGACGCGCTTCTCCACGAGGCGCCGACGCAATGCCGCCGGTACAGCTTCGAGCAACAGCACGAACAGGCGGGCATCGATATGGCGTCGCATCTGGTCCCGATGCTTCAGGAACTCGTCAACACCGCCTATTCCGCCGCTTTGCGGAACGATGAACACGGTCGGACTGTCGAGCAGTTCCCCGCGCCACAAGGCATAGCGATCATACAAGAAGTGCGGGAGCCCGAGCGGCTTAATGGGATCGAGATGGAGGTGCGCACCGAAAGCTTCGCGCGCATAAGTTTCCGATGCGTTCGCCAGCGCGCGTAATCGCAGGTCAGGAAATTCATCTAACATCGCACCGTTTATCTAACATCAGCGGTGTTAAATATCAACTTCAATGTTAAATAGCATGGTTCCCGCTTCTTCGGCAGCGATCCGCTGCTCTATTTCCTGGGCTTCGGACACGCCTACCGCGCACATATTCGCTGCCCGTGCCAAAGCCGCGGCTTTGGACCTGTTGATCGACAAAAGCCTTGAGCGCGTCGGGAAGCGAAATGTTCATCGTCGCCATAGGCCGCTTCTTCCACCCATGGCAAAATTTGCCAAATTGGCTGCTTGACCGTCACGACATCGGAACAAGCCGTTGGCCTGTTCGGGCCGCCTCCGTCGTTTGTACGGCAATGAAGCGCGCTAGTGGAATCTCGCTCAGAGGTCGTTCCGAAGCCATCTCACGAGCGACGAGCGCCATTTCGATCCAGTCCGAGCCGTTGCCGTCACCTCGCTGTGCAAATGCACTCCAAGCGATGACGCTGGCCCAATAGGCCCGCTTCGGTTCCAGCACCTTCTCGATAATTGCGGCGATCCGGTCTTCGATCTTGCGCTTGCCTTTGATCGCTGCGGCGACATCGTCGCCATTCTCAAACCAGGAATCGATCTGAGGGTTGGTCGCCAGCCACCGGCCTGAAGCGCGCACTGCCCTCTTCACCGCCTTGGCATCGGTTTCCGCAGCGTCGGCCTCCGCGAGCATCGAGGCAATGAGATCTTCCACCGATAGAAAAGTGGGCGCGACATCGGAGAGCCCCATAAGCGTGATCGCCTGAACGAGGCCAAATGGGGTCGGCGAGTTAGCCGGACCGTCTGCCATTGCGCTGCTCAGGATCATGGCCGTATCCTCAGCCGTCGCTTCATGGACCGACATCTCGGATGCAATATGGTCAAGCATGTCTTCGATCTCAGGCCTGCTCAGCGAGTGCACTACCCAAGCGTCCCGCACACCATGACCCTGCTTGACCAAAATCGAAACCAGCGCGTTCTTCCTGCCCTGCTTGATCGATGCGAATATGCTTTGGGCTCCCGCCCCATCGCGCTCGGATAGCAGAAGTTCCCTGACCTGAATTGCGGGGCGCTTCTCCGGCACCGAGTCGACAGCTCGTGCGGCTCTAATGATCGCGTCGATTGCACGGCGCCGATCTTCTGGGACCCAGTTTCGGATCAGCATGAGGTTGGTAACCGACGATGCCGGTATGAGCCCTCGTTTCGCGGTCTCTTTCATCATGGAGGCTAACGGCAAGGTGATCGCGGGTTCTGCAAGAAGCCAACCGATAGCGGCCTCGCGCAGACTGGAATCGTCAGCGAGGACGAAACCTTCCAACAGACTGAGTTGCAGCTCGGCAGGCATGGCGGCCGTCAACTCGGCGAACTGGCTGTGGATCAGGAAAGGGTCGCCCTCACAGGCTGTCACCAAGTCCTTCAACATTTCGTCGATATCTGCCGTCGGGAGATTCTGTTGGTCGGCTCCGGTCTGGATCATTGCGTGATCCATTGCGCTGCGTATGTCTTCCCCCACGTCGATCCCAGCCCGTGAAAACGCCGAGACAAGCGCCACCGCTGCTGTCGGCACGAGCTTGCCGGCACGCATCTGCTGAGCGATCGCGGCCCTGACATTCTCCATGGCCATGCCCGCATGGCCGTTGCCGGCTTCGCTGCGCTGCCGTAGCTGCTCAAGAGCCTGACCAAGCATGAACGAATATGCCTGATGCATCGTGGCGTCAGGCCGCTTCTTGCGCCCTTCGGCAGCGGTGAGGTTGACGATCAGGATTAAGGCTTCGGGTTGAGCTGCCAGCATCTCTCCGACGCTGTGGGCCCCGGGCGACAGTTCGCCCGAGCGGATATCATCCCGAACCATGCGTGCAATCTGTTGGATGGCGGCACGTGGCGTCACGATTGATGTTCCTTTCTTGGACAGCCATTACGTAGCCGGTACAAATACCGGCTGCACAGCGAGAATCCCATCGTGCAGTCGCGCAATATTGTAGCACTCGATCCGCTGCCGAGCCTCCGAACTTTTGAGGCTTTAGCTTCCTCCTGGGTTTGAGAACTGACCTTGCGCTTTTCTCGCCCATCCAGTTCTCAGCGCGACACGGCCGTAGCTCGCCAGTTCGCGTGGTCGTCCGAACAAAGCGCTGGTCATTTTTATCGATGGCTTGCAGATATGGCGCATTGTACAGATTGGCTACCGGCGGTGGCTAACTTTGGCAGGTCGGCGCAGGATTCTCTGGGCTTACTTGCCGATCGCGCAGCCATTTGACTGATTCTTAAGATATTGAGCCTAAGCCGTTTCCATGGCTTGGCGAGAGAACATCCCGGCGCGCGTTTGTGGCACTGTGCTGGCCGCATCTGCGATCTTCGCAACCCCTGCAATCGCAGGCGAAAGCGCATCGGGCGGGTTCAGGATCTCGCTCAATGTTCCGGTAGTCTGCGACCTCGATGCCCAGCCTTTCGAACTCGATGCCAGCGGGCAGCACTTCGTTGGGCAAGTGCAGGAATTCTGCAATTCGAACCGCGGCTTCCAGGTCTTTGCAAGCCATCGTATGCTGGCACAAGATGAAAGCATATCGGTAGACTACGGCGGAAGCCGCAGCACTCTCGATCTCACGGGCATGTCTCCGGTAGCATTCCGGTCCGGTGCCCGTTTCGGTTATGTGCCGGTTTCTATCGAAGCCACGAACCTGCGCGCTCCAATCGCGCTCGAATTCGGGCTTACAGCCATTTGACCTGCGCGGCCTAGCTGGCCGTCACTGTTACCAGAACCCTGTCGGAGTAATCGCCCGCTCGCGCCGTGAATGGCTCGACAGTCACTTCGAGCGGATGCAGGTCGCCCAGCGAATCCGTACGCGTACCGAAATGGACAGCCTGGCCGCCTTTCACATCGACGAGGCTACCGTCCATGCGCAGCTTGTATGGAATGGCATCGCCAAGACTATCATGCGCCAGCTTGCCCATGTGGTCTGACTGGAAAGTCACCGAATAGGGCGATGTACTCCAGATCCGAACACCGAAGGGGTCGGACACGTTCACCGCCTGGGGATCGAGTGTACCCAGATTGATCCCCGCGATCTCATTGTTGCCGGTAACGCCAACAATGCGCAGTTCAACCGAAGGCGGCACGTCGATCACGATGTTGAGGATCATGGTATCGAAGACGGTTCCGTCCGTACCGATCAACGAGAGCAGTAATTGCTCCTGGCGGGTGCCGGCGGCCATGCCCCATTCTCCGGGGACTGTCAGCACGAAGGGCAGGGCCCGCCCGTTTGTGCCGCCGGAAATGCCGGGTACATATACGTCGCTGCTGGTCGTGCCTGGGCTGGTTTCCGTAGGCAGAATGTCGAAGACCGAACCGCCCGAGCGCAGAATGAAGGCGAGGTCCGACGAGGGCGAGGTGCTCAATCGGGCGACACGCAAGGCCGCGCCGCACTGCCCGTTCCCATCATTGCGAAGGCGAACCTGAAAATTTTCGGAAGTCGGCGCGTTAGTGCCGATCTCGAGGCCCGTGACCGTAACGCTCTGCGAGGACTGCACGAATTCCGGCGAACAGGTTTGCCCCTGGCCTTGTCCCTGACCGGCCAGGGCCGGTGTGGCTGTCGCAGCGCTCAAGCCGATGGCCGTTCCGATAGCGAGGAGGGATGATAGAATGCGCATGCCTGTCTCCTATTCGCCTGCCTGGCGCAGATCTACCGTATCGAGACGGTAGAGCCCCGAATTGTCTTTCGGCACGTTGATCACGAATGGACCCTGCTTGCCGTTCAATGTCACCGTATATGACTTACCCGGTGCGAGCCCGATCAGCCCGAAGCGACCGGCCGAATTGGTAAAGAAAGGCGATGGCTGAAAGTCTTCATCCGGATCGTCGGCACGCACTGTCCCCGAAATCAGCGAGACCGGTTCACCGTTCGAAACCAGCGTGCCTACCGCGCTGACGAAGTGATCGTTGCCAACGGTGATGCGATAGCCGCTGCGATAAGGTGGATCGACCCGCACCGTGCCATCGCCGATGTCGTAGCCCGGTTGCAGGCTGTCCACGTCGTACTGGATGTCCTGGCCATTGTACGAGGAGAGGTCTCCCTGCAACGCCGCTCCCAGAATGCCACTACGCGCATAGTATTCTGCCCCAGTCAGGCTGCGCGAGGTGATCACGGCATTGTCCTTCAGCGTCTCATGCGGCTTCACCAGGGCAAAGGAATCCCCGATCGGGCGACCAACGCCGAAGCTTCCGCCCGCATAAGCGATTGATGTGCCGACTTGCAGGCGCGCGCGTTGCTGATCTGCGAGATGGCCGATGTCGGACCCTTGCGTGAAAAGTGACGCGCGTGCGTCGAAGCGATTGCCGATGTAATCCAAGCTCCCGTCCGCGGATGTTTCGCCGCGCGTATCGGTGAAGCCGAGATCGTAACCGATCGAGCCAACCGTGCTGTCGTTGCCCTTTGATACCGTTGAGCGGAAAGTTTCCGTCCGGCTGCGATAATCGGCATTGGCGCGTACCCCGCCACCCAAGGCGAAGGAAAGAGCAAGACGGACCCCGAAGTTGCTTGAATAGAATTCGCTGTCGCCATACTCGACGCCTGCCGTCAGACGGATCCGATCCGTCAGGCGATGGATCACATCGCCGAAAACGGTTGTGCGGTTGCTGAGGCCACCACCCCGACGCGTATGGATCACGCCAATGCTGGCATAAGTGCGATCGGTGAAGCCCTGGGTGTAATTCACGCCGACGTTCAAAAGATTGAAATCGTTGGGCACGATATCGCCGATCGTATCGAAATTGCGGCTTTCGAAGTCGACATTGACGCTAAGTTGGCTGGAATGGGTCAGGCTTGAGCCCGAGCGATAACGGTAATTGGCGCGCAAGGCATAGCCGGTCCCGTTGTTGCCGCGGCTGACCGCCGCTTCAATGTCGAATGCCCCGGGTATGACCTGCGGCACGAACGAGGCGGTCCCGCCCAACAGTTGTACGCGCTCGGAAGCTTGCACAGCGCCGCCGAGGATGACGGTGCGCGACAGGGCCTTGCGGTAGAAGCCGGTGAAGGCAGGGTCCTTGCCGTAGTCCGGCTCGAAGGTGAGGTTGCTGGCGATCATGCCGAGTGCAAAGGAATATTCCTCATCGCCGGGCGCAAGGTCGAGTGGTTCGAAGAAATAGTCGAGATTGACCGTCTGCTGTCGACCGAAGGAATCGCGGATCTGCAGCTGAACGTCGTTCGAGCCGAGCTGGACCGGCAGGCTGGCGAGGTCGTAAGTTCCGGACTGGAGCTGGAATGACTGATACTTCTGGCCGTTGATGATCACGTCGACGGTCGAGGAGTTGTCGAGGAAAATCTCGCGGCCACCCAGCCTTGCGGCAGGCAGGAATGGATCGAAGATCTGGCGGCTCTTTTCAACTGCGATGCCGCCCAGGAAAGGCGTGCGCAACAACGTCATCGTGTTGAGCCGGAGATCGCCCGCCGAGAAGCGACGGTACTTGTCCGGCTGATCGTACACTGCACGAGTAGACCTGCGATAAAAGCTGTAACCTTCGCCAAACTGGTCGGTGAAGGCACCGTCGTACTCCAGAACCAGGCCTGCGACCCTTGTCGCGCCGGTCAGAAATACGTCCGGATTGGCGAACCCGGTGTCTGAAAGATAGTCGACGTTGGAGACGAGATTGAGGTAGGAGCTGAAACCCGCTGGGGCGATGACCGGCAGATCGATGCGGGCGCGGTTCTCGCCTGCTTCACCCAATGTTTCGACCCTGCGGATAGAACCTTCGATCGAGGAGACCTGAAGTTCAAGGCGACTGCTGTCGAACGCAAGGTCGACGCCCATCGATTTCAGGTCGGCCGCTGCGACATAGGGCCGCCCGGCAATCGCTTCATCGAGCCGTACATGGCCGGTATCGTTTAGCAGCTTGTCGAGCTCGCTGCGCAAAGTCTGGCTATCGATGCTGACCCCGCCATCCTTTGCGACGTCGATTAGGACGTCGCCAAGGACCTTGGTTCCGGAAACCAACGGCACGGTAAAGGCCATCGCGCGCGAAGCGGGGCGGGGTGCCGGAATGTCCGCGGCCCGCGAATCCTGTGGTCTTTCCGTGGCTTTCGCGCTCGTTGTGCCGTCTTGCGCGAGTGCGGCCCCGGACACCGCCATGGCATAGCTGCTGACCAGCAGCCCAAGGGCGATTTTGCGGCCCCTCATGATCGGATCAGAGCTTCAGCTCGACTGACACAGAACCCTTGGCAAGGTCCTTGTCGACAGGCACGAAGAAGCGCCTGTGCTTGCCCGGGGCTATGACGCCCACGCCGATGATCTTGGAAATCTGTTCGCCGGTGAAGCTCTTCTCGAAGGGTTCGCCGGTGGTCGTGGTGGCCCTGATCAGCCAATCGGAAGTCCCCGCGAGAAAAAAGCGGTTGCCATCATTGCCGACATCGACGGCAATGCCCTTGAGAATGCGTGGCTTGCTGGCTGGAGAATCCTGGGGCGCATCGGGATCGACCTCGGTCTTTCTCTCTGACAATGCGACGCTGCTGACCACGGGAAGCGGCTGCGTGCCATCGGGCACCACGTTGACCAGGACATTGTAATTGATCACGACTTGGACCTGGGTCGCCTGATCCGGCATCTCGACCGGAACCTGTCGGATCGACATATAGTAGATCTGCGAGGCTGCCATTGCCTGCTCGCCGACGTACTGGATGCGGAAGACCTGCTGCGAGCGGCTCTCCACGATGGCCTGCGCGGGAAAGACCATGAACTGGTCGTCCGCCGGGGTGAGGCTCAGCTCGCCGTCGGGGCTGATATCGCCCCGCATCATCTGCACTTCATAGGGGATATTGCGCGTGCTGTCGTTTGTCAGTTCGACGCGCGCGATCGAGTTACGGCCGGCCGGTTCCAGATCGACGATCATGGGCGATACCCGCGCTGCTTCTGCAGTAAGCGGGACAAGGACAAGAAACGCGGCGACAAAGGCCGTCAGAATTCTGGAAAGCATTGATCCGCTCGCCAGGCTTGCTGCCCGGCGCCCCCCATAGGAAAGTCTGGTTCTATTCGTAAGGCCGTTGAAGCCCGCGCAGTCATCAACCTTGTCAAAGGGACGGTGCCGGGCAAATCAGGGGGAAGGCTAAGCCCCTCCCCCTGTGCGCTATGCTCAGACGGGGCCGAGCGAAACGGTCGCGACGTCGCTGTACTGGCCAGCGAGGGGGCGCTTGGTGTTAACGCCCGACGGGATCACGATACGCAGGATCGCGTCGTCATGGAAGGCGTCGGTCTGCGTGCGGGTGCGGGTCTTGCCCGGGGTGCTCTCGGTGTTGAGGAAGACCGGCGAGAAGGCCGAACCATCCGAGGGACGCAGCGAAGCGTGGTAGTAGATGATGTCGGTGAAGTCTGCGGCATCGGGGCCGTCGTTGACTTCATCGGTGGTGAGGCCGCCATTCTCGGTGCTCAGGGTGATGCCGGCCGCATAGTTGCAGCTCGCCCAGACGTTCTGGTAATTGTTGTCGTAATCGGTGGTCAGCGTCAGGGCATCAGTGCCGGGCGCACGGTTGATCGAGAGGTTGCCGAAGTTGACGTTCTCGGGATCCTCGATGCTGCATTCCGGCTTCACGTTCGCGCGGATGCGGAAGTCCTTCGAGTCAGAATCCGCGGCAAAGGCAGGAGTCGCGATGACGGCGAGAGCCGCGGTGGCAAGAAAAAGCTTCTTCACTTGTTATACCCCTTCAAATTGCACTTCCATGTGTATGCGCCCGGGAACTGCGACCCTGTTATTCACCGACTGCGAATCAATCGGCCCCGTGACGAAGGTTAGCTAACCTATGGAAGTAATTTAAAAAAGGATGGGAGAGCATTGTGGTTGTGGTTTGCTCCACAACCCTACCGGGAAACCGCAGGATTCCGTGAAATTACGTAGCGATAAAAGAGCTGCCTGTCCCCAACTGAGACAGGTGAAGGGCCTGGTATGTCGCGATTGGCGCTCTTAATGCATTCAACAACAAGGGGTAAAGCGGGTCATGAGATAAATCTGTTAGGTAACTATCGATGGGGTTCGTCGGTGTTCCGAGGCATTCGCCCGCCGGGCGAGCGATCGAAGCTCAAATTCGGCTCGTTTCGCTCGATCCACGCGCTGGCTTTGCACTTATCTTTAGCAGAAACTAATCATTCAATCTGACGCGAGGGACCTCGACTGAAACTTGGGGCCGTCATGGGCGGTGTCGGTCGTCAACTCTACGCCAATGCTGGTGCGTAATTGTTGGCTTGGCTTGTCATGCGGCCAACTTCGAGGGCTGACGTTCTTGCCCGCGCTTCGCACATTGGCCCGAAATGGCTTTCGGCTCAGGAGCTGCGTGCCGCTGGTGCCCGCGGCTGTATCACCTTGCGCATGGGCCTTGCGAACCAGAAGCTCCAGACAGCGAGCGATCCCAGCATGGTGAGGGCCAGTCCGGAGAGCGTCACCACGATGCGAAAGGCCAGCCCTCCGACTTTGGCTGCATGAAGTGGATAGAGCGCGTTGTAGCCGACGACGGTCCAGGACAGGTCAGCGGCATCGCGCGCAGCAACGAGTTTGCCCGTATCTGCCGCGAACCAGACCGTCGTGCGCCCATTGGGCAGCCATTCCTGTTGGCCGCGCATTCGCAGGGTGATCAGCCCACTGTCATTGCGGGGCAGCGATAGGCTGCGGACTTCCGCATCGGGGAAGCGCCGGCGTGCGCTTACTATCATTGCAGCCCAATCGAGATCCCTGGCGATGGCTACGGGCCGGTAGCTCGGCGCGGCAAGGGCCTGGCTGATCTCTTCCGGTGCGCCGGGCCCGAACAGGACGGCCGCCATCGGACGGAATACGAGCACGGCGCCGGTCACAAGCGAAACTGCGAGCAAGGGGGCGAAGACGGCACCGAGATCGCGGTGATGTCGCAGGATTGCAGGGCGGGTGAGGCGTGGCGGTACAAGCCGGAAGCGGAAAGTCTTGCGTGTGCGCCACCAGAGGATGAGACCGCTGATCACGAAGAACAGCCCGCACAGGGCGGCAATGCCGATCACGAACTCGCCGCGCTCGCCAGCGAACAGGTGATGGTGGAAATCGAAGATCCAGAGCTCGGGCCGCTGCCACTGACTGGACCAGGTAGTTACCCGATCGCCCGTCTGTGTGACGTAGGCGCCCGCGCCATCGGCGAAAGCGAGGCGATCGAGGCCGAAATCGGCAGTCGCGAAAGTGATCGATTGCGGCCTGTTGGCGGCACCTGTCATGAGGCGCTGCGCCGTTTCGGCCAGCAGGGCCGTCTCCTGCACTTGCGGGTCGCTGCTATGGGGAAGCGTGATCCACGCATCCTTGTGCAGCAGGATCGTTCCCGTCAGGCCGAGCAGTGCCAGCAGGAGGCCGATCAGGCCCCCCGTCCAGCGGTGCAGGGTGTCGAGCAACTTCATGACCGCCGGCACGTCAGAAGCGATAGTCCCAACCGAACGTGAAGTTGCGGCCGCGCCCTGCGAAGAAGTGGGCGTTGTCGGTGGGGCGCACGGTCTGGGTATAGTAGTCGATGTAGAACGTATCGAAGATGTTCTGGGCCGCCAGTGTCAGGGCGCCGAAGCCGGTTTCGTAGCGCAGGCTCACGTCCGTGACGTCGTAGCCATCGAAAGCGTACGTGTCGCTGAAATTACCGGGTGTGCGCTCGAATTTGCGGGACAGGAAAAGCAGCGTCTGGACCCGCGCTGAGAATGGGCCGCTGCGGTAGCTGGCGGCCAGGTTCAGGCGGTCGGGTGAGATGTTGGCGCCGTCGAGATCCCGGTCCACCGTGTCGATGCCATCATTTGATCCGTCGGTGCGGCCGATAAGGTGGGCGTATCCGGCTGATAGCAGGAGACCGGGGAGCGGTGTCTTGGCCGACAGGTTGATCTCCAACCCCTCGATTTCCACCCGCTGCCGCTGGACTTCGAAGACGCCGCCGGTCCGCACCAGAAGCGAGCCGTTCTTGCTGGTGGACCAGAAATAGGCGGCGCTCGCATCGAGCGGTCCGCGTTTCGCTTCTATGCCGATTTCGCGGTTGTTCGAGACGATCGGACTGATGTTCACATAGTCGTCGATGTCCACCCCTGCCGAGTTGACGGCGCGTGCAATGCGGCCAACGTCGGGGACGGTATAGCCTTCCGCATAGCTGGCATAGGCGCGCAGGCCGGCGACCGGCTCAAGGATGACGCCGCCGTTGAACAGCGTGTCGCTGAACCTGGGCGTGCCTCCCGAAACATCGAATCCGCCATAGCTGGCCAGCGTCGTGTAGTCGTCGATGGAGATCTTCACGTCTTCGTAGCGCACGCCGCCGGCAAGGCGCAGCCTGTCGCCCAGCAGCGCCAGGTTGAACTGCGCGAAGGGCGCGAGGCTGCGATAATCCGTAGGCGGAACCCAGCTGCGATCGGTAGCGATCAGACGCTGTTCGGTCGCGTCATACAGCACATCGAGGCCAAGCGTTGCCGTCAGTGCTTCCAGACCGGGAACCTTGCGCTCGTAGGAGAGCTTGCCGCCATACTTGCGGCTGCGGTTTTGCGATTGGTCGAACAGCGAGCCGAAGGGCGCGATGGAGGCGTCCTGGAAAGTGGCGATGAATTGCTCGCCGGCGATGACCGGTTCGCCGCCGTATGTGTCGCGCGAGCGGTTCCAGAACAGCTGGGCCATGAAACTGCCGCCCCACAAGTCGCTGTCGGTCAGCGTCAGTGCCGCGCTTTCCGTTCGGTTCGTCGCCGATTTGCCCGGCGGTGACCCGCGCACCGATGTCGTCGGCAGATCGATGGTGTAGTCCCCATTCTCGGGGACGTAGTCGCCTTCGCCTTCCAGTTCGAAACGACTCAGCATCAGGTCGAGCCGTGCCGTATCCGAAAGCGCGTAGCCGAAACGGCCGAAGACGGACCAGGAACGGCTATCCTGCGTTTCGCCCTGGGTCAGGTCAGCGCCGATACGGCGACCTTTGCCATCGTAGTAGACGCCGCGCTTGTGGAAGGCGGCGCCAACGGTCGCATCGAAGCGTCCGCCACGCCAGCCAATCAGGCCCGCGACCTTGCCGCCGATCCCGTCGCTGCTGAAGCCGTTGTCCGCATTCCCCTGCACCATGACGCGACCGGAAATTCCGTCATGTTGCGCAGGCCCCACCGTCACCTGGTTGACGATGCCGCCGGTGCCGCCAATGCCCTGGAGCGCGTTCGAACCGTAGATCACCTCGACCCGGTCGACGAAGAACGGATCGATGGTGAAGCCGTCGCGTGCCCCGTCGCGCAGAGGAGCTGTCTGTGGAATCCCGTTGATGGCATAGAGCGGGGATCTTCCGCGCAGCGTTTCCCCCGCTCCTGACAGCTTCTGGCGGGTCGGCGAGAAGGACGGCGTGAGGGCAGACACCGCGTCGACAACGGAACCGCCGATCGCCACTTGCTGTGTAAGCGTCGCATTGTCGAGAACATCGATCGTCATCGGCAAGGCATTGGCGGGCAACTCGGTGCGTGCCGCGGTTACGATAATGGGAGCATCTGCCTTCGCATCGAAGTTGACCGGAGTCTGGGCGAGGGCCGGAGCTGAACCGATGGTCATCGGCAAAACGAGCAGGGCGCGGCGAAACTTGACGGACATATGATCTCCCTTTCGGCCGAGCGATTAGGGAACTGCTGGTGATCTTGCAAGTCATTATCAATAAAGTTGCAATGAGAGGGTAGTCCATTCCATTCAGTGCATGGCGGGCCGCGACTTTGCTTTCGGTAGACGGGCATGACAACAAACCCACATTTGTGCTGATGTGGGCTCGTGAAAATTGGCGAGGGTCCCAGGCGAGGTTCCCATGAGCCGGCTTACAATCGACATTTCTGAACAACAGCACCAGAGCTTGAAGGCCTTGGCAGCCTTGCAAGGCAAGACAATCAGGCAATATGCGATCGAACGGCTTTTCCCGGCCAATGCGGGTACCGATCAGGCATGGCAGGAACTTGAAGCACTTCTGAATGAGCGCGTTGCCCAAGGTCTGGCGGGCGGCATTTCAGCCAAAAGTGTTGGCACGATACTGGATGAAGAACCCGGCGAAGATAGCCGGGATTGACTGCTCCCTATGTTCTGACGGCGGCAGCCGAAGACGACTTGCGTTCGATCATCCGCTAGACCCGCAAGCAATGGGGAAATGCACAGGTTCGTTCCTATATTTTCAAGCTCGAACAAGGTATGGTTCGCCTTGCGATTGGCCTGGGATCGCTCAACGAGATGAGTGAACTCCACCCGGGACTTCGGATGGTTTACTGCGAAAACCACTTTATCTTTTGTCTGCCACGCGAGGCCGAACCGGCGCTCATCGTCGCAGTCCTTCACGAGCGTATGGATCTGGAGATGCGTTTGGAGAGCAGACTGTCATAGGCCGAGCCTGACAGATTTGCGGGCGCCCTTCGCAATCCCTGTACCGCAAAGCCCTTGTTACACAGGGTTCGTCTATCGAAGATGCGGATGCCCGATATCGATAGCTTGTCGTCACGGCGCCAACGGTTGTCCTCATTCGATCAGTTTGGGATGTCGCGCTCCTCTGGCGAGGAGCCTCGCGTCCGTTCGGATTGAGAGAGTTAGAGGAGGGACGGGATTGGCCGTGACGGGTTTTGAGCTGGGAGAGAGGCTCCCGGCGCCCGTCATGGAGATTTCCCATGACACAGGTGGAAGTTCTGGACGGCGCTCGCAAACAGGCAAGTGGTTACAAGGTTGACCTTGCCCGGGGCGAGCGGATCGGTCGTGTCTCCTCGGAGTGGTTCTCCCGGCCCGATGACGAACGCTACCTTTCCTTGTCCCAGCTGTTTGAGGCCGTCCACGGCCGTGCCGAACGCAGTCGGACCCGGACGCTGGAGAGCGCCGAGATCCGGGTGGAGGCGAGCCGCGATGATGCAGAGCGCCTATCGCTGATGCTGCCGGGCTCAGACCGGCCGGTTGCGCCCACGCACTGGAGGTTCGGTCAGCTCGCCAGTCTGGTTGGCGCACCGGCCGCCTATCTGCGCCAGCTGCCCGCGCCGCTGGCCGGTATCAACCTCCAGTATGGCCTGACCGCACATCGCGCCGAGCAGGTGAAAACGCTCGAGGCCGAGGATGGTCGTGTCGAACTGCGGGCCATGACCGGGCCCGATTACGGTCGTTATCTGAACAGTCAACCTGTCTCACCGACGGTTCACTGACCTTCCATCCCATCGCTGAGCCCCTTGCACGCCCCTGATGCGGGCGATGCCGGCGTGCGCTCGCAGCCATTTTCCAGGAGATCAACATGGCATATCGCAAGCAGATTGGCGACCGCGTTGACGTCTACACGCGCGTCACCGCAGAGATAATCGCGGCCATCGAGAACGGCGCCGGCGACTGGCGGGCTCCATGGCATCACCATGGCACCAGCGTCGCGCGCCCGGCCAACGTCAGTTCGGCCAAGCGCTATCGCGGCATAAACACCGTGGCGCTCTGGGTAGCGGCGATGGCGGGCGGCTACAGCGATGGGCTGTGGGGCACCTACCGCCAATGGCTCGAAGCGGGGGCGCAGGTCCGCAAGGGCGAGCACGCCACGACCGTGGTGTTCTGGAAGCAGGTGTCCTCTGCTGCCGACGGCGACAGTGACGAGGACGAGAACGGCTATCGCAAGATGTTCGCGCGCGCATTTTCCGTGTTCAACGTGGCTCAGGTTGATGGCTATGAGGCGCCGCCCGTCACGATGCTCCCGGACGCGGCACGGCATGCCGAGGCTGAAGCCTTCATTCGTAACCTGGACATCACGACCGTCTTTGGTGGTTTGGAGGCCTATTATCGTCCCTCGACGGACACTGTGTGCATGCCCCCGTTCGAGTGTTTCCGCGATGCCGCCTCGTTTTACGGTGTCTGGCTCCATGAGAACGGTCACGCCTCGGGCGCCAAGCACCGTCTCGATCGCGATCTGTCAGGCCGGTTCGGTTCCGCGGCCTATGCGGCGGAGGAGTGCTGCGTGGAGATTCTGAGCGGTCTCGTGCTCGCGGATCTCGGCATCGCCCACCATCCACGCCCCGATCACGCGGCGTATATCGCATCGTGGCTCGAGGTGCTGAAGAACGATCCAAGCGCGATCTTCACGGCAGCCAGCAAGGCGCAGCAGGCCGCGGACTGGATGCACGCCCAGCAGCCGACGCCTCCGACGCAAGAGGTTGTATCATCGTCGCAGGATGGGGATGACGTTGCCGATGTCGGCATTTCGGCTGCACTCCTCGCCGCGTAGCAAAGCCCGCACCTGGGTGTGCTGAGCGAGGATATTCTCGCTCGCGGCTCGCGATTGCTCGCCGTTGTCGACCGGCACCGGAGCGGCCCCTTGGCGCCCGGCTTCGGCCTCCCGCAGTTCGGACCGGATCGCAACCGCCCTGTTCGCGGTAGCGCGGCTCACACCCGCCTGCCGCGCCAGATTGGCGACCGACAGCCGTTCATCGGCTGCCACGAGCTGCGCCAGGGCCTCCCGTAACCGGCGTTCGGTTTCGGCGCTGACCGGTTTCATGGCGACGGGCTTGCCCACGGGGCGATCACCTTCTTCATACGGTCCCGATCCTCTCGGATGGCCGTGCGCTGGGCGGCCGACAGGCGCTTGCTCCTCAGCAGTGCATCGGCATCGTCGATGGCGGATTGCCATGCCGGAACATGGCGGCTCGTGATGCAGGAGTTCGGGCAGCGATCCGGCGCGCAGTTCGAGAGCCGCGGCGCCGCACCTTGGTCGGCGTTCCGCAAGCACAGCGCGGTCGCGCGATCGAAGAAGCAGTCGTTGAGCACGCCCACATGCAGCGTTCGTGCGAGATGGGCGAGCATCGCTTTTACCCGCTTCTCGTCGGCCACTATACCGGGTAGGTCGGCGGCGGTTGCCACCCGCCTCATTTCCGCGGTGATGCGGACAGCCACCGGGCCACCCAGCTTCTCGCCTCTTCGATGGCCCTCATATTGGGCGACGATGTCATCAAGCTGGCCGAGCGCGCGTTCCTGCTCAACCTCCTGCCGGAACCCCGATGCCGAGACCCCGGCATAGCCGTCGAACATGGCGACCGAGGCGTGCTTGTACTGGATCTTCCCAGCGACCACGCCGAACGGCCTGTTGGCTATATACCAGGCCAGCGTGCGCCGGAACTGGCGCGTGTTAAAGACCCAGTTTCGGCCGTCGACGAGGGGAACAACAGGTTCTTCGCGGGAGCCATATCGCCGGTCGAGGTGCTCGCGGTAGCGATTGATCTGTTTGACGATATGAGGGAGCGTGCGCTCGATGGCTGAGCCCCGGTCAAGCACGACCCACAGGCCGTCATGCTGGTGCGGTGCCCGGTGACGCGCGGCAAGGCGCTCGGCAACCTCAACAGCTCGTTCGACCGGTGCGATCGTCACCCATTCTTCAACCTCACCGCGGGCACCGCGTCCCTTGTAGATCATGCTTTCTATCGCCAGGCGTTCTATCATTCCGTCGACGCTCTTTCGCCGCTTGATGCAGCCTGGACGCATTGCCTGGATCTCACCGTCCCGCATTCCGGTCAGATAGGAGCACAGGATGTAAGCTGCGGTCTGCAGATGACGCTCCTCCCGCACCAGGTCGAACGCGTCGAACTGCTCGCGCCATGCACGTCCGCTGTCAGGATCCTGAGCGATCGGCGTATCCATGCCGCCGCGTTCGATGCCGAGCTCTCCCACGGCTGCGGTGAGAAGATCATAGGCCTCTTCATTTTGAACCATATTGGTCGGATGAAGCCCGGCTTGGAGTGCGATCAGGCGCATGTTGATCACCTCGCCGCCATGGCGCCCAGACCGGAGGATTGCATGACAGATGCCTCCCAGGCGCCGCGGTGCATTCCATATCGGTATGCCCCGGCCTGCCTTTCTGCGGCCCTCGATCCAGCTCGTCATTTTTTCCACTACGCTGCCGCCGCGCAGAGGTCGTGGTCGCGCCGCATAGGCTGCCTCCAGCGCATCGAGTTCCGCGCGGGCCGCGAAGATATCGGCTGCAAAGACGTCGATATACTTGATCGACCATCGTATGAGTGCCCCGATCACCGGCTCGGGTATGCGCGGCGTCAGGTTCTCCGACGGCCGACCATTGCAGCCCGCGACAGTATAGATCGCCCGCCCATGCCAAGGCACAAAGCGCAGCCCGCCATGGGTCAGGAAGGGCGCCAGACGGCGAAGTTGAACGATGGGGCGCAGACATTCCGCAACCCTGCTCGGTTGCAGGTTTCGTGCCTGGAGTCCGTGGAGATATGCATCGAGCGTCTCCTGGTTGATATAGGCGGCATCGAACCGACCGCTTCGCTCGCGAACGAACGTCATAAAGCGGCGCAGCGTCGCCAGCGCGGTGCGGGTGGAGAGCGGGCGCAGTCGCCCTGCGCGATCGGGGAGCAACTCGTTCAACCAAGCATAGATATATTCCTTGGCCGTCAGACGCTCGAGAGGGCAGGCGATCCCGCTGAAGTCGATGGTGCGGAAGGCGTTGCGCGCGGTGACGTGGAAGATTGCGGGATCAAGATCCCAGATATCGTCGTGGAACCGCGACAGTCTGGCACGGTCGGTGCCGTCCTTGAGCGCCATCGAAGCCAGCACGACATCATCATGGGCGCGTATCGCGGAGATGCCCGGTGCGGGGACAGGCTTGCTTCCGCTCATATTCGTGCCTCCACGGGCAGATAGAGCAGTTCCGGACCCGCCGTTTCAGCCTCGGTGCGGGCTGCCTCGACCAGCGCCGGCGGGAAGGCTGGCAGGATCTGCGTGGTGACGCGCCACCAGGCTCGCCCGAACTTGCTTGCCCACTCGTCGGTGTCCAGTGTTTCCCGCTGCGCGAGCATGAAGGATTGGAAGGCGACGAGCGCAGGCAGCTTGCGAACCGTGATCACCGCGTTCTCGCATTCAAGGCAGCCCCAGAAGGGCGTCGGGCACGCCTCGCCGGCCGATCCGAACGGGCTTTTGAAGAAGCTGCCGCAACGGGCAAGCCAGAGATCCTTGCTGGAGGCCGATCTTCGATGCGTTGAGGCGACACCCTGCTCCTGTGCGTCGACGTCGGGCAACAGGATGGTCGGCCTCAGCGCCATTTCCAGCGCATCACCGATGGCCTCCGCGATGGTCCGTTCGTGGATGGGGCGGAGGGCCGGGATTTCGGCATAGTGCCGCGCCGCTACCGGTATCGAGTGCCCAACGGCGAAGTGCTCGAGCTGCCCGCCGGTCTTGCGATACCACTCGGCCTTGTTGGTCTTGCGAAGGCGCCCCAGCGACAGGTGCAGCGGCGCGCCGTCATCATCGAGCAACTGGTGATGACGGACAAAGACCTCGACGCCTTGGGGACCATCGTCGCTGGGCAGGCGAAGCCCGGTGATGGTCCAGATCGCCCATAACCGATCGGTTCCGAGATGCCCTCGCGCCCGTTCGGTCAATGCGACCGCTAGCCTGATCAGGCCGCCGGGCGTCCCACTTCCGCCATCTCGCACACGCAGGCGTTTCCATTCCGATCCACGCGCGCGACGCTTGTAGTATTCGATCTCGACATAGCCCTTGGTGGGATTGCGCAGGCAGTCCGCCTTGAGGCGCAGCAGGCATTCCATCTCCATGCCCGTCTCAAGAGACAGCAGCACGAGGAACGCGATGAAGTCGAGCCGGGTCAGATAGAAGCCTGCATGCAGACCCTCCATCGTGTTGTCGATCCCGCGATACCGGGCGAGCTGGACGAAGCGTCCGACGTCCCTGCGACGCGTGCCGACCTGACCCAAGCGAACGATCGCGTCGATCACGGCGGTATAATGCTGGTGGACTCGACTGCCGATCTCCATGCGCTCCGGCAGCGCGGGTCGCGCATCGCCCAGTGCTATCCGGCGTCGCGCGTCTTCGGTCTGTACGCGTGCGGCGTCTCTGAGCCGGCTTGCGATGCCGCTGCTATAGGCATCTCTAGGCTGGCTGACCCCGCCTTCGCCGTGACCGATGAAGGTCAGGCGTGCGACCGTCTCCTGCGAGAGCGTGCCGCCGCGCATTTCCGGCGCGAGGCGCAGGAGACCGATCAGCGTTGCGAGAAGGTGACGCTGGCGGAAGCGCCCGCCGCCATTACGCTCCAGCCAGAGTTCGTAATCGTTGATCAGCTTCGTATCGATGTCGCCGAGCCGGCTCACCGACAGGTCATCGCTATCGAGGAACATCCAGAACAGCCCCAGTTGCTTGACCTTCCGCCGAACCGACCGGGCAATGGGGCTTGGACCCATCCGGCGTATATATTCCTCGAGGAACACCGCCATTTCGGCCGCCAGCTTGGGGCGTTTCCAGTCTCGCAGGTCCACCAGCACCTGGCTGCCGTCATCGCAGCGAACGGCGAACCGCCGGGGATCCAGCACCGTTGCGCCCACGGGCGGCGCTGGCACAGCTTCCGGGAAGCGAGCATGGTGCCCGCGCTTCACGCCGCCTCATCCGGTGTGAGATCGAGCCCCCACTGATCGACCGCCGCATCGACGATCGCCTGACATTCGTCGAGATGATCCAGATAGATATAGGTGCTTTCGATCCGGCTATGTCCCATCAGCCGCTGCAGCTTGAGCAGGGGATCGCCGATCAGGCGCCGATAGACCGAGCCGGCTTGCCCGGCACCCCCGCCGGCGACCCAGCTGACCTGCTCGCGCAGAAGCAGGGCAAGCATATGGACAGCAAAGGCGTGCCTCAGCATGTGCGGGGTCACGTCGATCTCCAGTCCCAGCGCCTGACAGCGGGCGCTCGCGCGCATGAAGACAGCCTCCCACGCCGGCATCGTCATCGATCGTCCGGTTTCGGTGAGCCACAGGCTCAGGGGTGCGAAGGTATCTGCATCGACGAGCCTGGCGCGTTCGGCGGGAGACAGGCGATCGACACTGACGACGGCATCACGGTCACCGTCGATAACGCGAAGGGATCTGCGACCAGTCGGCATAGCGAGGATCGGCCGTGTGTTCGAAGGTAGGATGCGGCCTGCTCGCTTGCCGACGGCATTTTCCCTTTCGATGCGCGCATAGTCGTGCAGTTGGGCGAGCAGTCGCACGGGCAGGCGGATATCCCGGCCACGTCCGCCTTTCGCTGTGGCCGAGGCAAGCCGATACGGCACCGATCGGATCGACGGGTCGAGAAGTTTATGGCCCGGAAGGTCGCCGAGCAGCAGGCTCGATGCTTCCTGCAACCTCAGCCCCGTCGTGATCAGAAGCTCGGCGAACAGAGCGTTGCGCTCACCATGGCGCCCGCGCCAGTGCGGATCCTCACGTCCATCCGGCAGCCGGCCTCGAAGGCCGACATCCCGGAACAGCATATAGCGCTCCAGATCGACGAAGCGCATGTCACCCTTGCGCGCCCCCGGCTCGCGCGCGCAGTTGGCGGCTACGGCCTGAAGCGGTCTGTCCGGCGCCGACCGGATCCAACTCTGGCGATAGGTGAACGGCAGCTTGGCGATCAGATTCTGATCGCGTGCCCAGCGATAGAGCTTGTCGAGGGCCGCTACCGCGCGGTTCCACGACGCGGCCGAGATGCGATAGGGCGGCTCCGATAGCCGTCGAGCATGGTGGAAGGCGGCGACGTCATCGCGATCTGCCTCCCAGAGGGATTTCCCATTTCGGCGTTCGCCCAGGAACCGCATCCAGACCACGATATCGCGCGCATAGGCCCGAAGGCTGTTCAGCGAACGCACGCCCAGCGTGGGACAGGAACGGAAGAACCGATTGAGCTGATGATCATAGCTTCCATCGTCGTGCAGGATGAACGGCATCCCCTCCACAAGTCCGCAACTGCTGGCCGCCGAGATTTCGTCAGGCGTCAGCCCGTGAACCTGCCCATCGATCACGACGGTGGAGGGGAGGGAGGAGAGATCGGTGAAGAAGAGCTTGGGGATGGGAAGTCTCCGGGCGCCGATGTTTTGCCGGGGTGGGCTCGAGCCCACCCCGGCAAAACATCGCACCTCCAATAGGAAGGCGATCGATCATGAACCTGTCCCATCATCATTGCGTCTGTGAGACGGTCCCGAAGAGTCGGGATAACGGGCGCATTTTCGACCACGAACTGGTATCCGCCGTGCAGCGCATCGCCGGCAACGGCACTGGCGATACGCGCTGGAAGGTGCCCGGCGTGCTCGACTGGTCGACCGGCATCTATAATCCCCATGTCGATGTGACCCGCGATACGACCACGCTTTACGCCTCGGACCGCGACATCTTCCTGTTTCTTGTCGACGATTTGAACCCGATCGAGGCGGGCAAGCTGCCCGACGGATCCCCGGACCTGTTCTTTCGCGGCTTCTACTGCTGGAATTCCGAAGTGGGCGCCAAGACACTCGGCATCGCGAGCTTCTATCTGCGGGCTGTGTGCCAGAACCGCAATTTGTGGGGCGTCGAGGACTTTCAGGAAGTCTCGATCCGCCATTCCAAGTATGCCGCGTTCCGTTTCGCCCATGAGGCGGCGCCGGCCCTGACGCGCTTTGCCGATTCATCGCCTATGCCATTCATCAACGGCATCAAGGCGGCTCGCGAAAGGATCGTAGCGCGCAGCGACGAGGACCGCGTCGATTTCCTGCGTAAGCGGGGCTTCTCGCGCGGCGACACCACCAGGATCGTGGACACGGTTCTTGCCGAGGAAGGGCATCCGCCCACGAGCGTATTCGACTTCGTCCAGGGCATCACCGCCCTCGCGCGTCGCAAGACCAACCAGGATGCAAGGCTCGACCTCGAGGGCAGGGCCAAGAAGCTCTTCGATCGCGCGTCCTGACTTCGGAGGGCAACCGGAGGCGTCGATCCTGATGCCTCCGGCCGCGCCCGTTCCTCGCTCCCAGCCGTCGCTGCCTGGCGCCGTCCTCTCAGAGTCAGAGGGCGGTGCCCTCGTTCGTGACGGGTTGGAAAGCCGAGAGAGAGGCTCCCGGCTGCTCGTCGCGGAGTACATTTCCATGGCTACTGCTGCAAAGAAGATCACCCTGTCGACGTCGAGCGACATTCCCTTCAACAAGCTGATGCTGAGCCAGTCGAACGTCCGGCGCATCAAGGCCGGCGTCTCTATCGAGGAACTCGCCGAGGATATCGTGCGTCGCGGCCTGCTTCAGGGCCTGAGCGTGCGCCCTGTCACCGACGAGGCCGGTGCCGAGACCGGCATGTTCGAGATTCCGGCCGGCGGGCGCCGTTACCGCGCGCTGGAACTGCTGGTAAAGCAGAAGCGCCTTGCCCGCACTGCGCCGGTTCCGTGTATCGTGCGCGCAGAGGGACTTGCCGAGGAAGACTCGCTTGCTGAAAACGTGCAGCGCGCACCCTTGCATCCTCTCGACCAATTCCGGGCATTTCTGGCCCTTCGCGAGAAAGGCCAGTCCGAAGAGGAAATCGCCGCGGCATTCTTCGTTTCGGTCAATGTCGTCCGGCAGCGGTTGAAGCTGGCTTCGGTGTCGCCGCGCTTGCTCGAGGTCTATGCCGAGGATGGTCTGGGCCTTGATCAACTCATGGCCTTTACGGTGACGAGCGACCACGAGCGCCAGGAACAGGCCTATGAACGGCTAAATCGGACCTACGACAAAGACCCCCATACCATCCGGCGCCTGCTGACCGAGGAATCGGTTCGTGCAACGGATAAGCGCGTCCAGTTCATCGGCCTCGATCCCTATCTTGAAGCCGGCGGCACGATCATGCGCGACCTTTTTCAGGGTGACGATGGCGGGTGGCTGCAGGACGTCGCGCTCGTCGACATGCTTGTGACCGAGCGGCTGAACGAGGAAGCGGATGCCGTTGCTGCGGAAGGCTGGAAGTGGGTCGAGACGGCACCCGACTTTCCCTACGGTCATACCTATGGTCTGCGCCAATTGTTTGGTGAACCTTCGCCTCTGACCGCAGAAGAGGAAACTTCCCGCGAGGCATTGCAGGCCGAATACGACCGACTGACCGAGGAATATGCGAGCGCCGGCGAGTTGCCCGATGATATCGACGCACGCTTCGGCGAACTCGAGACGGCCCTAGAAGCGTTCGAAGCCCGGCCCATGCGTTTCGAACCCGACGACATGGCGCGGGCAGGGGCCTTCGTCAGCATTGCGCCGGGCGGCGTGCTGCGCATCGAGCGGGGCTACGTGCGCGACGAGGACGAACAGTCGTTCGAATGCCTCGGTGAACCGGAACCCAGCGATGCGATTGCCGCTGTTATGGGCGATGCTGGTGAGCAGTGTCTGACTGGCCCAGCCGGATCGCCGCAGTCCGAGGCGGAGGAGGACGAAGACCTTTCCCCGATCTCCGATCGGCTCATGACTGAATTGTCGGCGCATCGTACCCTGGCCCTGCGTCAGGCTCTTGGCGATGAGCCCGACATGGCCTTCCTCGCCGCGCTCCACGCTCTGACACTCCAGGTCTTCTACCATTACCGCACGGACAGTTGCCTGGACCTCGATCTCAAGAGCGTGAGTTTCGGGGCGCAGGCGCCGGGGCTCAATGACAGTGCCTGCGCGCAGGCAATCCGCACCCGCCATGACGATTGGGCCGCATTGCTCCCCAAGGAATCCGCGGAACTGTGGGAGGCACTCGGCGATTGGGACGAGGCCCGGCGCCGGGCGCTCTTCGCGCATGTCGTCAGCATGTCGGTCAATGCCGTGCACGAAGCCTGGAACCGCCGACCGCGCGCACTCGCACATGCCGACCAACTGGCCGCGACCGTGGCTCTCGACATGGTGCGTGCCGGATGGCGGCCCACCGTCGACCAGTTCCTTGGCCGGGTCACAAAGGCGCGAATCCTGCAGGCAGTCGCCGAAGGCAGGGGGCGCGATGCCGCCGATCGCATTGCGCACCTCAAGAAAGGCGATATGGCCTCGCAGGCCGAAGAACTGCTGGCCGATACGGGCTGGCTACCCGAGCCACTTCGCACTCCGGGCGGCGCGCCAATGACGCTCTTGCCGGCCGATTCCACCGACGGCGAGGCCGCAGGCGAAGAATCGGAAGTGCCCGGCGGCGAAACGGATATCGGCGAATCTGCCCTGGTCGCCGACAATGATGCCGACGCCGAGGTGACCGCAGCCGAATAGGCGCGCACAGCAATTGGCAGCTGGCCCGCCGAACCGGCATCGCCCGCGAAGCGCTGCTTCGCCTGAGTGCCGACGGCGGGCCTTTTGCATGGAGGTCCATCATGATCGAGACAGCACACGACCTGGCGCGCGCCCTTGCCGACCGGGCCGAACTGGTGTGCCGGCATTACCTTTCCCACGGCACACGGCAGGGCAATTATTGGCAGGTGGGCGATGTGCGCAATACCGCTGGGCGCTCGATGTACGTGCGCCTCAGCGACACGGCCAAGGGTGTCGCCGGGAAATGGACCGATGCGGCAACGGGCGAGCACGGCGATCTGCTCGACGTCATCCGCGAGACATGCGGATTGGCCGATTTCAGGGACGTGACGGATGAGGCGCGCCGTTTTCTTCGATTGCCACTTGCAGAACCCCAAGCCTCGCCCCGCCGGCAAGCCGGATCCAATGCATCATTCGGAAAACGAAATGCGGCCCGCCGCCTGTTTGCCATGGGCGTGCCGATCGAGGGCACGCTTGCTCAATCCTACTTGCAGGGCCGTGGCATCGCTTCGCCAATCCAGGCCGAGGCCCTGCGTTTCCATCCCCACTGTTACTACCGGACTGATGACGCTTGCCCGACGGAGCACTGGCCTGCCATGCTTGCGGCGGTCACCGAGCAGAACGGCAAGATTACCGGCGTTCATCGCACCTGGCTTGATCCTGACGGTTTCAACGAGGAAACACTCGGCAAGGCACCTGTTGCAACCTCGCGCCGGGCGCTCGGCGATCTGCTTGGAAACGCTGTGCGCTTTGGTAAAGCGGGGCCGGTCATGGCTGCTGGCGAGGGCATCGAGACCGTCCTGTCGCTGCGCTGCGCTCTGCCAACCATGCCCATGCTGGCCGCACTCTCCGCCGCCCACCTTGCCGCGATTGCATTTCCAGCATCCTTGCGCAGGCTTTATGTCGCACAAGACGTCGATCCGGCAGGCGAGGCCGTGCTCGCGGCGCTCATGGACAGGGGGGAACAGGCCGGCATTGAGGTTATCGCGCTGCCGCCCGCATTGGACGACTTCAACGACGACTTGCGGCATCTCGGCATCGACGCGATCCGCAAGCGTCTGCGTGTTCCCATGGTTGCTCAAGATGCGGCGCTCTTCCTGGCACCCTGTGCGTAGGGACAAGGACGATCGTGGTAGGCTTTATCGGCCATCGTCTTGTAGGACAGTCTCCTTCTCAGCAAGGCCGCGCCCTGGCCTTCGAGAGGACGATCAGCCGTCAGGCCGCCCGGCCGGGCAACCTTTGCGGCGACTATTTTCCGGCGCGCTCCGTATCGGAGCGCTTTGCCATCGCGAACCAAAATAGTCGCCGCCTTCGGTCCTTCGCTTGTCGCTTCGGCCCGTCGCTGCCGCGCCGGGTGCCAGCCCGCTCGGCCCGACGGCTTTTGTCGCCACGAAGGCCGCGAGAGTCGCGGCATGAGGCGATGGAGCATCCCATGAGGCAATCGAACGAGCTTGAGCATACCAATACATCCAGCCCGACCAATCACGTTCTGACCGAACTGCAATTGTACGGCTATCGCCCCTTCGAGGACGAACCGGACCCCAGACCGCTTCCCGACGGCAACATGCTGGCCGGTGCGATCGCCGACATCTTCGATGCCTTGATCGCTACCCTCGACGACACGCGCATGGAACCCGACCTCGGCGACCTACTCTGGTCCACTGCGAACGTCTTCCATCGCGCCGCCGAGCGCGCCAACCGCGAACTCGACGATAACGAACAGGCGCAGCGCCGTTCGCAGCGCGAACAGGACGGTAGCGAGGTGCGATCCGTCGAACTGGAGCGGCTGATCGCACAGGGCCGGACGCTGGTGGAACGGCAGGATGCCTTCGAACTCATGCGCGATCAGGCGGCCGAGCATTACGAGCGCCGCGCCGGCAAAGTATGGCTTCCTCGCAGTGGTTCCCGTGTCAATCACCGCAATCTCACCTCGGCGATGATCGACAGCCGCGACTTTATCGCGGCCCGCAAGCGCGCGCAGAACCACGTCCTGTTGCCCGAAGGTCCAAAGATTGCCTTTACCGGTGGCCTGGAGTTCAACGACCACAAGCTGATCTGGGCCAAGCTCGACCAGGTTCACGCCAAGCATCCCGACATGGTTCTGATGCATGGCAAGTCCCCGAAAGGCGCAGAAAAGATTGCATCGCGCTGGGCCGATGACCGCGGCGTTCCGCAGATCGGGTTTGCACCGGACTGGGCCAAGCATGGACGCGCAGCGCCCTTCAGGCGCAATGATCAGATGCTCGAAGTCGTACCCGTTGGCGTTCTTGCCTTTCCGGGCACAGGCATTCAGGACAACCTTGCAGACAAGGCGAAGAAGCTCGGCATCCCGGTTTGGCGGTGCGGGAGAGGGTGATGTTTCAAGCTGAAGATCTGATCACACTTCATCAATGGGCGAGTGCGGAAGCTGATCTGCCTACTACAGACGCCTATCTTGCCAGAATTGAAGAACGCATTGCCGCGTTGGCTGATTTTCCTCGCCGCGGATCCCCTCCTGACGACTTGATCGCCAGGTGTGCGAACACTCACATTCGAACGCCGCGTGTTGATCGGATATACCGAGGACAGGGCGGTCGTCACCGTGCAGCGAATTATCAGCGCGTCCCGCGATCTTGTGCCGGTTCTTCACAATTCTTGAAGTGCATGCCTTGCAGCGCCGCAAGTGTTTCAGCTCGCGACCCTTGCCGGCCGTTCAGCGACCAATTTTCGTTACCTGGGTGCCGACCAACCGCTTTTTGATCCCGCTTGATCAAATTTGTGGCCGGAAACGACTTGGCCGCGTTCAGGTGGGCAAATCGCAAAAGAGGCTATGTGCGGCGGTGATAGCACTGCGACCGCGCGAGGAGATTAAGCCGCCAGCAGCGGCTTAATCTCCTCAATGTCAGCGGCCTGGTCCACCAGTAGATCATAATGCGTCTGGAGGTTGAGCCAGAACTCCGGCGTCGTGCCAAGCGCCTTGGACAGACGCTTGGCCGTGTCCGGCGTGACCGAAGTCCTCTCCTCGCATAGCCGCTCGATGCGGGTGCGGGGGACATGGATATGCTTCGCCAGCTTGCCTGCGGAAATGCCCATCTCCTCAAGGAACTCATGCTTGAGGATTTCGCCGGGATGGACCGGGGTTTTCAACATGGTCATGACAACTCCCTTCAATGATAGTCCACGATCTCTACATCTTCCGGGCCATTGTCGGCCCAGACGAAACAGATACGCCATTGGTCGTTGATCCTGATCGAATGCTGGCCCTCACGGTCATCGGACAGGGGCTCCAGCCAGTTGCCCGGAGGCGACCGCAAGTCGTCCAGATTCACCGCCGCCTCAAGCATTGCCAGCTTCCGCACAGCAGCCCGGAAGATGTCGTTAGGGAAACCCTTGCCCGGTTTGCCCGCCAACACCTGATTAACCAATTTTCCTTTGGCGCTCTGTATCATGAGATGATACGTATCATCGAGTGATACATAATGCAAGGGGATTACCGGCCCTTCTGTGGCAGGGCCCTCGTTCACCGAAATCAACGAAACGACTACTCGTCGGCGTTGGCCGCGTCGATGCTTCTGAGCGAGAACGGCGCTTTCAATGGTGAACGGTCCGCAGCGGTAGGCAAACTCAACGGCCGTTCCGGAGAGGTTCGCCCCATGTAGGACACTCGACGGACAATCTTCGATACCCGGAAGCATTTGGTCCGCTAACGCTAACGCGAACGAAACGGCCCTTCCCGGGGTAAATCCTCAGTTCATTTGACAAGACCAGCATGGCCGGTTCGCCCAATCTGCTGGAAATCCCATCGAGCGCAGCTGCTCGGGTAATCGAGACGCCGCAAGGTCCGCTACGCGATGCGCGAATGAGGTGTCGGGGCTCTGGCGTCGCAGCATGTGCACCAGGACAACCAACGCATTGTAGATGAAGTTGGCGGGCTGCGCCTGTATGCCTTGTTCGGTGCGGGTTTCCACAACCACCAAGTCGTCACTGAACCGCTTGATGTTAGGCAGGCGCTTTACTGTTTGCCGGTTCCAGAGGCGTCCATGATGTGCGCAGATGTTGCGGATATAGGACAGCAGCTGGAGTGTTCCCTCGAGCACCTCGCGACTGGGTATGCCCAAGTCCTTCGCCACCGCGGACTTTACCTTGACGTCCTTTGTCAGCGCAAACCAGCGCGAGAGCTCCCCGAACGTCATAAGTTCAGTCACCACCCACAGCGGTGGCATGAAGGGCTAGGCATACTTCTGCCGATAATGCTCGACGAACACCTCATTGCTGTCGCGTGCGCGGTTCGCAAGCGACGACAGCAAGTTAATGTGGTCGTAGCCCGACTGGAAAGCTCCTCCATCGAGGTGGGCATGCGAGCCATGCGCCCGTGTCAGTCGATTGGTCCAGCGTGACCGCAGGGCGATCTCGATCCGCTCGATTGCTTCCATAACCAGCAGTCGCAGCTTTCGATCGAAAACATAGATGTCCACGATCGTTTCGAACCGGGTGCCTGGCTGGAAGCTCTTGGTCCGTGTCTGGCCATTACCGGCGGGCAGTTCGAAGGGTAGCCAATAGGCGCTGAGGCGGTAGTATCCAACGGTTTCAAGCCAACAGCGCATCAGCGTCTCGTCGCCGCTCATCCCCCGTTCGGTCATGAGCCGAATCTGATCGCCTATCGTGGTCGCTGGCTTGTCATAAAGCATTGAGCCTCCCCGGTTACCCGGAGAGGCTCCAAAGAGTAACCCCCCGGTATTGGGCAAGCCGAAGCTCGAGGCCTGGGGGGTGTTGTTGACCCCCATCTAGGGACTGACGCCCGGTCGGTCAATGCGTGTCAAGTCCGAGCGCCCAGATACTGCCGCGCCCCCTCATTGATTGCGGCCGATCCAGGCAAACTCAGGCAGGGGCCGACCCAAATTAGCCGTTCAGAGGCCGATCGTTCGTTCTCAGGTCCGGCCCGGCTGCTTGCCCATTCTTTGTGCCCCAACCGGTTGACAAGAACACCGTTCTTGAAATTCGGCTGCACCTTGTTATAACTAACGTATGAACGCTAGCCTCAAAATCACGAAAATCGGAAATTCCGCCGGGGTCGTCCTGTCGAAGGAACTTCTGGCAAAATTACGTGTGGGCGTGGGAGACACTCTTTACGTGTCAGAGACTCCGGAAGGTATCCGGATCACTGCCGCCAATCCTGATTTTGCGGCAAAAATGGCGTTGGCCGAGCAGATCATGCGCGAGGATCGGGATATATTGAACGTCCTAGCCAAATAGCATGACCGTATCCCCCGAACCGGTCTGGATTGAGGCCGAATTAGCGCTGGCTATCCATGACCGTCAATTGGCCGAACACGGCGGCCCCATCGGCCTCCGTGATGCTTCGGCGCTCGAATCCGCCTTGGCGCGACCGCGCAATCAGTGGGCATACGGTGAAACCGATCCATGTTCGCTGGCGGCGGCGTATGCCTTTGGCCTCGCTCGCAACCATCCCTTCGCCGACGGCAACAAGCGGACGGCATGGGTGCTCGCTCGCCTTTTCCTCGCCTTGAACGATGTCCAAATCGCATTCACACCCGAAGGCGCAATTGAGATGGTCCTGCAATTGGCTGCAGGAAAACTGGAACAAGCCGAAGTAGCGGTTTGGTTCGCGGAGAGAAGGGTGTGACCGACCCTTACTGGCCGTTCAAGTGCCAATTCTCGCTCATCACGAACAGACTGACCGATACTCATAGTCTGCTGCCGCAAGGCAGGATCTGACTAACTTTGAGGGGACGGTTCGCCCTAAGGCCGCCGACGCGGCTCTTCGACTGCCAGTCGCTTCGCAGTTCTCAACGTCTGGATGACGAAGAAGACAACCAACAATGCACCGATCCCGCCGACGACCAGGTCAAACCAGGTCAGCGCTCCGAACAGCACCGGCCGCGATCCGGCGGCAATCATCGCCATGGTGAGCACGATCAGGAACACCCGCAGTTCGGTCGGCCCTGCATATGCATAGGACAGCTTCATTTCGCCCAGCACCCGGACGAGCAGAAAGGCATGGATCGAAAGAAGGAGATAGCCCGCTAATGCCACCAGTGCGACCTCCAACTGGACGTAACGACTGAGCCCGATACCCACGACGATCAGCGTGGTCGCAAGACCGTCGCAGCTGTGGTCGAGGAAATAGCCGTAGCGCGGCCTCTCTATTTTCCGATAGCGGGCTAGGCTTCCGTCCATGGAATCGCCGAACCAGTGGATGAAATACCCGGCGATCGAGATCCATAACCAGCCGTCACCAAGATTGCTCAGGATATATCCGCTGAAGATTACCAATGCTCCGAGCATCCCAATCGCTGTCAGAATATCGGGAACCACCCAACTCGGCATGCATGCGCAAAGGCGATTGAGAAGTCTGCGCTCGGCCCGTGCGAGGAGATTCTCCTGAATGCGATCGATCGGACTGGCATTGATACTCTTCTGGTTCGACACGGGCGCTCCTGTGAATTTGGGCACCGAAACCTGCTTATGTCCGGGCATCGGACCGGGTAGGGTTTCGATCAAGACAAGCTGGTCTATCCCGATTGCGTCCCCCGGTGAGACGAGACCAGTTCAGGTATCTTGTGGCTGAAACGGTCAGCCGTGCAATGTTAATTCTAAGCCGCCCTTAGTCCTGGTCCGGCAGAGCAGCAACTGCATCGTGGGTGCCGACCCATATACGCGATCGAGGCGAAGGGTCTGTTGACTTTGGGCGGCTTTTTGCCCGGCCCTCGCTTGCGGATGGTCTTCGCCAATTCAGGAAATGCCTCGGCAAACGGGCGCGCGGCGCCGATCTGCTCGGCGGTCAGCTCCGGATTGTCCGAGGCCGCATCCGTGTCGGCCTGGGTATACATCCGTGCGGTCACGGCATCAGGCTCCATCCATTCTTGCTCACGGGCCGAGCAGAGATGGTCGAGAGACCTTCAGCACCAAGTGTAGCAAAAATCACGACGAGCACACCGTCCAGTTCACCTTGATGTGCAGGCAAGCTATTTGTTACTACATTTTGTGAAGGGGCAGGACCCGCAAATCCCGGGCTGACCTTGGAAATGGCCGGAACACTCGAAACGGCGCCTATGTCCACTTGCCGTCGTTAACGGGTTACCTTGCAGGCCTGGTATGACAATCTGAAATACGGGCTCGTCGGTGGCAAACCGCCTTCTAAGGCTGAGCACCGCCCTCGCTTCCATTGCGCTGATCCTTGGTCCTGCCGATGGCCTGACGCCATCAACCCGTAAAGGGTCCGCTACGCGAGGCGTGCGGCCTTGAGGCTGCGCCTCTGCGGTGATTGCGGCCACCGCCCGGACGCATCGGGCGCCTGTCGCGCGGAGGAACGGTCCTCCGCCTCAGAGCAGGAGCCGCAGCAATGTCTCTCGATCAAGCCCAGGCCTTCGCATTCAGTCTTTCACGCTCCCTCATGACTGTGATCGTCATCTTTCGCGCCGGAGACGGCACACATGCCGTGGTTCCATCAAATGAGTTTGAGGGTGACGCTGACATCGTTGCCGAAATCGATCCTTTCGACTGCTGACGAGGCGTCCTGACTTTCGGGGCGACAGTCGGCCCGATTTTAGCTCACGAAAATCAATGCTTTCGCTTATGCTACCCAAGTGCGCCGAGGTGGTGGTGGATGGCGCGACCGTTGGAAATGTCCTTGCGGAGCGCACCATCATGATCATCCTTACCATCTTTGCATCGATTGCAGTCATCAGCATCCTGTGCTGGCTGATGTTCACCCTGGCCGTTTATGCTTTGCCGGTATCCCTGGGCGTGAGTGCCGGAATGCTGGCACATGATTCTGGTACCGGCACCCTTAGTGCCATCTTGATTGGCCTCATGACCGCAGGCTTAACTCTGTTCGTCATGCAGTTTCTTCTGCTCGTTCTATCTTCGACCTGGCTTCGGCTAATTGTCTTGACCGCTTTCGTCATGCCTGCAGCGATTGCAGGATATTGCGCGACCTATGGCATCGTGCAGCACTTCGTGGCACCGCCGTTCTGGCAGACCGCCATTTCGCTGATTGGTGGGGCCGCGGTCTGCGCCGCAGCCTTCGTCCGCTTCACGGATATGGTCGCAGCCCGGGTCATTGGTTCGGACGGACATCCAGACTCGTAATTATCGCAGATCAGGGCCCGTGCGATCATCGGCAGATCCGGTGCGCCTGCGTGGGCGTCCGGTCAAGAAAATCGGGGACGTCTGCACAATTCCAGCATTGAAGGGCCGGAGCACGCGATCAAGGGTATCGGTAGAACCCCTGAGGGCAATTTTGGGCGCAGGTCTGAATGCCACAATGGAGGACTGCAGATCACCGTAAGGATGTCGGGCCGGAATGAAGGGGCAACCCGACGGCCGGTGTCAGGTAGGCTGTACGGGTACCCAAGTTGGCGACGTCTGATGATCGGATGCGTAAGGCCACGTTCTTCCTGGATTGGCTGAAGCACCGAACCGCTCACAAGCGGCCTCGTCAATGGCTGATCTGGCCGAAGACCGGCTGACGCCTCGATCGCCTGAAGCGCAACAGCGGCGTTGCAACTTTCATCCCCTGGGCTTGCGCCCATTCCTCGCGAGGCAAGAAAGCCGCGCCTTTGCTGTCAGGCCCTGACGGGTGCGCCGTCGATCGCCTCCGGCCCGTCACATGCCATCGAGGCCGCAATGGTGCGGGCTCGAAGCACAAACATCCAGGAGTTATGACATGGCTACCATCGGCACCTTCAAGACGACCGGCACCAACGAGTTCACCGGCGAAATCATCACCCTCAGCGTCCAGGCCAAGGGCGTGCGCATCATTCCGGAGGCCAAGGCCAACGGCGAAAACGCCCCCAGCCACCGGGTCTTCGTCGGCCGCGCGGAAATCGGTGCCGCCTGGACCAAGCGTTCGAACGAAGGTCGCGAATACCTGGGCCTCAAGCTCGATGATCCCAGCTTCACCGCTCCGATCTTCGCCAACCTGTTCGACGATGAGGACGGTGAGAGCTACAGCCTGATCTGGTCTCGCCCGAGCCGCCGCAACAGCGACTGAGGTCGGATGACAGCCCCGCCCGGATGATCCGGGCGGGGCAATTCATTGTTTGCAAAGACAGACTTGATGGAAACGGCGAACCCACAACCGGACTGAAATTTGCCCAAAGATGGGAATGTCCTGCCGGAATCTTGGAATACACCAGAGCACGCCAGGAGGCGAAGCTGCAGGCTCGATCACGCGGGAGCGAGCATGGCGCAAGACGGCGGACAGGGGACTGGTCTTCGCGATCTCGACTTCGCTGGCTTCGCACAGGAATTTCTTCGCCGCAATCCCGCCTACGTGCATGAGTATCACAAGGTCATGCGGACCCGGACTGCTCCAGACGCACATATTGTAATGGAGGAGATGGCCCACCCTTGGGGCCTGAGCTTTTCCCTGTCCACCGCTGGTTTGCGCTGATCGCGAGCCGGCCCTCTGGCGTCCTGACCTTCTCCCCTCGACCGTCATACTGGACGCTGCACCTGCAGGGGCCGGGAACGCTCCTCCACTCGATCCCGATCTTTGGCCGCATGTTCTCAATGACCGTTTGTTGTCGGATGGCCGGCACCTTGTTCTTGGCGATGAGGGCGGATCTCACAGCCTGTGGCTGCGCGAGACTGACCGCGGCAAGCCGCTAGCCTATGTCGTTCCGCGTGATGACGGAATAGAACTGCGCAGCCGTGCGACACAGCGATTGGAGCAACGCTTGTCGGGCGTTTCACCGGATCGGTGTCCGGGCCAATTTCGCCCAACGCACTTTCAGGCGCGGCGCCTGACACTGCTCCTTCGCATCCTCGACATGCTGCAAGGGGAAAGGCAGTCGCGGCCCAGCACCCATGAGATTGCCCGCCAATTGGTCTACCCACGCCTGGCAATTGGTCGCGGCGCCGAATGGAAGGCATCGCCTGAACGCCGCCGCACCCAGCGCCTCATCGAGGAAGCGCGATCCTTCATGAACGGGCGCTATCGCTTTTTGCTGAAGGGCAAGCTCGCCGGTGCGACAAAAACCTCCGGCCCCAAATAGCCGCTCCCCCGAGCCAGACGAACTTCGCGAATGTGCGCCAGTCCGTTCCACACCGCCCTGCAACGGGTCGGCCACGCCCGGGAGTACTTTCATGACCCAAACTGCCGCCAACTCCGGCCCGCGTTACCTTCGGACACCCGATGCTGCGAAGCTGCTCGGGCTGTCGCCGCGCACTCTCGAAAAGCACCGTTGCTACGGTACTGGTCCCGTCTACCGCCGGCTTGGCGGCCGGGTGGTCTACGCTCTCGACGATATCGAAGCCTGGGTCGCCCTTGGCACGCGTCGCTCCACCTCGGACCCGGGCGTCGGTACCGTTCACCCTGCCAGGCGCCGGCCGGCTGAAGGGTGACACGCGTGGGCGCTTCAACCAACCCGCGTTCGCTTCCCGACATGGGCAGGCAACTCGAGCTGTTCCGACCGGGGCCTTCGACCATCGCGCCGCGTGATGCGCAGGATCTCATGACCTGGCCGTTCTTCAGTCTGGCCAAGTCCAGGCGGGTAAAGCCGATAGACTTCCGGATGGGCGAGACCTGGATTTCCGTTGAAGCCGTGCCCGAACACGGCATGGCGACGATCTGGGACGCCGACATTCTGATCTGGGCGGCGAGCCAATTGATCGAGGCGCGCAATGCCGGGCGACCGACTTCGCGCATCGTGGCTGCAACACCACATGCCATTCTGACGTATATCGGCCGCGGAACCGGTCGCGACAATTACGACCGATTGAAGGCGGCGTTCGATCGCCTGCAGTCCACTACGGTCGCGACGTCGATCCGTCAGCAGCATCAGCGACGGCGTCACCGATTCTCCTGGATCAACGAATGGCAGGAGCAACTCGATCTGAACGGCAAGCCGCTCGGTCTGCAAATGATCCTGCCGGACTGGTTCTACGCCGGTGTGCTTGAGAGGGGGCTCGTCCTGTCGATCGACCGGGCCTATTTTGGCCTGACGGGAGGGCTGGAGCGCTGGCTTTATCGCGTCGTACGCAAGCATGGCGGTCGCCAATCCCAGGGGTGGAGCTTCGACTTCGAGCACCTCTACCTGAAATCCGGCAGCCTTTCGCCGATGAAGCGGTTCGCGTTCGAACTGCGAGCCATCGTCGAACGTCAATCGCTCCCCGGCTACGTCCTGTCGATCGACAAGGCGTTCCGGCGTGAGCGTCTGAGCTTTGTTCCCGCACCGGTCGATTCCTTCGAAGCAGCCGTGCGGCGCCTCAACCTCCCTGCCTGTGGATAAGCGCCATGAGACTCGTCCTATCAGGAACCGTCGGACTCGTCCTATCGGGAACCCGAGACTCGTCCTATCAGGAACTGCTGGGGTGCGAAAAGCCGCAGAATTCTGCGGTAAATGGAGGCCCCTCTAACTATCCTAACATTACAGAATCCTACGGATTCTTTCTAACCGTCTGCACGCCTGTGGATTTCGCGGCGGTCTGCGCATGCCTCGGAGGTTGCGCATGACAGGCCTTGGAACACGCGATATCGACTTTACGCCGTTCGCCCGCGCGTTTGCCAAACAGGCGCTCACCGAGGTGCAATTGACCTGGATCGAGAAGCGCTGCGAGCAATGGCTGCGCTTCGGGCGCGTCGCCGGTGAGCAGATCGTGAGCCGCCACACCTGCACGAAGTCGTTCCGGCCCGGCGCGGTCTTTGCGCTCATGCGCTGGACCGCCAACGACTATGGAACGGTTCACTCGCGCATCGATATCGTGCAGGCGCTCGCGCGCGGCGAGGCCTTTACCACGGTGCCCTTCGTGCTTCCCGGCGGCGAGCTTCTGCTTAGCGTGACCGGTTGGCCAAAGGTCGAGAAGGTCCTGCGCGCAATCGACGCGGTGGAAGCCGCTGGCGTCGATCCATGCGATGCATCGCCTGATCATTGGCGTCATGTCTCGGCAAGGATTGCGGTCGGCGCGCAGCCTCGCCTTTACGGGAAGGATCGGCACGAAGCCTGGCTCAAGCGCAAGGCTCTCGGCCTATGACACGCCGCCGATACTTCATTCTGACTCTTGTCCTTGCCGGTGGACTAGGGGGCAGCTTCGCGACTGTCGCGTGGCTCGATCCGCGTCCACGTCTCATCTGGAACGCGAGCGCCAGCGCGCCCATCGGCCTCTATCGCCTGCAAATCGGCGACCAGGTCGCACGCGGCGACCTGGTCGCGATCATGCCGCCTCGTGATCTCGCACAGCAGATGGCCAAGCGGCGCTACCTGGCAAACGGCATGCCCATGTTGAAGCGCATCGCGGCGCTGCCTGGGCAGACGGTGTGCCGACACGGTGCAAATGTCAGCATCGACGGCGCGCGCGTTGCCGTTGCTCATCCGCGCGATCGAAGCGGTCGGCCCCTGCCGGTGTGGCGTGGTTGCCATATTGTTCCGGCGCATCAGCTCTTCGTCATCAATGCCGTGCTCGACAGCTTCGACAGCCGCTATTTCGGGCCGATCCCGGATGCCGGCCTCATAGGCCGCGCGCAGCCTCTCTTCACCCGCGACGCCCCCGACGAGCCACCCGTCTGGCGTGGGCTCGGCCATTCGACCGCTTCTCCAACCGCCACAAAGGATCACTCCCCATGCAGATAGGTCGATTCCGCAAAACCGCCGACGGCTTTGAAGGCCGCATCACATCGGTCATGATCGATGTTTCGGTTTGTCTGGTTCCTGCGCCGGACACGGGCGCGGAAAACGCACCGCAGTGGCGTGTGCTCTGCGGAAATTCTGAATCCGGCATCGAAATTGGCGCGGGTTGGGATCGCACCGGCGAGCGCGCAGGCGCCTACATCGCCTTGCAGCTCGACGATCCGCAATTTGCACATCCCCTGCGCGCCAACCTGCTGCGATCGGGGCAAGCCGCCGGCGATCATGTCCTGCTCTGGTCGCGGCCAGCCTCGCGCGAAAGCCGCTAAGCCCATGCACACGTCGTTCTCGGGCATGCGAGCCTACGCAGCATGGCTGTCGGCGGCAGCTTGTCTTGCCGGTGCATCGTTGTGCGCAGAACCGCAACTGGTCCGGGCGCAGGACAGCCGCGAAGCTGGCGATGGCAGACCCGCTCCCGATGTGGACCCGATGCAGCCTAACGCATCCGCCGTTACCGAAGCCTCGCGCCGCTTCGCCATTCCGACAAGCTGGGTCCGTGCGGTCATGCACACCGAGAGCCGGGGTAATCCGCGCGCCATCTCTCCGGCGGGCGCCATGGGGCTGATGCAGATCATGCCCGGCACCTGGGCCGAACTGACGGCGCGATTCGATCTTGGTTCCGATCCCTTCGATGCGCGCGCCAGCATCCATGCCGGCGCCGCTTACTTGCGCATGATGCTCAATCGGTACGGTGATCTCGGCACAGCACTGGCCGCATACAATGCCGGTCCGGGACGCGTTGACGCCTACCTGGCAGGACGTCGTCCGCTACCCCGCGAGACTGTCGCCTACGTCGCCGACACCACCCGCATGATCAGCGGGGAGGGCGTTTCACTGGCTGCACTGCATCCTGCCGCAACGCCGATTCCCTGGCGCACTTCGAAGCTGTTCGCGACGCAAGCCGAAGTGCCTGTTTCCATTGAAAACGCAACAACGGACGCTGCATTTGCCCTTTCAAGCCCGCTCTTCATTCCTCTTTCCGGAGAACATCGGCCATGACGTCTTATGGCGCTTTCTGGCGACCCATGGCGAGGCGTGGCGGGCTTCATGTCGGGATCGGGCTCGTTGCGGAAGAAGGCAGGGGCGTATCGCGAGATAAAAGGCCGGCCAGCTACGCGGCCTCATGTGGTTGGTTTTTGCGGCTTTTCGCGTATGGCACAGGGCATATCCAGCCATACGGCCTTGTTGAAATCCATTGTCTTTCAATCACGTGCCGTATGGCCGCAGTGTGATGGCAAGCGACGATCATCATTTTCGGCCGCGACCAGGGCCGAGCCGGGACAGGGGAAGCGGCTCGGCGGGTAAGGCCAAGCGCCTTGCCGCGCAGGTCCGCCGTGCGAGTGCACGGGCCGGCTTTACACAGCTCGCAAGGAAGCCGCGCAAAGGCGCCGGGAACCGCGCGCGAGGACGCCGCGCGCTGGCCCGGGTGCGGCTGCGTTCCGATGCCCGCCGCGTTGTCGTCAAGGCCCGCGTTGTCCGGCACAAGGGCGCGCGATTCCGGGCTGCGCCGCTCAGTCGCCATATCACGTATCTCGAACGCGATGGTGTCACCCGGGATGGCCGGGACGCCTCGATGTTCGATGCCGGCAGTGACGAAGCTGACCGCGATGCTTTCGCCGAGCGCTGCGAAGACGACCGGCATCACTTCCGCTTCATCGTCAGTCCCCAGGACGCCGCGCAAATGGATGACCTGCGCATTTTCACGCGCGAGTTGATGCGCGGCATGGCCCGCGATCTCGAGACCGATCTTGAGTGGGTCGCAGTCGATCACTGGAATACCGACAATCCGCATATCCATGTCCTGGTGCGCGGCGTGACCGACACCGGCGAGGATCTCGTCATCGACAAGGGCTACATAAGCTCCGGTCTGCGCGCCCGCGCCGAAGAGCGGGTGACCCTGGAACTGGGCCCGCGCAGTGAACGCGAAATCCGCACCGCGCTCGAGCGCGAAGTCGATGCCGAAAGCTGGACCAGCCTCGATCGCCAGTTACAAGGTTTGGCACACGATACGGGCGGCCTGATCGATCTGCGCCCCGGCGGACAACTGGACGGCGAAAGGCAGCGCCTGCTTGTCGGCCGCGCCGCGCGGCTTGAACACATGGGGCTTGCGGTCAACGAAGGTGGCGGACTTTGGTCAATCGAGCAGGGCGCTGAAGCGACTTTGCGCGATCTTTCCATCCGCACCGACATCATCAAGACGATGCACAGGGCAATGTCCCGCGATGGTGGCCGGTTCGATCTCTCGACCCTGGCCCTCCATGACAAGGCACCGAGCGATCCGATTATCGGCAAGCTGGTTGAACGCGGACTCCATGATGAACTGACCGGCAGCGCTTACGCCGTTATCGACGGCGCAGACGGACATACCCATCATCTGCGCTTCGAGGATATCGACATGACTGGCGATGCTCCCCACGGCGCGATTGTCGAGGTCAGATCATGGGACGACCTCAAGGGACGAACGCGCCTCTCACTCGCAACGCGCTCCGACCTCGCACTCGACAAGCAGGTCGGGGCATCAGGTGCTACCTGGCTCGATCGGCAACTGCTTTCGCGTGAACCGGCAGTGAGTGGCAACGGCTTTGGGCTGGATGTGCGCGCGGCGATGGAAGCGCGCGGGGCACATCTTGAATCCCTGGGCCTTGCCCGGCGGCAAGGCCAGCGGCTCCTTTTCGCAAGCGACCTCATCGATACCCTGCGAGCACGCGAACTCAGCGATACGGCCCGGGTCATCGCCGCGCGGACCGGGCTCGAGCACAAGCCGGCAAGTGTCGGGGAACATGTGAGCGGCATCTACCGCGAGCGCGTGACGCTTTCCTCGGGTCGTTTCGCCATGATCGACGAGGGGATGAGCTTCCAGCTCGTTCCCTGGCGCCCCGCCCTCGAAAGACATCTGGGTGCCCAGATCACGGGCACTCTCATACCCGGCGGCGGTGTCGACTGGTCATTGGGACGCGGCAGGGGACTGGGTCTGTGATCGCCCACGCAATTGGGAGAACAGCAAGATGAACGACAGGATCCTGTGGGGGCAGATTGCCGCTGTCGCGGCTATCGTGGTCCTTACGGTGTGGGGCGCGACCCAATGGACCGCCGCAGCGCTTGCCTATCAATCTGAACTGGGCCGGCCCTGGTTCGTGATCGGATCCTATCCGGTCTACCTGCCTCCGGCCTTTTTTTGGTGGTGGTTCAGTTTCGATGCCTACGCGCCGCATGTCTTTCTCAAGGGGGCGACCATCGCTGCCTCGGGCGGTCTGCTCTCGATCGTGGTCGCAATCGGCATGTCGATCTGGCGCGCGCGCGAAAGGCGCCGTGCCGAGACCTACGGGTCGGCGCGGTGGGCAAGCGAGAAGGACATTCACCGTGCGGGGCTCCTGGGTGATGACGGCGTGGTGCTTGGTCGTTTGGGCGCAGAGTATCTGCGTCACGATGGTCCCGAACATGTCTTGTGTTTTGCGCCGACGCGCTCGGGCAAAGGTGTGGGTCTTGTCGTCCCGACACTGCTGACCTGGCCGGGCAGTTGCATCGTTCACGACATCAAGGGTGAAAACTGGCAGCTCACCGCCGGCTTTCGCGCGCGCCATGGCAGGGTCCTGCTTTTCGATCCTACCAACCCCAAGTCCTCGCCCTACAATCCGTTGCTCGAAGTGCGTAAAGGCGAATGGGAAGTGCGCGACGTCCAGAACGTTGCAGACGTCCTGGTTGACCCCGAAGGGAGCCTGGAAAAGCGCAACCATTGGGAAAAGACGAGCCATGCGCTTCTCGTTGGAGCCATTTTGCATGTCCTCTACGCCGAGCAGGACAAGACCCTGGCTGGCGTTGCCGCCTTTCTTTCTGATCCGCGCCGCGGCATTGAAACTGCGCTGCGGATCATGAAGACGACGGCGCACCTTGGGAAAGCCGGCGTGCATCCGGTTGTCGCCGCGGCGGCACAGGAATTGCTAAACAAGAGCGAAAACGAACGGTCCGGTGTGCTGTCGACCGCGATGTCGTTTCTCGGGCTCTATCGCGATCCGGTTGTCGCCAAGGTGACTGGATCCTCGCATTGGCGGATCGCGGATCTCATGGGCCAAGCGCCCGTCTCGCTCTATCTCGTCGTTCCACCAGGGGACATCAGCCGCACCAAGCCGCTCATGCGCCTGATCCTCAACCAGATCGGGCGGCGCCTCACCGAGGATCTCAATCCTGCCCGAAACCGTCAGCGCCTGCTGCTGATGCTCGACGAGTTTCCCGCACTCGGCCGGCTAGACTTCTTCGAAAGTGCGCTCGCCTTTATGGCGGGATATGGGATCAAGGCTTTCCTCATTGCCCAGTCGCTGAATCAGATCGAGAAGGCCTACGGCCAGAACAACGCCATCCTCGACAATTGCCATGTGCGCGTCAGCTTTGCGACCAACGATGAGCGTACTGCAAGGCGGATTTCCGATGCCCTGGGCACCGCTACCGAAATGAGGGCCATGAAGAACTATGCCGGGCACCGTCTCTCGCCCTGGCTTGGCCATCTCATGGTATCGCGCACTGAAACTGCCCGACAGTTGCTCACGCCCGGCGAAGTTATGCAATTGCCGGACGACGAAGAAATCGTGATGATCGCAGGTCTGCCACCGATCCAGGCACACAAAGCGCGCTATTTTACCGATAAGCGTTTCACCGAGCGTGTCGGATCGCCGCCCGAGCCGCAAGCTCTTGTTGATGCCGAAATCCCTTTGGACGATTGGTCCGGCCCTGCGCCTGTCAAAGCGCCGACATCACCCAAGGATCCATCCGAGGATCGCAATCCTTCATCGGACAGACCCGAGGCTGTCAAAGATGGCTCCGAAGATCCAAAGCCGGAACCCAAAGGTTCGCAGCCAGCACCGGAAGGCGAAGCGGCCAAGGCAGAAAATTCGGGCGATCCTGCGAACAGCGGCATTCGCCGGGAACCCGACCTGCCGGACCACGAGGAGATCGCCCCTGAGCCCGCAGCGATCCAAAATGAGTTCGAGTTTGACGACGATATCCCGGAAAACGATGCTGCCTGGACCCGGCAAGCGATTGATCAGACCGTGACGGCCAATGCGCGAAGGGCATCCCTCGATCCCGATGATGGAATCGAACTATGAGAAAGCCCCACGTCAAACATACCTTTCGTCTCGATGCCCGGCTTTCGCGTCTGCTCGATGATCATGCCCGTGCCCGTCAGGTCACCCGCACCGACGTCGTCGAGGCGGCGCTGGCATCGATGCTATCTCCCGATCACGAAGAGCGTATCGAAGCCATCCTGACCAAGCGGCTTGACCGCATTTCGCGCCAGCTCGATCGTCTCGAATGGCACGTCGAACTGACGAACGAGACCCTGGCCCTGTTTATCCGCTTCTGGCTGACCAGCAATCCGCCTCTGCCCGATGCAGCGCTGAAGGCAGCGCAGGCCAGTGGCAGAAAACGCTGGCATGCCTTCGTCAAGTCGCTCAGCCGTAAGATGGAGGCAGGACCCAGGCTCAAGGACGAACTGTCGCGCGACATCGACCGATGAGGCGGGGAATCAGGCGCTGCACGATTGGCTCCCATCGCTCATCGGCTGAATTGTTACAGATTTTTGACTTCGCAAATGCAGCATAAATTGCAATTGTCCAGCCAACCCGAACGATCGAATGAGTCGTTCAGGTACAGTGCCGAAAGGCCATATGTCGGACGCTGTTCAATCCGGAGGAAAACCGGGACGAAGGGCAAAACAGGCGATCTGCCAGGATAGCGGGCTGGAAGCGCTCCTGCGGTCGAGCGATACTCATGCGTATTGATCTTGCTGAAAAACTCATGTCAGAAGTCTCCAGCGCTTCCTCGCGCAGCGCCCTGTTCACCGCCCTTGAAAATGCCACGCGGCTCATGAGTTTCGATTATTTCGCACTGGACTATGATGATTGCCGCGCCAGCAACGAGAATGACGCCTTTCTTGTCCATGATTATCCGCCTGAATGGGCCAGGGTGTACCAGTCTCTAGGTCTGGCAACCCAAGATCCGGTGCGGCGTACCTGCGAAAGGTCGTTCACCAGTTTTCCCTGGGGTGTTTCACGCGAATTTACCGGAGCGGTGCGCGGCGATCACAAGATCCTCGGCCTGAGCCGCGAGTATGGGATAGGGGACGGGTTTACTGTGCCGCGTCATTTGCCCGGCGGTGTCACCGGATCTTGCACATTCGTTGTCAGGCCCGATGCCGCCTTGCCTGTGGAAATGCTGCAAGTCGCCGACCTTCTTGGCGGGGTTGCACTGGCAAGTGCGCACAAGATCGCTGGGCTACATATGTCAGCTTCCAGTCCTGGACTGACTGATCGCCAACGCGAATGCCTGCTCTGGTGGGGGCGCGGCAAAACAGCAGCCGAAATTGCGATCATCATGGGGCTCAGCGTTGAAACCGTGCACCAGCACCTCAAGCTGGCCCGTGAACGCTACGGTGTCGATGCCAGCCAGTCGGTGCTCGCCTGCGCCATCGCTGAAGGCCTGATCGGCCCGGGGGACATTTGGCGGTGGTTTCGGACCCGACCTGGCATTGCCGTGACTGGCTAGAAAACGGCATTACGATCCCCAATTCTTGGTATGTGTTCGCAGGCGCGGCTATGATCTGATCAGCGGACTAATCCACCGCATAAGGATAGCCGCAATGCCAAGCAGGGTTCGAGCGCCGCGCGCGCTCGAAAGCAAAGCCTTTCGCGCCATGTTCGCCGCGCGCAAGGAGGTTTTCGTCGACCTTCTGAAATGGGATTTGCCGGTCTTCGCCGAGCATGCGCTCGAAACCGGCATCACCGGCTATACCGGCGTTGCCGATCTGGCCTGGTTCCAGCAAGTCATGCGCTTTGGCTGGCACTGTTCCCCGCTTGGCCGAATTGCCCTGTGCGAAGGGCGCAAGCTCATCGCCCTGCACATCCGGATCGATGAGCGCACTTTGGATGGACTGCGCACAGCAGGGATCTATCAGCCGCGCACGCTCAAGCTCGTCGCAGGAGAGGAGGCGGCCAATGAGCGTTGAGACCTGGACCCGTCAAATCCACCAGAACGGATATTGCATCATTCCCGATGCGCTCGATACGGGCACGATCGACAAGCTTGCCGGTGACCTCGATCCGGTTTTTGCGGCAACGCCGTTTTGCGAGGGCGACTTCTATGGCCACCGCACCAAGCGCTTCGGCGGCTTGCTCAAACGCTCGCGGCACATGGAGCCATTGGTCCTGCATCCAGGTATTCTCGCGCTCGCCGAAACTATCCTTGGCGCAGCCTGTGAGCGCATCCAGCTCAATGTCGCTCAGGCGATCGAGATCCATCCGGGCGAAGTCTGCCAGGTTCCGCACCGTGATCATGACATGTGGGCGGGCGCAAAAGACGAGCATGAATATCTGCTCAACGTGATCTGGCCGCTCGACCCGTTCACCAAGGACAATGGCAGTACGCAGATCTATCCGGGCAGCCATGGACCGCTAGGCATGGCACGTGAGGACATTGGTCAGCCAATCGTTGCGCAGGGCAAGCCTGGAACGGCCATCTGTTTCCTGGGGTCGACGGCACACGCTGCCGGCGCAAATTGCAGTGCGGACCCGCGCCGTGCCGTCATCGTCGGCTACAGCCTTGGCTGGCTGAAGCCTTATGAAAATCCCTGGCTCGCCTATCCCCCTCAAGTTGCGCGCAGTTTCTCGCCCGAACTCGCGGCGCTTGCCGGATACGTCCAGCATCGGCCCAATCTCGGCAATTATGAGGGCCAGTGCCCGTCGGTCCTGCTGCATGATGAGGTTCCCACCCATTTGCCAGCCATTGATGCCTTGCGCCCTGACCAGGCAAGCATGGCCGCCGAAATTGCGCGTTCGCGCCGGGCCGAGCAATGAGTCCTGCCAATGTCCTGGAGCCCACTTACCAGGCGATCAGGCAGCGATTGCTCGCCGGCGTCTGGCCGATGGGCCTGAGGCTGGAAACTGCCAAGCTTGCCGAAGATCTCGGCGTCAGCGTTACGCCGGTGCGCGATAGCCTCAATCGCCTGGCAGGTGAGTGCCTTGTCGATCTTGTTCCAGGCATGGGCTTCCTCGTGCCGCAAATGACGGAAGCGAAATTGTGCGATCTTCTGGACCTCAACTTGCTTGCCCTTGAGAAGTCGGTGGAACTGTGCGCGCCGGGCAATCCGGAATTGCCGGTCGAACTGCCGAACGGCGACCATGCCGCACGAACGCAATTCGTCTTCGTCCAGATCGCGGCATTGTCCGGAAACACCGAAATGGAAAGGTTGGTGGTCGCGATCGCAGCTCGGCTCCATGGAACGCAGTTGCATGAGGCCGCCGTGCTCGGCGAAAGCGCTGACGAGATCACGCGCATCTGGAACGAGGTGAGCGCGGCTCGCCGAAGCGCCAGGTTGCTGGACATGCTGCGGCGTTACCACCGCAGGCGCAAAGACGCGGCGCGGGAACTGGTTGCGCAATTGTCGTCTTGATGGTGATTGGGCGAATGATCGCAGATCGCAGATCGCAGGCCAGCGCCAGGGATCTGCGACATTGCGTCCAACAACATCGTATAAATGAGAATTCGCTGGTCAGGCATTGTCGCTCTTCGCCCCTTCAGCTCCGCAAAGATCTCGGCCTGATTTGAGGGATATAAATGCGCGGCAACGCTCCAGATCATGATCCGGAGCCGCGAAGCAAAATGAAGAGGTTAAAACATTGTATTCTGGACAGAACCGTTGGCTCGCGCACCAGCACAGGGTATGATGCTCTTCCCATGAAGACGAGCCTCGACCACCTTCCCGCCCACAAGCAGCGCGAGATCGAGCGCGTGGTGCAGATCCTCTTTGAGGAGTTCGACGACAATTTCGCGCTCGCCTCGCACGAGTGGAAGAAGAAGGGCCGCATCCTCAAGGTCGTCCTCTATGGTTCCTATGCCCGCGGCGGTTGGGTTGACGAACCGCACACGGCCAAGGGCTACAAGTCGGACTACGATCTGCTCATTATCGTCAGTGACAAGCGCCTGACCGATCGCGCCAAATACTGGTCGAAGCTCGATGACCGATTGAACCGCGAATATGGCCTGACCGGGACGCTCAAGACGCCCGTCAATTTCATCGTCCATTCGCTGCAAGAGGTGAACGACGGTCTTGCGCATGGCCGCTATTTCTTCATGGATGTCGCGCAGGACGGTATCGCGCTCTACCAGAGTGACGATACTGAACTGCATACGCCCAAGCCGAAGACGCCCCAGCAGGCACTAAAGATGGCACAGGAGTACTTCGAAGAGTGGCTCCCCGCAGCAAATGGTCGGGTCAAGTTAGCAAAGTATGCGATAAATGAAGGCATTTTCAAACACGCGGCTTTTGAATACCATCAGGCTGTAGAAGGTCTATATAATTGCGCTTTACTTGTCTGTACTTTCTACGCGCCACACGTCCACAATCTCGGCTTCCTGCGAACGCAGGCTGAGCGACTGGATCTCAGGTTAGTCTATGCCTGGCCTCGCGAGACACGCAAGGAACGGGCGATGTTTGAAAAGCTAAAGGAAGCCTATGTGAAGGCGAGGTATTCCAAACATTTTCGTATCAGCGAAGAGGAACTCACATGGCTTGGTGATCGCGTGGAAGAACTGGGACGCACGGTTCACGAGATTTGCCTCGAACAACTCGCGGCTCTTCACGCCAAAGCCGACGGACAGGCAGCATAAAGCGATTATAATCCTGACACCTGTTGTCAGGATGGCTGCAACCGGTCATGTTATTGGCGCGCAGTGAAAATTCTGGCGATCGCTGCGTGGACTGGTTCCGCCAGGCATCATGTACGCCCGTCCGACAGGACAGGCGGCCGTAACGGTCAAGGCCGCGTAGACGCGGCTCAACGGCGGCACAGCGCTGAGACTCCGATCTGGCTGGCAACTCCGGTTCGATTGGTCCTGCCGTACGTGGTTGCAATTCGTGCCCCCCAAAATCATCGGCCCGCATGTCCGTGACCGTCCCGCGCCATCACGCGACAGCATCGAGAATGTCCGTATCCGGACACCGCTCGACGCAGCGTTTCGGCGTGAGAGCAGCAATCTGCTGCGCTATCTCGACAAACATGCCGGACGCGATGCTGCGCCCGATATGTTGCAGGAGGTCTTTACGCGCGCAGCGGCCAGTTCGCAGGCCAGCTCACTCAGAAATCCCGCGGCATTCCTGCAGCGCATTGCGCGCAACCTGCTGATCGATCGCTCGAGGCGGCGCAAAACCGCAGGGTGCGTGCATCTTGAGCTTGATGAGGAACTTCATGGTGCCACCTTGCCGGAACAGGAAGCGCAGTTGCAGGCAAGAGATCTGCTCAGCGCTTACGAACGCGCCGTCGATGACCTGCCGGAAAAGACCCGACGGGTTTTCCTGATGCACAGGGTAGACGAGCTGAGCTATCGAGATATCCATGAGCAACTGGGAATCAGCATCGCGACGGTTGAATATCACATGATGAAGGCGCTGGGGCACATAGCGCGGGCGGTGGACGCCGCGCGATGAACGACAATGACAATGCCTTTCCGGGCAGGGGAGAGGCACTGAAGGACGAGGCCATCGAGTGGGTGGTGCATCTTCATGGTCCCGATGCCGCGGCATTCAAAGGCAAGTTCGAGCAATGGCGCGCGCAATCGCCTGATCACCGCCAGGCCTATGAATGGGCGATGCGCCACTTTGATGCATCCGCCATTCTCAAGGATTCCAAGCAACATGGTATGGCAAGGACGTCCCGGCCGCGTGTTGGACGCTGGATATTCCTGGGACTTGCTCTTGCCGCTGCAGCATCCCTCATGCTCGCGACCTTGGGAAACCGGCAGGCAGCTGATGGGGCCAAACTCTTGCCCCATGATTCAGGCCAACAATCGGCCCTTGCGACGTCCCATGGTCAGATCCGCACTTTTGTTCTGGCCGACGGCACGTCGGTGACGCTCGATGCGCAATCGAAGCTGCTTGTCACCATGGACCCGTCGCAGCGTAGGCTCGATCTGGAGCAGGGCAGGGTGCGAGTTACAGTCGCCCGTGATGCGCGGCCTCTGACCGTTTCTGCCGGCGCTGGTGAGATCCACGCGCGCGAAGGGGCGTTTGATGTCTCCTTTGGCAATCGCAATATCCTGGTCAGCTTCATTCGTGGCAGTGGCACAATCCAGCCCAAGTCGGGATCTGTCGCATTTGCAGGTCAGCCGATGAACGCCCTCGCGGGCCAGCGCTACACTTACCACAGGTTCGATTTTGCCGGGGCCGCAAAGGTCCCCGCTGCGCCAGGTACCGATGATCGCCAGTGGCCGACTGGCTGGTTCGAATATCGTTCCGTGCCCTTGAGCGTGCTGATCGGTGAGGCCAATAGATACGGGCAGCAGAAAATCGTGCTCGACGATGCCGGGATCGGTGCGATTGCGGTGACCGGTCGCTTCCATCTGACGGACACCGAAGGGTTTGCACAGCGCCTTGCCGAGTCCTTGCACCTAGACATGACCCGTCGGGCAGATGCCATTCACCTGAGCCGCGAATAATTTTTTCGGTCCTTCACTAAGGTCTCTCGTTTTCCTGCGTCGAACTTTCCCATGAGCCCGGCGTGCTGCGCGCCGCGCCAGCAACGAGGGAACTTCGATGAGGGCAAAATCGAGAATGATCGCCGCGCTTCTGGCCGGTAGCATGGTGGGCGCAAGTCCGGTCCCGGCCTGGGCACAAACCAAAGGCCAAGCAGCGCCGGTTTATGAGTTCAATCTGCCGGCTCAGGATCTGGGCGATGCTCTGCAAACGGTCGCAAGGCGCGCCAGGCTCGAACTCTACGCGACATCCAGCGATGTGAACGGTGTTCGGGCGCCAGGGCTCAACGGCAAGAGGTCAGTGCGCGAGGCGCTCGATATCCTGCTTGAAGGGACCGGACTCGAGGCCGAGATTTCCGAGGGTGCGGTGCTCATCATGGGGCCCGGTCAGCGGCGCGGTGCCGAGGCGGATGAGGTCTCGGACAAGCAGATTGTCGTGACCGGTACCCATATTCGCGGAGCTATCCCGGTCGCCCCCGTTCGAACGGCCAGCCGCGAGGACATCGAGGAGCAGGGGCACTCGGATCTGGGTGATTTCATCCGGTCCATCCCGGAAAATTATACAGGAGGCCAGAACCCGACCGTTGCAGGCGGCGGGTCGCAAGGCGTGGACAACGAGAATTCCAGCTCTTCCTCCGCGCTCAATCTGCGCGGCCTCGGCCCAGCCGCGACCCTGACCCTGCTAAATGGGCACAGGATGGCATACGACACGGTGTCGCAGGGCGTCGATATCTCCCAGATCCCCTTGGCTGCGATCAACCGCATCGAGATCGTTACCGACGGATCTTCGGCGCTTTATGGTTCGGACGCGGTGGGCGGCGTTGCCAATGTCATCCTGAGACGCGACTACGAAGGCGCCTATGTCTCGGCGCGTTTGGGCGGATCGAGCGATGGCGGTAATTTCCAGCAGCAGTACGATGCCCTGACAGGCAGCCGCTGGGAGAGCGGCGGGATCATGGTGGCAGGAAGCTTCTCCGATGTGACCGAAATCTCTGCCCGGGACCGCTCCTACACGCGCAGTCTCGACGATTCCACGACGCTCGTTCCCTGGCGGCGCCAGTACAGCCTGATCGCTGCCGGCCACCAGGATCTCACCGATCGCCTCGGCCTGGAATTCGATGCCCAGTACAACAACCGCGTGACGCAGCTGTCACAGCCGTTCACCACGACCGCGGATGTGACGACCAATGGCCTCCAATCGAGGCCCAAGGTCCAGTCCGCGACTGTATCGGCGGGCTTGCACTGGGACCTGGGGCATTCGTGGACCGTGTCGGTGACGGGCGTCTATGGTTTCAGCAACAATCACATTACGTCCCATCGCTACATAGGCGGGGCCGAGACGCTGCGCACGTGGCTCAACTACGACAACGACGTCGCGACCGGCGAAGTGGCCGCCGAAGGGGCTTTGCTCGATTTGCCGGGCGGCGAGGCGCGCCTCGCTCTGGGCGCAGGCTATCGCCACATGGGTCTTGATGTCTTTGTGCGTCAGGAAACGAGCGGGACTTCGAACATCACGAAGGACATCAGGTCCGGGCGCGAGGTCTGGTTCGGCTACGGCGAACTCTCGCTTCCGCTCGTTGGCAAGGCCAACCGCATGCCACTGATTGAGCGGTTGCAGCTCAGTCTCGCGGCGCGATACGAGGACTATCCGGGAACCGCGCATCTGCTGACGCCGAAGGCCGGCGTCGTCTACGAGCCGATTGAGGGGCTGACCCTGCGGGGCGCCTGGGGCAAATCATTCAAGACACAAACGCTCTACCAACAGTACCAGTACCGGCAGGGTTCGCTCAATCCGGCAGCCTACTTTCCCGGCTCTCCTACGAACCTGCCGGTGCTGCTCGTTGCCGGCGGGAACATCAATCTAAAGCCGGAGAAGGCAACGACCTGGAACCTGGGCTTCAAGCTTGCGCCCAAGGCGCTGGATGATTTCGAGCTTGAAGCAACGTGGTTTGACATTCGCTACCGCGACCGCGTCGTCTCGCCCGTATCCAGCGTCCTCGCCATCTATACCAACCCCGTCTATGCCGACTACGTCACGCTCAATCCGTCCACTGCGCAAGTGCTCGCAGCGATCGCGGATCTCCCGCAGGGCCTCAACAACCAGACCGGCGAGCCTTTCGATCCCTCTGCGGTCGGCGCTCTGGTCGATGCCTCGTTCCAGAATGCCGCGCGCCAGCATCTGCGCGGATTGGACCTTGCAGCGCGTTATCGGATCGAACTGGGCGAGGATGAGACCGTCAAACTCGAAGGCTCGGCCAGCTACCTCAAAAGCGATCAGCGCCTGAGTGCAGGGTATCCGTTGGAAGAACTGGCGGGCACGATCTTCGGTCCGCCGCACTGGCGCGGCAGGCTTGGCGCGACCTGGCACAAGGACAATGTCACGCTCTCGGTCTTCGGCAGCTATATCGGCGGCGTTACCGACGATCGCTTCAGCCCAGTCGAACATGTGAGATCGTTCACGACGCTCGATCTCGTCGGGCACCTGCGCTCGCAGGCCCAAAGTGGCATCGGGCAGGGGGTGGATTTGACAGTGTCGATCCAGAACCTGTTCAACGAAAAGCCGGGTACGATCCAGAACACGATCCCAGTCTATCCGCCGTACGATTCGACCAATTACTCCTCGATTGGCCGGGTCATCACTATCGCCGTTTCGAAAGTGCTGTGATGAAGCGCACGGCATTTATGATCGCAGGCGCGGCGGTGTGCCTCTGCCTGGTCCCAGTCGCCCGGGCCGCACAGGGCCAGGGACATTGCGCAGCGGCGCTCCTGCCCGGCGACGGTCACGCTGAAGTCCGAAGCCTTCGGGCAGAAGATCTGGTGCGCCTGCGCGATATGGGTGCGAGCTACGAGGTGCCGCCGTGGGCCGGCATGGTACCTGCCGAGAACCAATCGATCGCGCTTTCTCCGGACGGCACGAAACTCGCCTTTTCGATAAGGCGCGGCAATCCGGACACGAACGATTTCTGCCTTGGCATCTTCGTTCTCGATCTGGCCGGCAATACCAGGCCCATCATGATCGACGAGGGCGGGGAGCTCATTCGCTTGAAGAGCGAGTTTCGGGGGAAGGCAGGCTATCCGACCGGGATCGCCGTGAGCCGCCTCCCGCGCTGGACGCCTGACGGAAAAGCGGTGTTGTTCCTCAAGCAGGTGGACGGGGTCGCGCAGGTCTGGCGCGCGGCCGGCGATGGATCGGGCAGCAGGCCCGTTACCCATAGCCAAGACGATGTTCTCGACTTTCGCATCGGCGAGGACGGACATTCGATCATCTACAAAACGCAGCCGGGCCTACGCGCCGGCCTCAAATCCATCGAGCGAGAAGGGCGGGAAGGGTTTCATTACGATGATCGCTTCGCGCCCATGGCAAGCAACCGTCCTTTTGTCCCGGGACCGCTGCCTTATCGCACATGGGTTCAGGCCGACGGACCGGATGCGCGGGGCCGGCAAGCGAGCAGCGAGCAGCGAGCGCTGTTTGAACCGGGCCCAGCCGCGCCGCCGGGAACTGTCGCACAGGCAGTCTCGCGGCGCGGCGATTATGCCTGGCTCAGGGTTGAAGGCAAACACTTCCCGCCGCGCCTGACCTTGACGGCGATGCTGCGCGATGGGCGCAGGATGACTTGCGCCTCTGCGACTTGCGATCGGTCCGTATCGCAGTTCTGGTGGAGCAGTGAAGGTGGTCTTCGCTTCATGCGGCGCGAGGGTTGGGACCGCGAAGCCACGGCGATCTATGAATGGCAGCCGGGGGCGGGAGAGCCGCGACGCCTGTTTCTGACCAACGACCTGCTCGCCAGTTGCATTCCTGTAGATGAGGGTCTCATCTGTCTGCGCGAGGCGAGCAATCGGCCGCGCTACATCTCCAGGGTCGCGCTACCCTCGGGCAAGTCGACCCGGCTCTATGACCCCAATCCTGAATTCCGCAGGCTGCAACTGGGCAAGGTCGAACGGCTGCACTGGCGCAATACCAACGGGTTCGAAGTCTTCGGCGACCTGGTCCTTCCCGTCGGGTACAAGCAAGGTCAGCGATACCCGCTCGTCGTGGTGCAGTACGAATCGCGCGGGTTCCTGCGCGGCGGGACGGGCGATGATTACCCGATCCAGCTTTTTGCCGCGCATGGCTTTGCCGTGTTGAGCTTTGATCGTCCGATCGACTACGGAACGACCGTTGGTGCAAAGACCTTGTCCGAGGCGCAAGCTGCCAATGACAAGGATTTTGCCGACAGGCGAAGCGTGCAGTCCGCTCTCGAGACCGGAATTGGGATGCTCGTGAAGCGCGGCATTGTCGATCCAGCGCGTATCGGCATTACAGGACTGAGCGACGGGGCTTCGACCGGCCAGTTTGCCCTCATCAACTCTGACCTGTTCAAGGCAGCGGCTTTCAGTTCGTGCTGCTGGGATTCCTCGCTTGCCATCAGCGTGGGGCCGGGCGCCATGCCGACTTTTGCCGATACCTATCCCAGCGTACTCAGCGATGACGATCCGGTCTGGCATCCGGTCTCGATCGCCAGGAATGCTGCGCGCCTCGATGTGCCGATGCTGTTCCAGATTTCCGATGGGGAACTGCTGAGCACCTTGACTGGCTACACCGCGCTTCGCGATCATCAGCAGCCCGCGGACATGTACGTTTATCCAGGGGAGTATCACATCAAATGGCAGCCGGCACACCGCCTTGCGATCTACAGGCGCAGCCTTGCCTGGTTTGAGTTCTGGTTGGGAAGCGACGGCCCGATCGATGCACCCGATGACGAGTTGGAACGCTGGGATGATTTGCGCCGGGAGAAGGCTGGCAAGGGCAAAGCAACTCAGCGAGCTCCCGAATGACATTATTGAATGGTTCGGTCATTCGCATGTCAGATTAAGTCCAAACTTCTACAATTAATGCGATTGCCAATGACCGATCCAGGCTTCGGCTTCGAGTAATTCGAGAATGCGCACCTGGTCAGCGCCCCAATTTGGCTTGGCATCGCTGAGCCGCTGCTCGAGTGCGCGTCGATCGACAATGCCATGGCTTGCCAGAGCCCCATCAAGCAGACGTTCGCGCATGGTCTCGCGGAAGTGCTCCAGGATCTGCGTCCCAAAGCCATCGGGCCCGCCTTTCGAGACGCGATCGGTGATCGATGGAGGCATCAGATCTCGGAAGGCTTCGCGTGCGACCGATCGATTCTGGCCGTTTCGGCACCACATCCAGGAAGGGATCGCAAGGCAGGCCTCAAGGACCGGTTGCGACATCAGCGGGTTGATTACGGCCACATCGCCGAGTTGTCCGCTCCCGTCGAGGTGTCGCTGAATTCTGAGCAGAGAGGCAATATGGGCGGCCTTGCCGGGGAGGGCTCCGTCTGGCGCATCGAGCCAGGGATGGGTAAGCGCCGTCGCGTCGAGTTGGGCGAGAGCATCCCTGCTCAAGAACCGCCGGTTGGGACGCCAGCGATACCCCCGCGGGCGACACAGGATTCGTATTGTTGCCTGCCAGGCCTCGCGAAGGCTGCATCCTGTCAGCTGGCAGACGTCCTTGCTCGTGCGCCAAACGGCCGATGACAGACCCTCATGCAGCAGCCTGTCGGCAATGGCGCCGGCGGATTGCGAGAAGCCGAAAACGTTGTCCCCGCCATTGCCGGTCATAAATGCGGTGACGCCATGTTCGCTGGCTATCCGCGACATAGCGGCATTGTAACCTTGCGCAATGATGCGGCCGGTAGGACGCGGCATGTGAGGGCGTGCAGGTCGGTCAAGACAGATATCGGCAAGGTCGTAGTGGGCCTCGACGAGTTCCATGCCCAAATGATCACAAATCTTGCGCGCAAAGTGTCGCTCGTCGCCTTCGGCATCTTTTGTTGCAAGCGTGGCGCACAGGGCTGGGGGCGTTGAGCGGCGCAAGCAGGTGGCGAGGATCGAGGAATCGAGACCCCCGGAAACGCCGAGGAGAACCGGACCTGCCGCGCTGGCCCAGGCAACTGCCGTATTCTGCAAGGCGCGGCGTAGTTGTTCGACATGGTCTTCAAACGTCACGGCACTGTTGATCATGACATGGTCCCAGGGGGACCAGGCCGGCACCACCCTGCAACCGTTGGCATCAATGACAAGGCTCGTCCCAGGAGCGAGTTCCTCAATCCCCTCCAGTGCTGTTTGCGGCGAGGGCAGATCTGCGCGGAAGAGACAGTCCGCGACATTGTTCATCGCGACGCTGGGCCTGGGAATGCTGGCATGTTTCATCGCCGCAATGCTCGAGGCCATGAGAACCCCGCCGGAAGTTTGCGTATAGAGGCAAGGCATGGCGGCGCTGGGATCACGCGTGAAAAGCAGTTCGTCGCTGCGCTGGCGCACGGCAAGATAAGCGCCCCAGTACTCATGCAAGAGCCTTGCAAGCGAACCGGTTCGCAATTCTTGTGCGGTCTTCGCATCGAGTCCGTTGCAGCGCTCGGGCGGACCATGGCGGGCAAATATGCTGCCCAGCACGGCGTGAGTGGGTGCCGTGCTCTCGGCTATGAACGGACAGGAATCACTGACGAAGATGGCGATGGGCCCGCCAATCGTGATGCGTTGCCATCCGGTACGTTCTGCGATGTGGCGAGCCCACTGATCAAGCAGTTCCGGCTCGCGAAATACCGCGATCAGGAATTCCAGGCCGCTCACAGGACGAAGATCGGTTGATAGGTTCGCACATTCTCATAATGGTCGTTGAGGACCACCGGCCCGTCCTGGCACCAGCAATGCGCCCCAAACGGGTTTATGCGGACGCCGATGACCAGGCGTGGCGTATATCCCAGCCTGCGGCTCAGCCAGACGAAGGCGAGCGTGTGTGGGAGGCAATTGCCATCCTTGCCCATGAGGACCTGTACACGCTGGAACGCCCCGGCGAGGTGATCGAGCATCTGTGTGCTCGGTGGTTGCAGCTTGTGGGGGTGGTTGTGTCCGATGTACGCAAGAAGCCAGTGAAGCGGACACAGCCTGACCAGCAACTTGGCTGAAAGGCAGGCGATTGCGACCTGCAGCAGCGACAGCGCCGGAATGGGAACCGAATTGCTATCGGGTGCGTGATCGGATGTCGCAGCGGGAAAAGGCTGGAACTCCTGCACACTGACGATGCCTTTTAAGGCTAACAGATCATCCATGCCAGTTTTGAGTGCGGCGAGCTCGTCGGGGGTGACAGTACCCATGACGCAATCGCCGATGGCCGAGATAAACGAGGTGTTCAGCTTTTCAGGCAATGCAAAATACCGGTTCGCCCGAATATCGAGAAACACAGCGCGGGTGCCCACGAGGCAGAAATGGACAGAGGACATGGGTGGCATAACCATGATGCAAAGACCGAGAAGGTGCGCGCGCCATAGCGCGCGCACCCATCGCATCAGTCGTCGGTGAGGCCAAGAGCAGCACGTTGGCCGCCCTGCTGGTCTTCGAGTGCACCCACGATGCCGCGGGTTTCTTCAGTCACCGAGCCGAGATCGACGACTTCGTCTTCGAGGGTATCAATGGTCTTTTCCATGATCTTCTCCATTTGAGATCGCGACTCCATCTGCCGCACAGGCAGAATGATCAGACCATTGGCGAAATTGAATTTTATAATGCGATTATAATTGCTTGGGAGGTGAACTGGGCGAAGTTATGAAGTGACCGGGCAGTGGAAAAATCCGTGCTGGAAACGCACAACGGCACCTTTAGCACAAGGCCTGGACATACGTACCGAGACCCGGTCGTGCGCCTTGCTGGGAGCTGACGCCCGACCAAGCTGCCTTCTTGAGAATAAATCGCAAGCGCTGATAACCGCGCTTAACATGTTTTAATTCCCGCGCGATCTTCTCTTGCGGGCAAAACCTCGATCGGTTCCCATGAAACGCTCGATCATCGGGGCGATCAGCCGCTCGGCGGGCATGGCCTCGCCCTGGTTGTTTTCTTCTGCATGAAGACGGGCGTACTCTGCCAGATCACGCAAAATATGAGCGGGCATCTCAATCGTCACCTTCACCGGTTTGTCATCTTCGATCGGTCCAAGTCGCAGTTTGGTCATGGTAAATCCCTTTCTGGGGCCGGTTCAATGACGAGGTCGTGTGTAACGAGGACACGCAAGGGGAAACCGGGGCGGATCGCGAGGGTCGGCGCGATGTTGATTTCTCGGCCGACGATTTGCTGTCCGGCCTGGTTGATCGTGCCCTGTGTGCCGTAGCGAAGCGCCCGCGCCAGTTCGTCATCGCTGTTTGTTGTCAGCTCTGTTCCTACGCCTAGCAGCGTTGAGATGAGCGCGGCCCTGAACACGCTACCCCAATGATGATTGGTGCGGTCCTCTAGCCCTGCAGCGCCTGCCGGATCAGTTCCGGGCTGGCGATCGAGCGCTATCGAGCGGCCACCTGGCACGATCAGTCGGTCCCAGGCCAGAAGGACCCGGCGCTGTCCTGCCGAAACCGAGCTGTCGTATTCACCGATCAGTCGCGAACCCTGGGGAATGAGAAGCAGGCGTCCCGTTGCGCTGTCGTAGACGTTCTGTGTCACTTGCGCGGTGATCGTGCCCGGCAAGTCCGAGCGAATGGCAGTGATCAGGGCGGCAGGAATCACGCTGCCTGCCTGAAGGACGTATGCCGAGAAGGGCGGGCTGACCCGTTCGGTTCTGACGAACCTGCGATCCTTGTCGGCCTTCAGAAAGGCACGCTTGCGGTCCTGTCCGTCAGAAGCGGCCGGGGCGGGTAAAGGCTGCTTTGAATTGGCTGTCTCGCCCATGGACGCGCTCACATCGCGCATCATTGCTGATTGGGCCGGCGTCGAACCCGATCGGGGGTTACCGGCAAACAGAGCGCTTGTTCGCGCTGAATCGTGTTCTTGCCTTTCCCGTTCACGCGCTTGCTGCTCGGCAATGGCCCGTGGATTGCGCTTTGCCTCTGCTCCCATGGCTGGGGCAGGAACGTCCTTTCCAGCCTCGCGCGCAGCCAGAATGGGGCGGCCCAGATCTCCGGGGAGAGGCGGGCCAAGCTTGGGCGCTTGGGCATAATCGGCAGGAGCCGAGGTCACCGCCTCGACGCGATTTTGGCTTGCACCGTCATAAAGGTTGGGTGCCTGTTCGCGGTCGATCGGTTGCAGCGCGTAGATCAGCGCGCCGCCAATCACGCAGCCGGCTACCGTGCCAGCAATCGCCAATGTCTTGCGCGACAGGCGCATCACTTTGGGTGGATCGGCCCGCAGCCGGAAAACTTCGGGTGATGTCAGCGCATCTTGCGGCTTGGTGTCGGTAGGAGTTTCCTGCTGCTGCTCCTTTTGCTGGTCCTGCCTTGGAGCTTTTTGAGCGGTTTGGGGTCGGGCAGGGGGACTTGCTTCCGGCGCACCGGCATTGGGCGCTTTGTCGACACTGTCGGTCATGAGGGCCGGCGCGTGGCTTTGGCGCGTTGCCGCTCGATCCGGACGCGCTGTTGGCTCTTATTTGTGCCGAGCCTGAGCTCGGCTAGGGAAAAGAGCCTGTCGACAACCATGTATCGGCCTTCAACCCGGTAATTGACGAGTTCGCTCGAACCATCGGCTCCGCTCACGAAAAGCGGCGGCATCTCGTCGGTCGAAATCGATGCCGGAAACTCGATATAGGCCTGCCGTCCATCGTCGAAGACGCGCAAGGGGCGCCACGAGGGCCTGTCGCCATCGATCCGGTAATGGAAATCGAGCGCGGCAAGATCGATGCCTGATGCGATCGGCGCAGCCTCTATGCGCCGGGCCTGGGCCCTGCGCATGGCGAACAACTCGTCCTGCGGATAGGTCCAGGAAACGGCTGCCATGTAAGTCGCCAGCGTTGCCTTGAGCTCGATGTGGTATGTGCGCCGGTTCGTATTGATGACAAGGTTCGTGGCGATGTCGGGCCGTATCGGCTTCACTAGGATGTGGACCTGTTTGGCAGCGCCAATACCACTGATCGTATCGCCGATGATCCAACGCACCGTGTCGCCGGCAGCAACAGGTCCTTGCGAGGACAGTTCCTCGCCTGCCTGCAGCGCGATATCGGTGACCTGGCCGGGAGCGGCGTAGACTTGGTAGAGCGCACCATCGGCATAGGGGTATTGCTGGATGGCATTGAGCCAACCGCTTTTTTCCGGTTGCATGCGGGCAGCATCATTAGCGCTGTCCACGCGGCGGTGCGGTTCGGCAGGATGCCGCCCACGCGGCGAAATTGGTTCTGCTTTTGGGATGGGCTTTAATTGCCCTGGGAGCGGAAGCGGAGCTGGTACGCTTACGATCGCGACCTGCGGGACTTGCCTTTCCTGTTCGAACGCAGGTCGCAGGACGGGTGCCGGATCTGCAGGTCTGGCCTGAACGTGACTGCATCCGCTGATGACAAGGGCCGGAGCCAGCAGAGCCAGAAGGCCCAGGGGACAGGTTCGGGTCATTGGCTGAGTTCCTTCGACCAGTTGAAAGCATTGACGAAAAGGCCAAGCGGGTTCTTGCGCAGCGCATCGACACTACGTGCCTCGCGCATCACGACCGTGACGATCGCCGACCAGCGCGTGGTGTCTGCCAGTGCGCCATCGACATATCGCCGCTCGGTCCATGCGATACGAAAACTGTCAGGCGAAGCGCGGATCACGCTCGACACATCGACAGCGACCTGCTTCTTGCCGACATGGGCGAATGGGTCATTGGTCCGGGCATAGTCATTGAGCGCAAGCGCGCCCTTCTCGCTGGCAAAGTCGTAAGCGCGCAGCCAATTCTGGCGCAGCACGACCGGGTCGGCCGGAATCGAACGAACTTCTTCGATAAAACGTGCAAGCTGGAAAGCGATCTGGGGGTCGGACGGCGTGTATCCTGCTTCAGCAGATGCGATGGCCCTTGCTTCTCCAAGCTTGTCGACTTCTACGACCCACGGCACAACCCGGCCCCGCAGCGACTGCACGACAAGGCCGGTCGCCAAACCTCCTGAAAGGGCAAGGCAGCCGAAAAAGGCAAGGCGCCAGTTCCGGGCCTGGACGCGCGCGGAGCCAATGCGATCGTCCCAGACCTGGCTGGCACGCTGATAGGGTGTCACAGCCTCAGGGCTCCTGGCGTATCGGATCGAGGGTCGTCGAAACATGCGTCAGTCCTTTTCTGAAATGTCGGGGGCTGCACCGCCGCCATGGCTGTCGCCGGATCTCAGGGCGTGGGCAGCGCTTGCCGCGCTCTGAGACATGGCTTGACGCTGACGCATCGACCTGGCCCAGCGGGGCGGACCTGCAGCGTTGTCCGAAGCTTTGGCTGCGGGCGTGGTCACGCCGTCGCGGCCACTGGCGTAGGCCTCCTTCAGACTCTGCGAAGCGCGGCGCAGCGGCGACGTGGCTGCATGCCCGGCAGTCCTTGCGACATTGGCGAGACCGCCAGACACAGAACCGGCCCCGCTGCGGCCGGCGGCCCCACCGGCATAGGCCGCCGAGGTGGCGCCTGCCGCGCGTGCACCGCCCATGGCCGTGCCTGAAGCAGCCCCTGCAGCTGCGCCGGCGGCAAGCCTTGCTCCTGCCGCGCCGCCCACCAAGGCGCCGCCTGCGGCAAGGGCGGTTCCTGCAGCAGCACCCGCCCCCAGTTGCGGTCCACCCGAAACGATGCCGTTGGCAATTCCGGGCGCAAATATCCCGAGGCCAAGCAGGGTCAGCGCGGCAAGGGCTATCGCCATCACCTGCTCGACCGTTGGTTCGGGCCCAAGCCCGGCATTGGTGAACTGGTTGAACAGCGTCGTACCGATCCCGGTTATGACGGCCAGCGTCATCAGCTTGATCCCTGAGGAAATGACATGGCCCAGAACGCGTTCGGCCATGAACGCGGTCCGCCCGAAAAAGGCAAAGGGAACCAGCACGAAGCCGGCAAGCGTAACCAGCTTGAACTCGACGATGGTGATGAACACCTGGATCGCAAGAATGAAGAAGGCGATGACGACGATCACCCAGGCGAGCAGCAGGATCACAATCTGCACGAAGTTGGTGAACAGGCCGATCGGTCCCAGCAGGTCGGCAGTCGCATCGAGCAGGGGCTGGGCAGCGTCGAGACCGGTGCCGGCAACGGAGCCGGGTTTCATGAAATCAGCTAAGCTCATCCCGCCGCCACTGGCCTTGAGCCCGAGCGCAGCGAAGCTCTTGAACAGGATGTCTGCGAGATGCGAGAAGTTGCCGACGATCCAGGCGAACATGCCGATATAAAGCGTCTTTTTGATAAGGCGCTGCAGCACATCCTCATCACCGCCCCATGCCCAGAACAGGGCTGCGAGGGTCACATCGATCGCAATGAGGGTAGATGACAGGAAGCCGACTTCGCCGCCGAGCAGGCCAAATCCGCTGTCGATGTAGGTGGTGAAGACAGCGAGAAAGCTGTCGATGACGCCTGCATCGTTCATGGCCGCCGGCCTATTCTTTCCTCGCTTCCAAAGAAGCGGTTTCGCCGTTCTTCCCAGGCAGCGGAGCATGCGGCATCGGGCTGGGTAATCGTTCGACAGCGAGCCGGGGCTTGCTTGGGCAGCTGTGAAATGGGAAGATCGGATGCCACCGTTTTGTACCGGTCAACGGTGGGCGATCGCGCTCCCAGGATCGCGATCGCCGCCACCAAACCGCCAAGAGCGGCCAGCAATGCGAGCTTGCCTATCCGGCTCATGTCATTGCCCGCGAAACCGACGGAAACGCTGACGCCCTTCTGCCTCGGTTGCCGCATCGTTGGCTGCTTCCAGGGTCTGGGCTCTTCCTTGCGCCACAACGGCGGCGGACAGGTCGGCAAGCTGCTGTGACTGCAACGCGAGTAGCTGGTTGCCCGCCTGGGCCGCCTGCAGCGCGCCTGCCGCCGACTGGCTTGCGGTTACCAGCGTATTGATCGAAGAACGCGCGCCATCGATGTTACCAACGATCCCAGCCTGAACGGTCAGCGCATCTTCGAATGCAGCAACGCTGTCGTTCCAGCGCGCATCGGCATTGGCGACCATTTGGGTGTCACTGCCGCTTAGCGCATCGCCCTTGTAGCGATCGGCAAAGGCCTGCTGGATAGTCTCGACATTGAAGGCAACGCGCTGGGCCCGGGCAAGCAGGCTCTGGGTTTGCTGCACCTGGGCCTGCAAAGTTGAAAGTGTCGAGGTTGGCAGGCTTTCCAGGTTTCTCGCTTCGTTGAGCAGCGATGTTGCCTGGTTCTGGATCTGGCGGATCTGGTTGTTGATCTGCTCAAGCGAGCGCACGGCCGTCAGCACGTTTTGCGCGTAATTGGTGGGATCGTAGACGACGTCCCCGAACCCGAACAGCGCATGGGCTAGCGGGGCAGTCACGCAGCTTGCCGTTATCATGGATACGAAAGTTCCGGCCATCACGGCGTGGCGCAGGCGGGTTTGGGTCATGATGGATCATCCAGTTGGTTTGGGGGGGAGGAGGTCTGCAGCCCAGCCAAGACCGCGATGACGCAGCCATTGATGCGCGAAAGCATCGCGACCATGCGCCTCGACGATTTGCGTGATGCGCAGCTGGTCCGATTTCGAGGAGGCGGCTGTGAAGGCGAGAGCGATCTCGCCAAGGCCGAGTTCAAACAGGCGATTGCCGCCTTGCGACTGGCAATAATAGTCGCGCTTGGGTGTGGCCCGGCTCAGGATCTCGATCTGCCGGGCATTGAGCCCGAAACGCTCGTAGATTCTGGTTATCTGCGGCTCGCAGGCCCGGTCGTTGGGAAGGAAAATCCGCGTCGGGCAGCTCTCGATAATCGAACTGGCGATGCCGGAACCTTCAATGTCGGCAAGGCTCTGCGTTGCAAAAACGACGCTCGCGTTCTTCTTGCGCAAGGTCTTGAGCCATTGCTTGAGCTGCGCGGCAAAGGCCGGACTGTCCAGAACCAGCCAGCCTTCATCGATCACGATGAGGGTCGGGCGTCCATCGAGCCGGCCTTCGATCCGATGAAACAGATAGGAGAGGACCGCGGCTGCCGCCCCGGATCCGACAAGGCCTTCGGTCTCGAACGCCTGCATACTGGCTTGTCCAAGGTCTTCGCTCTCGGCATCGAGCAAATGGCCGCGCGCACCGCCAAGGCACCAGGGCGCCAGAGCCGCCTTGAGCGCCTGCGATTGCAGGAGCACTGCAAGGCCGGTCATTGTCCGCTCTTCTCGGGGCGCGCAGGCCAGTGAGGTGAGCGCGCTCCAGATATGCTCGCGGGCATGCGGATCGATCTGCACGCTCTCGCCAGTCAGGATCGCAGCGAGCCAGTCGGCCGCCCACGCCCGTTCCTGTGCATCGTCGATCCGCGCCAGGGGCTGCAGGTCCACGCCTTGCGTGCCATCGTGCTGCGAGGTGCCGCCCAGATCCTGCCAGTCACCGCCCATGGCGAGGGCTGCAGCGCGGATCGATCCGCCAAAGTCGAAGGCGAAAATCTGGCTGTTCGCATATCGGCGAAACTGCAGCGCCATGAGGGCGAGAAGCACTGACTTGCCCGCGCCCGTTGGCCCGACGATCAGCGTATGACCGACATCGCCTGCATGAAGGGAAAACCGGAACGGGGTGGAACCTTCGGCTTTGCCGTAAAGCAAGGGAGGCGCATTGAAATGTTCGTCCCGTTCCGGCCCCGCCCAAATCGCTGACAGGGGGATCAGGTGGGCGAGGTTGAGAGTGGAAATGGGAGGTGTTCGGACATTGGCGTAGACATGACCCGGAACACTTCCGAACCAGGCTTCGAGGGCGTTCACGGTCTCGGTAATGACAGTGAAGTCGCGGGACTGGATGACCTTCTCGGCAAGGCGAAGTTTTTCTGCCGCTACTGCCGGGTCATGGTCCCAGACCGTAACCGTGGCCGTGACATAAGCCATGCCGGCATGGTCGGCACCCAGTTCCTGGAGCGCGAGATCGGCGTCGGCCGCCTTGTTCGATGCATCGTTGTCGAGGAGGACTGATGCCTCGTTGGTCATCACCTCCTTGAGGATGGCTGCAACCGACTTGCGTTTGGCAAACCACTGCCGGCGGATCTTCGTGATAGCCTTGGTCGCATCGGCCTTGTCGAGCATGATCGCCCGCGTTGACCAGCGGTATTCGAACCCTTGCGCATCGAGTTCATCGAGCAGGCCCGGAAAGGTGACGCTCGGAAATCCCGTCACCGTCAATGTCCGCAAGTGATGATCGCCTAGCTTGGGCTCGAGGCCGCCAGTGAGCGGCTCGTCGGCGAGCAAGGCGTCCAGATGCATCGGAGTTTCCGGGACGCGCACGCACTGGCGTTTGGTGGAAATCGTGGAATGGAGGTAGGTGAGGGTGCCTTCGTCGTCGAGCCAGGCGACTTGTGACACAAAGCCTTCGATCAACTGAACCAACCGGTTCGTGCGGTCGGTATAGCCCTTGAGCAGTTCGCCGGGATCAACGCCCTTGCTTGTCCGTCCTTCGTAGAGCCAGCTTTCCGCGCGAGCCGCATCTTCGGCGGGCGGCATCCAAAGCAGGGTCAAATAATAGCAGCTCTCGAAGTGTCGCCCATCTTCTCGGAATTGTTCGCAACGCTCCTGGTCGACCAGCGCGGAAACAGGATCGGGGAAGTCACAGTCGGGATAGGCCAGTGCCGGAATGCGCTGTGCCTCGACGAAAATCGCCCAACCTGTTCCGAGGCGGCGCAGCACATTGTTGAGCCGCGCCGTGACGGCGACGAGTTCGGCCGGTGTCGAACTGTCGAGATCTGGGCCGCGAAAGCGCAGCGTGCGCTGAAACGAACCGTCCTTGTTGAGCACCACGCCCGGCGCCACCAATGCAGCCCAGGGCAGGAAATCGGCTAGGCAATCACAGCGCCTGCGATATTCGGCTAGATTCATCATGGCCGCATCCATGCCGGATAGCGAAGGTGCCGGCGGGCGACTTCGGCGAACTGGGGATCGTGCCGCGCTGCCCAGACCGACAGGGCATGGCCGATGACCCAAAGCGCCAGGCCCGCGATCCACAGGCGCAGGCCAAGCCCAATAGCGCCAGCGAGGGTTCCATTGACGATGGCAAGCGAGCGCGGCGCGCCGCCTAGCAGGATCGGCTCGGTGAGTGCTCTGTGAACCGGGGCGAAGTAGCCCGGGATCGGCTCGGCAGGTTCGGCCATTATACGAGGGCTCCGCCGCCGAAGCTGAAGAAGGAGAGGAAGAAGGAACTCGCCGCAAACGCGATCGAAAGACCGAAAATAATCTGGATCAACCTGCGAAATCCGCCCGAAGTATCGCCGAAAGCGAGGCTGAGACCGGTGACGATGATGATGATCACCGCGACGATCTTGGCGACCGGGCCTTCAATGCTTTGGAGGATGGACTCAAGGGGCGCTTCCCACGGCATTGATGAGCCGGATGCGAAAGCGGGCGTGGACAGGGTGAACGTGACAAGTCCGGTGGTTGCAAGAAGTGCGGTGTGCCGGGTACCGCGCTTGGATGCATGGGTCATGGAAGGTCTCCATCAGTCTGTTAGGGATAAAGGGTGAGGCGATAGTCGCCAGTTGCGGGATCAAGCCCATCGACCCGTGCGAGTTCGGCCAAGCGCCGGCCGTGGCCATCGCGGACCAGCACAGCAATCAGGTCGATTGTCTCTGCGATCAGCGCGCGCGGTACTGTGACGACAGCTTCCTGGATCAGCTGCTCCATGCGCCGCAGCGCACCAATAGCGCTTCCCGCATGGATTGTGCCGATGCCGCCGGGATGGCCTGTGCCCCATGCTTTGAGAAGGTCGAGCGCCTCGGGGCCGCGCACTTCCCCGATCGGGATGCGATCGGGCCGCAGGCGCAGACTGGAACGCACGAGATCTGCTAGCGAAGCAACCCCATCCTTGGTGCGCAGGGAGACCATGTTTGGCGCAGTGCATTGAAGCTCGCGCGTGTCCTCGATCAGGACCACGCGGTCTGCTGCATTTGCCACTTCTGTGAGCAGGGCGTTGGCAAGCGTGGTCTTGCCAGTGCCCGTTCCGCCAGCGACCAGGATGTTGCACCGATCGGCGACGGCTCGCCTCATCGTCTCGGCCTGGTCCCGGGTCATGATGGCTGCATCGCAATAGTCGCCGAGCGTGAAGACGATGACGGCGGGTTTGCGGATAGCAAAGATCGGCGCGATGACTACGGGCGGCAGCAAGCCTTCGAAACGTTCGCCGGTTTCGGGAAGTTCGGCGGAAACCCGGGGGCGTCGGTCGTGCACATCCACGCCGACATGATGGGCAACAAGGCGAATGATCCGCTCGCCATCGGAAGGAGCTAGTGACAGGCCGCTATCGCTGACGCCTTTGCCCAAACGCTCGACCCAGAGGCGGCCGTCCGGATTGAGCATGATTTCGATGATTGCGGGATCGCCGAGCCATCCCGCAATCGCATCGCCCATCGCCGTGCGCAGCATGCGCGCACTGCGCGATCCAGCTCCTTTTCGGATTTGCTGTCCAGCCATAGCAATTCCCATCCAGGTGTCAGGCAAAGGGCCTGATCTTCGATCGGGATGACTAAAAGGCGCAGAAATTCAGTAAGTTCAACAAGGATAAGCGGCCGGCGTACTCTAGCGAACAGAAACAGCCAATGGCGTAGGTCAGCCCAGGATTCTGATCCACTGAGCAATCTATTATCTGGAATTTCATTTGTGAGCAGGCCGGACATTATGGCATTCTCACTTGAAATGGGCCTTGATGTAGGAGGTCCATTGTTCGTCGATCTCGGCGCGAATGGCGCTAACGAGCCGCAGCTGCGCGCCTCCGCTGGAAAGACCTTTACCGTGCGCCGTTTCACCTCCTGCTGGACGGCGCGTTCCATCGGTTTCGATGCAGGCAACCGTCGGCGTCAATGCTCGGGCAGGGTGAGTATGGCGAGGCCTTCCGGGACCTTCTCAGCGCGCCATACCACCAGCTTGGTCGCGGTATCCTTGCGGAGCTGACCAAACGATCGGCGCAACGCACACTGAGCACGAAGATGAATGTCCGTCTCGATAAAGAGCGTGCCGCGAGGGCACCGGCGGACGGCAACGCGCCGTTCAATCGGAGAAATGGAAACATTCAGAAGACGGTGACCACTGACTGCCGCAAAGCTTTCCGGGAAACTCCCCAAGCTGAACTGCATCCTCCAAGCTCAATAAGAGTGATGTGCGAGCGGGACAGGCGGCCGAGGCGCCAAACAATGAAATCGTCGCCGGGGCGGGCGTGCTTGCACATTTCTGAGTAGGCGGGCTTGAGGACGGCGGAATCCGATATTCCGTGCCCCTCCGAGATCCTTGCGGCGGCGGCCGCACGATTGGCCTGGAGTTGGGCAGTCAGGCTTGCTTACCTTGTGCTTGTGCGCACGTAGCCCAATTTCATGGCGTCGAACTATCGGGAAATCGTGTTTGTCCTCGCCCGGCGCTCAAGCGACGTGCTAGTGCCGTCCGCGCTTCGGCAAAAGCGGACCCTAGCAAGCCATACCGGCAAATCCGGGAAGCAGGGAACTTACTGGGCCTTCTTTATCTCGCGCACGCTACTTCCGAACATGCGGTCCCAGAAGATCGCTGTGATCGCGTAGTTTCCTTCTTCGTCAACGTGGTGGTGACGCATATGGTGGCGCTTGATCGCCTTGCCGATGCGGCCGCGCATGGGCCATTGGTGGCAGGCGTAGTGGACCACGTCGTATCCGACGTAGCCGATGATGAAGCCCAGGAAGAGCCAGGTGCCCGCCATGCCGATCAGGGCCACGCAGGTTGCCCACACGGCAGCGCTGATGGGCAGGCTGACGAGCGGCGGCATCAGGTTGCGCAGCGGATCGTTCGGAGTGGTGTGGTGATTGCCGTGGACGGCAAAGACCAGCCATTTGATCGGCGCGGCATCGGAATCCCAGTGGAACAGGAACCGGTGCATCGCATACTCGAACAGTGACCAGACCAGCAGGCCGAGCGCAAAGAGGAACGCCCCGTAGGCTGCGCCTGCCGCGCCCCAACCCGTCCATGCAATGAAGGGGAGCGCGATGCTCCAGACCAGGACGAACCCGCGCGGCGAGATGAGAGTGAGCTTCTCGAGCTGCCGGTTCTCGAACAGCTGAACGCGCTGGGGACTGGTTCGAGGATCACGCATCAGAAGACTTTCTCGACAGCAGTGGCTCTACGTTGTCAACACAATATGCTGCAATGCGGCATAATTCTTGATTAATCTGCAACGTGAAAAATGAGGCTGGCATAACTCGGAAAAGAACCCTTAAATTCCTATGCTTGCCGAACAAGAGATATGACCGTGGCATTCCCCGGCATACTGCCGAAATGGCCTCAAGGCTATGAATTCGGCTTTCTTGATGTTGGCCGGCTCGCCCGACCCGGCAACGGCGGCGATGAAATCGGTCTGACGCACCAAAAACGCAGAGGTCTGCAGCACGGCGACCACTTCGGCGACTGGCACGTCCTGCGCCGGCTCATGCACGTCGGTCAGTACGGGAACGCTGGTTTCGCTGCGCACTTTCTCGAGGATGCGCAGACGCTCGTGCATGCCAACTCCACGAATGGACCAGCCTGAGCTTCGATTAGCCTTGTCGAATCAGCTCTTGAAAATGAGCAGGAGGTCTAGTCTGCGCGCAAACTCGCCGAGTTGTTCGGCGAGGCAAAGAGCCAACGATTCGCTTTCGATGACGCAAGGCACGGCTATCGTGAACATAGGGCGGCTCATCTCAATCTCCGGTCTGCACAGGATCATGTCGTTATACCTTAAATTGCTGCAACATCTGGAACGCAGCAATTTTCACGTATATGCTGCATCGCGACATTAGCTGTGTAGACGACCCTTGGCTTGACTTAAAATCGCTGGCAATCCTCAGCGGCTTCAAATATAAATCCCTCTTCAACAGGGGCGCCAAATAAATTGACTTTGCATTGATCATAATTTGTTATCTACATGTAATAGTTGCGTTTTTTGGGGGCCTATGAAAATCGAAACTTTGCAGACGCGCCATACTGCATCTGCGCTCAAGACTCTGGATATCGAGATGCAGGCGCTCGCGACCTTGCGTGCTGCGCTGCAAAGCCAAGTCCTAAGCGATGCCGTTGAAAAGGCGATCAATGTCTTTGCCAATACCCGCGGCCGCATCGTCGTTACAGGCATGGGCAAGAGCGGCCACATCGCGCGCAAGATCGCCGCGACCATGCGCTCCACGGGAACCTCCGCCCTGTTCCTTCACCCCGGTGAAGCCAGCCACGGCGACCTCGGCGTCATCGGCCGCGACGACGTTGTGCTGGCCATCACCTGGTCTGGCGAGACCAAGGAACTGAACGACATCTTCCACTATTGCCGGCACTACGGCGTGGAACTGATCGTCGCGACCGCGCACCCCGACAGCACCGCGGGCCGCGCCGCCGATATCTGCCTGCAGCTGCCTGTCGTGCGCGAAGCCTGCCCGAACGAACTGGCGCCCACGTCATCGACCACGCTGCAGCTTGTCCTGGGCGACGCCCTGGCCGTGGCCCTGATCGAGGCGCGCGGTTTCACGCCTTCGGATTTCCGCGTCTTCCATCCCGGTGGGCGTCTTGGCGCACAGCTTGCCACCGTGACGGAAATCATGGGCATCGGCGATGCCATCCCGCGCGTTCATCGCAATGCGACGCTGGTCAACGCAACACTGGAAATGAGCCGCAAGCGCTACGGCTGCACGGCAGTGGTCGACGAGAACGACATGCTGATCGGCGTCTTTACCGATGGCGACCTGCGCCGCTGCATCGTCGTCAACAATCTGGCGGATACCATCGGCAATCACATGTCCACCGATCCGGTCGCCGTCCCCGGTAATGTTCTGCTGCCCGAAGCGCTGCGCATCATGAACGACAATTCGGTCTCGGTGCTGTTCGTTGTCGAGGCCGGCAAGCTCGTCGGGGTCGTTCACATGCATGACATCGTGGGTGTCGGCATTGCCTGAAGCCGGGCCGACGCCGCGCGATTATCATTCCTTGGCCGATAGCGCCGATCCGGGCGCTGCCGATCAGCTATCAAGCGACACCCTGATTTACGAGCTAAGGCATGAGCAGTGGAGGCGGCGCAGTGTACCTGCAGGTCTCGCCTGCACCATCTGATCAATACCGGCAAGGGACTTTGATGATGTGACCGCCCCCCGACGGCCTTGATTTGCCAAGGTGGGTCTGGAGCGATCCATACAGGAGCCGGTATGAAAGTGCCTTACTTCAATGACGGAATGGAGCGGTGAGATAATCACCCTTGAGACAAGAGTGCATCCCCTCGTGGCGTCACGAGCCTATGAAGGATTGCCGAACCTCCTCGGCAATGGAGATGCACCCATGTCTTACGATTATCACATCAGCGTGGATTACCACAAAGCTTATACCAAGGTGCATTGA
>NZ_BLTI01000004.1:0-707099 GCF_017312445.1 Novosphingobium sp. PY1 | reverse complement strand
AATATTGCTCCGCCGTTCTCAGGAGATGAAGGCCGCGGTATCGAAACGTCATCGGCTCTATGTGCAATGCTGGATCTGACGCCGATGATGATGACGCGATGACGCTTCTGGGGAACGCCGAACTGTTCCGCCCTGACGATGAATTCGGAAGGATCGCTCACTTCCTTCAGTCGAATCTCATCTCCATCGATCCGGAACGCCCGCAGCTGATAGAGCTCTTCACCCGCATGCCCGAGGGAGGAAAGATCTTCCATGAGCATCTCGAAAACCCGCCGGCTCTGGACCGTCGAGGAGAGCATCCCCTTCACATTCTCCATGACGAAGACCGCAGGCCTCAGCTTGTCGAGGACCCTGATGTATTCCCTGAAGAGGAAGTGCCGCTCGTCCTTCTCGGGAACGTAATCCTTCTTGCCTCGGGATCGTGCACGGCCGACCAGCGAGTAGGCCTGACAGGGCGGGCCGCCGATCAGGATTGTATCGTCGCACTCGGTTCGGAGCAGTTCGATCGCCTTGTCGATCTCGCTGGCCGCTTCAGCCGTGCCGAGTTCAAGCTGTCGGGCTTCGCTACAGGCCAGTTCCCATGCTTCGGCATCGACCTCAGACCAGTCCGGCTCACCTCGCTCTCCAGCATGAAATGAAATGAACTCCTCGGGCAGCTGCCCATGCTTGCGACGATACTCTCGCAGGAAGGCGCGTAGTCTCAGGGTCTGATGGGCAGAAGCCTCCTTCTCGACCGAAATTCCGATCCTGAAGGGATGGTGTGAATTCTCCTCAAGCGCAGCAAATCCCTCACCAAGACCTCCCGGTCCGGCAAACAGATCAATCACGCCATAGGTTGCAGGCAAGTGCGGCTCCTCGAAATTCGCGCTATGGGGATCACATACCAGGTTCTCGCGGCAAGGGCAGTCAAAACGTGGTCGATGTAGTGGACAAGCAGACCCGCTCCCGGATGATGGCCGGGATACGTGGCAAGGATACGAGGCCCGAGATCAGGCTGCGCAAGGCACTGCATGGAATGGGTTTCCGGTTCCGGCTTCACGACAGGCGCCTACCCGGACGACCCGACATCGTGCTGCCGAAATGGAAAGTCGCCATAGAGGTGCATGGCTGTTTCTGGCATCGGCATGACGGATGTCGTTACGCGACCATGCCGGCAACAAGGCAGGAATTCTGGAAAGAGAAGTTTGCCACCAATGTCGCGCGCGACCTGCGCAACCGCGAGAAGCTGCAGGATGCTGGGTGGAGAACTGCCGTTGTCTGGGAGTGCGGCCTTCGCACCCGCGACCTTCAACCCATGATGACACAGCTCCATCAGTGGATCCTATCGGGTTCTGATCATATCGAGCTTCCCGAACCGGACACCGATCAGGGACTCGCATCAAACTGAACCTCAGGTCCTGCAGCAGTTGAGACACTCCTGAGTTGGACTCGTAGTTTTCAGAGTCCTCAGCCCCGCCCCAATTGCGCATGTCGCAAATTATGAGATTATATCGCCCCTTTAGGCGCGCATATCTCACCGTATTGAGGCTATAATAAGACTGTATCCTATCTATGCTGTAGCATATAAGCTCTCTTACAGGAGAAGCGATATGCCAGACATAAATGCAAAAAACCTGCAATTCCTTCGCAGGAAGCGCAATCTGACACTCGAGGCCCTTGCCGAAAATTCCGGCGTAAGCCGGGCAACGATCAGTCGCATTGAAAATGGGCACGGCGGAAGCAACCACCTGGTTACAGTCGAGCGTCTTGCAAGCACACTGAACAGCGATGTCGAGACCTTGACCGGCCCTGACATGAACGAAGATGGAGAGAGTCCGATTTTCGGTCGAAAGACCCAGATGAATGTTCGCATCGCAGATGATGCTCGCAACGCTCTTGCTCTTGTCGCAATGCGCTACTCGGTAAAGCCGGCACACATCATTCATCTCGCTCCATTCCTGTTCCTCTGGGCAGCCGAGGCCAGTCTGAAGCGGAGGAAGGAAGCAGTTGAGGCCATCTCGGAGCAGCTCGATAGATTGAATGCCACTCCCGCTCCGAAACACCTGCATGGACTCGTCACCGATCACTGGCGTGCCGAAGAGATTCTCGACGCAGAGGAGAAGTCAATCAGGTCGCTCGACATATTCGGGAACCTGATCCCCGACGAACATGTGTCGCCATCCTATGAGGATAGCGAGGAAAACCCGTTTGCCGTCTTCCTCAAGTCGCTTGCTGACGATCTCGGAGACCTGGCGGAGTTCGACTACTGGATGCTGTCATGGGATCAGCCTGGATATCGCCTCGGGGAAACCGAGGCACTCGCGATGACGGGAGGCAACAAGGAAGCGGCTCATCAGATTGTAAGCGGTTACGCTCCACTTCATGAGCTGCCGAAATCGATCGAAAATGCCGGGCCTGACACGGTTGCGTCATGGGCAATCGAGACCGGCCAGAAGTACCGCGAGGAACTTTTCCCGGACTTCGAGGAGCTATTTGGTGATCTGACGGGGGAGCAGGTCGATGAGTGATCTTGGTATCTCGAGTCACGCCGAAAAGCGGATGTCGCAACGGGCAATCAGGGAAGCTGACATCGATCTCATCCTGCAGTTGGGCACGGAGGTCGAGGGCGGCGTCCTGGTCCGCCAGAAAGATTTCGAAGATTTTGAACGCAGGCTGCGGCATCAGCTCAGCAGAGCGCGAAGACTGGTCGGGAAACGCCTTGTGCTTGGAGGCGATCATTTGGTTACGGCCTATCACGCAAGCAGGTCCGACACGAAGCGACTGCTTCGCGACTGAAGATCGCTACAGGAGACATCGCAATGGCCAAATTTGGACCACTGGCAGACTATTGCAGTCAGCAAAAGCTTCGGGAATTCGAGCTGCCGTTCCACAGGATCGAGGCGATCATCGGCGACAAGCTGCCCGCAAGCGCCGAGCGGCCTCAGTACTGGGCAAATGTCGTCGATGGGACCGGACCTGTGAGGCTGGCTATGAAGAACACGCCCTACGAGACATTTCTGGTTGCCGGCTCACGCCGCGTGAGGTTCGTGCGCAAGCGGTAGGCACGCAATGCCCGGCAGGCTCGACCCCCATTTAACATAAGATCACTTCCCAATTGGGCGGCCTCAACCGCCGGAACTCTAATTTATCCGGTGGGCCACCCTAATGGGGCAGGTCATTGGCTAGGTCCTTCCCAAGGGAGCACGGAAGGCAGCGGCTGTTCTCTTATGCGACCTCTGGCTGAACAGGCAACTCATTCCATTGGGAACTCCGTCAGCCTAATCGCTGCTTCGCGCTGCTTTTCGACAAAGTCCTTGGGATCCGGACCGATCGCGACACCCAAGGCCTTTGCCTCGCTACAAATGTGACCAATTGCTTCGTCGGAGAGGCGGCGGCTACTTCCACGGACAACTAGCGTCGTTAGGATCGGCAAGCCATTTGTAACGCAGTAGGCAATTACACGTCCAAGCGCGTTGGCTACGATCTGCTGTGTTGCGTTACCCTTCCAAGGTTGGTCTGGATTGATTGACTTCCAGAGGTCCCCATAGGTCGTAAGATGGTCACTCGATCCTTTTGCCAACTCGACAATTTTCCTTGCGACCAGGACCGGATCCAAGGTGGTTGGCAACCTCCTCATCTTCTCGAGCCTGACCTCGGCCAGGCTATAGGGACCTCCGCTTTCAAGGCGCTTCTCGATGTAGTTGTTTTCGAGGGCTGTCAGTTCCTTGTCCGAAAGCTCGCTAATTTCCCTCATTCGCCCAAGTTCCATTATTGGCCAGAATCTCTATCACGACCGTTACCGCTCTTTGAGCAATAAGAACAACCGACAACTGATTTCATTCCAGGGGAAGTCCAGAAACAGAGCCGCGATTTGTGGTCCAGATCTGACAAAAGATCACTTCCCAACCTAGCAGAGGTCCTTTGTTGAGTGACATGCTTGGTGGTTGATACCACTCCCCCAGTCAGCTCAGCTTTTCCGCCAGGGCTACTTCGACCTTGCGGCGGACGAGCGGGCCATGAATATCGAAATGGGCAAAGCGCAGCGTCGGCAGGAAGCCATAATGTGGAGGTAGTATGTCTGCCAAAGCATCACGGAAGGCGCGTTGGCGATGCCTTCCCCCGTCCATTGGGAACAGAGGTGCACATGGTCGCGCAAACCCCCCACCTTCCAGTTTATTCTTGGATCGCGAAGCACTCATCCACTTGGCCCGGTCAAAGGCAACCAGCAGGTCTGCAGGGTAATGTTCCAGCGTAGTCGCCCGAAACGAGTTGAAATGTTGAACCTCATCGACCTCGAACAGGCGCTTTTGTCCCTTGCTGTCGACAAAGACAGCATCAATCTTTCTCCGTTCGCGCGATGGCATGGCATCGGGCAATTCCAACTCGGTTAGGTCTCTATAGATTGCCTTGACCAATGGCCAATTTGGGCCGCACTCGGCCTTGCCAGGGCGCATGAGCCAGTCAGGCGTTTTGGCGAGAGACCATCCCGTCATGTCGATTACGTAGCGAACTATGTTCTTCTCAAATTCACCGGCCATTTGAATACCTGTGCGCAATCGAGGGCAATAGATAGATCAACTCGAGAAACAGGCCAACTTTGCGTCTGGACTGTCATTTGTCTTTCGAGCACCTAGGGTAAAATGAAAAAGCCAGAATCCGTAACAGCTCTGACTGACTTCGGCCGGGTCCGACTCTCCAAGTCGTTCTTCATGCGCGATTTCCTCTATTCGGATATCGCTGCCATGCATGGTTTCGACAACATTCCCGATGATCCCGATTTGGCAATCGCTGCAGGGTCTCGGCTGTGCGAGGAACTGCTGGAGCCATTGCAGGATACTTTCGGACGATTGGCGATACGATCAGCCTATCGATCATGCGAAGTGAACGGCTTCGGCAACGAGATGCAGTCCGCAGGCAAGTCCGGATATACCTGCGCGTCCAACGAGGCGAACTATGCCGCGCATATCTGGGACCGGCGGGATGCAGAGGGTTTCATGGGTGCAACTGCCTGCATTGTGGTCCCTGCATTCTGGGATTGCTTTCAGGAAGAAGGGGACTGGCAGAAGCTGGCATGGTGGATTCACGACCACCTGACATATTCGAGCCTGTACTTCTTCCCCAAATTTTGGGCCTTCAACATCTCCTGGCATGAAAGACCGGAGCGGCGGATCGACAGCTATGTGACTCCGCGGGGGTGTCTGACGAAACCTGGGATGAACAACCATGAAGGCACGCATCGTGAACAATGGAATGGGATCGAAGCGGCCATGATCCGCAGAATTTGAACGCATCAATTCGGATCGGATGGCGCTTCAGCAACAATCATTCGTCATCCGGATTCGCTGTCCCGAGCTTGATTGCCCTGACCCACCTTGACCGACCAACCTTGCATTCGTGGATCGAGATGAACAATTCTCTGGATGCAACGAGGAGTGTCAGCCACCGGTCGACGAAGGTCTGCTTCACGAACAGGCTCATGCTCCACTCGTCCTCATTCCGGGACTTGTCGAGCACACCAAGACCTTTCGGCGCCCGGTAAACTGGCACTTCGCGGCCGCGATAGTGGCGGTACCGCGGGACACCATGCTCATCGCGTTCCGCAATATCCTCGAGCTTGGCATCCAGGTCTCGTGCCGGGGACGTGTCGCCGTACAATGTGACCACAAAGCGATGTCCTGCACGGTCCACTGGCGAAGTAATTGTTCCGAGACCAAAAGCCCGCTGTGGAATTCTTGGACAGGTTCCTCGTCGAGCGCTCGCCATGCGTACTGCGGCTCATAGGCAAAATGATTGATCCGGGCGGACACGGACGCCTCGTACCCGCCGACCGCGATGACAAGGTGGGAGTGTGTCTCTGTAGAAGACGTTCTTGCTGTGCTCTTTGCCACGAAGCCCTCTTCACATCAGCTTATCACAACTCCCGGGCGTCAAGCATCTGGCCTTGTCTCTTGCATTCAGCTCCTCTTGGCATTCGCGTTGACCGGCTCAATAAGGGTGCTCCCCAGGTCGAGCAGAGTTCCGCCAAGCGTATCGACAGGAGCCACTGGGGGACGTCGCAAGTGACATTTCCAGACCTACCTGATCAGCCGCCCGCGTAGATTGGTTCGGGGCGGATTGCTTGATGGACCAAGGCGGAGAGATTGGCCGGAACGTGAAGACCTTTGCGCCGGCGGCCCCTCCAGCGTTGATCCAGGTGGAGGTTCGGGCATCCCCGGCTGCTCTGTGAACTGGTTGCAGATCTCGGCGCGCCGGATCCATTCATCCTGATCGAGTGGCTCCGGCACCAGCAGGATCGCTGGCTTCTCGTCTTCATCCCGAGGCGCAATGCGCGCCCTGAGCTTGGCCAGCAAGCGATCGGCAGGGACGTCGCCGGTCATCGTCCTGCGCTCCAGTAATCGCACCATGGCCTCAGCGATGGTCACCTGCATTTTCTCCTCGCCCTGGGTGATGGTGGTGGGCATCCGTCCGACCTCGCGCACGATGGTTGCCTCATTGCGCGCACCCTTAGGGCGGCCTCGTCTCTTGCTTGTCATAGGTCAGGGTATCCGATTGCCTCGTCATCGCGGGCCTGCTGCTCCGTGCGGGTCGCAAGATATGCCTCGCGCCCCTTGGCGATCTGCGCCTTGCTCCAGGGCGGCCGGCCGAAGTGCTGTGCGATGATCGTCGCCATCGCGAATGGCATCGTGTTGGGGAGGGGAAGCACGCCGCCTCTCTGCCGGTCCTTGCGCGCTCCCAGCACACCGTGGCGGACCAGCTTGTCGATCACATGCGCCAGCGCCTGAAGATTGCCACTTCTGGCTTTCCTGATCTGCGCGAGCAGCGCGACCATGCGCGGCTCCATGGCCTTGAGCTTGCCCCCTGCAGACACTTCCACCGGCTGGTCGAGGATATCGTCGATATCAAGCTCGCTGTCGCGCTTGCGCTTCCTGCCGCTGATATTGCCCGATCGGCCTGGCTTGAACTGGCCGCTCCTGGGCGGCTTGCCATAGCCGACCTCATAATCGCCCTTCTTCGGGCCCTCTGCTGAAACGCTCATGCCCGCTCTCCTGTCGGCCAGGCTGCGATGGTGGCGTCATTATTCTCGGCCACTTCGCCCGCGCGCCGCGCGGCTACCTCAGCAAAGCTCTCGCCTGTTGCTTCCAGCTTTGCTTCAAGCCTGCAGGTTTCAGCCATGCGCCTGATGATCACATCGCAATAGAGCGGATCGAGCTCGATCGCTCTGGCGTTACGCCCGGTCTTCTGCGCCGCGAGGATGGTCGTTCCCGATCCGGCAAAGACGTCGAGGACAATCCCGCCGCGATGCGAAGCATCGCGGATCGCATCGGCGACCATCGCGACCGGCTTGACCGTCGGGTGCAGTTCGAGATTGCCGCGCTCCTCGCCAAAGCTGTTGACGCCGGCATAGGTCCACACATTGGTGCGGTAGCGGCCGTGCCTCCCTAATTCGACATTGTTGATGTGCGGGGCCTCTCCTGCCTTGAACACGAACACCAGCTCGTGCTGCGATCTATAGAGCGAGCCCATCCCGCCATTGGTCTTGGCCCAGACAACCAGGTTCTTGAGCTCGCTGTAAGCCGCTTCGCCTGCTTCGAGCAGTTCACTCATGTGACGCCAGTCCATGCAGACATAGTGCAGCGCGCCATCGACTGTATGCGACGCCATCATGCCGCAGGCTGTGCTCAGGAAGCGGGCAAATTCGTTCCTGCTCATCTCGCCTGTGGCTTGCGCAAACTCACGGTGCTGAACCTTGCCGAGCCCGGAGACGTGGCCAGCGATCGGCACATTGTAGGGTGGGTCTGTGAACACCATCTGCGCTCGGGCCTCACCCATCAGCGCGGCATATGTCTCAGCCGCAAGCGCATCACCGCAGATGAGACGATGCTCGCCGATCTGCCAGACATCCCCCGCGCGCGTGACCGCTGGACCGTCCCCAACCTCGGGCACAATATCGTCCTGCACCTCGGCATCGCGGGCCTTTGCCTTCGCATGTTCATCGAGCAGGATATCGATCTCGGGCAGCTCGAAGCCTGTAATCGACAGATCAAAGTCGAGATCAAGCTCATCGAGCCAGGCGAACTCGATCGCCAAGAGTTCGCGGTCCCATCCGGCATTTTCAGCGAGCTTGTTGTCGGCAATGACATAGGCGCGGATCTCGGCTTCACCCATGTTCGCCAGTCGCACACAGGGCAAGTTCTCTATCCCGAGTTGCCGGGCGGCAGCCACCCGGCCATGGCCAGCGATGATGCCGCCTGCCTCATCGATCAGCACGGGATTGGTGAAGCCGAAGCGTTCGATCGAGCGTTCAATCTGCTTCAGCTGTGCTGCGCTATGCGTGCGTGGGTTCGAGGCACGCGGAACAAGAGCACCGATGGCAAGGTATTCAATCCTGAGTTCTGGCATGTCAAAGTCCTTCGTCTTGCCGAAGGCGCCAGTCACCACACGCGCTGATGCCATCGGCGGTTAGGCCGTTTCATCATTCGTGCTCCCTTTATGAAGACCGGCTGCCCTCAGGCAGCAAAGGCCAGACCGTGACAGCCATTACGATCATCCGTGACAAGATGACGAGGCTGTGGGGTCACAACTCTCGTATCGAGCCGTTGCGCATCGTGGCAAGACCTTTTTTGATGTCTATCCAATGGCATCAATCTGGCCCGCTTCTGCGCCGATCCTGCGCGCGACCGAACATCGGAAGTGATCGCTGGCAGGCGGCGGCGTGAACAGCGGCCGAGGACAGCGCGCAAGCAGCAGGTAGCGGAGTCCGCCAAGCCTTCAGGATTGGTCAGGCCGAGAGCCCAATCGCACCGCCAGACGGCTCGAATAAGATTCCCTGTTCTGGCGCGCGATTGCCCTGTTCGGACTTGAAAAATTCCCTGTTCCTGAAGCACGAATTTCACAGTAAACCGACGATATTACAGAGCCTTATCTCGCAGGTAGTCAGAATTTTGCCCGCAATATCTTGCCATCACCCATTATTTTCCCTGCTGAACAGGGAAATTCCCAAGTGAGACTGGTCCGGCGACAACTGCGTCGCGCACCACCTTCTTAAAGACGCTTTCCCAAGGAAAATCATCGGCAAGATCAGGTTGCCTGCCCTGCCCTGAATGCCGCTCTAACGCGTGTCGCAGCCGAGCCCTTACGGCGACACTTCAGCCGTCTCGACTACTGGTTGGCGCCATCAGATACTTTTCCGAAGGGCGGGGTTGATGCAGGGATATGACGTGGTCGATACCCTCCACAGTAATCACCAGCATCCCCTGCTCGTTCATGTTTATGAATCCCTTCGATTTGAGATACCAAACATGAAAGTCCAGAAGATCGTCGGATAACCCGAAAGAAGTTTGGACGTGAAAGCCGTAGACCCCACAGTCGGTAGCGCTGTTTCGCCTTCTCTTGTATAGAAGCAAAAGTATATTACGCTGCATCTCTGCATCGGATAGCGCTACTTTCTCGTCTATGCCGATATCAAGACGCGGGTGCGCTGCCGAAGTTCCGATATTTACACGAGCATGATACACGAGGTCATATTCGGCCCGCTTGTCCGGTCTTTTCAGAACGTTATAAGCTTCAACGATTTGCTTGAACAATGCCGCATTTGCGGTTTTCGGATGGTCCGGATGATATTTCTTGGCCAAATGACGGTAGGACAGGGAGATGACTTCGACGTCGCAGAATGCATTGACTTGCAGCAATTGATAATAGTCTACGAAATCATCATCTTGCATATCTCACCCCCCATTCAAGATGCCCCTTCAGCCAAACCTCATGATGTAGCGGCGCAAGAATAGCAATTGCCTAGCGATTGTGGCCGAACCGGAAAATCTTGTCATGCCTATTCGGCGGGGATGGGGGATTGGTAATTTAGAGGCGGCAAGACTGTTCCAGCGTCTCGTATCCAACTCTTCGTCACGCGCTGCATCCAGCCCGGCGAAAGGCGCGAAAGCCCCATGATGTGCAATCTCGCCGAAGACACAGGTTGCAGGGAAGAAAGATACCCTCGCTTCGTGGCAACCTTGCAGCAGGCTGGCGAGTTTATGCGCAACTGGGGCAAGGCGGGCAAGATCGTGCACCGGGCCTGACGTCCCCCTAAATCAGGACTGACTGGAGGTTCATATGGGTTGGATTATTGCACTGATCGTAGGCGGCATAGCGGGTTGGCTGGCCAGCATGGTCATGAACCGTAATGCCTCGATGGGCATCTTCTGGAACATTGTCGTGGGCTGCGTGGGTTCGGTCATCGGCAATCTCGTCGCCAACCAGTTCGGGATCGCCGGCACCGTCCAGCAATTTTCGGTCGTTGGCCTGATCATCGCCTTCGTGGGCGCAGTGATCCTGCTTGGCATCGTCAACCTGGTCCAGCGCGGACAGGTTCGCTAAACCAGATCCGGAATCCGCTGACGACCAGCCGAAGGCGCTCAATGGCTTCACGGTGCCGTCCGATGCGGTCGAGACACGCGCCCGCGGCTGCGGGATGGTGACTGCGCACGATTGAACATAAACGCGCGGGCATCCGCATCGTTTCTTGGCCGCAATTCTCTTCAGACAAGTCTCCATTGAAGAGAAGACTCCACAAGCTGCCGATCCTGGGCATATTACAGAGCGATGGAAGAGATTCGCGATGCGATCTATTACGAACAACTAGCCCGCTACGCCCGTCAGCTGGCCGCCCGCCACGAAGACGCCCTGGCAGCACGCCACCTTCGCGAAACGGCCCTGAAGCACGAACGCAAGGCCCGGAAAATGCGCCGCGCCGAGGCAAAGGCACTCGAGGGTAAACGCACCCGCTACCGCTGGGCCTTCTGGCGCGATTGAGGCTATCTTCCCCTAGACCTGAAACCGCAGCCTTTGCCGGAAATGCCGCAAGGCACGTTCCAGCAATGCTCCCAAGGCCGACTGTAGCCGCCGTTCGATTCCGAAGCTGAACGCCCCGGCCAGCAGATTGCAAAACAAGATGGCCGCAACCACTGCAAGCACCGGGCTGTGGGTCGTGCGCTCGATCACACCGAAGAGGTAGCCCCCGGTGATCTGGTTCACGAGATACAGCGGATAGGTCAACAGCCCCATGGCCTTGGCCGCGCGTGCCCACCGGCGCGGCGTCCAGACGGGGAGCATCACACCGGCACTCGCCAACAGGATCGCCGCCGCCCAGACGATCGCGGCAACGTGCGCGTTCTGACCGTACTCGACAACGCCAAGGCTGGCCCGGGCGAAAAAGTAGACGACGACCATCCCGATCAGGAAATTGATCGCGTAGATGGCCAGGTTACGCGCGACGTCCTTGCCCGCATGGACCTGGTAGAGCGCTATGCCGACAAGGAAGAAACAGTTCGTCGTCACCAGCGTGACACTGAGGCGATAGGAAGCCGCAAGGTCCGCGAAGTCCTGCACATCGCGCCCGAGCAGTCCCGATGCGGCCAGCAATATGCCACTCCAGAAGACGAGGTTGAACCCGGTGATCGCCGAAGTCAGCACCGTCATGTGCGCCAGCAACCGAAATCTGATGGCGGCAAAGATCAGGGCGTAGAACAGGGCTTCCGCCACTAGCGTCCATATCGCCCCGTCGATCCACGGACCGAAGGGGAAAAGCGCCATGGAGCGGATGAGGCGCCGCAGGGCTTCCGCCGGTGCCAGAACCCCCGTCATCAGCACTACTGCAGCCGAGAGGAGGGAAAAGGTCCACAACCCCGGGAGAATGCGTTTGGCCCGCCCAATTGCGAACTGGCTCGGGGTCTTGTCGCCCGACGACATGAGTATGACGAAGCCGGAAATCACGAAGAATACCGGCACACCCAACCAGCCCAGGCTGGCCCAGGGAACGGCGGTATCGAAGCGCGTCCCCGATCGCGCTACCGCGCCGATCCCGCCAGCCGCGGGCGCTTCCACCCAGGACAGGAACAGGAGGTGATAGAATACCACGGCCTGAGCCGCCAGAAACCGGAGCAGGTCGAGGGTCGCAAATTCACGGGGACCGGAAGAACTCGAACTATCGGCAGGTCCCATATGTGTTGCGTGTCCCTTGCAGCATCACGACTGCACAGGATCGAGCTGCAGCCAGGCTCGCCCGGCCCCATCACGGGTTACGCCGAACTCAACGGGCGAAGACTATTCAATCTTTCCCGCGCCCTGAACGTCAATTCGGTATGAGCGCAAGGGCCATTCGACACCGCTTCGACTGACCCGTTCGGCTTGCAACTAAGGAGTATGAACGGGCTCTTTGCGTGCATCGGGAGCCGGCGCCGGCACGGTAGCCGGCCCTGGACTGCAATCCACGGCCTGGCCCAGATTTTGGTAGAACCGGCAAAGGCGCAAGCCCGCGGCATGGATGCGATCGCCCCATGCCTCCACTTCGTGATTGTACATGTCGTTGGCCTTGGGATCGGTCAGGATCGCCGCCGTCGGCTTCGGCTTGGCTTGTGCCACCGTCTCAAGATCGAGCGGCGAAGGATAGAATTTCGGCGGCTCGGTCGACTTGCAGGCACTCAGGAACAACAAGGCAATGACAATGCTCTTCAGAGGCATAGTTGCTGGAATTCCTTCATGCCCTTCAGTTCTTCGGGCGAATAGGCATCGCGCAGCCGCGAGCAGTTCAACTTCAGGGTCGTGTCCGGAAGGCGCTCCACTTTCCTGGCGCTACTGGCAACCTGCCGAGTGCCAGCCGGCGCGGGCGGGGCAGGTTCGGGGTCCGGCAGGCGCTTCTCAATGATCTTCGTGATCACCTGGTTGGCGCGATCCTCAGCCGTCTGTTCAACGGGATCGAAGGGAACCGTGGTCTTGGCCGGTGCGGGCGCGGGCGCGTTGCTCAAGGTCAGAATAGCCCACCCGCTGACCGCGAAAGCGATCACAGCCACCACAATTGCGACTCCTGCGGCAACCCTGGTAAGCAATGTGGACCATCCCTCCTTGGCCTGCGTCATGCAGAGCGGCACGGCTATCGTTTCCTCTTCGGACTCAATGCACTTGTGGACGTGCGAATAACCTCAAACGGCCTGCAGCGAAACCGTTTTCGGGCCGTGAGTTACGAAGATTTCGACGAACCGCTTCGGTGCGCATGGCATCGACCGCAGTAGTCGGCGGTTCGATCGTGCGCGACTATTGCTTGCAAATCCGTCGCTTGTGCCCAAACGTATTACTGCATGTAGCAAGATTGCCATTAGGTAGGCCGTCTGATTGAATGCTCTTGCGCATGGGTCGCCAAGATCGCAGGTCTTCTCTCCCGCAATCGGATAATACCGTGATGAACAAGGCAGTTGCAGGTCTCGTTGCCGGTGTCGACGAGCCGCCTGACATCGAGACTTCCTCCGATGGCTATGCCTCCCGGTTCCGCGGCAAGGTGGGCGAATACCTGCTGGGCGTTCAGGAACAGGGCGTCTTTTCCCTATTGGAACACCCGCCCATCTCGCCCGGCTCGACGGTGCTCGACGTTGGCGGCGGCCACGCGCAACTGGCCCCGCCGCTGGCGGACGCAGGATATCGCGTGACAGTGGCCGGCAGCGATGCCAGCTGCGGACTGCGGCTTGCAAGCCATGCCAGCGCGCGCGCGGTCGATTTCGTGGCGTGCGACCTGCTGCAGATGCCCTTTGCCGACCGGCAGTTCGATGTCGTCACGAGTGTGCGGCTGATGGCCCATATCGACGACTGGCCGCGCCTCGTCGCAGAACTTTGCCGGGTCGCCGACAAGGCGGTAATCATCGACTTTCCGGTCTATTCCAGCGTCAATGCGCTCTCCCTGCTCACCTTTCCGCTGAAGAAACGGATCGAGAAGAACACGCGCACCTATCGTAGCTTTTTTGGCGGCGAAGTGCGCAAGGCCTTCGCCAGCCATGGCTTCGGGCAGACCCGTATCTGGCGGCAGTTCGTCCTGCCCATGGCCCTGCACCGCGCCCTGCCCAGGGCCACGTTGACGCAGCAGGCCGAGGGCCTGATGCGCACGGCGGGCGTGACCGGGCTGATCGGCAATCCGGTGCTTGCCCGCTTCGATCGCGAGGATTCATGAGCGATACCCGTGCCGTGGCCATCACAGGGGCCACCGGATTCACAGGCAAGGCACTGGCACTGCGCCTCGCGCAGGACGGCCACCGGGTGCGCGCCCTCGCACGGCCCGGTTCCACCTTGCCCGACCATCCCGGCATCCTGCGCATTGCGGGCGACCTGCAGGATGAGGCCGCGCTCGCCCGCCTGGTCGAAGGTTGCGACACGGTCTTTCACATCGCCGCCATGTACCGCAAGGAAGGCAGTCCGGAAGAGTTCGTCGCCGTCAATTTCGAGGGCACCAAATCCCTCGTCGCGGCCTGCCGGGCGGCCGGCGTGCGCAGGTTCGTCGATTGCTCGACCATCGGCGTGCACGGCAGCGTTGCGGACAGCCCCTCGGACGAGACGGCCCCCTTCAGCCCGCGCGACCCGTATCAGGAAAGCAAGCTGCTGTCCGAGACCTTCTGCCGCAAGGAAATGGCACGCGGCGGTCTGGAAATCGTGATCATCCGGCCCTGCGGCATCTACGGCCCGGGCGATACGCGCATGCTCAAGATGTTCCGGATGGTCCAGCGCGGCACGTTCTTCTTCGTCGGTGACGGTTCCGCCAACTTCCACCCGGTCTATATCGACGATCTGGTGGAGGGCTTCGTCCTGGCCATGGACAGCGAACAGGCCGCGGGCGAGACCTTCATTATCGGCGGCCCGCGCTATCTGCCCTTGCGCGACTACGTGGGCGCGGCGGCGCGGGCGCTCGGCCGCAAGCCCCCTGCCCTGCACATTCCCTACAAGGCCATGCACCAACTGGCGCGGCTGGTGGAGGCGATCTGCACGCCCCTGGGCATCGAGCCACCGCTCCACCGCCGCCGCCTGACCTTCTTCAAGCACAACCGTGCCTTCACCAGCGGCAAGGCGGAGCGGCTCTTGGGATACCGGCCCCGGATCGACATCGACGAAGGCTTCAGGCGCACGGTCGCGTGGTACCGGGAGACCGGACTGCTGCCTCCGAAATGACGATCCCGAAGGAAAGCTCCGCTCCCCGCTCCGGTCATGATCGGGCGCGCGGAATGATTCATGCGCTGCTGCATTCCCGGTCCATCCTTGCCAGCCTCGGCTTCGCCTTCGCCGGGGCGGCTTTCACTTTCGGCAACCTCCTGCTGGCGGGTGCACTGCCCCCGGCCGCGTTCGGGCAGCTCTCCCTGTCGATTGCGGTCTACAACGTTTTCATCTGGCTTGCCCCGCTTGGACTGGACCAGGTGCTGCTGCGCCGCCGGCTGGATCCAGCCGCCCGCCTGCTGCTGCGCGCTTTCCTGTCGTGCAGCGGCATTGCCACAATTGCCGCGATCGGCACGGTGCTGTTTTATGATCTCCCGGCCCTATCCGGGGTACTGCTGGGCATGGCGATCGTCGGCGGAGGGCTGGCAATGGCGGCCAGCATGGGCCTGCGCCGCCACGACTGGACTGCCCTTCCGCTCGTGGCGACGAACGTCGCCAGCTGGGCCCTGCTCTTCGCAGGAGGGCTTGGCCTTGTCCTCACGCTGGGGTCGGACCTGCCGGTCCTGCTGATCCTTGCGGCGGGCTGCGCCCTCGCGGCAGCCCTGAGCTGGTACGCCTTCATCCGCTACTGCGGCCTCGGCGGCGAAAGGCCTGACAAGGTGCCGCGCGGCGAAGCCTTTTCGCTGATGGTGACGGCCGGAGCCGGATCGGTTCTCGTCCAGATCGAGCGCTTCGTGATCCCGCAAGTACTCGATTTCCAGGCGCTAGCAATGTTCGCCGTCATCGCATCGGTTGCGATCTTCCCGTTTCGCCTGCTGCGATCCGGATCGAGCTTTGCACTGACGCCCCGACTGCGGGCCACTGCGCAGCGGGCAGACCGCTTTGCACTGCTTGCACAGGAAACCCGGTCGCTGGGCCTGACCATGGTGATCGCCACCATGGTTGTCGTCGCGCTGGCCCCTCTCGTCGCCGCCATCTTCACCGGCGGGCGCTATGAGCTGGACCGCCTACTGGTCTTCACGGCCTGCTGCAACGGTGCCGCCAAGCTGATCGAGGGCCTGCCACGCGCAGCCGTTGTCGCCTGCGGCACCGCCGGGGAAATCCGCAAGCTCAGCTGGATGAACTGGCTGACGATCGCCGCCTGCCTGCTCGGTGCCTGGATCGGGGCGCGTTGGGGCCTCGCCGGCCTGATCAGCGGAAGCGCGGTCGGCTGCCTGCTCAGCACGATTCCGCCGGCCCTGTTGGCCCGGCAGGCCTTGTCGCGCGGGTTCGTCGAGTAGGGAGCCGGACCGGTCCGGTCAGGACGCGGAGTGACTGGCGATCTCGGCCCTGATTTCGGCGCAGTCTTCACCATGGACCGGGTGCTGCCAGCGATAGAGATGAAAGCCCTTCACACCCGGCTGGATCGGCGCGGCGATCCGCTCGATGGCCCTGGTGACATTTGCAGGCACCGCGAAATCGAAGGCCCAGCGGTCATCGGGCACGACGATCACGCCATCGGCATAACATGAAGCCACCCTTGCGAGCGTTCGGCCCTGCCCTATGACCCGCCTGCCGGTACGAAAGTCGCGGCCGAACTCGACCGCAGGGGAGATGTCGGTGATCCGACTGCGATTGATCAGCACGTCGAAAGGACGACCCAGATAGTGCAGCGTGCGCACGTCGTCGGCCACGACCAGCAACGATGGTGAACCTATCACGGCAGACCAGTTGGGCGAAACTTTCGTCCATGGCTTGTCGGGCGGTTCTGCAAACAACGAGGCCGGCGCCCTGGCGACACGGTAGGCATCGACGGCAAGACGCTTGAGCCCGTGAGCCTCGGCGCGATTGCCGACAATGGCCGCAGCACTGGCCAGAAACGCCGCACTGCCGATGATCGTCGCAAGAGCCGGCGGACCAAAGGCGCCGCCATGCCTCTCTCCCCACCCTGCCATTAAGGATGCCAGCCCCTGAGATAGCTTTGCGAGCAGGAAATCGATGGCCACTGCTGTCAGGATGAAGAAGAACGGGAGAGCATAGAAGAGGTAGCGGAAGCTCTTCATCCCGGCGAGCGAATGCGCCACGAACGGAACGATGAACAGCGCGAGGCAGAACAGGCCCGCGCGCCATCGTCGCACCACGACCAGCCACAGGGCGAGCGGAAGGAGCAGCGAGAGGATGAGCAGGCGATCGAGGAATATTTGCAGGTAGAACAGGACATCGTCCTTGCTCTCCAGCGCCCAGTACGACGTGTCGCGAAAACGCTCGACGATCGAGAAGTTCCTCATCGCGACGAAACCGATGACAACAAGAAGCAAAGCTGCCGCTGCCAACCACGGCCAATATCTGCGTTCTTCGAGAATCCCCCGAATCGGGGGACGGGTAGCCAGTACTCCGGCGACGAACACCCCGACCCCGGCCACGTGGATGGCCGTCGTCACCTGCAGGTGCAGGGCGATCAGGAAGCAGATCGCGGACCAGCTGAGCGAGAGGAAAGCGGCTCGCAAGCTGCGGCGCGGCTCCAAGGCGCGATAGACGGCGACCGAGCCGAACCAGACGAACAGGGCGTGGAGCGCGTAGAAGCGGGCGAACTGCGAGACCTCCAGCGCTATGTCGGCAAAGCACAGCAGCAGACCCGCGATCCAGGCGACCCGCAAGCTGAAGGTCCGGCGCGTCCAGAGAAAGACCGCGGGTACCAGCAAGGCGCCCGAGAGCAGCGAGGGTATCCGGGCGATAAACATGCTGGAATGGTCCAGGGCGAGAAAGACCAGCCCGGTCAGGATCGTGTAGCCGCGCGCGCGTGTGTAGACGCCGTCGAGGATCGAGAGCCTGCCATGGTCCGCCCAGGACTGTCCGGCCAGCAGGTGATAGAATTCGTCGACATGAACCGGCTGGCTGGCGTTGCCCAACAGGCGCACCAGCAGGGCCAGGGCGAAGAGCCCGAGCGCCTGCAGTGTGGGCGAAACGGCGCTCAATCCTCCCGAATTCTCCGGCAACGAGGCCGAACATGCGAAAATTCCGCCCGTTCTACTGGCCATGCCCGCTACTCCGATGCGCGATGCCGATCCACCTGGCAAGGAGCGCGGCCCCGCTACGCCCGCAATCGTCGTGTGCCCGCATCACCCCTGCACCGGGCAATTTCGAGACGCTGACATAGCCTTGTGGATTAATTGACAGAACTAAAATTCCTACGATATAGAATGACTTCGCATCATCAATGATTACGCCGATCACATATTCTAAAAAATCGCCACGTCATGATTTAATGTAGAAATTTAATACTACGACTTGAATAAATAACATACGATGCAAGCATATAACAACCAGTATATGGCTAATATATGCCCTAAGGTATATATCGTTAAATAGGTTCTGAAAACACAGGACAAGCTGATTTCTCGTTAGCCGTACGCTTATACCGACTCGGGTCGCAAGTTATTCGATGTTTCGAGTATTGGTGGGGGTAACGCATGGCTCTAATCTCCGTCATCGTGCCGGTGTACGACGAAGAGGAGAACGTCGATCCGCTCTATGAGGCGGTCGATCGCGCACTGAGCGGCCGGGATTTCGATTTCGAGCTGGTGTTGGTCGACGACGGCAGCAAGGATCGGACATACGAACGCGCCGCAGCTCTGGTCGAGCGCGATCCGCGCGTCCGCGTCGTCAAGTTCCGTCGCAATTACGGTCAGACCGCCGCCATGGCCGCAGGCGTCGAGGTGGCGCGGGGCGACGTGCTGGTGACGATGGACGGCGATCTCCAGAACGATCCCGAGGACATTCCGCGCCTGCTCGAACAGATCGAAAAGGGCTACGACATCGCCATCGGCTGGCGGCGCAAGCGCAAGGACGGGGGCGCCCGCGTCTTCATTTCCAAGATCGCCAACCGCATCATGACTTACATCATGGGCATCGCCGTGCGTGACAGCGGCTGCTCGCTCAAGGCCTATCGGGCCGAACTGATCAAGGGCATTCCCATGTACGGCGAGATGCACCGCTTCATTCCCGCCCTCTCGCAACTGGCGGGCGCGCGTCTGGTAGAACTGGAAGTGAACCACCGCCCCCGCCAGTTCGGCGTTTCCAAGTACGGCTTCTCGCGCATCCAGAAAGTGATGCTCGATATCGTCACGATCCGCGTGCTGCTCAGCTACGCCCGCGCACCGCTGACCTGGCACCTGAAGGTCGTCGGCCTATCGTTGCTGCTCGATCTCCTGGCCTTCGGCTACGTGATATTCGGCCAGCCGAAAAGCCTCGTCGTTGCCGGCGGCATCGCCGTGGTACTCTTCTCGCTCACATTGTTCCTTGTCGTCTGGGGCCTGGCCGGAGGACTTTTCGCCGCGGTCGAACCCAACGTGAGCCGGTATGCCGTGATCGCAGCCAAACTTTCGTCGCGGCTCAAGCCGCTCAACCCTGCCCCGCAGGAGGGACTATGAACACAATGGCCCCGCCCGATCTCACCATCGACATCTCCGTTATCATCCCGGTGATCGACCGCACCGAACCGGCCGAGGCCGTATGGCGGGCCTATCACGACGTACTGATGCAGACGAACAAGTCTTTCGAGTTCATCTACGTCCTCGACGGCCCCTTCGAGGACTATGCAGAGGAACTGGCCGTCATCGGCGAGCGGGGCTTCCCGCTCAACATCGTGCGCTTCAATCGCTCCTTCGGGCAGGTCGCCTGCCTGCTCGAAGGGGTCCGCCACGCCCGCGGCGAGACGATCCTTATCCTGCCCGCATACCTGCAGACCGCGCCTGAAAGCCTGCCGACCCTTCTCGACAAGCTGGAAAGCGCGGATGTCGTCGCCGCCTACCGCGACCGCAGCACCGACAATGTGCTTAGCCGCCTGCGCGGCTGGAGCTTCGAGGCCCTCGCCCGCATGGCGGGCTCGCGCTTCAAGGATCCGGGCTGCGTCGTGCGCGCCTTCAGGCGCCGCGTGTTCGACGACCTTCAGGTTCACCATGAGCAGCACCCCTTCCTGCCGCTCCTGGCCGAGGGCATGGGCTACAAGGTAGAGCAGGTCTGCATGCCGCAGTCGCGCTCTGACCAGAAGATCCGCATGCACCGGGCGATCACCTATTTCAGCGTGTTTCTCGATCTCATCGCGCTGGGCTTCCTGACCCGCTTCATGCGCAAGCCCTTCCGCTTCTTTGGATCGGTGGGCGCGGGCTGCATCGCGATCGGCGTGGCCATGGGCATCTATATCGTGATCCAGCGCCAGACAGCGGGCATGGAACTGGCCGATCGCCCGGCCCTGCTGCTCACCGTGCTGATGATCGTGCTCGGCATCCAGATCGCGGCCGTGGGCCTGATCGCGGAAATCATCATCTTCACTCGCAATCCCAGCCGCAGCGCCTACAAGATAGAGAAGATCGTGACCCACCCGGACGAGGCTTGATGCGTCAAAGCGATGTCGTGATTGTCGGAGCCGGAATGCAGGGAGCAACGATGGCGCTGGCCGCGGCACGCGCCGGACTGAGGCCTCTCGTGGTCGAACGCGGCAAGGTCGGCAGCGGGGCAACGGGCAACAGCTACGGCATCATCCATGGCGGCCTGCGCTACCTGCAGAGCCTGAGCGTCGGGCGCTGGCAGCGCTCGCGCCAGGCCCAGGCGTGGTTTCTCGACAACTACCCGGAGCACGTTCGTCCGCTGGCCTGCGCGATGCCGCTCTACCGTCACACCCTGCGATCGCCGATGGCATTTCGCGCCGCATCCGCAATCGAGAGCTGCCTCTATCGCGGCACGGGCCTGTCCCGCCGCCTGCCCAGGCTTCAGCTTCTGGGGGCAGAGGAAATCGCGAGGGCCTATCCCCTGCCGCGGCGAGACCTGGCGGGCGCAGCCCTGTGGCATGACCTCGTGGCAGACGACATGGAAACGCTGCTGCGCAAGATCCTCGCCGATGCGGGCGCCAGCGGGGCAGCGCTGATGGAGGATACCGAGGCGGGCGAGCTGATCGTTGCCGACAACCGCGTGGTGGGCCTGAACGTCACCCATGCCGACGGGAGCATGGAGGAGATCGCAACCCCCCGCGTGGCAATCTGCGCCGGCTCGTGGTCTTCGCGCTGGCCGCAGGAGCCACAGGCCGCCACTACGGCGACGCTCGCCTTCAATCTCGTCCTCGACATACCGTTTCCGGGCGATGCGGCATTGGCCGTCTCCGAAACGCCGGGCAAGGGGCGAAGCTATTTCCTGCGCCCGCTGGAAGGCGGCACGTTTGCCGGCACCTTCTATCGCCCCGCTCCCGGCGCGCGCGAGCCGGACGTTACTCCCGCGGATATCGCCGCCTTCCTCGAAGTGCTCGACCGGGCGCTTCCGGGCTATGGCATTGCAGAGGCGGGCGTACGCACGGTCATGCCCGGGCTGCTTCCCGATACCGACGGGACCGGACGGACCCTGAGCGCGGCCGACACGATTTCCACGCCGGGGCCTGCAGGCCTGAGCCAGGTTCTGGGCTCCAAGCTGACGACAGCTCCCTTGCTCAGCATGGATGCCGCGCGGCGACTCTGGCCGCAAGAGGCGCGGCGCGCGGCATGACTCGGCCAGAAGCGTCCCCTCGCATTGCCGTGGACGCCCACGTCCACCTTCATGACGAAGACACGGCCCTTTCCGCGCTTGAAGCTGCCGCGCGCAGCTTCGCGCAGGCGGCACCGCAGGCGCAGACTGGCGTATGCATGCTGGTCGAGCGCGAAGGCTTTGCGGTGTTCCAACATTTGCGCGGCCGGCTCTTGCAGACCGGGGAAGCCAATTCGCTCTGGCTTGACGAGAGCCGCCGCCTGCTTGTCGTCGCAGGGCGACAGATCGTCAGCGCCGAGGGGCTGGAAATTCTCGGCCTCGGCTTTTCATCGACCGCGCCGCTTGAGCGCAGGCCGGCGAGCGAGATCGTGGCGGCAATCCATGCCGCGCAGGCCTTGCCGGTCCTGCCCTGGGGCGTGGGCAAGTGGCTCGGCGCGCGCGGTCGCCTCGTCGACCACCTGCTGCAGGAGAACCCTGCGCTGCTGCTCGGCGACAACGGCGGACGTCCCGGCTTCTGGAAGGTTCCGCGCTTTGCCTTGGATCGGCGCGTGCTCGCAGGGTCCGATCCCCTCCCCCTGCCCGGGTCGAGCGGGACTATCGGACGCTTCGGCTTCCTCCTCGACGGCCACCTCCCGGCCGAATGCCCGGCGACGGCCCTGATGCAGGCCCTGCGCGATCCTGCAGCGGTGTTGACGCCTTACGGCAGGCTCGCCTCTCCCGTGCGGTTCCTGCGTGACCAGATCCGCCTGCGCCTGCCCTTGCGCGAGGCGGCGCGATGAAAATCCTGTTCCTTGCGCCCCATCCCTTCTTCGTCGAACGCGGCACGCCGATTGCCGTGCGGCAGGCCGTGACCGTCCTGTGCGAGCAGGGGCATGAGGTCGACCTCCTGACCTACCACGAAGGCGCCGAGATAGAAATTCCGGGCGCCCGGATCCTGCGCATCCGGCCCGGTTTCGGCATCAGCAACGTGCCCATCGGCTTTTCCGCCAAGAAGCTTGTGTGCGATGCGTGGCTGGCAGCAGCAGCGCTGCGACAGGTGCGGCAATGCGACTACGACGTCGTCCATGCCGTGGAGGAAGCCGTGTTCATCGCCCTGGCCTGCCGCGCCGCAGGCAAGTTCAAGGTCGTCTACGACATGGACTCGCTCATGCCGGACCAGATCGCGGAGAAGTGGCCTGCCGCGCGCGTCCTGCTGCCGCCGCTGCAATGGTTCGAGCGCCAGGCGATCCGGCGCGCCGATCTCGTCCTGCCGGTCTGCCAGGCGATTGCCGACAGGGCCGCGAAAGCAACGGCCCCGGCAAAGGTCCACCTCCTGCCCGATGTCGCATTCGCGCCGGACGCACCGGATGGTTGCGAGGTCGAGGACCTGCGCGCCCTGTTCGACAGTCCTGCCCCCCTCGCGCTCTACGTCGGCAATCTGGAGCGCTACCAGGGGATCGACCTGTTGCTCGAGGCCTTTCGCCAGTTGCGTCCCGAGGAAGCCTGCAACCTGGCAGTGATCGGCGGCACACCGGAGATGGTCTCTAGCTACCGTGCAAAGACCGAAGGCCTGAAGGTTGCCGAACGGGTGCGCTTCCTTGGCCAGCGCAACCTCGACGCGCTTGGAACCTACCTCGCGCAGGCCGACATCCTGTGTTCCCCTCGGCTCAAGGGCGTCAACACGCCGATGAAGGTCTATGGCTACATGGCCTCGGGACGTGCCATCCTGGCAACGGACATTCTCAGCCACAGCCAGGTTCTCGACGCCGGGTGCGCAGTGCTTGCCCGGCCCGATCCGCAGGCCATTTCCGATGGAATGCGTGTCCTGATCCGGGACGTTGACCTTCGAGCGCGACTGGGCGCCAATGCCGCGACAAGGGCCCGCGATCTCTATGGCCCCGCCGCCTTCTCCCGGCGGCTTGAGCGCGCCTACGCGACAATTTCGCCGGCATCGGCACGAAGCGACAGGACTTCGGCCAGCCTCGGATAGTCGCGCGCAGGCTTCGTTCTGTCGGAGTACTCCCAAGTAACTTGTCCTGAGACCCGTCATTTAACTTAATTTCACAACCACTTGTCGGGTTGAGCAACATCCAGCAGCTTTGCTCGTTAGACAGTTGCTGCGCTTGACTTGAGCGGTTGAAGTTTGACGTGCGCCCGGCGGGCGACGACGGAGGTACATGGCGAAACGTCAATTGGCGCGCAGGAAGCGGGTTCTCGTAACCGGCGGCGCCGGGTTCCTGGGATCGTTCCTGTGCGAGAGGCTCCTGTCGCTCGACCATGAGGTCGTGTGCGTCGACAACTTCTTCACCGGCACGCGCGACAACATTGCGCAGATGTTCGGCAATCACCGCTTCGAGATCCTGCGGCACGACGTCACTTTCCCGCTCTACGTGGAAGTGGACGAGATCTACAATCTCGCCTGCCCGGCAAGTCCGATCCACTACCAGCACGATCCCGTCCAGACGACCAAGACCAGCGTCCACGGCGCGATCAACATGCTCGGCCTCGCCAAGCGCACCGGCGCGCGGATCCTCCAGGCCTCGACTTCCGAGATCTACGGCGATCCCGAGGTGCACCCCCAGCGCGAAGACTATTGGGGCCGGGTCAATCCCATCGGCCCGCGCTCGTGCTACGACGAGGGCAAGCGCTGCGCCGAGACGCTGTTCTTCGATTACCGCCGCCAGCACCAGTTGCCGATCAAGGTGGCGCGCATTTTCAACACCTACGGCCCGCGCATGCAGCCCGACGACGGCCGCGTCGTATCGAACTTCATTCTGCAGGCACTGCGCGATGAGCCGATCACGATCTATGGCGATGGGCGGCAGACCCGCTCGTTCTGCTTCGTCGACGACCTGATCGACGGGTTGATCGCACTGATGGATACGCCCGACGATTTCGCCGGCCCGGTCAACCTCGGCAACCCGGTCGAATTCACGATGCTCGAGCTCGCACGCAACGTGATCGATCTGACCGGCAGCGCCTCGACGCTGGACTATCGCCCGCTACCGCAGGACGATCCGCGCCAGCGCCAGCCGGACATCACGCTGGCCCGCGAAAAGCTGGGCTGGGAACCCTCCGTGCCGCTCAAGGACGGCCTCGCCCGAACCATCGAGTATTTCCGCGACCTCATCGAAGCAGGACTGATACCGGCATGACCCCCGGAAAATCCGACAGTAAATCCCGAGGCACGATCCTCGTCACCGGCGGCGCCGGGTACGTCGGGTCGCATTGCTGCAAGGCCTTCGCCCAAGCGGGCTGGCAGGTGGTGACCTACGACAACCTCTCGCGCGGCCATGCCGACGCAGTGCGCTGGGGACCGCTGGTCGTCGGCGACATCCTCGATGCAGACGCGCTCGATGCCGCATTCGCGCAGTACGAGCCCGATCTCGTGGGACACTTTGCCGCCTTCGCCTATGTCGAGGAATCGGTGCGCAAGCCCGAACTGTACTATCACAACAACAGCATCGGCAGCTTCACCCTGCTGGACCGGATGCGCGCGGCGGGAATCGACAAGCTCATCTTTTCGAGCACTTGCGCAAGCTATGGCGTCCCGAACCGGGTTCCGATCGACGAAGCGCATCCGCAGTCCCCGATCAATCCTTATGGCTGGTCGAAGTTCATGGTCGAACGCATGTTGTCCGACTACGCCTCGGCCCACGGGCTGGACAGTGTAGCGCTGCGCTACTTCAACGCCGCCGGCTGCGATCCCGACGGCGAAATCGGCGAGTGCCACGATCCGGAGACCCATGCGATCCCGCTGGCTATCGAAGGGGCACTGGCCGCAGACCGGCCTTTCACCGTGTTCGGGACCGATTTCGACACGCGCGACGGCAGCGCGGTGCGTGACTACATCCACGTGTCCGATCTGGCCGCGGCCCATGTGCTAGCCGGGGAATGGATCATGGATCGCAAGGGCTTCCACCCCTTCAACCTGGGCACCGGCAATGGCACGACCGTGCTGGAAATCGCCGAAGCCGTGGCGCGCATCTGCGGGGTCGATTGCCCGGCGCAACTCGGCCCGCGCCGCGCCGGCGATCCGCCGGTGCTGATTGCCGATGCCGCAAAGGCGCGAGAGGAACTGGGCTGGATTCCGCGGCACTCGGACATCGATACGATCGTGCGCACCGCCGTCGCCTGGTATCGCAAATGCGCCGACAGGACCCTGGAGAAAGCGCCCGCCTAGCCTAGCGCGGCAACAGATCCGTCCGCGTGGGGACCGAAGACTTCGGCTGGCGTCCCCTCGGCCAGAACCCGGCCGTTGCCGATACGCACGACGTGATCGACATTGCGCACGGTTTCGAGCCGGTGGGTGATGATCAGCACGGTCCGCCCGGCAAAGCGCTGCTCGAGACAAGTGCGCACACGCGCTTCAAGGGCCGTATCGAGCGCGCTGGTCGCCTCGTCGAGGATGAGGATGCCCGGATCGCGCAGGATGGCGCGGGCAAGGCCGACGCGCTGGCGCTCGCCGCCCGAGAGGTTGAGGCCCTGCTGCCCGATCCAGTCGCGGTCGCCGTATTCGAGCCCGGCAAGCATGTCGGCTAGGCCCGACAGTGCGTAGGCATCGGCCAGCGCAGCCCGATTCGCGTCCGAGCGAGCCATCAGCACATTGTCGCGCACCGTCCCTTCGACCAGATCGATGTCCTGCCCGGCCACGGCAATCGCGCGCAGCCAGTCCTCGCGCCGGATCGCTGCAATGTCCGTCTCGTCGAGCAGGATCTGCCCCGATTCCGGGCGGTAAAGACGCAGCAGCAGGTTGACGATCGTCGTCTTTCCCGAACCACTGGCGCCGACCAGCGCAGTCGTGCGCCCGGCGGGAACGGTGAAGCTGACGTGGTCGAGCGCCTCTTTCTCATCATAGCCGAACGCGACATCGCGAAAGGCGATGGACTGGAATGTCTCGGGCATCGGCAGCGAGCCGGGATCGGGGTAGGTCTTGCCCTCCGGCCCGATCATTCGCCGCACCGACTGCAGCTGCGGCGCCGACTGGGCGAGGAACAGCGAATTGCTGGCGAATTCCTGCAAGTGCGGCTGAAGGCGATAGAGCAGCGCAACGATGGTCAGGGTCGCGTGGAAATCGACCTTGAGCGCGCCGGCCCCGCCCACGATCAGGCAGATGATCGCAAGATAGCCGATCTCGGTTGCCGGGCGGATCGCCGCAGACAGGCGCTCCATGCGCGCCAGGCTCTCGCGCGCCGAGGCCGAGGATTTGACGAAAGCTGCGTTCTGCGCCTTCTCGCGGCCATAGGCGCGGATCGCTCGCATGCCCTGCAGGGTCATCAGCATCAGCCCGCCCATCGACTGGTGCTCTGCCTTCACCGATGCGCCAAGCTGAGTCACCGGCCGCGACAGCCGCTCGAGAAAGAACGATACGGCGCCTGCGCAGATAATGGCGATCAGGGTGATCCGCCAGGACAGCATGAACAGGAAGAAGGCGAAGACTGCCGCCGCGCAGATGTTGATGATGAGGCGGGTAAAGGCGTTGTAGGCCGCGGCGATGCCCCAGCTATCGGTGCCCAGCACTTCCATCAGCTCGGCCTGCTCGTGGCGGCGGATGAAGTCGTAGGAGACGCCCAGGTACTCGCTGTGGATCGCGTTGCGGGCGCTTTCGCTGATCCGCGCGCCCAGCCCCTGCGCAATGCGGTTGTAGAAATAGGCGATGACGCCGCGCATGACGATCAGGGCAAAGATCGCCGTCGCAAGTTCTGCAGGGCCGCCCAGCCATTCGAGGATCGAGGCCGCCACGTGCCCGAAATCGCGCGCCACGGTGCCCGAATCGTCGAGCTGGCCGAACGCGGCGTAGAGAAACACGATGATCAGGCTGATGCCCGCCGTTTCCGCCAGCGAGGCGACCAGCCCCATGATGACGAGCAGGGGCGCGGCCCGCTTCGCCGCCGGGGCGATTGCGAGGAGTGCATTGAGGTCCCTGAGAGCGGCAATCCGGCCGCCGGCCCCGGTGTCAGCTTCCTTGCCCATAGCCCTCCTCACAGGAGCCGATCGCGAACCGCACCGGAACATGGCCTTGCCTGCGCCGCGATCCTCCCGAGAAACGCTGGCGCCTGCCGCGCACCAGCGCGCGCGGTACCCTGGTCAATAGCACGCCCAGCGCCGCGAAGGGAGCTTGCGCCAGGAATTCCGGCAACAATTTCACCATGGAGCGAAAATCCCCCCGCTCTGCCGCCGCCAACAGGCTCCACTCGAGGTAGAACTTGCGCCCTTTCAGGATTTCCCTGCGGTACTGCGGGTAGCGTGCGGCCATTTCGGCCGCGACCAGATCGAAGGAGCGCAACATGCGCAACATGTCGCTGGACATGTTGCCGTCCATGACGCGATACCCCGTCAACGGCTCGGGCACGAGCGCAAAACGGAACTTCTCGGCGATGCGGAAATAGATCGCGAGGTCCTCGCACCCCTGCGCCCCGCGTTCGTGCAGCGAGGAGTCGAAGCCGCCGGCATATTCCAGCGCCTCGCGGGTCATCAGCGCGGCGCTGCCGTTGCCCACGAAATTGCCGTGCATGACCGCGTGGAGCACATCCCCTTCTGCCCGTGGTCGGTGACTGAGGCTGGTGACGCGGCTTTCCTCGTCGATCCGCGCATACCAGGTATAGGCTAGCCCCGCCCCCTCCCCGGCCGCCTTGAGCGCCGCGAGCTGCCGCTCGATCTTGGTCGGCGCCCACAGGTCGTCGGCATCGACGAAGGCGATCAGGTCCGAAGCCGCACACTTCCAGCCACGATTGCGCGCGGCGGCGACCCCGGCATTATCCTGCTGCATCAGCGCGATGCGCGGATCTTCGGCTGCAAATTTCAGGACCTGCGCAGCCGTGGCATCGGGCGAACCGTCGTCGACGACCACGATCTCCAGCGCGCGGTGGCTTTGCGTCATCACGCTTTGGAGGGTCTCCGCGATGAACCCGTCAGCCTTGTAGGCGGGAATGACGACACTCACGAGTTCGGTCGGACGGCCCGGCACAATGCCCAGCATCTGCGCGACGGCATCGACGACGGAGCGCTGCGATTGCGCGGCGATTCTGCCCTGCAGCAAGTGGGCAATGCTGACGGAGACCTGCGGCCAGTGGGGCACCAGTTCACCCGGCGTGCGGCAGGCACCGCTGCAGAAGGCCTCGAGGATCATCCTCGCGGCGCTCGCCACGTCTTGCGGTCCGAGTGCAATCTGCGGAAAGTCGCGCAGGTCGTTGCGCCAGGCACGACCCTGCCCGGCGGCAACGGCGGCGCACCATAGCTCGAACCAAGCAAAGCTCGTGGATGCGGCCTCGGCCGATAATCCCGCTTCGAAGCAACCCCTGGCGATCACCCTTTGCGCATCGCCGAAAAGCTGCACGAGATCGGTAGAGAGCGAACCCGGTCGCAGGCGATAGCGGGCGTGGAGATCGCGGATCGGCACGAAGGCGCAGCCGGACAGCGCCAGTCGCTGCCACATGTCCCAGTCCTCGCAGGTCCTGAAAGCCGTATCGAAACCGCCCAGCCGCTCCACCGGATCGCGCCGGAGCAAGACCGCGTGCGGGGCCAGCGGATTGCGCCTGCTGAAAGTGCCCACCGGATCGACCGCGATGGCGGGATCGAAGCGGGGCATGAAGCCCTTGCCTGCCGGCGTGACGCGCAGATAACCGCAGAAGCTGGCATCCGCAGCCTGATCTCTCTCGAGGCCAATGGAAAGCCACTTGAGATGATCGGGCGCGATCCAGTCGTCGGAATCGATGAAGAACAGCGCATTGCCGCGAGCATGGCGCAGACCTTCGTTGCGCGCGGCGGCAAGACCCAGCCCGCCGGTCTCGACCATCGCCAGCCGGGGGTCGCGATCGCAGTAACGCCCCGCAATTGCGCCGGTCGCATCGCTCGAACCGTCATTGACGATCACCGCGTGCCAGTCGTGCATCTCCTGCGCAAGCAGGCTGTCGAGCGTCCGGGCCAGCGTATCTTCTGCATCGCGGGCCGGGATGATGACCGATACCGCGCTCACGGTTGCGGCGCCCTGCGGTGGCGCCAGTAGTAGATCAGCCCGGCGACATAGCCGGAAATCTCCTGGCGCAGGAACCGATTGTCCGGCCGCGTCCCTCTCACCAACCGGCGCAGCACCCGCCCGGCGTAATAGCGCGGCATGATCGCAAAGGCCCGGCGCAGGTTCCCGCGATTGCCGGTGCGCTCGTGCTGGACCATCAGGGCCGCCGCATGGCCGCGCATGTAGTGGTAGATCTGCGAAGCGAGCCCAGCGATCTCGCGCCGGTGGACGTGAAAGGCCACTGCCGCGGGGTCGTAAACGCACACGCCGCCATGACTGAGGATACGGTGCCAGTACTCGGAATCGCCCGAACAGCCCGCCGCGCCGACATCGAGTCGCTCGTCGAAATAGCCCGCGATATCGAAGGCACGACGGTGAAAGGCCATGCTGGCCCCGGCCCCGATCGTCCAGACTTCGCTGCCGGTCTGGCGATCCATCGCAAAAAAGTTCTCATCGAAGCGGCGCGGCAGATAGCCCTGTCCGAAGCTCCAATGCGTCTCGAACAGGATCTGCGCTTCCGTCTCCAGTTCGGCGGGAAGCACGAGCCCGGTCACCGCCATGGCATCACCGGCCTCAAGGGCCAGCGTCAGGCGCTCCAGCCAGCGGGGATGGAGCCGCACGTCATCGTCGGTATAGGCGATGACCGGGGAACGTGCCCGGCGCGCGCCGCTGTTGCGGGCAATGTCGAGCCCAGGCCGGTCCTCCCGCACATAGACAACGCCCGCTTCCTGCGCGACTTGCCGGGTGCGATCGTCCACCGAAGCATTGTCAACGACGATCACTTCGGCGGGCCGGTAGCTCTGGTGCACCAGCGAGGCGAGGCATTCGCGCAGGACATCGGGCCGGTCGCGCGTACAGATCACCACCGAGGCATCGAGAGTCGGGCGGCGAAGATCGGCGGCCATGTCCCTCGCCCGCACGAGGGCGGGCGAAGTAGTGAATGCCTGCCAGTGGCGTTCCAGGTCGATTCGCTCGCCGGGCCGCCCCTCGTCGATGACCTGCCCCACCGGCATGTCCTGCCACCAGAACACAAGGAGCGTGCGAGCCGTCTCGCGGACGGGCGCAGGCGGCATGGCCGATGCGTCTATGTGCTCGATGGCGATGCGGGACATCTCAGGCGGACTTTCTGCTGCAATGCGGCGACAATGCTGAAACGCGTCGATCAGACAATCCCGCGAAGCGTCCGCTGGTTCCGAAATCGGGCCGGACAGTGCTTTCGCCCGCGAAGATGTTCAGGCAGACTGGTTTTCGAAGCCAATGGAGATGTGCTTGGAACCTGCCGGCAGCGAAACCGTATCCGTCATCGTACCGGCCTATAACGCAGCCCGGACGATCGGCGAGACGCTGCGCAGCGTCACGGCACAGACCCATCGCGAACTCGAAATCGTGGTCGTCGACGACGGATCGGCGGACGACACGCCCGCCATCGTACAGGGCCTTGCGGCGCGCGATCCGCGCATCCGCCTGCTGCGCCAGGCCAATGCCGGTGTCGCCGCTGCCCGCAACGCCGGGATCGCGGCCTCGACCGGCCGGTTCATCGCGCCGGTCGACGCGGACGACCTGTGGCATCCGGCCAAGATCGAACGGCAGCTGGCCGTGTTCCGCCAGGGTGGGGAGCGGATGGGCCTCGTCTATACCTGGTTCGCACTGATCGACGGCAAGTCCCAGGTGGTGCAGCTGCGCCACCGGCCCTGTCACGAAGGTGACGTGCTGGCCCCCCTCGCCTTTCACAACTTCATCGGCAATGGCTCTTCCGCGCTGATCCGGCGCTCCGCGTTCGACAGGACCGGCGGCTACGACACCACCCTGCGCGCGCGCGGCGGGCAAGGGTGCGAGGACTGGAAGCTCTATTTCGAGATCGCCGAACATCACCACTTCGGCTTCGTTCCCGAGCCGCTGACCGGCTATCGCGACCTTCCCGACAACATGTCGAGCGATGTCCTGCAGATGCTGCGCTCGCGCGACTTGTGCACGGCGGACCTGCTGCCGCGCCACCCGGAGCTTGCAAAGGCGTTCCAGTCGGGCCGCAATCGCCTGAGCCGCCTGCTGTTCCACCGTGCCATTCGCCTCGGCCGCACGAAGGAAGTCATCCGGCTGGCCCTGTCGATCGGGCGCTACGACCCGGCCTTCCTCGCCGTAGTCATCGCTTCGCTGCCGCTTTCCGCCGCGAAAGGCGTGGTCGGGCGTCTGCTGCCCGCTGGAGGCTACCAGGGTCATTCGAACACTGCCTTCGCCCGGCTCGACCCGCTGTAGGGCAATGGGGCGCTGCGGCCCTGCGCGATCACTTCGGCAAACAGGTCGGTCAGGAGTTCAAGGTGCCGCTCGGCAGAATACTGCGCCTTGGCCTTGAGCGGCCCCGCAGTGCGCAGGCGCCGATCCAGCGACGGATCTTGCATCAGGCGCGCGATGCAATCGGCCAGGTCCGCTGCATTGCCGGTCTCGAACAGCAGGCCGTCCTCGCCATCCGTGATCGCCGCCGATAGCGAACCCAGGTTGGAAGCAATCACCGGCACGCCGGCGCTGATGCTTTCCAGATAGAAGTTCGGCAGGTTCTCGAACCAGACCGAGGGGATGATCGAGGCCGTTGCACTGCCCAACAGGCCCGCCACTTCCTCGGCCGCGACCGGGCGTTCGAAACGGATGCAATCGGCAAGGCCGGCGCGCTCGACATGCCGCACCAGCGCCTTGTGGTAATCCTCGTACTGCGCGCCGCCGACGATGCGAAGCCGCGGCGGCGAGCCCGAACGCCGCTTCAAGATCGCCATCGCTTCGATCAGCGTTTCCAGGCCTTTCGACGGATCCAGGCGCCCGGCATAGAGCAGGTACTTCCCCGGATCGCCCGCGCGGGGAGCAAAGATCTCCTCATCGGCGAAAGTGGGGATGCAGGCCAGCCGCGCAGGATCGTAGCCGCCCCGCACCATGAAGTCGGTCAGGAACGGGTTGGTCGTTACAAACCGGTCGATCAGATCGAAATAGCCCTGCCGGCGATGGTACCATGTCGCCGCGGCATCCAGCGCCGATATCACCCGGCTGCCATGCACGCATCCGTGCACGACGCCGGGTAAAAGGCGACCGCCCAGGCATTTGGTGCAGCTCTCCCCGTTGCGCAGGAAATGGTGCTCGGCGCACAGGTATCCGTAATCGGACACGCGCACCACGATCGGCACCCCGGCATTGTGCAGCGCAACAAGAACGGAAGGCGACAGCTTGCGCAGGAACAGGATCAGGTAGGCAGCGTCGGGCCGGAAGTCCTCTATCAGCCGCGCAAGGTCGCGCTCCACCTCGCGCGAATAGAACAGGCGACCGAGACTGCGCCCGACCGACCCGGGATCGGTGCGATGCTCGTCGAAGTAGACCTGATCCGCTCTGCCGATGGGCCTGGTGAAATAGGAAGACCACGGACTGCTTCGGTTCTGCTCGTAATCGATCGAGAAGACAGCGGTCTCGTGCCCCGCGCGTTGCAGAACCCTCTCGATGTTGAACAGGTAACGCTCCGCCCCGCTTGCCACGAAATAGCGGTGATTGATCAGCAGAAGCCGCAAGTCTTGATCCTAGGCACGCCCACGCAGGAGCCATCCATATCGTGGTGCAAATTACAGTTAACAATACCGAAACCTTGACTTCGGCAATCCCCCAAAAGGCGGAGGACGAACACGGACAGCCCCGTTGTCCCGGGACGGAACAGCGAGGCTGTCATGAAGTTAACGCAACTCCTGGCCGGCCGCCCGTGCGTTCGCCGTTGCTTTGCAACAGGTCGTCCATTCTTTTTTGCAGTTGCGAATTCAGAGGTGGAAATTCCTCGCGAACTTCGCATAGATAAACGGCGAAGGGTTCACCCCGATCTCCCGAAAATTTGCAAATGGTGGCACTGACATGAAGATTGCGATGGTTGGATCCGGCTATGTCGGTCTGGTTTCCGGCGCCTGCTTCGCCGATTTCGGCCACGACGTGGTCTGCATCGACAAGGATCAGTCCAAGATCGACCGGCTCCATGCCGGCATCATGCCGATCTATGAGCCGGGCCTCGACGCTCTGGTCGAAAACAACGTGAAGGCCGGCCGGCTTTCCTTCACCACTGACCTCGCCGAAGGCATCAAGGACGCCAGCGCGATCTTCATCGCCGTCGGCACGCCCTCGCGGCGCGGCGACGGCCATGCCGACCTCTCCTTCGTCTACGCCGTCGCGCGCGAAGTGGGTGAAAGCCTGTCGAACGACGCGGTGATCGTCACCAAGTCCACCGTTCCCGTCGGCACCGGCGACGAAGTCGAGCGCATCCTCAAGGAAAGCGGCACCAAGCACCGCGTCGCCGTCGTCTCCAACCCGGAATTCCTTCGCGAAGGCGCGGCCATCGGCGACTTCAAGCGCCCCGACCGCATCGTCATCGGTGCCGAGGACGATTTCGGCCGCGAGGTCATGCAGGAAGTCTACCGCCCGCTGTTCCTCAACGAATCGCCGATCCTGTTCGTCAGCCGGCGCTCGGCGGAGATCACGAAGTACGCCGCCAACGCGTTCCTTGCGACCAAGATCACCTTCATCAACGAGATCGCCGATCTTTGCGAGAAGGTGGGCGGCAACGTCCAGGACGTCGCACGCGGCATCGGCCTCGACAACCGCATCGGCTCGAAGTTCCTGCATGCGGGCCCCGGCTACGGCGGCTCCTGCTTCCCGAAGGACACCCTCGCGCTGCTCAAGACCGCCGAGGACTACGACAGCCCCCTGCGCATCGTGGAGGCGGTCGCCAAGGTCAATGACAGCCGCAAGCGGGCAATGGGCCGCAAGGTCATCGAAGCGCTCGGTGGACTGGACGCCGCCCGCGGCAAGCGCGTCGCCATGCTTGGCCTGACCTTCAAGCCCAACACCGACGACATGCGCGACAGCCCCTCGATCGCGATTGCGCAGGCTCTCGCCGATTCCGGGGTCACCGTGATTGCCTACGACCCAGAAGGCATGGAACTCGCCAAGCCGCTGATGCCCGAAGTGCAGATGGTCGATAATTCCTACGAGGCGATCGAAGGCGCCGACGCCGTGGTGATCGTCACCGAATGGGATGCATTCCGTGCGCTCGACCTCGAGCGGGTCAAGCAGATCGCCAAGGCACCGGTGCTGGTCGACCTGCGCAACATCTATAAGCCGGACTTCGCCGAAGCCGCCGGTTTCACCTACTATTCGATCGGCAGGGCCTGATCACAAGAGGGGCGATAGCCCCGGCAAGACAGGCTGCTTCGGGCATGGCGCGCAGAGAGGCGTGCCGTGCCCGAAGTGCATCAGCTCACCGGAAACAGCCGGATCGAACCCGAAAATTCTTGATAATTCCCGCACCATCATAGTCTAATGATAAGAACGTGTTAATAAGATGGAGGTAGTCCGTTCCAGACTAAGGCTGAATTGCAGCCTGAACGAGACTGCAGGATGCGAGGGTCGCAATGAACAAGGGTACCGGACTGACAAGGTCGACTGCTTCGAGAACGACCGACCAGGTCGTCGGCGAAGCGCTGCACCTCGCAGGCTCCGCAGTCGTGACTGCGGGGGTTGCCGCCGTTCTGGTTGTTGTTGCCGTTCCTGCGACTCTCGGCGTGGGCATCGCCGCCGGCTGGAAGGCCCTGCGCAACCGTCGCTGACATCCGCATGGTGCACCGATCCGGCTGCGGCTGAAAAGGCAAATCGGCGGTTCGCTGCCGAGCTGCCCCCCGAAAGCCAACATCTGGCCGCGCCTCTGCTTCAACTGGTCAATTTTTAACGTATCTCGACGTCGCCCGGGTTGCGCTCCCGGCAGGCTATCGTCACCTTCCCGGCTGCACGAGGTCGGGCTCGCAGGTATTGCCTGCATGACACATGAGCCCCCGGCCTCTCCATCCATCCTTGGCCGCCGGGAAACTCACGATGCAATCGAAGCTCACGCGCCGCTACGTCGTAACCACAGCCATTACCGCGTCGACGGGGATCACTGCCCTGGTCCTTTCCCGCTCCTCATCAGCGGGCGCATCTACTGTGATCAGCGGCAAGACCTTCCAGGGCAATCGCGCCGCCGACGGCGTTAAGGGCGATGGTGGCGAAGGGCTGCGCGCCCAATCGAATTCGCTCATCCAGAACTGCAAGTTTCTCGACCTGGGCAATGGCGGCGTACGCGTACGCATGCCGGTCGACAATCTGTCCATCGAAAGTTGCGCGGCGAACAATCTCTACCGCTTTTTGGAAGTAACCAGTTCGGACAAGAGTGTCCCGGCAAACCTCACCAATTTCGTCGTGCGTTCAGTCACGGCCCGCGAGGTCGACCGGACCATGACCCGCATCCGCTACGGTTCGCATGACGGCACGATCGAGGACGTGAAGGCCTTCGGCAGTTCCAGGTGCGATCTTTACTGCGTGGGTTACCAGCTCGACGGCACCGCCCATGACATCACCTACACCCGGGTGGAAGCGCACGATTTCCGCGAAGCCTCGCGCGCCAAGGACAAGTACTGGAACGGCGACGGCTTTTCCGACGAACGCGGCAACCATGGCATTCGCTACATCTCGTGCGTTGCTACCGGCTGCAGCGACGGCGGCTTCGACCTCAAGTCGGCGGACGTGCGCCTCGAAAACTGCATCGCACGTGCGAACAAGCGCAATTACCGCCTCTGGAACAGCGGCGAACTCCTGCGCTGCACAAGCGTAGACCCGCACCATTACGGCGGCACCGGCGGCAAGTCGCACTTCTCCTTCCACGGCGACGTCAAGCGCTATGTCATCGACCAGCCCGTGGTCAAAGGATCGCCGGGAAATTCCGCGCCGGTCTTTTTCTTCGCAACCAAGGAACCGATGCACCTCGAGATCCGCAATGCGACGATCGACGCGCCAGACGCCCCCCTCATCCGGGTCGAGGGCCCCGAGCCGGTGATCACATGGGTTCCGGAACGGGATTCACAAAAGATCAAGGTGAAGCGGAACCGCGCCTAAAATCGATTGTTATACAATCCGGCAAACGACCCCGAACAGGCAGCGTCATGTATCGCCTGTTAGCTACCTTGCGAAATTACCTTAACTCGGACGGCGTACGATATAGCGAGGCGAAAACCCGACGAGAGGACTGCTGCAGCGCACAATAAGCGTTCAAGTACCTCTTGAGGCAAGCTATCATTCGCTCCGACAGACAGCTATCGTCCGCTTAGTATTGAAGCACTTGGTACTGAGTCGATGAGAATAAAATTGGAACAACGTCGTCGCACCGGATTAACTTACCCCTTTTGGAGTAAGTCTTTGGTCTGATGCTCTAAACTTCAGGTAATAGAGCTGTGGCGGTGGATGCACTCGAACAGGGCAGACGCCATGAAGATATTCGTTACCGGCCTTCGAGGGATACCTCGTGTCATGGGCGGGATTGAGAGTCACTGCGAGGAATTGTTGCCGCGCATCAAGTCGGCCAACAACGACTTCGACATCAATGTCCTGTGCCGGGCGCCCTATGTCGACGCCGAGCGGCGCACATTCGAGAGCATCGTGCTCACTCCGCTCCCGGCTCCGCGCTCGCGCTCGTTCGAAGCGATCGTCGCCACGTTCGTCGCGACGCTTTATGCCTGGTTCAAGAAGGCTAACGTCCTTCACATCCACGGCATTGGCCCGGCGCTCATGACGCCGCTTGCGCGCATCCTCGGCCTCAAGGTGATCGTGACCCACCACGGTGCGGACTACGAGCGTGCAAAATGGGGCGCGATGGCCAAGATGATCCTGCGCGTCGGCGAACGGTCGGGATTGATCTGGGCCCATCGCGTGATCGCGATTTCGCCCTCCCTGGCCAACCACCTGCGCGAGATCTTCCCTTCGCAGGCGCACAAGGTTTCCTACATCCCCAACGGCACGCCCAAGTTGCCTTCCGATGGGGTAGATTCCGCCGAAGTGCATGCCGCGCTTGGCCTTACTGGCAAGAAGTATGCGATCGCCGTCGGCCGCCTGGTGCCCGAAAAGGGCCTGCATGACCTTATCGAGGCGTTCCAGTCGGCAGAACTCGGCGCTGACTGGGTCCTGGCCATTGCCGGCGATGCCGACCACGATTCCGAATATGCGCGAGAACTTCGTGCACACGAAAGCGAACGGATCCGCTTTCTCGGCTTTCAGACGCGCCCGGTGCTCAAGTGCCTCTATGAGAACTGCGCCCTTTTCGTGATGCCTTCCTATCATGAAGGCCTGCCGATCGCGGCTCTGGAAGCAGCGTCCTGCGAGGCGCCGATGCTGCTTAGCGACATCGAGGCCAATCGCGATCTTGGGCTTGGCGAAGACTGCTATTTCCCGGTCGGCGATGTCGAACGGCTTTCCGGTCTGCTGGCAACCAATCACAAGGCGCGGAGTTCTGACTCCCGAACTGTCAAGAAGCGGTTCGACTGGGATGCAGCGGCGTTCAAGACCGCTGCGCTCTATCGGTCGGTTTCGGCAATTCCCAACGATACAGTCAGCATCGCTCGATCGGCTTCGCGTTCCGCCAAATAATGATGATGTCAGGTTCCGTACGAAAGAAGAAGGCCGTCTTCGTGATAAATTCCCTCGCCGGTGGCGGGGCGGAGAGAATCATGACGACCTTGCTACGCGCTTCCGCGCCCTGGCGGGAGCGTTACGATATTTCCCTGGTCCTGCTTGACAGGGAGCCGGACGCCTATGCCGTGCCCGACTGGATAGACGTGATCCAGTTCGACTGCCGCGGCAAGTTCCTGCCCAGCATCATGGCGCTGCGCCGCCTCTATGCCCGCATGCGGCCCGACGTGACGCTCAGCTTCCTTTCGCGCGCCAATGTGGGCAATATCGTGGCCACCCGGGGGCTGCGCACCGCCTGCATCATCAGTGAACGCGTAAACAGCACTGCCCATTTCGCAGGGCGCCTGCGCTCGCTGGCCAGCCGCCTGCTGTTGCGCCTTACCTACCCCAAGGCCGACCACGTCATCGCCGTTTCCGATGGCGTGGCGCAGGACCTGCACGACAATTTCGCTGTCCCGCAAGACCGGGTATCGATCATCTTCAACCCCGTCGACCACGACCTGATCGAGGATCTCGGCGCGGGCGATCCGGCGGTCGCTGTAAAAGGCGAATATATCGCTGCGACCGGTCGGCTCGTACCCAACAAGAACTTCTCGATGCTGGTCGATGCTTTCGCCCAGTCCACGCTGCCCTGCTCGCTCGTCATCCTTGGCGAAGGACCGGAGCGCGAGAAGCTGGAAGCCCAGGTAGCGGAACTCGGCCTGCAGGACCGCGTCTACCTGCCCGGCTTCGTCGACAACCCATTCGCCGTCCTCAAGCGGGCAACGCTGTTCGCCCTGCCCTCGAATGCGGAAGGATTCCCCAATGGAATGGTGGAGGCGATGGCCTGCGGCCTGCCCGTCGTCACCACGAACTGTCCTTCCGGTCCATCGGAGATCCTCCTCAATAGACCGCGAGACGAGAACGAAGGCATGGTACAGTGCGATGCCGGCGTGGTCGTACCGACCAATGACCCGTCAGCATTCGCACAGGCCCTGCGCCTGGTTTACGATCCGGCCACGCGCGACGCGAAGGGCGCAAGCGCGGCGTCCATTACACACAAGTTCGATATTATGCAGACCACTGGCAGATATTGGGAGATCATCGACAGGTTGGCAGCTACCCGGCGCAAATCCGTCACGACACATCGCCCCAAGATCGCGGCAAGTGGTCAGATTTCTTGAAGTACGGCGTAAGCAGCACAAGACAGAAAATGAGGCGAACGATGGCCAAAAAGTGGTTTCAGGCTTTGACACTCACTCTCGCGCTGACCGCTGTCAGTGCACAGCACCCTACCCTTGCCGGCGAGAAGCCGCGCGAAAGCAGGGACGTGGAACTCCAGCTTGCCCCCGGAGACACGATCAAGGTTACCACTTACGGGCTACCGGCCCTGAGCGGGGACTTTGTCATTTCCTCGGAAGGTACAATCGCTTTCCCGCTCGTCGGCAACATCAAGGCGGCAGGTGTCAAGCCATCCGCCATCCAGGAGACGATCACCGCCGGACTCGCCAGCGGCTATGTGACGGAACCGAGTGTCGCGGTCGAGGTCGGCAGTTATCGTCCGATCTATATCCTGGGCGAAGTCGGCAAGCCGGGCGAATACCCTTACTCCTTGGGATTAACCATTAGGGATGCCGTCGCCAAGGCCGGCGGCTTCACCTACCGCGCGAACGAAAAGCGCGTCTACATCAAGGGCGCCGGGGAAGAGGACGAACACCCCTACAAGCTGACCGCGGGCATTCCCGTGGCACCCGGCGACACAATCCGCATCGGGGAGCGCTACTTTTGAATGACATGTCCCGCCTGCAACCGGCGAAGCTGAGTGAGAACCACCAGCGCGGTTGTGCCCGGACGTTCAGGGAACTGCGCCTGCTGCTGACGGCAGACCTCTATCGCTACGGCGGGCGCACGGATGCCAAGGCATTCTTGCGACACTTCCTGTTCACGCCGGGCTACAAGTACACCGTGCACATGCGCACTTGCGGCTATCTGAAGACCCTGCGCTTCAAGGCTTTCGGTCTCTATCCGCTTTCCAAGTGGATGCTGCTGCGCTGTCGTTACAAATACGGCATTGCCATTCCCGAATACACCGTGATCGGCCCCGGCCTGTTCATCAACCGGTTCGGAGGCATCTACATCAACGGGGATGCCGTGATCGGCGCCAATGCCAACCTGACCCACGGCATGATGCTGGGCCAGGCCAACCGTGGTTCTCGCGCGGGATCGCCGGTTCTGGGAGACCGCGTCTTCATCGGGGCCGGGGCGAAGATCATCGGCCATATTCACCTGGGTGACGACTGCGCCATCGGCGCGAATGCCGTCGTCACCAAGACCGTGCCCGAAAAGGGCGTGGTCGGCGGTAATCCGGGCAAGTTGCTCTCGGAAAATGGATCGGAAGGCTACGTCAATCGACTGGTACCCGAAGACCTGCTGCGGCGCTGTCGCAATGCGACGTCCATCGGCTCGAAAAACTGACCGGTTCCGAGGCGCACAGCCAGTGTCGCTGGCGGGTGCGCCCCGGAAGGACCGCGCCCTTGCCTATAGCCCCTTGAACAGGATGCTGACGAAGGCGCGGTTTTCGCTGAAATCGCGTCCACTCGCCAGGCCCGAGCTGTCTTGTCCACGATGGCTGATACCGGCCTGCAGGGACCAGCGCGGACTCAGCAACCAGGTCGCCTTGACCTGACCGGTAAAGCGATTGTCGGTACGGTCGACACCGTTATAATTGCGGTTCTCGTTGCCCGCCTCGAGGTGGAAGATCAGGTTGCGCTTCAATTCGTAATCGGCCTGGAGCGTTGCGGTCGTCTTCACGTAACCGCCCGCCTGGCGCACACCGGTTTCATTAGCGGTCCTGTCGATCTTGGCCGTCAGGGTCACCAGCGGCGTAACATAGTAGGCCAGTTCGCCGCGCAGCAGCAGGCCCTTGTTATCACTGAACAGCGGGTCCTTGTAATTCTGCCGCAAGTAGCCGGCACGCAGGGTTCCGCGCATCAGGTTGCCAACCGCAAAGTTCGCCCCCAGCGCCAGTTCGTATCCGGTGGAATCGCGTGCCGGAACCGGTCCGATGCGAGTCCGATAATCGCGCTTGTTGGCAGACCCGGCAGCGAAGATCGCGAAGCTCGGGCTCATCGTATATTGTGCGATCAAGCCACCCGTATAGACCGAGCGATTACGAAAGGACTGATCGACGATTTCGCCAAGATTGTTGAAATTGTCGCGATAGTTCAGGCGTTGATAGTCGACCGTCGCCTGCAGGCTTACGCGGTTGAAGCTGTGCCGGATGTCTGCATAACCTTCGGTCAGCTTGTAGCGGTTGGGCCGAATGATTCCGGTTGGCGAGTCCGGCGAAGACCGCTGTTCCGAATTGCGCGCATGCAGGACGTTCGCCTGAAAATAGGTCGTACTTCCCACCTGGTATTGCACACCGCCCTTTAAAGCATAATCGTCGGTATTTTCCGAAGTCAGCTTGAAGAAACGCGTCGCCTCGTATTCGCCTGCCACAGACCACGAAAAACCATCGGACGGGCGCGAAATCGACAGGCGCGGGCGAAGGGTGACGTTGACGTCGCTGGTGCGGTCGTCTTCCCGGGCATAGACGTTGTCGTCGAATTCGGAAGTGACCGTAACCTGAGGCATGATCTGCAGCGAGCCCGCCTGGATCGGCACCGATGCATATTCCGGCCGCGATCGTCCGGTCACGCTTTCCGGTTGGTCCTCGTCCAGCGGATTGTCGCTGGCGCCCAATGTCCCGAGTTTGCTGAACGGGTCATACTTCTGCGCCATCGCCGGGACGGTCGTCGCCCCGAAGGCGACCACGGGAATACACGCCCCCGAAATCGCGCGCGCGATCACATAGGCCGCGGACATCGATGTTCTGTTCATACGGTCTGCCCTGCCCCGATATGTTTCGCCCGAACTGATTTGATCAACTGGTAGGCCGATTTGCGCAAGGACGCGGGCGTCCAGCGGGTGACGGCCAGCAACGCCAGAGTGCCCCAGCCTTCAGGCAAGGCGACATCGCGCAAGGGAATGCGGATGCGGCTGTCCAGCTTGAGCGAATAGCGCGTGTAATGCGCAATTTCCTGATTGATGAGGAGGCGCAGCAGGCGCTTCTCGCGCGGCTCCGCCCCGGAGAGCATCGCCCGCGCCGTATCGATGAGGCAGGGCGTCGAAAGCGTGTTCGTCGACTTGCTGACCTTGTTGGTGGAATCGCGGCTGAAGTCGGCGGTAAACCGGCAATCGTAGGTGAACACCGAATGGCGCATGGCCCTCAGCCAAAGATCCTTGTCGCCGCCGCGCACGGCCCGCCCTTCCGGAAAGAGGCCAGCATTGAGCAAAAGGTCGCGCCGCAAGGCGATCGCTCCGGTCCACATCGGGCATTCCCGCACTTCCAGCCAGGCTTCGAGGAACAGCGCGAAGTCCAGGACAGCCCCGTTTTCCAAGGATCGGGCGATGCGCTGCGGCTGGCTATGTGTATCGAACACATGGTTGAAGCGGGTTGCCGCGACACCGGCCTCAGGAGCCCTGTCGATGGCCCCTGCGAGCACTTCGAGATGATCCTCGTGCCAGAAATCATCGGCATCGAGAAAGGCTATCCAGTCGCCCCGCGCCTCACGAATGGCGAGATTGCGCGCGGCATAGCCACCCGGCCCGGGTCGGTCGCGGTCGAAGATGCGCACGCGTTCGTCATCGATGGCCGCCACGATTTCGCGGCTGCCATCGGTCGAACAGTCGTTGACCACGATCACTTCGAACGGTGGCAGGCTCTGCTTGAGCGCACTCTCGATCGAGGCCGCGACATGTTCGGCCTTGTTGTAGAGCGGCAACACCACAGAGAACTTTGGAGACGTCATTCAGAACCCCGATCAATTCACTGTCTTGCGGATCGACGGCCAAGAAATAGCCGCCAGTATTCACGAGTAGCAACGACCGAAAGGTCCATAGTGAGGCGCATCAACGCTATCTTCCGGCCAATAGTGAGACCGGGCGCCATCCAGACGCGTCTTATTCGTCTTGCTGTGTCATATAACGTGACTCCCAGAACTCTTGCAAGTCTTCCCGATGGTTGCGTTCTGTCCCACCGGCCACCGCTGAGCCTGCGACGTTTTCGGATTAATTCTTCCCGGGTAGCACGAACGGGGTGCCCGACGATCATTTCGGGCACATAGACGAGCGGATATCCGGCTCCGCGAATACGCAGCGCCATGGCCCTGTCGCCGCCCGACTTGAGGTTCTCGTCGAATCCGCCGAGCTTGTCGAAGATCTCGCGCCGGCTCATCCAGTTGGCCGTCGCGCAGTTGCCGCGGCGGGCGAAGGCCTGCGGAAAGCTGAAAAGACGCTCGTAATCGCTGAACAGGGCGTTGGAGAACTCACCCTCTTCGAACAGGCAGATCTGCCCTGCCAGGACACCGGCCTTGGGGTTGCGTCCGGCCCCTTCCAATGCCTTTTCCAGCCAATGGGGGTCCGGCCGGCAATCGGCATCGGTAAAGGCGATGTAATGCCCACGGGCATGCGTGAGACCGCGGTTTCGCGCGGCGTACGAGCCTGGGCGATCTTCCGTATAGACCACGACTTCCGGAAAGGCGCGCGCCAACTCCACCGTATTGTCCGTCGATCCGTTATCGACCACGATGACTTCGAACTGCCCGGCCGGGAGAGTTTGCTCGCGCAGTGCGGTCAGACACCGGCCGATCACGTCGCTGCCGTTCCAGACCGGAATGATTACGCTGATCAATGGTGGAGACATCGTTACCCCTGAAACATGCCCGGTATTGGCATTCACGAATGCACACGACGCTTGCCCAGTCCCTCCATGCGGTCAAGCGCGTCTCGCAATTGCGAAGACGAACCGGTCCTAATGCTGGCCAAGGCGTGCAAAGCGGCGATTCGCAGCAACTTAACCGCTATTTTGCCTCACCATGGCGCAGCAGGCCAGTTTTACCACCCTTGCCCTGTTGCGTTGCAGCGTGAAATCCGGTTTGCTTCACCGCGACACCTCCAATGCGCAACTGGACGATGCCCTGCACGGCCAGTTAAATGCGATCCAGCGGATTATCGTGCGTAACCAGAATGGCTGAAAACGCATCCTCCTGCCCGGTTGTCGTCATCTCGATGACCGATGCCCACCAGCGCCGCGCCGCGTTCTCGGCCCGTGCCCGCGACGCGAAAGTGCCATGGCGCTTCGTCGATGCCCGCACCGAGCTGGTCGAAGGCCTGAGCTATGACGAACAGGCGGTGGAGCGCAACAAGGGCCGCCAGCTCACCAAAGGCGAGCGCGGCTGCTATTCCAGCCACTTCGCCGTATGGCAGGGCATGGTGCGCAGCGGCACGCGGCAATGCATCGTCCTGGAAGACGACGTCATCGTCGACTGGGCTTTCCTCGAACAGCTTTGCGCGACCGATCTGGAAGCCCAGGCGATCCCCTATCTGCGGCTCTATGCCAAGGTGCCTACCTTCAGCCGCGTGGTGCGGCGCAATTTCCTGCAGCATTCGCGCTCTGTAGTCGAGCTGGTCGGCCATCCCTACGGGACGCAAGGCTATGCGATCACCCTGAGCGGCGCGCGGCGCTTTATGGACGCCTGCGCCACCGTCTGCCGCCCGATCGACGACCAGATGGACCGATCGTGGGACCACGGGGTGCGCAACTACGCCCTGTTTCCAGCCCCGATCGTCGAGGAGTTCGTGCCCTCCGGCATCGGCGCGGAGCGTTTCGGCGCGGGGCGCGGCGCTGCCTACCACGCCCCGCGCCAGCGCCTTGCGCGCTGGATCGACCGTCAACGCATTCGTGCCAAGAAACTGAGCGTCCTGCGTGGCCGGTGACACTTTCGCCAAGGATTCCTTCGCGTCCTCGCAAGGGGCGCGGTTCGACACGCAGCTGCGCAAGCAGAGCAAGCATTCGATCGGCTGGTCGATCCTGCGCTTCGCCTCTGACCAGGTCTTCTCCTTCATCGTCTTCGTGCTGCTGGCACGCCTGCTCACGCGGGCTGACATCGGCGCCTTCGCGCTCATGGCGATCTTCGCCGAAGTGTTCCGCACCATCAGCATGGCCGGCCTGACCCAGACCGTTGCCCGCGAATCGGAACTGACCGGCGCGTTTACCGACACCGTCTATCGCAGCCACATGGGCTTCTCGCTGGCGACAAGCGCCATCATCATCGCGCTGGCCCATCCCTTCGCCGCCTTCATGAATGCGCCGCAGATCGCGCTGCCGCTTCAGGTGCTGAGCATCGTCCTGCCGATTTCCGCACTGGGCCAGACGCACATGGCGCTGCGCCTGCGCGAGTTCGGGCACAAGACGACGGCGCTGCGTTCGGTCGCCAGCGGCATCGGCGGGGGCGGCACGGCCATCATCGCCGCCCTGCTCGGCTTCGGCCTGTGGTCACTGGTGATCCAGCGCATCCTCACCGAGATTATCAGCACCATCCTGTCGCGCCATGCCTATCGCTGGAAGCCGGGCTGGGACTGGCAATGGTCGATCCTCAAGCGCAACCTCGGCATCAACGGCAGCCTCACTGCGGTACAGCTGGTCTACATCGCCACGACGCGCCTGCAGGAGCTGGTCATCGGCAACGTCATCGGCGTCGTCGCGGTCGGTATCTACCGCACGGCCTGGCGCACCGTCGACATCATCTCCAACGGCGCGATCCGTCCTTTCACCACGGTCGCCATGCAGACCCTGGCGCGCGTCAAGGACGATCGGGTCGAACTGGCCCGCGCCTACCAGTGGATGATCTCGAAGGCCGCAATCATCTCCTTTCCCGCGCTGGTCGGCTTCGGCGTGCTGGCGCCGCTGGCGATCCCCACCGTGTTCGGCGACAAGTGGGCCGCCGCAGGCGATCTTGCGCAAGTCTTCGCCTTCATGGCCATTCCCTTCACGCTCAACCAGTTCGCCTCGCCTTCGCTCGGCGCGCTGGGAGCGAGCAGGAGCCTGCTGACGATCTCGCTGACCCAGCTCAGCCTCACGGCGATCTTCACGCTCATCGCCGCGCCCTACGGCGTCTTCGCGGTCGCCTGCGCCTATGTCGTGCGTTCGTACCTGACCCTGCCCCTTCAGATCTTCCTGCTCGCGCGCGTTTCCGGGATCGGCCTGCGCCATACCTGGAGCGCGATCTGGCAGCCGCTGACGGCTTCGGTGCTGATGGGCCTCGTCCTTCACCTCACCATGCCCGCCACCCGCGCGCTCGTCGCCCATCCCGGGGTGCCGGAACTGGCCGGCTCCTGGTTGGTTCTTTTCCTCAACATGGCGATCGGCGCGCTGGTCTATGGCATCACCGTGATCGCTCTCAGCCCGGTCTGGCGGGGCCTTGCCCTCAAGACCTTGCGAAAGTTTCGATGAACGAGTTTTCCCGCATGCCACAAAGACTTACCGCCCAGACCCTGATCCGCGCACTGGGAGAAGAACTGGGCAACGTCTTCTCGCAGACGATACCGGCCGGGCCGCTGGCCCTGGTGGACTTTCCCGATCACTCGAACGTCGGGGATTCTGCCATATGGCTCGGAGAAATGACGTGGCTGCGCGCGCAAGGCCGAACGCCTGCCTATACCGCTGCTCTGAACAACTTCAGCGTCGATGACCTTCGGCAGACCTGCCCTGACGGTCCGATCCTGATCCACGGCGGCGGTAATTTCGGCACGAGCTGGATGAAGCACGAGGAACTGCGGCTGCACTTGCTGGAAAGCTTCCCGGGCCGACCGATCGTGCAACTCCCGCAATCGATCCACTACAACGACGAAGCCGCGGCGGCGAAGATGGCGCGTGCGATCGAAGCGCACGGCGCCTTCACGCTGCTGACGCGCGATGCCGCCTCGTTCGAATTCGCCCGGCGCCAGTTCGATTGCGACGTGCGGCTCGCACCCGACAGCGCCCTGATGATGGGGCCGCAAAAGCGTGATGCCTCGCAGGAACCGATCCTGGCGCTCCTGCGCACCGACCATGAACGCACCGCAGACACCTCGCCGGTGCCGGCCGGAGTGGAACAAGTGGACTGGCTCCACGAGGACAAAGGTGAGAAGCTTCAGCTCAGGGCCCGGGCAAAGCTGGCTCGCCTGCTGGGACGGGGCGAGCAGGACAAGCGCCTGCGGCGCTACCAGGCCCTTGCAGAACGGCGCGTACAGCGCGGGCTCGCCATGCTTTCGCGCGGCCGCGTGGTCGTGACCGACCGACTTCACGCGCATATCCTGAGCGTACTGCTCGACATTCCGCATGTCGCGCTGGACAACAACTACGGCAAGGTCAGCGGCTTCGCTCGTCAGTGGACCGGCGTCTATGAAGGATACCGTAGCGCTACTACCCGCGCAGAAGCTTTCGAGTTCGCCTGCGCGGATCTGGGCGCCAACTGAGGCGGCTCCGTCAGCTGAAGCGGTATGGGCGCCCGTAACGTTCCTCGCCCACCGGGAAGTACACGGTCACCGGCTCTTCTTCCTCGACATAGGGATCGGACCAGTCATAAGTCGGTGCGCGGGCGCTGAACAGCGTATAGCCGCACAGCACGGCATAGAGCGCCAGGCCTTCCAGCTGCCAGAACGGCATCGTGCCCATGTTCAGGATGAGAAAGCTGAGATGGGCCGCTATCAGCATCGGCAGGTCATTGCTGCGCGCGCGCAGCGCGGTGACCGCCATCGTCGCCCAGAACAGGAGCATGGCGAACACGCCGACGGCGCCCAGCTCGTAAAGCGTGCCGATGATCGTGTTGTGCGGGTAGACGTCGAAGCCCTTGGACCATGATTCCGGTCCGAACCCGAACAGGTGCTGCAACGGCGTGCCATCCTTGTAGGCGAATATGTATTCGCTCCAGATCAACGGGCGGGCAGAAAGGATCTGGCGTTCGACCTGCGTGAATTCCCGCGGCGGCTTGATCAGCGCATCGGGATTGCTGAGGAAGGTGCCGAGATCGATGAAGCGGTCGTAATTGATCACCGCCACGGCCAGAACTGCCACGAACGCCACGACCAGTGCCGTTGCCGCCACGACCCGGCGCTGGGTCGGACTGACGTGCTGGGTGATCGAGGCCCAGAACACCGTCGCCACCAGCGGAACCGAAGCCATCAGCGTCGTGCGGTAACCGGCAAGGAAGATACCGACAGCGACCAGGGCCAGGTAAGCCAGACGGATGAACGGGTTAAGGCGATGCGCGAAACAGCCCACGAGGAAGGCGAGCAGGAGCGCGACGGAGAAGGCGGCCTCGTGGTTATAGCCGCCAATCCACACCAGCCCGTCCGCCATTTCCGACCCCTTGGGCAAGTTGAGCGCAACCGACAGCCACTGGAACAGCAGCAAGGGTGAAAAGGCCCAGATCATCAGCGGCATCAGCGTCTGATCGCGGTCCTGCCGCAAGGCCTCGAAGGTCGCAATCAGCAGCACGACGAAGTAGCCGTACTTGACTGTCACCGTCATCACGCCCGGAATGTCGGAATTGAGCGCCCCGCTAATCGCGACCAGGAACATGATCAGGTAGGTCGGCACCAGGACCTTGAGCGCCAGATGCGATGGCCGGATGACCAGGAAGGCCAGCCCGGTGATGAGGATGGACACCAGCGCATTGCCGGACATCCCTGCGAACATCGGCTGGAACATGTAGACGTGGTAGGCACCCAGAATCATGCGCAGCCAGATGGCCAGGAACAGGAACCGCCCCGGCAGGCCATGGATGCGGCGGCCCGCCAATATCGCGATGATCACCAGTACCAGCGTTGCCGGCACCAGGATGGGCAGTCCGAAATGCGGACCGGTGGCGCCCAGTTCATCCATGCCGATTCATTTCTTCTCGAACCCGATCAGGCTCACGCATAATAGGTCTTGTACGCACCGTAATAGTAGCTGGCATCCTCGTAGCCGATGCTGGCCTGTGCCGAAACGTCGACCATCGAGAGGCTCGCACCGATCACGTTCGCGCCCACCGTCTCAAGCTGGCGAAGCGCCAGTTCGGCTGCGCGTATCGGCGTCTTGCGCCAACGCACCATCAGGATCGTGCTGTCCGCCTTGGCCGCGATCGAGCGGCTGTCATCGATCGTGAGGACAGGCGGGGTGTCGAGGACGATGAAGTCGAACTGCGCGCGCAGGGCCGCGATGATATCGGCGAACTCCTGCGTATCGGCGAAGGGCTGGATATGCTGCTCGTCGTTGCGACGCGGAAGGATGAACAGGCCCGTTTCCGGATCGACGTAGAGCGCCTGGTTCAGCTCGCCCTCGTTCGCCAGCAGCGCGCGCAGGCCAATCGAGCCCTCGAAGCCCGAGCCCGGATTGGATACCCGGCGCCGCAAGTCGCAATCGACGAGGACGGCCCGCTTGCCCGCCATCGCCGCGGAACGCGCCAGCGAGAGGGCAACGGTCGTCTTGCCTTCGCTGGGCAGCGCGGACGTCACGGCCACGACCACCGGGCCGCGCTTGGGCTGGCTGATCTGAATCGAGGTCTGCAACCAGCGGAAGGCTTCCGCGAACGAGGATTGCGGGCGCTCGACCACGAGCTGCGTCGGATGGATCGGCTCGCTCAGGTCTGCCAGCTCGGGCAGGTGCTTGGTGTCCGGAATGGAGTTGAGCACGGTGACGCCCAGCCGCTTTTCCAGGTTGCTGGTCGTTTCCACGCCCCGGTCGAGCAGCTGCATGACGGCGACGACGACAGTCGACGTGGCCATGGCACCGATCAGGCCGATGAGGGCGAAGACGATCACGTTCGGGAAAGCCGGCATGCCCGGGACGCGTGCCAGGGCGACGATGTAGGAATTGCTGCGCTCCAGACCCTTCTGCGCCTGGGTCTGCTTGTAGCGGTCAAGCAGCGTGAGATAGAGCGTGCGAGCGGACTCCGCCTTGCGCTCCAGCTCAGACAGGCCGACCGACGCCGCATTGTCGCTTGCCAGCGTGCCTTCCGCACGGCTCAGCGAGCCCTGGATCGAAGCCGTCCGCTGATGCGCTGCATTAGCTTCGTTGCTCAGGTTGGCGACGATGCGCCTGACTTCGGACTCGATCTGCTCGTCGATGTCGGCCAGTTCCTGTTTGGCTGCAGCAAGCTCGGGATACTTCGGACCGAACTGCTGGCGCAGCGAAGCGACGCGGCCGCTCAGCTTGGCGCGCTGGGCACGCAAGTTGCTGACCACCGGGGAATCGAGGGACTCGCCCAGCTCCTGCCCGTTGCTGCCGCGCGCAAGCTGCGCCCTGGCCGTGGACAGGCGGGCGTCGGCTTCGGCCTGATCGGCCCGCAACTGCGCCAGCTGACCGTTGAGGCTGGAAAGTTCCGCCTGCGTCACACTGCTGTTCTGACCGATGTCGAACAATCCATGCTGCGCGCGGTAGCGGGCCACGTCAGCCTCGGCACTTTCAACCTGCCCGCGCATCTTCTCGAGCTGCTTTTCGAGGAAGGTACTGGCCCGGCTGGTCGCGCCGGCCTTCGATTCCTTCTGGTTGTCGATGTAGGTCTGCGCCAGCGTATTGGCGACCTTCGCCGCCGTAGCGGGCGATTCCGACTGGTAATTGATGTCGATCGCGTAGGAGAAGCCGTTGCGCTTTACGCCCAGATTGCTGAGCAGTTGGGCGATTGCCCAGTTGCGCTGCGTTTCGACCGGCGCCTCCTCGCCATCGCGCAAGGAGGGATTGAACTCCGGATCCTTGGTGAGATGGAGCTTGTCGACGACCTCGCCCGCAAGTTCGGGAGACTTGAGCACCTCCACTTCGGTATCGACCGAAGCGGAGTCCGGATCGACGTTGGGCACGACCTGATCGACCTTGAGGACCTGTTCAGCCCCACGCTCCAGCGCCACAGTCGTAGTCGCGACATAGCGCGGCGGGATCATGAAGTAGATTGCAGCGACGATCGCGAAAACAATCAGGCTGACAATCATGACCAGCTTCTTGCGCCGCCGCAGGACCTGCATGAAGGCGCGCAAATCGATCAATGCACCCTGATCTACGGGCGCATCGGGGCGAGGCTGATATTTGGCAAGTGGCTGTGGTCTGGCGTACATCAGAGCATTCCCGGGGTCATGCGCAACAGAAAAGTCAAATCTCACGAAGTGGCGAATGGTTCCGCCCGTTCGAAGCTGCAATCTTTGGCTATTCTGATCGCTTAAGTGCTAGCTGTTTCAAGCGACCCGGCAACGCATTGCCTGACGGCATTAAATCAGCAATTCCGCAGTGCAGCAAGCGGGTGCTCGTTGGGGCGTGCGAAACGCGCGGCCTGCAGTAGGGAAGCTTCCCGATCATGTTGCCGAGGCACTAACCCAAAAGGAACATGCGCCCGGGCGTGACGTCAGCGGTCCGCCATGCAATTGCGGAATGCACACCCCGGCCAAGGTGCACTGTGCGACGCGCGCGCCCGGAGAACTCATCTATCCGATATATAACCTCCGAAAATACCGCAGGAATCCGCGACCGGCCGGCGACAGGATCCGGCTTCGGGCTGGAGTAGGACATCCCTCTGGCGAACGGAGACGGGCGGTCATTGCAGCGCGGGATCTGACCCCCACCGACCGCCATGGGCCATGCCTGTAACGGGCGCGGCGAAGTGGTCGCTAAGGCCCTAGTATACCCCGATTAATCCCGATGCTTCGCGTAACAGCCCCTCGGGGTAATACCGAATTGTCGAGGCACACGCACTACACTCGACCGACGAAGCGGAAAGCTCTTTGAGCGGCGGCGCTCGATGCCATCAACCGTAGCGACGGTGCAGCGCGAGGCCCTCGTTCTCGGCATGCTCCTGCGCCACGAAGGCCTGCACGGCACTATCGTTCTCATCGTGAACCTTGCTGCGCCTCTCGAGGCGGAAGCGGCCGACGATCTCGGTCAGGCGGCTGGCCTCCTGCGAAAGCGTGCGGGTGGCCGCATTCGATTCCTCGACCATCGCCGCGTTCTGCTGCGTCGAGGTCTCCATGCGCTGCACCTCGTCGTTGATCTCCTGCAGGCTGTCGGCCTGGGTCGAGGCGCTTGTGGCGATGTCGCGCGCCTCGCTGCGGGCGACGGCGAGCCGCGAAATGATCACTTCGAGCGCGGACTTGGTCTGCGCCACGAGATCGACTCCTGCCAGGACATCGCCATTCGACTTGGAGATGAGTTCCTTGATGCTCTTGGCGGAATCGCTGGTGCGATGCGCCAGGGCACCGACTTCGCTGGCAACGACCGCAAAGCCCTTGCCAGCCTCTCCGGCGCGCGCGGCTTCGACCCGGGCGTTGAGCGCCAGCAGGTTGATCTGGAACGCGATGTTCTCGATCACTTCGCTGATCTGGCCGATCTCCTCGGACGAGTGCTTGATCTTGTCCATGGCGCCGATCGCGTCGGTGACGATCTGCCCACCGGCCACGGCCTGGTTGTCGACCTCGGCAATGGATTCATTGACGCGCTTGACGCTCGACACGGTCGACTGGATGCCCAGGTTGACCTCGCTCATCACTTCGGCGGTGCGCGAGATACCGGCGGCCGAACGCTCGGTGCGATCGGCCAGATCGTTGGCGGCCGCACTGATTTCACGCGAGCCGGTGTCGATGTTTCCGGCCGCGTCCGAAATGTCGACGATGATCGAGCTCAATTCGCGGCGCATCTCGTGGAAATCATGGGTGATTTCCTGGTATTCCTCGGGCAGGTCGGAAAGCTGCGCCTGCAGGTTGCCGTCCTTCATCGCCTGGAGGGCCTCGCCCATCGACGCGATGACGGCGCGCCGAGCCCGCTCTTCTTCGCGGAAATAAGCCGACATCGCGGCCTCCATGTCGACGAGGGCGACTTTCACCAGGGTCGCGATCGTCTTGCCGGTCTTGCGCGCGCTGAGCGGATTGTGCAGGCCCGATGTCATCGCCCGCTCGATCATTTCCTCGAGAACGAGAGCATAGCCGCCGATATAGAACGAAGGGTCCAGGCCGACTTCCGAGTGAACGCGCCCGATCTTCTCCGAGCGCTGTACCTGCTCGTCGTCGAAGCGGTGCGAAAAGAGCGCCTTCCAGTGCGCAAGCTGGGCGCTGGCCGCGTGATCGCGGATCTGCTGGTTGGGCAGCAGGCTGCTGGCCTGCTCGTCCGTGGCGATGCGCGCATAAAGCTTCTCGAGCGCCTTGGGCGCGTGCTTCTCCACGATCGCCTTGATCGCAGGATAGCTGGCGTAGTTCTCGCCATCGAGCTGTGCGAAGTCACGGCACTTGTAAGCCTTCTCGTTCGCCATGGTAAATGCATCTCCAGTCATCGCCGCGGCACGGTGTCGCGCATCTCGGATGCTTTGCTTGGCGTACATTCGTTAGCATCGCATTGCGTGACCCCCGAGCAATTGACCAGATATGGCCGATGCCAATGCTGAACGCGGGAAAGGGTCAAGCACGCCCAATGCGCTGTGATGCTTGAAAAAAAGCCTGCCTGAACGTGGTTAAGGAATTCTTCGCGTCTGCCTGTGTGGCATACGAAATCATGGCGTTGGTATCGCCGCCCCGATTGCCGACATACTCCTGGAAGCGACTCAGCGATGCCTCTCGAGCCTTTCGAGGCAGCATATGACGGCCCGGTGATTCGGCACGAGAAACGGCCCGATTACATCGGAGGAATGTATATTTGCAGGCCCGCAGAAATAGTTTCCACAACTATTTGGAAAGCCGAAAACACCCCCGACGGGCCGCGGGAATGGCCGAGTTTCACTGGCTTGCACCGTGCAGCAAGGGCAGCTCCGGCCCCTCAGAGACACCCCGGCACCACATCTAATTACTGGTACACAAAGGCTAAATTTGTTACTCTTCGATTCTGAAAAGCTGGGGCAGGAGAGGTATTCTCGATGGCCACGAATGATCTCTTTTCGAAGTTCATGCGCTCTTACGAAGCACACCGGGAAACCGAGTGGACGCTGGAGCAATACCTGAGCAAATGTCGCGATGACCCCATGCTCTATGCAGGCTCGGCAGAGCGTCTGCTGGCAGCGATCGGCGAGCCGGAACTCGTCGATACCGCCAAGGATGCAAGGCTCGGCCGCATCTTCATGAACCGGACGATCCGGGTCTATCCCAGCTTCTCCGAATTCTACGGCATGGAAGACACGATCGAACGCATCGTGTCGTTCTTCCGCCATGCCTCGCAGGGGCTCGAGGAGCAGAAGCAGATCCTCTACCTGCTCGGCCCGGTCGGCGGCGGCAAGTCCTCCATCGCCGAGAGAATCAAGGCGCTCATGGAAGCCTATCCGATCTACGTGCTCAAGGCCGGCGACGAAGTGAGCCCGGTGTTCGAAAGCCCGTTGGCGATTTTTGATCCGGACATCGACGGCCCGGAAATCGAGGAAACCTACGGCGTCCCGCGGCGCTACCTCTCCCGCCTGATGAGCCCATGGGCGCGCAAGCGGCTCGACGAGTTCGGGGGCGATGTCTCCCGTTTCACGGTAGCGAAGATGATGCCGTCGCGCGTGCGCCAGATCGCCATTTCCAAGACCGAGCCGGGCGACGAAAACAACCAGGACATCTCCTCGCTGGTCGGCAAGGTCGACATCCGCAAGCTCGAACTGCTCTCGCAGAACGATCCGGACGCCTACAGTTACTCGGGCGGGCTCAACCGCGCCAACCAGGGCGTTCTCGAATTCGTCGAGATGTTCAAGGCCCCGATCAAGATGTTGCACCCGCTGCTGACGGCAACGCAGGAAGGCAACTATATCGGCACCGAGAATATCGGCGCAATTCCCTTCTCGGGTGTGATCCTGGCCCACTCGAACGAATCCGAATGGCAGAACTTCAAGAACAACCGCAACAATGAAGCCTTCATCGACCGCATCTACGTGATCCAGGTTCCCTATTGCCTGCGCATCGACGAAGAGCGGAAGATCTACGAGAAGCTGCTCCAGAATTCCCAGCTGGCCGAAGCGCCCTGCGCACCAGGCACGCTCGACATGCTGGCGCGCTTTTCGGTGCTGACCCGGCTCAAGGCGCCGGAGAACAGCAGTATCTATTCGAAGATGCGCATCTACAACGGCGAGATGCTGCGCGACATCGATCCGCACGCCAAGACGATGCAGGAATACAAGGACAACGCCGGGGTCAACGAAGGCATGAACGGCATGTCCACGCGCTTTGCCTTCAAGGCGCTGGCGGCCACCTTCAACCACGACACCGAAGAGATCGCCGCCGATCCGGTGCACTTGATGTACGTGCTGGAATCGATGGTGCGGCAAGAACAGCTCCCGGCCGAAACCGAGGCCCAGTACCTGGAATTCATCAAGGGCGAACTGGCGCCGCGCTTTGCCGAATTCATCGGCAACGAGATCCAGAAGGCCTACCTGGAATCCTACGAGGACTACGGGCAGAACCTGTTCGACCGCTATGTCGCCTATGCCGATGCCTGGATCGAGGATCTCGACTTCAAGGATCCGGACACCGGTCAGATGCTGGACCGCGACGTCATCAACCAGGAGCTGACCCGGATCGAGAAGCCCGCCGGGATCGCCAACCCCAAGGACTTCCGCAACGAGGTGGTCAAGTTCGCTCTGCGCATGCGGGCGAACAACAATGGCCGCAATCCGAAGTGGAATTCCTACGAGAAGATCCGCGAAGTGATCGAGAAGCGCATGTTCAGCCAGGTCGAGGACCTGCTGCCGGTCATCGGCTTCTCGTCGAAGCGGGACAGCGAGACCGAGCGCAAGCACGACGAGTTCGTCACCCGCCTCGTCGAACGCGGCTACACGCCCCGCCAGGTCCGGCGCCTCGTCGAATGGTACATGCGCGTCAAGCAGGCGGAGTAGCGGGAGCGGGAGCGAAGGAGGTGTGCTGACCCGACATGCATATCATAGACAGACGCCTCAACCCACGCGGCAAGAGCCTGGTCAATCGCCAGCGTTTCCTGCGTCGCGCGCGCGATTCCGTGCGCGGTGCGGTCCGGGACTCTCTGACCTCGCGCAAGATCCGGGAAGTTGAGAGCGAAGGCGAAGTCAGCATCAAGACCGGCGGCATCAACGAACCGACTTTCCGCCGCGACAGCCACAGCGGCAACCGCGATCACGTTCTTCCCGGCAACCGGGTCTTTCGCACCGGCGACCGGATCAAGCGCCCCCCGGGCGGCAGCGGTGGCGGCGGCGACGAGGCAGGCACCGGCGATGGCGAAGACGAGTTCCGCTTCGTCCTCAGCCGCGAGGAATTCCTCGACCTGTTCCTGGAAGACCTGGAGCTCCCCGACCTCGCCAAGCGGCGGCTGACCGGCAGCGATTCCTTCGACATCCGCCGCGCAGGCTATACGACGTCGGGATCGCCTTCTTCGCTCTCGGTCCCGCGCACGATGCGCAACGCGATGTCGCGCCGGCTAGCCCTGCGGCGCCCGACCACGGCGGAGATCGAGGAGCTGGAAAAGGATATCGCCCGGCTCGAGGCAAAGACCCGCCCTACAGAGAAGGATCGCGCCACGCTCGATGCACTGCGCGAACGGCTGGTGGTTCTCAACCGGCGCCGGACGCTGATCTCCTACATCGACCCGATCGACTTGCGTTATCGCCGCTTCGAGCAGGAACGCAGGCCGATTTCCCAGGCCGTCATCTTCTGCCTGATGGACGTTTCGGGATCGATGAACGAGCACATGAAGGAGCTGGCGAAGATCTTCTTCATCCTCCTCTACCTCTTCGTCACCCGCTGCTACCGCCACGTCGAGATCGTCTTCATCCGTCACACGGATTCGGCGCAGGAGGTGGACGAGGAGACCTTCTTCTACAGCACCGAAACCGGCGGCACGCGCGTCTCTTCCGCGCTCGAGGAGATGCTGGCCGTGGTAAAGGACCGCTACTCTCCACTCGACTGGAACATCTACCTTGCGCAGGCCTCGGACGGAGACAATTTCACCCGCGACAATCCGCAGACCACGGCGCTGATGCGCGACGAGATCCTGCCAATCGTGCAATACGCGGCCTATCTCGAAGTCTCCAACCCGCCCTCCAGCGGCGTCACGGGCGAAGAACGCGCGACGAACCTGTGGCAGGCCTATGCCGAGATCGGCGGTTCCGGCGGCAAGTTCGCGATGCGCCGGGTCCATTCACGCAAGGATATCTACCCCGTGTTCCGCGACCTGTTCAGCCGCCGAAGTGCCACGGCGCGCGCCTCATGAACGCGCCTGCCTCCACCTTGCTCTACTCCGGAAGCGACTGGAACTTCGACACGCTCCAGCGCATCTACGACGCCTGCGAGACCATCGCCATCGGCGAGCTGGACCTCAACGTCTATCCCAACCGCATCGAAGTCATCACTTCGGAACAGATGCTCGATGCCTATGCCTCCACCGGCATGCCGATCTTCTACAAGCACTGGTCGTTCGGGAAGCAGTTCCTCGCCAACGACCTGCTGTACCGCAAGGGCCTGCGCGGGCTCGCCTATGAACTGGTGATCAATTCGGACCCGTGCATCAGCTACGTCATGGAAGAGAACAGCGCGACGATGCAGACGCTGGTGATCGCCCATGCCGCCTTCGGCCACAATCACTTCTTCAAGAACAACTACGTGTTCAGGCAATGGACCGATGCGGAAGGCATCCTCGACTACCTGGAGTTCGCCCGCCACTACATCGCCCGCTGCGAGGAACGCCACGGTCAGGCCGAAGTCGAGCGGGTTCTCGATTCCGCCCATGCCCTGATGCAGCAAGGCATCCACCGCTATCCGCGCGCGGCACCGCTCAACCTCAATGCCGAAAGACGGCGCGAGGAGGAACGGCGTGCCTATGAGGAATCGAACTACAACGCCTTGTGGCGCACCCTGCCCAACAAGAAGCCGACGCACCGTGAATCGCGTGACATGCGCCAGAAGTCACTCGGCCTGCCGCAGGAAAACCTACTCTACTTCCTTGAGAAGAGCGCGCCGCGCCTGCGCGGCTGGCAGCGGGAAATCCTGCGCATCGTCCGCCTGATCGCCCAGTACTTCTATCCGCAGCGCCAGACCAAGGTGATGAACGAGGGCTGCGCGGTCTGGGTCCATTACAACATTCTCAAGCGGCTTCACGAAACCGGACAGATCACCGAAGGGGCCTTCCTCGAATTCCTGCATTCGCATTCGAACGTGCTCTATCAGCCGACGTACGATTCAGGTCACTACTCGGGCCACAACCCCTACGCGCTGGGCTTCGGGATCATGGAGGACATCGAACGGATCTGCCGCGATCCCTCGGACGAGGACCGCAGGTGGTTTGCGGAATTCGCCGGCTGCGGCGACCCCCTGAACGTCCTCAAGGACGCCTGGGCCAATTACCGGGACGAAAGCTTCATCGCCCAGTTCCTCAGCCCGCACCTGATCCGGAAGTGGCGCCTGTTCAAGCTGGACGACCGCGAGAAGGACGAAGAAGTCGAGGTGGCGGCCATTCACGACGAACAGGGCTATCAGGAGATCCGGCGCACTCTGGCGCGGCACCATGACGTCGCCGGCATCGATCCCGACATCCAGATCGTCGACGTCGACTTCGACAGCGACCGCAAGCTGATGCTCGAGCACAACGTGCGCGACCGCGTCCTGCTTCAGCGCGAGGAAGCGCGGCAGGTCCTGCAGCACCTTGCCGACTTGTGGGGGTATCAGGTGATCCTCACCGAAGTTGACGCCGCTGACAGAAAGACACTTAACAGTTATGCAATCGACCCCCGCCCTGGAATATTCTACTAGGCGCGCCTTAGAAGCGATCAAATGTAGCGGTATCGGTTTCCATCGGGGCAATTGTGGCGTAACTTGCCTTTTTTAAGTTGCCGGAAAGATCGCGCAGGCGTAATGCCGCTTGAGTTCCGGCGTGTCCGCCCTCGTTCGACTTACGAGTGACGCCCGGGCGGTAATGATGGATCCGGAGGATGACGAATGGAAAGTAATCTTTCGTCGGCCGAATATATTGAGCGCGCACAGATGCACGATGGGCTTGCCAATTCCACGGCAGACCCGGAAGCCCGCAAGATGCACCGCGCAATGGCAGCCGCCTATCGACGCAAGGCTGAACGTACCGGTATCGAGATGACGGAAACGCCCATCGCACGGGGTCCCGTTCTCGAAGCGGCGATTCCCGTCGGCGCGCGCGCCTGAGCCGCCAGGCCGACCAGCTCACATAGCCTGACGCCGTGCCCGGCCACCCCGGCCGGGTTGGCGCGTGCCTTTTTCACGCCAGGCTCTGATTGGCCGAATCGGCGGATTTTGTTATTGTGCTGCATGGAAAGCGCTGGTCCGACCTGGCGCTTCGTACGGCCCCCTGCCCCCGTTTGCCGTACCAGCTATGATCAGGCCGCCCCCGCGCTTCCGCGACACGCAGGAGGACGCCATGGCCATCTCACCCAACTTACGCAAATATCTCAGGTCTTGCGGCACGAGCTACGACGAGATCCCCCACTCGCGCACGTTCGCTTCGGGTCGGGCCGCGCATGCTGCCCACGTCTCTGGCAAGAACGTGGCCAAGGGTGTGATGATGCGCGCCGGCGACGATTACGTGCTGGCGGTGCTGCCGTCCTCCCGCCATGTCGATCTCGACCGACTGGGTGCCAACCTCGGCTGCGATGTCAGGCTGCTGAGCGAAGCCGAGGCGGCCATGAGCTTTCCCGACTGCGAATTCGGCGCAATCCCGCCAATGGGCGAGGCCTATGGGCTGGACTTCGTCATCGACGACGACCTGCTCGACAGACGCCTGCACGAGGATGACGAGATCTACTTCGAGGGCGGCGACCACCGTACTCTCATCGCCATCGAAGGCACCGACTGGCTGCGCATGATGAGCGAGGCACGCCACTGCGCCTTCGCCATCTGAACCGAAGCTGTGAGGCGGCAAGGCTGCGCCACAAACGAAACGCCCCACCCTGCCGGGTCGCAGGATGGGGCGCAGGAGACCGACCGGTGACCGTCTTCGGCCACCGCTCGTATTCCTAGAACTCGGACCAGTCCGCGTCGTCAACGACCTGGGCGACGGCGGTGTTGCCCACGGTCATCGGAGCGCTTGCCCGTCGCGGTGCCGGGGTGGCCGCGCGAGCGGGGCTGGACCTGCCTTCCGATGCCTTGAACGAGACCACGCTGGCATCGCCGATACGGAACGTGCCGACGAGTTCGGCCAGGTTGTCCGCCTCGGTCGCCAGGCTGCGCGCGGCGGCGGTCGATTCCTCGACCATCGCGGCATTCTGCTGGGTGACGACGTCCATCTGGCTGATGGTGTCGTTGGTCTGGCGCAGCTTTTCCGATTGCTCGGACGAGGCATTGCTGATCCGGGTGACGACTTCGGTGGTGTTGTCGATGCGCGCAATGATCGAATCGAGCGCCTCGCCGGTGCGGCGTACCATGTCCACGCCAACCGCAACCTGCGACGAGCTGGTCTCGATCAGCGTGCGTACGTCCTTGGCCGCCTCGGCGGAGCGCTGGGCAAGCCCGCGAACCTCGTTGGCAACGACCGCGAAGCCCTTGCCCGCATCGCCCGCACGCGCCGCCTCGACGCCCGCGTTGAGGGCAAGGAGGTTGGTCTGGAAGGCAATCGAGTCGATGACGGCGATGATGTTGCCGATCTCGGCCGTCGACTTCTCGATCTGCTCCATCGCGCCAACGGCCTGGCCGACGACCTCGCCGCCACGGCGCGCTTCGTTGACCGCGGCATCGACCCCGCGATGCGCTTCGGCAGCACTCTGCGCGGTGTCCTGCAGGGCACGCGACAGTTCGCTCACCGCACCTGCGGCCGTACCGATCTCACTGGCGTGATGTTCGGTGCGCTGGGCCAGATCGTCGGAAGCCTGGCTGATTTCCATCGAACCGGTGCGGATCGCATGGGTCGAGCGCGACACCGACTGCATGGCTTCGCGCAGGCGCACCACCGTCTTGTTGAAGTCCGCACGCAGCGCGGCATAGGACGCGCCCAGTTCCGGAACTTCGATAGTGAGGTCACCGCTGGCAAGACGACCCAGGTTTTCGCCGACATGCTCGATCATGTCGCGCGCCTCTGCATCGCTGCGCTCCTTGGCCTTGACGGTATCGCGCAGGCGCGCAGCCGCACGGGCCAATTCGCCGATTTCGTCCTGACGCTCGAGATGCTCGATCTGGCCGTTGAGGCGCCCTGCTTCGATTTCAGCAATCGAATCTCGCACCGCGCCAAGTTCCTCGCTGATGCTGGTGCGGATCGCACGGGCCAACAGGTAGGAAATCAAACCGGCGCCGAAAGCGATGAGCGAGGAGAGAACCAGCACCCAGAAGGTGACGGTGCGCTGCTGCTCATTCAGCACTTCGCTGCGCTGGATCACCGGCTCACGAATCTGTTCGATCCCGTCGTCCACGGCGCTGCCCAGCTCGCCGATGCGATCGAGGCCTTCCGGCGTCGCCGGGCCCGCGGCAAAAGTGGAGGCGACCGCATCGATATAGGCATCGGCCTTCGCCTCTACGTCACCGGCATGCTTGGCTTCCTCGCCGTCGAGGTTGGCCTGTGCATTGCGGATCGACTCCTTCAGGTCTTCGGCATTGCTTTCCCAGTCCTTTTGGGTCTGCTCGGTGCCGATCGCGGCGTGACGGAACACGTCACGCTCAAGGGACGCGAAGTCCTTTTCCAACAGGGCCGCGGAAAGCGCCTGCTCGGAGGTCTTGTCGTCTTTCTTGCTGGTGGCGAGCGAAAGTCCCGATCCTACCACTATCGTTGCAATGAGGCAGAGCGAAAGCACGCCCGCCGTTATCGATTGAATCGTCAGCCTGCGGTTGATCGATTGCCGGCGCAACCAACTCGTACCCGGCCCGGAACCGAACGCCATTCCTAAATCCCTTTCTGTGGACCCGTGCAATTTGCCGTCTTCGCGGAGAGACGGCTCACATTCGGCTCTAGTCGCGACCCCGTGAAAATGGGGCTGTATGAAATCTAGGGGTTAGACCGGATCAGGCATTTCAGATTCGTAACGCTGAAATTCAGGCTTTTTCCGTCACCTGATCGACCGCTCGCACGAGGCCAAGGCCGGGATTACGGGGATTCCACGGGGCGGCGGCATGCCTGCGGCGTCCGCGATTCACTGAGCACCAGATAAACGGATTGCCAGTGCGCAGACACCTTGCCATCCGACAAAGGCTCATACTTTTACAGAGTTTGCAAAGAAGACACCGTTGCACGGCGGAGCGATACGAATCGCTGCGCCGCCACCCCCCGCGCTCAGGACGTCATAGCCACTTGTTGTCGCGGTACCATTGCGCGGTTGCCTTCAGGCCCTCGCGCGTTTCGATCTGCGGCGACCAGATCGAGGACGGAACGCGCCCCTTACTGCCGACCACCCAGTCCGGATGGCTGAAATAGGCGGCGCGGTCCGGCGTCATCTTGGCCTTGGTCCCGCGCAGGAAGTGGTCGAGCTTCGCCACCCGCTCCAGCGCCGTGCGCGACATGCCCCAGATGCGCGGACGCTTGCCCATGGCCCAGCCGATGGCGAGGCCCATCTCGTGGTGCTCCCAGCCATCCTGCTTGCCGTCATCGGGTTCGAACAGCTTGCCGGTCACTTCTTCACCGCCGGGAACAAGCGCCACGAGCAGGCGAGCAAGGTCCTCGACGTGGATCATCGAGGCGCGTCCCGCCGAAGGCATCGGAAGCACGCCCCAGCGCGCCGCCCGGAAGAGTTCGAACATCTCCCTGTCGCGCGGCCCGTAGATCGCGGGAGGGCGCACTATCGTCCAGTCCAGCGGGCTTGCCCGGACCAGCTTCTCCGCCCGCGCCTTCGACGCTCCATAAGCCGATAGCTTCGGTTCGCGCGCGCTCAGCGACGAGACATAGACGAAGCGCGGGATCCCCTTGGCCACGACCGTCTCGATGAGGTTGAGCGTGCCGGTGACGTTGCCTAGCTCGAACCCTTCGGCATCGGGGGCATTGACGACGCCCGCCACGTGGATCGTCGCCTCGACGCCGCGCGTCAGTTCGGAAAGCGAGGCGGTGTCCGACAACTCGCCCCTGATCCAGCGCACGTGCTGGCGCGGTGCCTGCTCGCGCCGGGTGAGTGCTACGACCTCGTAACCCTGGGCTGTCGCTGCATCGAGCACTGCCTGCCCGACGAAACCGGTCGCGCCGGTCAGCGCAACCAGAGGCCGCTGTTCGAATGCACTTGCGGTCATTTCAGCACCAGCTGGTCGCGATGGACCACGGAGGAACGCGGCGCATAGCCGAGAATGTCGGCCTGCTCGCTCGAATGATGGCCGCGGATCTGCTCACATTCGGCCGCGTCGTATTCCGACAGGCCGTGGGCCAGAACCCGGCCCTGCCCGTCCTCGATCGCCACCGGATCGCCGCGCAGGAAAGCGCCGCTCACCCCGGTGATGCCCTTGGCGAGCAGGCTCGATCCGCGCAGCAGCGCCGCCGCCGCGCCATCGTCGACGATGATGCTGCCCTTGAGGCGCAGGCGACCGCCCAGCCAGGCCTTGCGCGCGCCGGCCTTGCGCCGCGGCAGGAACAGCGTGCCCACGCCTTCGTCGACAATCCGCGCCACCGGTCGGTCATGCTGCCCGTTGCCGATGACCAATGCGATCCCGGCCAGTTCGGCGATCTCGGCCGCCTGCAGCTTCGAGATCATGCCGCCCGAGCCCATGCCGGAATTCGATTCCGCGCTGGCCATGGCGTGGACTTCGGCCGTCACGCCCTCCACCACCGGGATCATCTTCGCGCCCGGCTCCTTCGGGTGGCGATCGTACAGGCCATCGATGTCGGAGAGCAGCAGGACTGCACTTGCCTGCGCCGCCTGCGCCACGCGCGCGGCGAGGCGGTCGTTGTCACCGAAGCGGATCTCGTTGGTGGCGACCGAATCGTTCTCGTTGATCACCGGCACCGCCCCGGCATCCAGCAGGCGCGTGAGCGTGGCGGTGACGTTGAGATAACGGCGGCGATCCTCAAGGTCCTCCAGCGTCAGCAGCATCTGCGCGGCAGTGAGGCCATGGCTGCCGAGCAGTTCGGCCCATAGCCCCGAAAGCGCGATCTGCCCGACCGCAGCCGCGGCCTGCGCGTCGGCCAGCGAGCCGCGACCGCCCTTGTCGAGGCCCAGCGTCGCCGCACCCAGCGCGATCGCGCCCGAGGAAACAACGATCACCTGCTGGCCACGCGCGCGCGCCGCGGCGATTTCGGCGACGAGGCCCGTCAGCCATTCGCGCCGCACGCCTTGCTTCCCGACAAGCAGCGCCGATCCCACCTTGAGAACGAGGCGAGGCGCATGGGACTTGTCTGAAAGATCGAACAGGCGGGAAATGGGCATCGGAGCCGAGCCTCTAGGAGAATTGCGGCGCCCTGAAAAGCGTCCGCTTGCAATCAGGTACGCGGATCGTCCTGTTTGAGCAACGGATGGAAGTAAAGGCCCATCCTCAAAGCTCGCGGTACATCACAAGGGCATCGACCAGCCCCTGCCGGGGATGGGCGAAGGCGCGCGGAAGGCGGCCGACCGTCTCGAAACCCAACGAATGCCAAAGGCCGACGGCGCGCACATTGGTGCTCACCACGAAATTGAACTGCATCGCACGGAAGCCCTGCTCGCGTGCATGGGCGAGCGAGTGCTCACACATGCGGCGCGCCACGCCCCTGCCGCTCGCCGAGGCCCGCGTCATGTAGCCGCAATTGCAGACATGCCCGCCGCCGCCGGCCTGGTTGGCGCGAAAGTAGTAGGTCCCGAGGATTTCGCCGCCTTGCTCGGCAACGAAGGTCTGCCGGTCCGGCCCCATCCAGTAGGCCAGCGCAGCCTCCCGCGTCATGTGCGCTTCGAGCGCGTAAGTCTCTCCGGCAGCGATAACCGGCAGGATGATCTGCGCGATCGCATCCGCATCACCGGGCACCGCCCGCCTGAGCGTCAAGTGCCCATCGGTCAGATCGGCGACCAGGGCTTTTCCTCGGACTCTTCCTGCTCGCCTTCGGGACGTTCGGTGACAGTCGCGGCAGGCAGGTACTCGATCACCGCGTCGAGCAGCTTCGACATGCCCTTGCCGGTCGCGCCGGAAATCGGGAAGACCTCGTCGGCGCCGCCCTTGAGCAGCTCCCTGGCGTATTCCCGCGCCAGTTCGTCATCGACCAGGTCGATCTTGTTTAGGGCCACGAGGCGCGGCTTGTCCTCGAGCCCGCCTCCGTAGGCCTCCAGCTCTTCCTCCACGACCTGCATCGCCTCGACCGGGTCGGTGCTGGAAATGTCGATGAGGTGGACGAGCACACGGCAGCGCTCGATGTGGCCGAGAAAACGGTCGCCGATCCCGGCGCCGTCGGCAGCGCCCGCGATCAGGCCCGGAATGTCGGCCAGCACGAATTCGCGGTGCTTGTGGGTGACCACGCCCAGCTGCGGCCGCAGCGTGGTGAAGGCATAGTCGCCGACCTTGGCCTTGGTGTTCGACAGCTTGTTGATGAAGGTCGACTTGCCTGCATTGGGCATGCCGACCAGGCCGACATCGGCCAGAAGCTTGAGGCGCAGCCAGACCCACAGCTCTTCGGCCGGGATGCCGGGCTGGTGCTGGCGCGGGGCGCGGTTGGTGCTGGTCTTGTAGCTGGCGTTGCCCCGGCCGCCCATGCCGCCTTCGAGCAGGGTCACGCGCTGGCCCGCCTCGGTCAGGTCGGCCAGCACCGTCTCGCGATCCTCGTCGGCAATGATCTGCGTGCCGACCGGAACCTTGACCACCAGGTCCTTGCCGGCCGCGCCATTGCGGTTCTTGCCCATGCCATGGCCGCCGCGCGGGGCCTTGAAGTGCTGGGTGTAGCGAAAGTCGATCAGCGTGTTGAGGCCGGCAACCGCTTCGAAGATGACGTCGCCGCCCTTGCCGCCGTTGCCGCCGTCGGGGCCGCCGTACTCAACGTACTTTTCGCGCCGGAAGCTGACCGCACCCGGGCCGCCTGCGCCCGAACGGATGTAGATCTTGGCCTGGTCGAGAAAATGCATCGTGGTTTCCGGCGGTCTCGCTCGTGGGTCCGTTCACGCAAGGAACAGCCCTGCCCGAACAATGCCGGTGATGGACCAAGCCAATCCGGCACTCAAACAAAAAACCCGGCCGCGCCCGACCGGGTGAGATCCGGAAGCCTTCCGGACCAGCGCAAATCTTCAATTACTGGTGGAGCCGAGGGGGATCGAACCCCTGACCTCGTCATTGCGAACGACGCGCTCTCCCAGCTGAGCTACGGCCCCGTTCCAGCAATCGCGCATAGCGGACTGCCGCCACGCGAGCGGCTCCCTTAGCGAAGAGAACCCGACCATGAAAGAGCAAAAATGCGCGAGGCGGATTTTCCGCCCACCTCGCGCATTCCCGCAATCAGGTTACTGCTGCAGCACTTGCGAGCCAGCCTGCGCCTGCTGCTCGAAAGTGGGGCGCACGGTAATATTGCCATTGCCGTAGCGCGCTTCCCATGCGGCCAGATCGGCCCGGTACTGCTCGTAGCTGTCGAAGAACGACTTGAACGGCGCTTCCATCTTGGCAAGGCCGGTATAGGCGTAAGTCTCGAACTGGCTCGGGTCCACGGTTTCCAGCTCGGTCGTCAGGTCCATGGCCGCCTGGCAGAAGTTGGCATCGACCGGCGGCAGCGAGAAGAAATTGTAGACCTGCGTCTGGTAGCTTTCACGCGCCTTGATCGCTTCACGCCCCTTGTGCTGGGTCTGGAAGCTTCGATCGATCTCGCGGTTCGCGGTATTGAGCGGCTTTGCGTAGACCTTGAGGAAGCGCTTGTAGCCTTCGAGGATCGGCAGGTACTGCGCTTCGACGCAATTGAGTGCGGCCACGTTGTAGGCCGAACGCAGGTTCCACACCGCCTGAGGCGTCGAGATTCCCGAGTTCACCGTATGGCGCACGCCGTTCGCGTCGGCAGCCGGAACCGTCATGTGCTCCGGCGCGCCCATCGGCGGCGTCGGCTTGGGCGGGATGACCACGACCGGTGGCGGTGGCGGCGGCGGTGGCGGCGGGGTCGAGCAGCCGGAAAGGACTGCGATCGTTACGGCCAGGACCGAGCCGGCCAGCAACGGCACGCGGCGAGCAAGTCCTTTCATCTTGTGGTCTTCCACCCTGTAAAACTCCATCAGAACGGCCGGAATCCTATCTCCAGCCCGCGGCAAAAGAAATGCCCGGTGCGACGAACCGCACCGGGCATGATAGCAATGCCTGCCTGGACTGTGGATTACTCGCCCCGCAAGCGGGACGAACCGCCATGTCCGCCTGGATCAGTCCCTCTGGCCGAGGAACGAGAGCAGGAACTGGAACATGTTGATGAAGTCCAGGTAGAGGCTCAACGCACCGAGCACGACCGCCTTGCCGATGAATTCAGTCCCACGCAGTTGGTAGTACTGGTTCTTCAGCATCTGGGTGTCGTAGGCAGTCAGGCCGGCGAAGATCAGCACGCCGAGGACCGAAATCGCCAGCTGCAGCACCGTCGACCCGACGAACAGGTTGATCACCATCGCAACGAGGATGCCAACCACGCCCATGATCAGGAACGTGCCGAAGCCCGAAAGATCCTTCTTCGTGGTATAGCCGAAGAGGCTGAGACCAGCGAAGGCAGCCGCGGTCGCGAAGAACGTCGTCGCGATCGAGCTGGCGGTGAAGACCAGGAAGATCGCCGAGAGCGAAAGACCCATGACCACGCAGAAGCCCCAGTAGAGCATCTGCAGCGTCGAGGTCTTCATCCTGTTCACGCCGAAGTTCATGGCCATGACGAAGCCGAGCGGTGCCAGCATGACTACCCACTTGAGCGGGCTCGACAGCAATTGCACGGCCATGCCGGACGAAGCGAAAAGCATCGCCACGATCCCCGACAGCAGAACGCCGGAAGCCATGTAGTTGTAGATCGAAAGCATGTGACGGCGCAGGCCCATGTCATAGGTGGCCTGGCCAGCCGTGCGTCCGTCAAGGCTCGGAGACGCACCGAAGCCCGAGCGGGGCTGGGGGTCGTTCCAATTCGCCATTTCTAACTCCCTTTCCCGGCGCGCGCACAATGCCGTGGCCGGTTACACAATGAATATCGGCGCCCGGGGCCCATTATTCAAGAAAAACCGGACGCCGCGGATTGTGTCAAAGTGTATCGATCGGAGATGCAAGCCCCGGCATCGCTCAAGCCTTGCGCGCTTCGGCCGCCATTTCAGCATTGCGGTCGCGCGATGCTTCCATGGCCGAGGCGATCACCCTGGCCAGCGCCTCGTCAGCATCGAGCACGTTCATGCCCGCCCGGGTCGAGCCACCCGGGCTCGCCACCATGTCGGCCAGCTCGCCCGGCGAGACCGGCGGCTGAGCCGCAGCCTGCCCGGCGGCAAGCTGCGCGGCGCCTTCTACCATCGCGATCGCGAGGCGCTGGGACTGCCTCGCATCGAGGCCCAGGGCAGTCGCCCCTGCCGCGAGGGAGTCGATGAAGCGATAAACGAAGGCCGGACCACAACCTGCAAGCGCGGTCACGGCGTCGAACAGCTCTTCTCCTGCCAGCCATTCCGGCGTGCCAAGCGGCTGCATGAACGCCGTGACGGCATCGCGCCCCTGGTCGTCGAGCCCGCGGGAATCGAGGGCGATGGGCGACTTGCCGATGGCCGCCGCAAGGTTCGGCATGATCCGCACAATCGCACCCGCATCGGGAAAGCGCGCGGCAAGGCTGTCGAACTCGACGCCGGCAAGAATGGAAAAGAGCACCGTCTGCGCGCCGACCGAGGGCGCCAGCGAGGGGGCAAGATCGTCGAGGCCCTGGGGTTTTACCCCCAGCATCACGGCATCGAAGCGCCCCTCCGGCAGCTCGCGCAGCAGGGTCACGCCTTGCGGCACGGCCTTGCGATAGGGATCGACAACCGTGAAGCGCGAGGCCGGGATACCGCCTGCCAGCCATCCGTCGAGCATGGCACCGGCCATGTTGCCGCAGCCAACCAGCAGGATGTTCTGAAAGCGTTCCATGTCTTCTCCTGTAGGGAACGGCTTGAATTGCCGCTTCAACTAGGCGCGCTCCCAATTCCTGCCAAGGCCCAAAGCGCGGTTTTCAAGCGGACCATCCCGATCCGCCGTTATCAACCGATCAGGCTTCTCCGGCCGCGTCGACGAGCGCTGCCGCAAGCGCTTCGGAGGGGGTCTTGTCGCCCCACAGGATGAACTGGAAGACCGGATAGAAGCGATCGCACTCCTCGATCGCCGCCTCGACCACCATCTGCGCCTGCCCGGGGCCGAGCAGGCCGTCCTCGCCCAGCATCAGGCCGTGGCGGTAGAGCACGACGCTGCCGTTGGACCAGACATCGAAATGGCCGACCCAAAGCTGTTCGTTGATCATCGCCAGTGCCTCGTAAACCGCTGCGCGCTTGGCATCGGTCACCCGGATGTCGGGCAGGCACAGGAGCTGGAGCACCCGGTCCTCGCGGCGCCAGACCGCCTGGATCTGGTAGGTCGCCCAGCTCCCTTTCACTTCCGCCGAGATCTCGTCGTCGGAGGTGTGTTCGAATGGCCAGTCGCGGGCTTCGAAAAGGCAGGCGAGCATCTCCACCGGAGCGGCTTCGTCCTCACTGCCCATCTCGTCCTGCACCGTTCTCATAAATCCTGACATTCATCCTCCGAGATATCTGGAGCATGGATGTCTTGCTTGCCCGGGGCAGCACAATGCGGGAGACCGAAACGCCTGCGCAAAACTGCACAAGCCTGTTTACATGATGTGGATAAGGCTAAACCGAAGATTAACGGCACCTACCAACCATCCGGAAAATTACTTCGCCTGATCGGTGTTTAGTTTACCCCGAACACCATCACTTGGCCGGCAATTCGTCCACGACCTGGCCTGCCGGACTCGTCCAGGGCAAGGCATTCGCGACGTCTGCCTTGCGGACATCGGCAGCGAACTCGTTCGCCGCCTTGCTGGTCTCGAACGGACCGACGAGGATGCGGTTGGTCCGGCCCATTTCGCTGACATAAGGCTTGCGCCCCTTGAACAGCTCCGGCGTCTCACGCAGATGGCGCCGCCAGTCGAAGGCGATGGCGCTCTTGTCGCGGCCGACGCCGATCTGCACCCAGATCCGGCTCGGATGCGCCGGCGGAGGCGGCGGCGCCGGCTTCTCCGGCTTGGGAGCAGGCTTCGGCTCTTCCTTGGGCTTGGGCTTGGCCGGAATGATCTTGCGGATATCGACTGCGCCGGAGGCGGGCATGGCCTGCGCCGTAGGCTTGCCCAGATCGGCGAAGATCTCCGAAAGCGAAAGCTGGCTTGGCCCCGGCTCAGGCGGCGCTTCCGCCACTGGTCTGGATGTCAGGGACGAAGCGGAAGTGGCAACGACAGGCACAGACGAAGGACTGGCAGGCGGCGGTGGCGATGCCGAACCGCCGATCCTGGCCAAATCGAAGTTGCCCGACGTCGAAGCCGCAGGCCGCGGCGGCGGCGTGGTCACGGGTGCCGGTGCAGGTGCCTCAGCGGACGCACGAACCGGTGCCGGAGTGGGTGCCGGAGTGGGCGCGGCGCGGGCCATGCTTGCTGCTGTTGCCGCCTGACGCGCCGAACCCGCGTTCACCGGCGGCAGTTCGCCATTGGCATCGCGCGGCGGCAACTCACCCATTTCGCGCTCGATCGCCGGTTTGGGATCCGGCGGCGCAACGCGGTCCGCCGAGGCCGAGGCGAGCGCGGCCTTGCGCCGGTTCTCGTTGACTTCGGCCTCGCGCCTGACCTGTTCGGCCTGTGCTTTGGCGGCCTTCTGCCGGCTCGCCTTGTCCGAATAGGCTGGCGCCTGCGCCATGGCGGCGGCTGGCATCGCGGCAGCCAGCTGCACCGGTTTGTAGGAAGCGATGCGCGGATCGTCGCGGCCGATTTCCGATGCCTTGGGGAATTTTCCGAGGTTGGCCGCCGCAGCCTGCTGGGCCTTGGTCAGGCGCGGCATGTAGCGCAAGTACGGCGCCACGTTCTGTGCCAGGGGCGCAGGCAGGATACGGTTCGCAAGGTCGACCGCCTCCTTGGTGTCGCCGACGATTGCCAGCGTGAAGGCACGGGTGCGCCAACCCGGCTTGTCCTGCTTGCGCAGCAACGGCATCAGCGTCTGCTGCGCCGCCTCGACGTCGCCCGCGATGGCCTGGCTGACGGCATAGCGCAGCCGCGCCTCGTCGTCGCCCGAACCATTGAGCGCGCCGATGTAGTAGCGCTGGGCCGTCGCATTGTCGCCGACGAGGTCGAAGGCAAGGCCGCGGTCGGAGGCGATGTCGCTGGCTCTGGCCCCTGCCCGCTCTGCCTCGGCAAAGACCGGAATAGCCGCGACCGGATCGCCGCTCAGGACCAGCGCGCTCGCCAGGCCCGACTTGATCCGTGCATTGTTCGGAGAAAGGTCTTCCGCGCGGCGATAGAAGCCGATCGAGGCGTCATAGTCACCCAGCGCGCGCGCGGCATCGGCGGCATCCATCAGCGCGTTGACGTCGCGCGGGTCACGGCCGAGCCGGGTCAGCGCATCGCTGAGCTTCTGGGGATCGACGCTGGGGATCGCCTGGACGATGGGCCGTGAAACGACCGGGGCACTCTGGGCCGATGCGGCGGCGGGAACAAACGAGAAGGCGGCGAGGCCCACGCCTGCCAGGAACCGCGAAACCCTCAGCTCAAACCGCAAGATCCTGAATACCTCTATCGCGACGGCAAGAAACGCGTTCGCGCACTGTCGAATAGCGTGCTTATGCGCCGTCAAATGAAAAGCCGGGCCGCCCTATGCCGTCCCGTCGATTAACCTGCAGCGAACGGACCGCCGACACAATCGCGCAGAGCGACAGACGGTGCCGGGAATGGCGCAAGAAGCTGAGGCGGCAACTGCAGTCACCGCCCCTGGCCTTGTGTCCGTTACTGGTTGTTCTGGCGCCCGAGGAAGCGCGGAATGCTGATCGAGGCGCTATCCTCTTCCTCGTCCGACTGCGCGCTGGCTGCCGACTTGGGACGGGACAGGCTGGTCATACGCTCGAACAGGGTGCTGCCGCCGCCGGATGCCGGCTGGGCGGGTGCGGGGCGACGCGGGATCGGCGTGGGCGAAGGCGCTGGTGCCGCCTGCCCGCCGTCGAGCATCAGTTCGTCCTGATTGCGCGCCGGTTCGGAGGCTTCGGCTTCAGCGCCAAGATCCAGCGGCTCCTTGCGCGGCGTGCGCAACCCGGAAAGACTGGCATAGCTGCCCGAAGCGGCTTCCTTCTGCTCATCGGCGCCCTCGATCTCCTCGCTCGCACCGAGCTCGAGCTCGTCGAACGACTCCGGCTCGGGCGCGGCGGCGACCGGTTCGGCCTGCGGCGCCGGCTCGGGCTCGCCCAGTTCAAGCGGTTCCGGCTCGCCGGGCGCTTCGACGGCGACCGGACGGGCAACGGCCGGACGAACCGGGCCGCGCGAGGCACCCAGGCTCATCGGACGCGAAGCCACTTCGGCCTGCTCGGCGGTCTGCTCGATGCCGGTGGCGACGACCGAGACCCGGATCTTGCCCTGCAGGTCCGGATTGAACGCCGAACCCCAGATGATGTTGGCGTCGGGATCGACCAGTTCGCGGATATGGTTGGCCGCCTCGTCGACTTCGAGCAGCTTCATGTCGTCGCCGCCGATGATCGAGATGATGACGCCCTTGGCGCCCTGCATCGACACGCCGTCGAGCAGCGGGTTGGCAATCGCCTGCTCGGCCGCCTCGAGCGCACGGTTCGGACCTTCACCCTCGCCCGTGCCCATCATCGCCTTGCCCATCTCGCCCATGACCGAACGCACGTCGGCAAAGTCGAGGTTGATCAGGCCCGGCATGACCATGAGGTCGGTGATCGAACGCACGCCCTGCTGCAGCACTTCGTCGGCAAGCGAGAACGCTTCCTTGAAGGTCGTCTCCGCCTTGGCGACGAGGAACAGGTTCTGGTTCGGTATGACGATCAGGGTATCGACGTGCTTCTGCAGCTCTTCGATGCCCGCTTCGGCCGAACGCATGCGACGCGTGCCTTCGAACATGAAGGGCTTGGTCACCACGCCGACAGTCAGGACGCCCTTTTCACGCGCTGCCTGCGCGATGATCGGAGCGGCACCCGTGCCGGTGCCGCCGCCCATGCCCGCAGCGATGAAGACCATGTGGACGCCGTCCAGCAGACGATCGATTTCCTCGAGCGTCTCCTCGGCTGCGGCGCGTCCCACTTCGGGGCGCGAACCGGCACCGAGGCCCTGGGTGATGTCCGGCCCCAGCTGCACGCGGGTTTCGGCGATGGAATTGTTCAGGGCCTGCGCATCGGTATTGGCCACCACGAAGTCAACGCCCTCGATCTGGGCCTCGATCATGTTGGCAATTGCGTTGCCACCGGCCCCGCCGACACCGATTACGACAATCCGCGGGCGAAGTTCGTCAATCGCCGGCGGTCCAATGTTAATGCTCATTTCGCTCTCCTGCAGGCACGTGCGCGAAGAAATCACTTTGACTAGCCTGATTGCACGCTTCGACTCGTCCACGCAAAGCGCTCTTAACCTTTGTCCACAGCCGCTGCAGTGCAAGATGCGGCGAATTGCTCCGACGCGAATGCAAGGCGCGCGGCCGCCTCAGAAATATTCCTTCAAGGCACTGACGACGCGACCGACCACACCAAGCCCACTGTACTTGACGGTCTTCTGGTGGCTCTTTCCGAGACTACGGATGTCCACCGGGTCGTCGGCGGCGTATAACACAAGACCGGCCAAGGTTGAAAACCCCGGCTTTACATGGGCTTCGGCCAAACCGGCAAGCTGCGGGACGCGGCCGATCCGTACCGGTTTGCCCAGTGCGGCCTGGGCAAAATCGGCAAGGCCGACCAGCTCCGCACCGCCTCCCGTGAACACCACCTGCTGTCCGCGCTGACCGCTGAAGCGCATGGCTTTCAGGGCCTTGCTGACTTCTTCCATCAATGCGCCGAGCTGACCGGTAATCACGCCGATCAGTTCGGCGCGCGGGATGCGGTTCTTCTCGTCGGCATGGCGGGCGATGGGGCCCACGCCCTCCTCACCCGGGGCATTGACCGGGATCATCTCGCGATGGTCGGTCGGACTGGCGATGGCCGAACCGTTGACGCACTTCAGGCGCTCCGCCTGGAAGCGGCGGATGCCGAAGGCCGAGGCTATCGCATCGGTGATATCGGCCGAGCCCATCGGAATCGGGATCATGTCGGTCAGCATTCCGCCCGAATAGATCGCGACATTGGTGACCTCCGCCCCGAATTCGACGAGCGCAACGCCCAGATCGCGCTCTTCGGGCGAGAGGCAGGCCTGCCCCGCCGCAATCGGTGAACCGACCACGGCCTCGACCTCGAGGTGCGCGCTCTGGACCGCCTCGGTGAGGTTGCGGATCGGTGCACCGTCGGCCAGCATGACGTGAATGTCGACACCGAGGCGCTCGGCATGGAGGCCTTTGGGATCGATGACACCGTGTGCGCCATCGAGCCGGTACTGCGCCGGCTGCGCGTGCAGGACCATGCGCCCGTCGGGCTGGATCACGTCGCGCGCACTGACGAGCAGCTGGTCGATGTCCTCCTGCTCGATCCGGCGGCCGCCGATTTCGGCGTCGAACTGGTCGATACGGCTGGCGAGCCCGGCTCCCGAGCAGCCGATCCAGACTTTCTGGACCGAAGTGTTGGCCATGCGCTCGGCCCGGTCGATGGCATCGCGCACGGCATAAGTCGCCGCCGTCATGTCGGTCACGTAGCCGCGCTTGATGCCCTGGCTGGCGCGGTGCCCGGAGCCCAGGACAATCATGTCGCCGGTTTCCGAAATGCCCGCGACAATCGCGGAAATGCGGAAGGAACCGATATTGACCGCGCCGAAGACGCGGGTGATGCGCGGGCCTGCCATCAGTCTGCCTCCACACTGTGCGGAACCGCGCCCGCCTTGAGCGCGAGTTCCCTGCCTTCCTCGTCGGGCACGCGCAGATAGATGCGATCGCGTGCCCGCATGTCGAATGCGGTAACCTTGCCGCCCAGCAGGCGGTTGGTCCCGTCGAGCCGGGCGAAGGTGACCAGCGCGTTGGCCGAAGGCTTTTCGCCCTCGGGAAGCGCGAGCACCTGCCCGGTCTTGAACGTGAGATTCCAGCGGCGATTGCCGATCCACTCCGCCTCGCGCACACGCGGCTTGAGCGCGGGTGCAGCTTCGAGAAGGTGGGCGAGCTGGGTCACCTGCTGCCCGGCGCCGAAGCCCGAGACGATAAGCCGCCCTTGCGCATCCTTGCGGCTGATCGCCTCCAGCTCATGCCCGGATTCGTCGATCAGGACGAAGCGGTCGGCCTTGCGCAGCACCGCGTGCGGCTCACGCTCGACGATGTCGATCACCAGCGTATCGGGCAACTGGCGCGATACCCGCGCGTCCTTGATCCAAGAAAGTTCGAGCAGTTCGCTGCGCAGCCCTTCGAGATCGACGTCGGGCATCGCCCGGTTGCGTTCGGCCAAGGCCTTTTCATAGACCTTGAGCTTGTTGATGTTCTGCGCCCCGCGCACGACCACGGTCTTGACCTCGAAGCCCGAATGCGCGGCGACCTGGGCCACCTGGTCGCCGACCAGCGCGGGAAGGCCCGCGGCACTGGCGGCCAGCCAGGCCAGAACGCCTGCGCCTGCAAGGATCGCGAAGAGGAAGATGCGGTGAAGCTGGTCTTCCGAGAACGGCAACCAGCTCATCGCGACGTCCATCGCCGATCCGGTCGTCGCCCGGGCCTGCCGGACCTTGGCCTTGGTGCCCTGCCTTGCGGCGGACTTCCTCGCGCTCTTCGACTTGCGCCGGATCGTCTGGCTCATTCAGCCCCCTTCACTGCCCCCGCAGCTTGTTTCGACCGCGCGTCCTCCAGCGCCTCGGCGATGATCGCCTCGACGAGGTCGGCATATTCCATGCCGCAGGCCCGGGCCTGCTCGGGCACGAGGCTGAGCGGCGTCATGCCGGGTTGGGTGTTGGTTTCCAGCAGGAACAGCCCTTCCACGCCCTGCGTATCGTCCCAGCGGAAATCCGAGCGGCTGGTGCCCTTGCAGCCGAGCAGGCGGTGCGCGCGCAGGGCTAGGTCCTTGCAGGCCTGCGCAATCTCGTCCGGGATTTCGGCCGGGCAGACATGCTCGGTCAAACCGTCGGTGTATTTGGAATCGAAGTCATAGAAACCGGACTTCGGCTTCAGTTCCGTCACCAGCAGCGCACGGTCGCCGATCACTGCCGTCGTCAGTTCGCGGCCGCGGATGTAGGGCTCGGCCAGCAGGTGATCGAATTCCTGCCACGGCCCGGCTGCATCGCGGCGGATCGGATTGCCGTAGTTGCTCGCGTCCATGACGATCGCAACGCCGACGGACGAGCCTTCGTTAACCGGCTTGAGGACATAAGGGCGCGGCAGCGGATCGCCGGCGTAGAGATCTTCGGAGGCCACGATGCGCCCGCCCGGCATCGGAATGCCATGGGGGACGAGCGCCTGCTTGGTCAGTTCCTTGTCGATGGCGATGACCGACGTTGCGAGGCCGGAATGGGTATAGGTAAGGCCCATCAGGTCCATCATGCCCTGAACCGTGCCATCTTCGCCCGGAGCACCGTGCAGCGCATTGAACACGACGTCGGGCGCGGCTTCCGACAGGCGCAGCGCGACATTACGGTCCATGTCGATTCGGGTGACCTTGTGGCCCTTGGACTCCAGCGCCTTGGCCACGCCTTCCCCGCTCATCAGCGAAACCGACCGCTCATGCGACCAACCGCCCATCAGGACCGCGACATGAAGTTTGGGAAGGCTCACTGTGTACCTGCTTGCTGTGTGTTGGGCCCGTCGGCAGGCGTGCCGACGCGCTGGATTTCCCATTCGAGCTCGACGCCCGAGTTTTCCCGGACCCTGCGGCGCACTTCCTCGCCCAAGGCCTCGATATCGGCGCTTGTCGCGCCGCCGGTATTGATCAGGAAATTGGTATGCTTCTCGCTGACCTGCGCGCCGCCGACCTGCAGTCCCCGGCATCCGGCCTGATCGACGAGCTGCCAGGCCTTGTGCCCCTCGGGGTTCTTGAACGTCGAACCGCCGGTCTTGGAGCGCAGCGGCTGGCTGGCCTCGCGGCTGGCCGAGATCCGGTCCATCTCCGCCTGGATCGCCACGGGGTCGCCGGGGCGTCCCTTGAAGCGTGCGGCCACGACAATGGCGCCCTCAGGCAATTCCGAATGGCGATAGGTATAGCCGAGATCGGCATTGCCCAGCGTCACCAGTTCACCCGAACGCAGGACGACGTCGCAATCGACGAGGATGTCCTTGACCTCCCCGCCATAGGCGCCGCCATTCATGCGCACGAAGCCTCCGACCGTTCCGGGGATCGAGCGCAGGAATTCGACGCCGGAAATCCCGTTGTCGCGCGCGGTCGAGGACACGAGGATGCCCGAGGCCCCGCCCCCGCAGTCCAACGTCACGGCATCAACCCGCGCGACCCTGGCGAAAGGCTTGCCCAGACGCACCACCACGCCCGGCACGCCGCCGTCGCGCACGATCATGTTCGAACCCAGGCCCAGCGCCATGATCGGCACCGCGGGATCGAGTTCGCGCAAGAAGGCCTGCAGATCGGCAATGTCCCTGGGTTCGAAAAGCCACTCGGCAACGCCGCCGGACTTGAACCAGACGAGCGGAGCCAGCGGGGCATTGGCAGTCAGCTTGCCGGAAACGGAGGGAAACAGGGCTTCCATCAGAACCGCCACATCCCGAGCCACGCCCATTGCGCACGTGCCAGCCCCTCGGCCGCCTCGCGCGCCTTCTCGTTGGCTTCGCCGAGCAGTTCGCCTGCCTCTTCCTTGCGTGCCGGATCGATCGAGGCCTGGCTCGCCTCGACGTACTTCTGCAGGGCTTCGATGTGGCGGCGATGAGACTCGGAGACGAGCTCCAGCCAATCGAGAGGGTTGAACAGGTTCACGCCGTCCTCCGCGAACGGATCTCGTCGGCAAGGCCCGCGGCCCACTTGGTGATGTCGCCGGCCCCCAGGCACACGACCATGTCGCCGGGCTGGACCGAGGCGGCCAGCGTATCGGCCAGTTCACCCGGACCCGCGATGACCTGCGCCGAACGGTGCCCGCGCGACTTCATGCCCTCGACCATGGCGGCGCTGTCGACGCCCTCGATCGGCTGCTCGCCGGCAGGATAGACCGGGCTGGCATAGACCACGTCGGCATCGTTGAAGGCAGTCTGGAACTCGTCCATGTGATCGCGCAGGCGCGTGAAGCGGTGCGGCTGCACGACGGCGATGACCCGCCCCTTCACGCCCTCGCGCGCGGCGGCCAGCACGGCGCGGATCTCGACCGGGTGATGGCCGTAGTCGTCGATGATGGCGACCCCATCCACTTCGCCCACCTTGGTGAAGCGGCGCTTGACCCCGCCGAACTTGGCGAAGCCGCCTTTGATGCACTCGTCCGAGCAGCCCATCTCGACCGCGACGCCAACCGCTGCCAGTGCGTTCTGGACATTGTGCCGACCGGGCATCGGCAGTTCGATCCCCTCGATCCGGCGGAACGAGCCGTCGCGCTGGCGCAGGGCGACATCGAAGCGGTTGCCACCCGGGAAAGGCGTCACGTTCTCGCCGCGGATGTCCGCCTGTGCGGAGAAGCCGTAAGTCACGACCCTGCGGTCCCGGACCTTGGAGATCACGCCCTGCACTTCGGGATGATCGATGCACAGCAGGGCCGCGCCGTAGAACGGCACGTTCTCGATGAACTCGACGAAGGCTTCCTTCACGCGCTCGAACGAGCCGTAATGGTCGAGGTGCTCGGGATCGATGTTGGTGACGACGGCGAGCGTGCCGTCGAGGCGCAGGAACGAGCCGTCGCTTTCGTCGGCTTCCACCACCATCCAGTCCGACGCGCCGAGCCGGGCATTCGAACCGTAGGAATTGATGATGCCGCCGTTGATCACGGTGGGATCGATGCCGCCCGCGTCGAGCAGCGCCGCGACCATCGAAGTCGTCGTCGTCTTGCCGTGGGTGCCGGCCACGGCGACGGTGTTCTTGAGCCGCATCAGCTCGGCCAGCATCTCTGCGCGGCGCACCACGGGAATGCGGTGTTCCAGCGCATAGACCACTTCGGGATTGTCGCGCTTAACCGCCGTGGACGTGACGACGACTGCGGCCCCGGCGACGTTCTCGCCCGCATGACCGATCATCACCTTGATGCCGCGCTTGCGCAGCCCGTCGATGACATAGCCCTCGGCAATGTCGGAGCCCTGCACCGAATAACCGAGGTTGTGCATGACTTCGGCAATGCCGGACATGCCGATGCCGCCGATGCCCACGAAGTGAATCGTGCCGATATCCGTGCCTACGCCCCTCACAGCGCGGGCTCCCGGGCCAGTGCCTCGTTGCCGTTGGCGGGCGCAACCTTCCTGTCCATGCGGATCACGTCCATGATCGGGGCAGCGCCGAAGCTCTCGACGAGATCGGCCAGATCGCGCGCGGCATTGGGATAGCCGCAGTTCCACGCCGCGTGGGCGGCATTGGCGAGGGTCTCGGGATGCTGGGCCATCGCCTGGATCTGCTTGGCAAGCGTGGCGCCGGTGAAGCCTTCCTGCCGGATCGAACGGGCTCCGCCTGCTGCGACGATCTCGCGCGTGTTGGCGGCCTGGTGATCGTCAGTCGCGATCGGCAGGGGAATGAGGATGGCGGGACGGCCGACAGCCGTCAGCTCCGCGATGGTCGAGGCACCGGCGCGGCCGATGAACAGGTGGGCCGAGGCCAGACGCTCGTCCATGTCCTCGAAATAGGTTGCCAGTTCGGCGGGAATGCCGTGGCTGGCATATCGTTCACGCACCGCCTCGATATCCTCCGGACGGCACTGCTGGATAACCTGCAGGCGCGAGCGCAGCGCGGGCGGCAGCATGGCAAGGCCATCGGGCACGACCTGCGACAGCACGCGCGCGCCCTGGCTGCCGCCGGTCACGAGAATGCGGAAAAGGCTGTCTTCGGTGAAATCCGGGAACGGCTCGTCGCGAAGCGTGAGCACTTCGCTGCGCACCGGATTTCCGACGAGCGTCACCTTCCCGGCATGCCTGGGATCGAGCCGGTCGACTTCCTCGCAGGACGTGGCGATGGCATCGACCTTGCCCGCGAAGTAGCGGTTCACGCGGCCCAGCACGGCGTTCTGCTCGTGCAGGACGGTCGGGATCTTGGCAGCCGTGGCGGCAAGCAACGTGGGCATGGCCGGATAGCCGCCGAAGCCGACGACGGCCGAAGGCTCGAAGCTGTCGAACAGGCGCAGCGCCATCTGGCGGCCATCGAGGATGCCGCGCGCGCCCTTGAGCCAGTTGACCGGATTCTTGCCGGCAATGCGGCCGGGCGGCAGCACATGGGCAGGCAGGAAATCGGGTTTTCCGGGAATCGCCGCGCCCCGCTCGTCGGTGATGAGCGCCACGTGGTGCCCGCGCCGGTCCAGCTCGGCGGCAAGCGCGAATGCGGGAATGAGGTGTCCGCCCGTCCCGCCCGCGGCGAGAACGTAGTGGCGGCTGACCTGACTCATGAATTGTCTCCGATGGCGCGAAGCGAAAAGCGTTCACGCTTGATGTACGGATTTCGCCGCGTAATCGCCAGTAGCAGCCCCATGGCAAGACACACTGCGACGGTGGAGGAACCACCGTAACTGATCAGCGGCAGGGTCATGCCCTTCGAAGGAAAAAGCTGCAGATTGACGAGGATATTGATGAAGGCCTGCCCGCCGAACTGCGCAGCAAGGCCCGAAGCGGCCAGCACGGTGAAGAGGTCTTCCTCGTCGACGAGGCGCAGCAGGATGCGGGTCAGCACCGCAAGGTAGAGCACGACGATCACGATGCAGGCGATCAGTCCGAATTCCTCGCCGATGACCGAGAAGATGTAGTCGGTGTGCGCCTCGGGCAGCGCGAACTTGCGCGTGCCCATCCAGAAGCCCAGTCCCGACCAGCCTCCGTTCAGCAGGGTGCGTTCGGCCAGGTCGACCTGGTCGAAGGCGGTGCCGCCGAACAGGAAGTTGTCGATGCGGTTCCGGCCGTTCTCATAGGTGAAGTACATCAGGACGATGCCCACCAGGCCCGCGCCCGCGAACATGCCGATGCGCTTGAGCGGAATGCCCGACAGCAGGATCAGCACGAAGAAGGTCCCGCCGAACAGCATGGTCGAGCCGAAGTCGGGCTGGGCCATGAGCAATGCGCCCAGCAGCGCCATGACTGCAAAACAGATCCCGACGACGGGAATGTTCGGATCGCGTGCCCGCCAGGAGAGAATCCAGGCAAGCAGGATCGGGTAGCCGCACTTGAGGAACTCGGACGGCTGGATCGAGACACCGAGACGGATCCAGCGCCGCGCACCGTTCACTTCGGAACCGACGAAAGGCACCAGTACCAGCAGGAACAGCATGGCCCCCGCCATCAGGATGCCGATGCGCCGCGCGCTGTCCTTGGTCCGGGTCGAGGCCCAGAACATCGCGGCAAGGCCGATCAGCTGCCAGCGCATGTGCAGGTAGAAGAAGTGCAGTTCCGGCAGCCGCTCATGCGCGGTCGACAAGCGCTTGGCGCTGGCTGGCGAACCGGCCGCGACGGCGACCGCGCCGATGCCCATGAGGATCAGCACGATGGCCAGCACCGCACGGTCGATTTCCTGCCACCATATCGCCAGTTCGCTGCGGCGATTGCGGTTATAGCGGGCGGCGCGCGAACTGGAGCCGGGAGCGGCGGTCGCCATCAGGCGTCCTCCTCTTCCTCGGGCGCAAGCAGCGCCTCGACGATCTGGCGGAAAACCTCGCCGCGCGCCTCGTAGTCGCGGAACTGGTCGAAACTGGCGCAGGCCGGGGACAGCATCACCACGTCGCCCGGCCTGGCCGCCGCCATTGCCTCGCGGATCGCCTCGGCCATCATCTCGCTGCGGTGGACCTGCGTGTAGGGCGCAAGGATCTCGGCAAACCGCGGCCCGGCATCGCCGATCGTGTATGCCGCCGCGAGGTTGCCGAAATAGGGTGCGCACTCGTCAAGGTCATCGCCCTTGGGCAGACCGCCGACGATCCAGTGGATGCGCGGCTCTGGGTCGGGCGGGAATGCAGCCAGCGCCGGAGCGGCCGAAGCCGGGTTCGTCGCCTTGCTGTCGTTGATATAAAAGACACCGTCAGCCTCGGCCACGCGCTCCATGCGGTGCGGCAGTCCGCGGAAATTGCGCATGGCGCGCTTCCACTGCTCGGGCTTAATGCCGAGCGCCTCGACGATGGCCACGGCAACGGCCGCATTCTGCAGGTTGTGCGGCCCCTGCAGCGAGGGCCACTTCTTCTGCAGCGTCGTGAGCTTGGCGCCATCGACGATGCGGACGTGATCGAGACCGCGCCTGTTCGCCTCGGTGCTGGCGATGGCGGCGGTTTCCGCATCGCCGCTGCCGAAGACCGCGTCATGCTCGGCCCCCTGCATCGTGAAGAGCCTGGCCTTCGACGCCGCATAGGCCGCAAAGCCGTCATAGCGATCGAGGTGGTCGGGCGTGATGTTGAGCAGTGCGGCCACGTCGCAGTCAAGGCTGCGCGTCAGATCGATCTGGTAGCTCGAAAGCTCCAGCACATAGACGCCCCCTTCGGGAAGCGGATCGGTACCGAGAATGGGCACGCCGATATTGCCACCCATGCGCGCGGGCACGCCGGCCTTTTCGAGCAGGTGATGAACCAGCGAAGTGGTCGTCGACTTGCCGTTGGTGCCGGTTATGCCAACCACGCGATGGGCAGGCAAGCTGGGCCGCGCCAGCGCGAAAAGCTCGATGTCGCCGATCACCGGCACTCCGGCGCGCTGCGCGGCAGAAGCGATGGGATGGCGGTTCAGCGGGATTCCGGGCGAGACGACCACGCCGTCGTAGCCGGAAATGTCCGCCGTCACCGGGTCGGCCAGTTCGACGCGGCCAGCCAGGGCCTGTCGGGGCTCGTCGCGGTTGTCCCAGGCCATGACGTGCGCCCCGCTGGCCAGCAAGGTCTCGACAGCGGTCATCCCCGAGCGGGCAAGCCCGAGGACCGCGTATCGTTTACCGGCAAAGGCGGGGGAGACGATCACGCCTGTCCCCTTATCGCAGCTTCAGCGTGGACAGGCCGATTACGGCAAGCACGATCGAGATGATCCAGAAGCGGATCACGACCGTCGATTCCTTCCACCCCTTCTGTTCGAAGTGGTGGTGGATCGGCGCCATGCGGAACACGCGCCTTCCGGTCCGCTTGAACCAGAAGACCTGGATGATCACCGAGGCCGCTTCGAGGACGAACAGGCCGCCGACGACGGCCAGCACGATCTCGTGATGAGCAGCCACGGCGATGGCGCCCAGCGCGCCGCCCAGTGCCAGACTGCCGGTGTCGCCCATGAAGACGGCCGCCGGCGGGGCGTTGAACCACAGGAAGGCCAGCCCTGCGCCCATGATACCGGCGCAGAAGATCGCCAGTTCACCGGCGCGCGGCACGTGGGGAATGCCGAGGTAGGTCGCATAGTCGACGCGGCCCGCGAGATAGCAGATGATCGCGAAGGTGCCTGCAGCGATGATCACCGGCATCGTCGCAAGGCCGTCGAGCCCGTCCGTCAGGTTCACGGCATTGCCGGCGCCGACGATCACGAATGCAGCGAAGACGTAGTAGAACGGCCCCAGCGGAATATAGCGACCCGAAAGGAACGGCACATAGAGGTTGGTGTTGAGCTGGCTGACGATGATGTAGGCGGCAATGCCCGCGACCACGAATTCCATCGCCAGGCGCACCCGTCCGGGCACGCCCTTGTGGCTGCTCTTCGACACCTTGTCGTAGTCGTCCATGAAACCGATGGCGCCGAAACCCACCGTCACGGCCACGCAGGCCCAGACGAAGGGGTTGGACATGTCCATGTACAGCAGCATCGACACGATCACCGCGATCAGGATCATCAGCCCGCCCATCGTGGGCGTGCCGCGCTTGGCGAGGTGAGATTGCGGGCCGTCCTCACGGATCGGCTGGCCCTTGCCCTGGCGGATTCGCAGCATGTTGATGAACTTCGGCCCAATGATCAGACCGATGACTAGAGCCGTCATCAGCGCGGCGCCGGAGCGGAACGACTGGTAGCGAAAGAGGTTGGCCAGCCCTTCGAAATGAAACCATTCTGCGAAAAGATACAGCATCTTGCGGGGTGAACCCCTACCCTTCCTGCTTGCTGAGCGCGGTCACGAGGGAAGCGAGGCCCACCGAATTCGAACCTTTGACAAGGATTGCATCATCCCGCTCAAGTCCGAATGCGCGCAAGGCATCGACAGCTTCCCCTACACTGCCGCAATGCGCGAAAGCCACGGTTTTGCCAAGTTTCGCGCCTTCCGATTTCCCCAATTCCCCTTCGTCGAGGACCTTGGCGAGCGGCGCCATTTCCTCTCCGACGAGCACGGCGTAATCGACGCCCGCCTCGCGGATCGGTTCGGCCAGGGCGGCATGATAGTCAGGCCCGTGGCTGCCCAGCTCCTTCATCGCACCGAGCACGGCGATCCGGCGACGCGCCGGAGTGCGGCCGAGCTGGGCCAGCGTCGCGCGCATCGAGGCCGGATTGGCGTTGTAGCTCTCGTCGATCAGCAGCGCCTTGCGCTGGCCTTCGTCGTCGGCCTCGCCGCCCGGAACGTCGATCTCGACGCGCGCACCGCGGCCCGGAAGGCCGCCCATTTCGGCGAGCGCCACGCCAGCTGCGCCAAGGTCTCCCTTGACCGCGCGTACTGCCGCCATGACGGCAAGCGAATTCATTACCCAGTGTTCGCCCGGGGCAGCGACGGTGTAGCAGACGCGGCGGTCGCCCATGTCCACCGTTACCAGCGAACCGCCGCCGATGGCCGAAACGGTATCGAGCAGGCGCACGTCGGCATCGGCGGCCTTGCCGAACGACACCACTTTCGCCCCACATGCCACCGCCGCATCGCGCAGGCGCAGGAAATGCGGGCTGTCCGCCGGGATCACCGCCGTGCCGCCTTCCTCCAGTCCCTGGAAGATCTCGGCCTTGGCATCGGCAATCGCTTCTTCGGAGCCCAGCATCTCGATGTGGGCCGGGGCAATGGTGGTGATCACCGCAACGTGCGGGCGTACCTGCCGGGTCAGCGCGGCGATCTCGCCGGCGTGGTTCATGCCCATCTCGAAGATGCCGAAGCGCGCGCGGCTAGGCATGCGCGCAAGGCTGAGCGGAACGCCGACGTGGTTGTTGTAGCTCTTGACCGAGCGATGCGCGTCGCCGCGGCTGGAGCGATCGAGAGCCGCGAAAATCGATTCCTTGACGCCGGTCTTGCCGACCGATCCGGTCACGCCGATGATCGGGCCGCGCCCGCGCTGGCGTGCGGCTGCGCCCAGCTTCTCCAGCGCTTCGGTCGTGTCCTTCACGAGAATGTGAGGGCCGTCCACGGGACGGTCGACGACGACGGCTGCAGCGCCCTTGGCAAAGGCCATCTCGACGAAACGGTGCCCGTCCATGCTCTCCCCCTTCAAGGCGAAGAACAGGTCTCCGGGCTGGACGTCGCGGCTGTCGATCTCGACACCGGAAACGGTGAATTCGGCATTCGCCGTGCCCTTGACCGCGCGCGCGATCGCAACCGCGTCCCACAGCGCAGACGGGTTCTCATCCGACAGTTCAGCAGGCCAGTCGAGAATCCGGGCAACAGCGTTCATCGTCTTCTACCTCCCCAGTGCGCCAGCCATTTCCCTGGCAACCGTGACATCGTCGAATGGCAGGACGCGCACATCTGCGCCGCTGCCGATGATTTGTCCTTGCTCATGTCCCTTGCCGGCGATCAGGACGATATCGCCGGCTCCGGCTTCCCCGACGGCGGCGCCGATGGCCTCCCGCCTGTCGCCGATTTCCCGGCCCCTGTCCTGCATGCCTGCCAGGACCATGGACCGGATCGCGGCGGGATCCTCGCCGCGCGGGTTGTCGTCGGTGACGATCGCGAGATCCGCGCCATCGGCCGCCACCTTGCCCATTTCCGGGCGCTTGCCCGTGTCGCGGTCGCCGCCCGCACCAAACACAACGATCAGGCGCCCGGCAACGTGAGGACGAAGCGCGGCGATCGCGGCTTCCAGTGCATCGGGCGTATGCGCATAGTCGACATAGACCGGAGCGCCGGACGGCGTGATCGCCGCGCGCTCGATTCGGCCCCGCACGGTCTGCAGGCGCTTGAGCGCGTCGAAGGTGGCATGCGCCTCGCCTCCGGTCGCCAGCACGAGTCCCGCCGCGACCAGGGAATTGGCGGCCTGGTACGCGCCGATCAGCGGCAGATCGATAGTGTGGTTCGTGCCTGCGTACTCGATCTCCAACTTCTGCCCGAGCCCGCCGGGCGTGCGGCCGAGAAGGCGGATATGCTCGCCCTTCGTGCCGACGGTAAACAGCTTCAGTCCGCGCTTGGCGGCATGTTCGATCGCCCTGTCGGACCACGCGTCGTCCGCCCAGACCACTGCCGTGCCGCCGTCAACCACCACTTCGTCGAACAGACGCATCTTGGCGGCGAAGTACTCTTCCATCGTCGCATGATAGTCGAGGTGGTCTCGGCTGAGGTTAGTGAAGGCCCCGGCTGCGACGCGCGGCCCCTCGATGCGGAACTGCGAAAGGCCGTGGCTCGATGCCTCGTAGGCAACGTGGGTAACGCCTTCGCGGGCCAGGCCGGAGAGGTTGCCGAGGAAAGTGACGATGTCGGGCGTGGTCAGCCCGGTCGAGACCGTCTCGTCGCTGGTGGTCACGCCAAGGGTGCCGATGGAGGCGGCGCGAATGCCGGCCATGCGCCAGATCTGGCGCGTCAGTTCGACCGTGGAGGTCTTGCCGTTGGTGCCGGTCACCGCGACCAGGGTCGGCGGCACGGGCGTGAAGAACTGTGCGGCCAGGCGGGCGAAAAGCCTGCGCGGCTCGGCATCGGCAAAGTGGATTGCGCCTTCCACCGTCGCATCGGGCGCGGCAACCACGGCGACCGCGCCGGCTTCGATGGCAGCAGCGATGAAATCCTCGCCGTTGAACTTCGCACCGCGGAAGGCGCCGAAGACAGTGCCGGGCGCGACCTTGCGATGATCGATGGCGAAGCCGGTCACCGTCGCCTCACCGCTCTCGGTCAGGGCGATGCCGGCTGCAGAGCAAAGATCGGTCAGTTTCATTCGCCGTCAGCCTCTGACGCACGCACTTCGTTGGGGATGAGCGGCTTGAGATCGGAAATGTCGATGTCGCGCGTTTCGTCGGGCATGATGCCCAGGATCGGGCCGATACGCGGGACGACGCGGCCGATGACCGGCGCGGCGTTCCAGGCTGCCGTGCGCTGGAATGAGGTGGCCTGCGTGCCCTGCGGCTCGTCGAGCATGGCGATCACGACGAAGCGCGGCTTGTCCATCGGGAAAGCCGAAGCGAAGGTCGAGATCAGCGAGTGGTGGCGATATCCGCCTGCACCCGGCTTTTCGGCCGAGCCGGTCTTGCCGCCGATGCGGAAGCCCGGGGCATCGCCCTTGCGGCCGGTACCGTAGCGCACGATCATGCGCAGGAGCTGGCGGCTGCGTGCGCTGGTCGAGGCCTTGAACACGCGGTGTCCGGCCGGAATGTCGGACGGATCGAGCTTCTTGAGCGTCGCCGGACGCCAGATCCCGCCATTGACGAGCGCGGCATAGGCGCTGGCCAGGTGCAGCGGGGTAACGGCGATGCCGTGCCCGTAGGACACCGTCATCGTGCGCAGGCGCGGCCATTCGCCCTTGGGCCAGATCGGGAAACCGCGCGCGGGAAGCTCGATGTCGGGGCGGCGATCCATGCCCAGCGCTTCCATCGTCTTCTTGAGGCGCACGCCGCCCAGTTCGTCGGCAATCTGCGCGGTCACCACGTTCGAGGAATGGATCAGGGTTTCGGCCACGTTGAGCGAATCGCCCATCGCGTGGCTGTCCTTGATCGTGAAGCGCCCGACATGCAGCGGGTGCGCCGACCAGCGACGGCCAAGATCGGTGATCGTGCCGGCATCCATCGCCGATGCCACCGCCAGCGGCTTGAAGGTGGAACCCAGTTCATAGACCTGGTTGGTGACGCGGTTGAAACCGTGTGGCACCTCGCCGAGCCTGGCCTGCTCTTCGGAAATGACCATGTCGGTCGGCTTGACGTGGTTCGGGTCGAACGAGGGCAGCGAGGCGAGCGCCAGCACTTCGCCGGTGTCGACGTCGAGGATCACGCCGCCTGCGCCCTTGGCCTTCGATTCCGCCATGGCGCGGCCGAGTTCGTCTTCCAGCGCGCTCTGCACGCGAAAGTCGATCGAGAGGACGGCAGGATGGGTGCGCCCCTCAGGCGAGACGAGCTTGTCGTCGAAGGCCTCTTCCATGCCGACCTTGCCCTTGCCGTAGCTGTCGACATAGCCGAGCACGTGCGCGGCCATCGAGCCTTGCGGATAGTAGCGCGTCGCCTCGAGCGGAAATTCCAGCGCCGGTTCGCCCAGAGCGTGGACCTTGTTCGCGTCCTCGGGAAGGATCGACTTGCGGATGTAGCCCGCCTTGCCCGACTTCAGACGCTCAAGCACCTGTGCGCGGTCGAGATCGGGGAAGATGCGCAGCAGTCCGTCGGCCACTTCGTCGGGCGTGTGGATCAGCGCGTCGCCCTCGGTCATCGCGCGCGGATTGAACCACAGCGAATAGGCACGGAACTCGCGCGCAAGCGGCACGCCGTTGCGATCGACGATTTCACCCCGGTCGGGCACGAGCAGGTCGGAAAGGCTGCCGTCGTGCGCGGAAACACCGGTCATCCCGAGATAGACGATCCTGAGCAGCGCGCAGGTGCCCACAAGCACGAAAACGCCCAGGATCCAGAGCGTGCGCAGCTTGGCGACAAGCAGCGAGCGCTGGCGGACGTTGACGAGCTTGCGCCTTCCTGACGATATCGTTGTCGGGATCGCAATCGCGGTCACTGCTGGGCAGCCTCCGCCAGTTCGATGCGGGCCAGGCGCTTGCTCAGGCTGGCAGCGTCATGCTTGAGCGCCTTGAGTTCGGGATCGAGGTCCTTGGTCGCCGTTTCCTGGGACTTTTCAGCCTTTTCCGGCACTGCCGCAGTGGCGCCGCTGACCGGCGAAACCATCGCCAGCAACGAGCTTTCCGAAGCCTTGTCGGCAGGCGCTTCGGCATTGGCATAGCGGATCGGTTCGGGCGCGCCCGGCGCCGCCGCCTTGCCCAGCGCGGCAAGCTGGCGCTCGCCCTCGATGTACTGCCCTGCGCCCGGCGCCTTGTAGCCGAACTCGAGATCGTTGAGCTGCTTGAGCGCCTGCTGGTTCGAGCGCGTCTGGAACTCCGTCTCCAGGAAGTCGATGTCGCGCTGCACGTAGACGATGCTCTTCTCGGCATCGTGCACCTGGCTCTTCACCGCATTCACCCGCAGGGTCAGGCCGATCGTCATCGCGCCGCAGACCAGCAGCACCGAGATCCAGCCGATCGAATGTACGCGATCGCGGGTGAGGTTCATGCTGCGCTCCTGTGGGTATCTCTGGCGGGGGCATCGGTGCGCACGGCGCTGCGCAGAGTGGCGGATCGGGATCTGGGGTTGGCGTCGAGTTCGGCCTCGCCAGGCCGGATTGCCTTCGACAGCTTGGTGAAAGTGGCCACCGAACCGCTACCGACCTGCGGCAGGTGGCGGGAAGTGGAAGCCCCGCCGCCACTGGCATCGCGCAGGAAGCGCTTTACCTTGCGGTCCTCGAGGCTGTGGAAGGTGACGACCGCAAGGCGGCCGCCCGGATTGAGCAGGTTTTCTGCGCCCGAAAGGCCTGCATCGAGCTCGTCGAGCTCTCCGTTCACATGGATTCGTATGGCCTGGAAGGTCCGCGTTGCCGGATCCTTAGGGGCGTTTGCGCCCTTGTACTTCGGATTGTAGCCAAGGGCCTTGCGCACCACCCGGGCCAGTTCCCCGGTGGTGGCCAGCGGCCGTGCAGCGACGATGGCGCGGGCGATCCGGCGCGACTGACGCTCTTCCCCGTAGAGGTAGAGCACGTCGGCGATCTCGGCCTCGTCCGCCTCGTTCACGAAGTCCGCAGCCGAAAGCCCCTGCTGCGACATGCGCATGTCGAGCGGGCCATCGGAACCGAAGGCGAAGCCGCGCTCCGCCTGATCGAGCTGCATCGAGGAAACACCGATGTCCATGACGACGCCATCCACCCCGGAAACGCCGGATTCTCCCAGGCCCTCGACCATTTCCGAGAAGCGCCTGGGGTGCAAGACGAGCCGCGGCGGATCGCTGTCCAGCTCGGGCCATTTTCCACGGTTGCGTTCGACCGCGGCAATGGCATCGGGATCGCGATCGAAAGCATGGACCGTCGCCCCGGCATCAAGCAGGCGCCGGGTGTAGCCGCCCGCTCCGAACGTGGCATCCACGATGACGTCGCCGCCCTGGGGGTTCAGGGCGGCGACGACTTCGTCGAGAAGCACCGGGACATGGGGAACGTGCTCCTCGGAGTGCTCGGGCGTATGGTCTTGCGGCCGCGTCATTTCTTGCGCGCCTTTGCCAGTTCCTTTTCCGCAAGGCTGCGGCAGGCGGTCTTTGCCGCCTTCCAGTCGTCTTCCATCGCGTAGAGCTGCTCGGGCGCCCATACGGTGAAGAACTTGCCGTTGCCGCGGAAGTAGAGCTGGTCGGAGATTTCGGCGAGCGCGACGAGATCGTCGGGCAGAACGAAGCGGCCGCTGCCGTCGAAGGGGACCTCGTAGGAGGAATAGATGTCGCTGGCGCGCTTCTCGGCGTCGAATTCCCTGCCCGCGCGCAGGGCGACGTCCTGCATTTCCTTGAGCTCCTGCTCGAAGTCGGCGATGCGCGAAAGGCCAAAGCCCATGAGGCAGGGCCAACGATCGTGCGGCATCAGGCAGACCAGATCCTTGCCGCTGGATTCGCGCACGGTGCCGCGAAAGACGTTGGGCAGCACGAAACGGTTCTTGTCGCGTTGAAGCGAAAAGCCCTGTCCGTTGTAGATGTATGGCTGCCCAGCCATGCCGCCCCATTTCCCCCTGAGGGTCCAAGTCTCGGAACAATGACTGACCCCGCCCCGACCGCGCGCTCACGCCATCGGGTTCCGTGCTCACGCATGAACACGGCGAGACTCAACCATTCCGATTGGCTGTCTTTGTATCGCGGGAAATTTGGGGACGAAAGGGAAAATCGGGGATCAGCCGGTTTTTTCCGCCGAATTTGCGACGAAATGCGGCGATCCCATGGGATCACCACTCCTCGATGAGAAATCATGATCAATATAAAGTGCTGTTTTTAATGTGTATTTTTAGAGATAAGCAGGCTCACCCGCGCCATCCCCGGGTCACACCGGTTATTCCCGCCCGATCCCCACCGAAACCCGGGTCAACAGCGCGTCCAGCAGCTTGCCGCGGCTTTCCGCGTCGCGCAGATCGTGCGAATCCTCGAACAGAGCGGCATCCGCCAGCGCGACGACCCGCCCTTTCCCCACCCGGCAATCGGCCAGGAAACCCGCTGCTTCCAGCGTGCAGTATCCATCTTCCTGCCTGAGCCGGAAGCGCCCCGGCAGGTTCACCGGGACCGCACCGGCCTCGAGCTCTACAAGACGCTCACCGGGTTGCTGCGATTCGTCGAACTCGAGCTCAAGGCCCCATCGCCCCAGGATCGGCGAGAGCATCGCGATATCCTGCGGGCGCCGCGCATCGCCCAGCGCGAATATCGAATGAGCCGTGAGCATGGGATCGGCAAAGAGCAGAACCCTGCCCCCGGCATTGACCCAATCGTCGAGCGCGACGTTTTCCTGCGGCGTCAGAGGCCGCGGCTGAGCCAGCAAAAGGACGTGATCCTTCGCCAGAGGCAATGCTCCCGAAGCGTCTGCCAGATGGTCCAGCGGCACAAGCCCGGCCCGCGCCTGAATGAAGGCATGCGCCCAGCCCTGATCCTTGTCGCTCGAGAGGAAACCGCGAATGTCATCGCTCTCACCCCAAAACAACGGAAGGCTCGAATAGACCCCCAGTGGCACAGGCGCTTGCGCCTCCCCACTTTTCCCCGCCGCATCCGATCCGCCCAGCAGGTTGCATCCCGCCAAGGCGAGACTAGGCGCCAGCAGCGCCAGCAGCGCCATGCGACTACTGATCAACGAGAGGTGCGGCCTCTCCGCTCTGCATCGGCGCAGGCCGCGGCCCTGCTGTCACAGTCGGGGTGGGCGTGGGGGTGGGCGTGGGATCGGAAGCCGGAACGACGCCGATGTCGGCCAGCGGATCGGACGCGGCCTTCTTGGGCTTGGCATCGACCGCGACCACTTCGTGGATCGGATCCTCGACATCGGTATTGCGGTCGACCCGGTCGGTGATGATGTTAGCAAGCCCGACCAGCAGCAGCATCGCGCACAGCCCGAAAGCGCCCACCTGCAGGCGATGCACCGCCTGTGAGCGCAAGTCGCGCGCGGAAGGCGGCACATAGTGCTGCGGGGTCGTGATCGGTTCGACCATAGGAGGCGGATAGTGCCCTGCCATCGGCAGGAGTTCTAACTTACCTTGCCAACCAAGGGAAGACCGGCAAGCCCTTCGCTTCCAGCCATTCCGGGTTGTAAAGCGTGGACAGATAACGGAAGCCCGTATCGCACAGGATCGTCGCGACGCGCGCATCCGTATTGCCCTGGGCCACCAACTGCTTGCCCAACGCAACCGCCCCCGCCACGTTGATGCCGGAGGACAGGCCAAGACACAGGCCTTCTTCGGCGAGCAGGCGCGTCACCCACTCCAGCCCCTCCTCATCGGAGATGCGGAACTGGGTGTCGATCGGAGCGCCTTCGAGATTGGCGGTGATGCGGCCCTGCCCGATGCCTTCGGCAACCGAGGAGCCTTCCGCCTTCAGTTCACCGCAGGCGTAATAGTTGTAGAGCGCCGCGCCGTGGGGGTCGGTCAGTGCAACCGTCACCTTCTCGTCGAGCGCCTTGAGGCCAAGCCCGGTGCCCGCGATCGTGCCGCCTGTGCCGGCCGCGCAGGTGAAGCCGTCGATCCGGCCGCCCATCTGCTCCCACAGTTCGGGCGCGGTCGATTCGATGTGCGCCTTGCGATTGGCGATATTGTCGAACTGGTTGGCCCAGACCGCGTTTTCGGTCTCCTCGGCGATGCGGCGCGAGGTGTGCACGAAGTGCCCGGGGTTCGAGAACGGCGCGGCAGGTACCAGGACCAGCTCCGCGCCGAGCGCGCGCAGCGTGTCCATCTTCTCGCGCGACTGCGTCTCGGGCATGACGATGACGGTCTTGTAGCCCAGCGCATTGGCAACGAGCGCAAGGCCGATGCCGGTGTTGCCCGCCGTGCCTTCGACGATCGTGCCGCCCGGCTGCAAGGTTCCGCGCGCTTCGGCATCACGCACGATCCACAAGGCAGCGCGGTCCTTCACCGAGGCGCCCGGGTTGGCGAATTCGCACTTGCCCCAGATCTCGCAACCGGCAGCCTCGCTAGGTCCCTTGAGCAGGACGAGCGGCGTGTTGCCGATGAGATCGAGCGTGGAGCGTTTGGCTTGCGGTACGGTCATGACCGGGAATTAGGAATTCGGAGCGCAAGGCGCAAACGAATTGCGCCTTACCCCCCTCAATTCAAACTTCCAGCGCGGAAAAGCTCAGTCTTCCTGTGCGATCGTCACCTTCAGGCCTTCGAGGGCGCCGGTGACCGGAATCTGGCACGAGAGACGCGAGTACTCGTTGCGGTGATCCGAGCTGTCGAGCAGGTCGTTCTCGTCTTCGCTCATCTCCGGCAGCTTCTCCATGAAGGCCGGATCGATGTGGACGTGGCAGGTCGCGCACGAGCAGCAGCCGCCGCAAAGCGCCAGAAGTTCGTCGAAACCGCTGTCGCGGATGACTTCCATCAGGGTACGACCTTCGCTGGCCTCGACGCTGGATTCTTCACCCGACTGGTTGACGACGGTAATCTGCGGCATTCTCAGGGGTCCCCTTTAAATCTCGACATAGCGCAATTTGGCATGTTTCAGCACTTGGCCTAGGCTGCTAATCGCGGTGCAGACCATTTGCAAGGCAATCGAAGCATGGGCCTGAACGCCAACACCATTAAACTTGGACTCGATGCTCTCGCGGCGCGGGAGCCCGGGTTCGCGCGGGCGCTGGACCTGGCGGGCTATCCCGAACCGCGGATTCGCCAGCGCGGTTATGCAACGCTGTTGCGCACCATCGTCGGCCAGCAGGTAAGTGTGGCTGCCGCAGCTTCGGTCTGGTCCCGGCTCGAGTCGCTACTGGGCGAAGGTCTGCCCCCCGATGCGCTGCTGGAGGCCGACTTCGATGCCCTGCGCGGCTGCGGCCTCTCGCGCCAGAAGCAGGGCTATGCGCGATCGCTTTGCGAGCTGGTCGTGGCCGGCGCACTGGACCTGGAGAACCTGCCCGAAGACGACGAGGCAGCGATTGCCGACCTCGTGCGGATCAAGGGCATCGGCCGCTGGTCTGCCGAGATCTACCTTCTCTTCGCCGAGGGCCGCCCCGACATCTGGCCGGCCGGTGACCTCGCCGTGCAGGCCGGGCTGCACCGGATACTCGGTCTCGATGCACGCCCAAGCGAGAAGGAAACCCGCGAACTGGCAGAAAACTGGCGCCCGCACCGCGGCAGCGCTGCCATCTTCACCTGGCACTGCTACAACAACGCCGCCCTCTGATCAGGCCGGAAGGATCGCGACCGGCAGGCTGGCGCGCGCAGGAAATTTCGCCTCGATCCAGCGGCGCAGCCGGGGCGACTGACGCTCGGTCAGGATCGAGATCGCCGCGCAGGCGCCGACGACCAGCGCCAGCAGTGCGGTGAACTCCGGAACGCTCTCGGTCCGACCCAAGCCGTGAGAGAGCAGGAACTGGATGAGCGGCCAGTGGAACAGGTAGAGCGTGAAGGAGAAACCGGCGAGGCCCTGCGCAAGCCCGGCAAGGCGCATGACCTGCGGCTCCAGCGCGGTGACCAGCGGCCGGGCGGCCAGGATCGCCAGCGCCATGATCAGCGCCATCGCAAGATCGGCAACCGCCCAGACCGACCACTGGATCGCGAAAGGCCACCAGGACTTGAGGAAGGGGATCAGCACCTCGCGGTCGATTTCGAACAGCTGGAGCGCCAGAAGTGGGCACAGGACGAGCAGGATCGGCGCGAGCGCAAGCGGCACGCGCCGCACGAGGCCGAAATGAGTCAGCGCGACGCCGACCAGCCAGACCGGCATGAGCAGCAGAATCGAAGGCCCTGCCAGCAGGCAGGCAAGTCCGGTCGCCACATAGCGCCCCCAACCGCGCAGAAAGAAGGCCAGCGCGAAGATCGCGTAGTACCAGACTTCGTAGCACAGCGACCAATAAGGGGGATTCCAGACCGGCGCAGGCATGCCCGGCCAGGCGCTGACGAAAGCAAGCGGCGGAATGAAGCGCTCGGCGACCTCGGCCGCCTCGTTCGGACTGTTGTCTATGGGCACATGCGCAGGCCCCGCCAGCACATATGCGGCCAGGAGGCCGAACAGTAGCGCCGGGACCGCCACGGGCAGGATCCGCGAAATTCGCGAGATCGCAAAGCGGCGCAGGTCGGACCGCCCGCCGAGCACCGAACTGCTGATCACCAGCCCCGAGAGGACGAAGAAGACGATGACGCAATAGTGCTGCATGCGCACGCCGAAGGGAAAGTCGCCGGCATACAGGCCCAGTTGCACCGCGTGGCCCAGGGCGACGAGCAGTGCTGCGCCGAAGCGCACGAAATCGAGGACCACCGAAAGCGGCCGATTGAGGAAACGCTCATCCATGGAGCGAGACCGAATGGATCAGGTAGCCGGAGCGAGGCCGTCGATGAACGACGCCAGGTCCACGTCGCGCTGGCTGAGGCCGTCGGCATCGTGAGTCGTGAGCGTGATCACGACGCGATTGTAGACGTTGAACCATTCGGGGTGGTGATCGACCTTGTCGGCCTGGATCGCGACCCGGGTCATGAACCCGAAAGCCTCGTTGAAATCCGCGAACTTGAGCTCGCGGGTAATGGCAAGGCCATCCTCGCGAAGCGACCACCCGGGCAGCCCTGCCAGCACCTCGTCCAACTTCGCACCAGATAGTCGCTCGATCGCCATTATGGTCTCCTTGGCAGTTCGCCGCCTTTCCACTATCGACTGCCTCCATGCAAGAGGCCTTTATCGTCGTCCGGGATCTCGCGTGTCGACGTGGGGACAGGCTGTTGTTTCGTAATCTTTCCCTGACCCTCAACGCCGGACAGGCGCTGCAGGTTGCAGGCAGCAACGGCATCGGCAAATCGAGCCTGCTGCGCATCGTCGCCGGTCTTGCGCCCGCCTATGCCGGTTCGGTCGAATCGCAAGGCACCATCGGCCTCGTCGACGAACGCCCCGCCCTCGACCCGCACCTCCCGCTCGGCAAGGCGCTGGACTTCTGGCAGGGGATCGACAACGCAGCGGACAACGGACTGGCGCGCCTTGGCCTTGCCGGCCTGCTGGACGTGCCGGTGCGCTACCTTTCCACCGGCCAGAAGAAGCGCGCCGCGCTCTCGCGCCTGATCGGGCAGAAGGCGCCGATCTGGCTCCTCGATGAGCCGCTCAACGGACTCGACGGACATGCCGTGGAACTGACCGAGCAACTGACAGCGGAACACTGTGCGGCAGGCGGGATCGCCCTGATTGCCTCGCACCAGACATTCTCCCTGCCCGGCATGGAAAAGCTGGCCCTCGCGGACTACGCGGCATGAGCGGCCGATTCTCAGCCCTGCTGCGCCGCGATCTTGCACGCCTGCTGCTGGGCGGACGCGGCGGCGGCGCGGTACTGCCGATCCTGTTCTTCCTGTCCGTGGCGATGCTCTATCCCTTCGCCGTTGGCCCTGACGCCCGCCTGCTGGCGCGCACCGGCGGCGGGGTGATCTGGGTCGCTGCCCTGCTCGCCGCGATCCTGCCGCTCGACCGCCTGATCGAACCCGACATCGAACAGGGCATGTTCGACCAGTGGGCCCTGCGCGGCATTTCCGAGGAAATGGTGATCACCGTGCGGGTGCTGGCCCATTGGCTCAGCTTCGGGCCGCCGCTCATGCTGGCGGCCCTTCCCGCTTCGGCGCTGCTGGGCATCGATGCCCGGACGCTGCGAATCGTCGAAATCGGACTGCTGGCCGGCACACCGGGCCTTGCGGCCCTTGGCGTGACCGTGGCGGCCCTGACTGCAGGACTGCGCGGAGGCGCGGCGCTCTCCGGCCTGCTGGTCATCCCGATGGCCGTACCGCTGCTGATCTTCGGCGCGGGCAGCCTGTCGCTCGGCGGCGAAAGCGGCCTGGCCTTGACTGCCGCGGCCAGTCTCGTCCTGCTGGCCATCGCGCCCTTCGCCGGCGGCGCAGCCGTGCGCGCCGCGCGCGGCTGAGGCCTGCCGGGCCCTTCGCCCCAACTCTCCAGTCCGGATCGATCAAGAGCCGGTGTCAGGCAGGCATCGTGTCGCACTTGGCCGCAGCCTGTGGACAACCTTGCGCAAAAGCCCGGCAGAACCCCGGGATAACGGACTCATAAAGTGGGAAAAGTTGGCCGGGGCATTGGGTGGGTCACTGGAGGGCGGCCCCGGCCAAGGTGCAGGATGAGAACGACAACCCATGACAATTGCCGCTCCTGAGGGGCTTGACGAAGCGCGTCAGCCACGTATCAATAGCTAATGATAATCATTCGCATTTGCAACCCTTTGGAGTCTGCCTGATGTATCAATATGTCGATCGCCCCCTCAGCGTCCTCGATGAAGGCAGCCGCTTCCTCGTCTGGTCGATGCGCGCATGGGTCACGGCCATCGCCAGCAAGCGCTGTCCGGCGCAGACCCTGGCCCCGGCTTTCGCGCGCTGGCGGATGATCGGCGGGCTCCAGCCCTTCCACCGCGCCATGTTACTGTTCAATCGCGATGCGCTGGAGACGTTCGCCTTCTGCCCGCTGCCCTGCGAGCATGTATCCGAGCACGAAGCGCTGATTCTCGAACTCGTGACCTCGTTGCGCGATCGCGGCCCCGGTGCGACTCGGGATACGCTGGACCTGCTCGTGCTCGAGGATAGCGTCGGCGACGTGCTCGAAACGCTCTCGAAGCTCGGCGCGGCGCTCGCGTTGGCCGGGATCTTCCCGCAGGAGCCAGCCACCCTGCACACACCCCGTTCCTTGTGAACGGGTAGCACGCCGCTGGCCTAGAGCATTTTCTAGTCAGGTGGGATCACCTGACGACTCGGAAAATACGACAAATTAAAAACCTAGAGCGCGCGATCTGATGCAATCAAATCGGGAAGCGCTCTAGGCAGGCAGGAAAGGCGCCTGGGCGAAAACCAGCCCGATCAGCGCACCCACCTGCAGGGCGGCAATGACGGACAGGCGCCATGAGAACGGCTGCTTGCGGGTCTTGTGCCGGAATGCCCAGCGCGCCGCAAAAGCAGCCGGACTTCCACCCAGCAGCGCCATCAGCAGTAGATCGAATTCAGGCACGCGCCGCCCACCCTTGCGGGCCCGCACCTTGTCGAAGCCGAAGCTGGCGAACGTCACGAAGTTGATAAGCAGCAACCATGCGGCGCCCGCCACGATCCATTCCATGGTGCGTGAAAGCTCAGTCCAGCGGGGCCACGTCGACGGAAAAATGCATGCTCTGCTGCGCCCCGCCGCGGAACGTCCCGTCGAGCGGCGCGACATCGCCATAGTCGCGGCCCATGCCGATGAAGATGTGGTCGGTATCCGCCAACATCGCGTTGGTCGGGTCGAATCCGACCCAGCCCAGGTCCTCCCCGCACCACAGGTTGACCCAGGCATGCATGGCATCGGCCCCGACCAGCCGCGCCTGCCCCGGCGGCGGAATCGTGCGCAGGTAGCCGCTCACATAGGCGGCGGGTATGCCGTGCGCCCGCGCGGCGATGATCATGATGTGGCTGAAGTCCTGGCAGACCCCGTGGCGATTGTTGAACGCCTCGATCGGCGGCGTGTCGGTTGCCGTGGCCTTGGCATCGTAGGCGAACTGCTGGTGGATGGTGTCCATCAGCATGCGCCCGGCTTCCATCACCGGCATCGTTTCGGTCAGGAACCCGCTCGCCCACAAGGCAATGTCACGCTCGGGCGCGGCGATCGGCGAGGCATATATGTACGAGGCCGGACCCAGCGGCGAAAGGTCGGGCAGTTTCATCGCGGTTTCGCGGATCTCCGCCAGATCGGGGCCCGGCGCCCCGGTCACGAAGAACGGAAGCGATTCCTTCTCGACCGTGAAACGGCTCTCGATCTGCAGGTGACGGATCGGCTGCCGCAGCGTGAAGCGCGATTCATTTATGTAATAGCCGCCGTCGCTGTCGACGATCTGGGCCGGCTGCGGATCGACGCTCAGGGTAAAATCGCCCACCGCCTGTCCCGGCCACGCCGCCGGACGCAGCCGCACGTTGAACTGCGCAAGACTGACCGGCGCTGCGTAATCCAGCGTCGTGATATGACTGACGGAATAGCGCATTACAAAAGTCGCGTTCGCTTCTCTGCCTCGTCGCGATCGAATTGCAGGAAATAGCGCACGGAGATGGCATCGGAAAGCTCAAGCAGGCGCGATTCGATGTCAGCCAGCCGATCCGAGGTCATGTCCTGCGCCGCCGCGGCCTGAAGTTCGCCGAAAAGCGCCCGCGCCGCGCGCAAGGGCGGCTCGGGCAGATTGTCGTCGCTGACGCTTGGCAAGGCTTCGAGATGAGCGACGATCTCGGCCACCTGGAAGACAAGCGCGCGCGGATTGTCGGGGTCGAGCAGGACGAGGTCGCGCACCGGATTGATCATCGGCTGCGAGAGATAGCGCGAGCCGTAGATGATCTGGCTGTCGCACAAGTCCAGCAAGGCGCCCAGCACCTCGCTGTCATCCTCGTCGCGCACCAGGCAGTTGACCGTGCGGCACAGCGCCTGCGCGCGCTCAAGCCGCTTGCCGATCTCGAGGAAACGCCAGGCGGCGCTGCGCACCATGTTTTCCGAAACGAGCCCGGCCAGCGCGCTGAAATGTTCGGTCAGCCAGCGCACCGTCGAAAGCATGCTCTGCGGCCTGCGCATGTCGACCATCGGCATCGGCCGGCTGACGATGCGCCAGAAGTCACGCGCAAAGCGCTCTCGCAGGGAGAGGCCCACTTCCTGGCGGCGATGCAGCAGGGCGGCGGCACTGCCCGGTTCGGCGGCATCGGACAGTGCGGCGGCGCAGATGGCCGCGGCGGGCTGGCCGGACGTCTTCGGCGCGATTGCCCCGCGCGCGACGAGCATCCCGATCAGGCCCTGCAGCACGTTGCCCTGCGCAGATAGGCTGCCGTCGATCTCCACCGAACTGTCGAGGATGGTGCGCACAATCCGCACCGTCATTTCCGCCCGCTCGTTGTAGCGTCCGAACCAGAACAGATTGTCCGCCGCCTGCGATGCCAGGATACCCCCACCGCGCGATATCGGCGGCTCCTCGTAGAGCATAGCGCGCGAATGCGCCTCCATCGGCCTGTCGTCGACGATCCAGACATCGGCGGAGAGGTCGCCCGCGCCCATCAGCGTCGTCGGCAACCCATTCGAGGAGGACAGGCGCGCAAAGCCGCCGGGCATAACCGTCCAGCTGCCGTCGGCAGTCCGGGCCACGAAGGCGCGTACCGTGAAGGGGCGCGGCACGATCTCGCCGTCGATGACTGCGGGCGTGGTGGACAGGTGAACGATTTCCTGGCCGCAATAGTCCATCGGCCGCCGCCACAGCGCCTCGAGCAGGGCCGTGCGTTGCCTGTCATTGAGCGATCGCCCTTCCACCGCGCGCCGCGAAGGCAGGCCCTCCACCCGCTGGCCGAAGGCCGGGAGCAGCGTCAGCTCGTCGAGCCGGGCGGCGACCGCCGAGCTTTCCGCCGCCTGCCCGCACCACCAGGTGGCGATATTGGGCAGCAGCGGCTCCTGGCCCAGCAGCACCCGGCACAGGCGCGGCATGAAGGCGGCGAAGGCTGGGGACTCGAGGACTTCCGTGCCCGGCCAGTTGACCATTTCCACGCCGCCCGCGTCCCAGGCGTCGTAGAGGTTGGCCACACCGATCTGCGACTTGGCATCGAAAGTCAGCGGATCGAGCGAATTGGTATTCATCCATCGCCAGACCGCATCGACGCGCTTTGGCCCGGCGATGGTGCCGACGTAGAGCCGCTGGTCCAGCACCGAGAGATCGCGCCCTTCGACCAGCGGAAAACCGAGGTAGCGGGCAAGGTGGGCCTGCTCCGCGTAAGTCTGGTTGAAGCGCCCCGGCGTCAGCAGGGCGACGCGCGGTTGATCGCGGTTGCAGGCCGCAGCCATCCCCTCACGCATGTGAACGAAGAATTCGGTCAGGCGGCGAACGCGCGTCTCGACCATCAGGTTGTCGGTCGTGCGCCCCATCGCCAGCCGGTTTTCGAGCGCATAGCCCACGCCGCTGGCAATGCGCACCCGGTCGTTGAGGATGCGCCACTGCCCCTTGGGCCCACGGGCAAGATCGGCGGAATAGACATGGATGAAGCGGCCCTGCCGGGGCTTCATCGCCATCATCTTGCGGGCGAAGAAGGGGCTGCCGGCAATCACGCCAGCGGGCAGATGGCCCTCCTTGACCAGCCGCTGCGGGCCATAGATGTCGGCGGCGAGCTGCTCCATCAGCGTGGCCCGCTGGACGAGGCCGCGCTCGACCTTGGCCCATTCGTCGGCAGCGATGATCAGCGGCATGACGTTGAGCGGCCAGGCCCGTTCATCCTCATCGCCGGTTACGCGGAACGTGACGCCAAGGTCTGCCGCATGACGGGCCGCTGCATCCTGCAGGGAGGAAGGATCGCCATCTGCCTTGCTGGCCAGGCTTTCTACCACGGCCTTCCAGCGCGCGGCCATGGGCTCGGTCGCATCGCGGAACAGATCGCCGCGGGATGCCTCGGCAGGATATTCGTCAAGCCATCCGGGCGGCCTCTCCCTGGCCTCGCTGGGTGGACTAGATGACACGCGGCGGTCGCCTCAGGTCCAGCGAATAGGGGAATTCCCCCGGAGACTCCTCGGGTGGCATCGGCTGGGGGCCCGGAGAATGGCCATGGTCCTGGAAGCGCGCCTTGCGGCGGGCTTCGGCCTCGTAGCCATTGACCGGAACGCTATCGTAATTGCGTCCCCCGGGATGCGCGACGTGATAGACGCAGCCGCCCAGCGAGCGGTTGTTCCACAAGTCGAGGATGTCGAAAGTCAGCGGCGCATGGGCGGCCATCATCGGGTGCAGGCACTCCGCAGGGGCCCAAGCCTTGTAGCGCACGCCGCCCACGCCTTCGCCCGAGGCGGTCATCGTCAGCGGTACGCGGCGCCCGTTGCACGAGATGACGTGGCGACCGGGAACGAGTCCGGTGGCCTTGACCTGCAGGCGCTCGGTCGAACTGTCGACATAGCGCACCGTCCCGCCGATCGCGCCGGTTTCCCCAAGCACGTTCCACGGCTCGAGAGCGTGGCTGATCTCCAGCGTCACGCCCCCGCCCTCGACTTCACCGTGAACCGGGAAGCGGAACATGCGCTGGGCCTCGAACCAGGCCGGATCGAAATCGTAGCCGGCCTGTGCAAGGTCATCGAGCACGTCGAGGAAGTCGGCCCAGACGAAATGGCCCAGCATGAAGCGGTCGTGCAGCTGGGTTCCCCAGCGCACCAGCGAGCCATCGAGCGGCTGCTTCCAGAACCACGCCGTCAGCGCCCGCAGGAGGAGCTGCTGCGCCAGCGACATGCGCGCGTCTGGCGGCATCTCGAAGCCGCGGAACTCGACAAGGCCAAGCCGTCCGGTCGGACCATCGGGCGAGAACATCTTGTCGATGCAGATCTCGGTGCGGTGCGTATTGCCGGTCACGTCGACCAGCAGGTTGCGAAACAGCCGATCGACCACCCAGGGCGCGGGCTGCTCCCGATCCGGGCCGGGCACCTGGGCCAGCGCGATCTCCAGCTCGTAGAGCGCATCGTGGCGCGCCTCGTCGATGCGCGGAGCCTGGCTCGTGGGGCCGATGAACAGGCCGGAAAACAGGTAGCTGAGCGACGGGTGGCGCTGCCAGTAGGTAACGAAGCTCTTGAGCAGGTCCGGACGGCGGATGAAGGGGCTGTCCAGCAGGCTCGGCCCGCCCAGCACGATATGGTTGCCCCCGCCGGTGCCGATGGAGCGGCCATCGACCATGAACTTGTCGGCGGTCAGGCCCACTTCCCGGGCGCAGTCGTAAAGCGTCTCGGTGATCTCCACCGTTTCGCGCCACGATGCCGAGGGATGAATGTTCACTTCGATGACGCCCGGGTCCGGCGTGACCTTGAGCACCTGCAGGCGCGGGTCGGGCGGCGGCGCATAGCCTTCGATGCGCACCGGCAGGCCTTTCTCCTCGGCCACCACCTCAATCGCGGCGACAAGTTCGAGATAGTCCTCCAGCCGCTCGGTCGGCGGGATGAAGACGGCCAGGTAGTCCCCTCGCGGCTCCACGGTCATGGCCGTGCGCACCGCGCCGTCGATGATCTCCTGCTCGACGATCGCCTGCGCCTGCGGCCCATCGGCGCTGGCGACGCGCTCGGCCCGCTGGCTTTCGCGCGAAGCGGGGCGGTCGCCGCCGGCAGCGCCCACTTCACGCATGTCCTGCCCCTTGGCGACCACTTGCGCGCGGAAATCGGCCAGCGGCTCACGCGGCTCGGCCGTGTCGCGCGGGTGGATATAGGGATAGTCCGAGGGCGGCACGAACGGCAGCGCCCCGAGCGGCAGGCGATAGCCGATCGCGGAATCGCCCGGCACGGCCGTCAGCAGGCCCTTGCGCACTTTCCAGCGTTCGCTTTTCCAGCGCGGGATCGACTGATCGGCCGCATTCCAGCGCTGCACCGGCAGGACATAACCGACCGGCTTGGTCAGACCGCGCCGATAGGTCCGCCTGAAGCGGCGCGCCAGCTCCTCGTCGTCGATCCTGGGCTCGAGCGGCGTGACGTTGACCGGCAGGTCCTGCTCCCGCTCGTTCCAGGCGGGAATGTCCTCGAAGACGGGCTGGACGAAATCGTCCTCCAGCCCCAGCCCCCGTGCCGTCTCGCGCAGCAGGGTTTCCGCGGCGGAAACATCCATCGTCGGCACCGGATCGGGATCGCCGCCCTTTTCCAACGGGCTTTCGGCCGCGATCAGCGACTGGTCCTTCCAGATCGGCACGCCGTCCTTGCGCCAGTAGATCGAGAATCCCCAACGCGGCAGGCTTTCGCCCGGGTACCACTTGCCCTGCCCGTGGTGCAGCAGCGATCCGGGCGCGAATTTCTCACGAAGGAGACGGATCAGCTTGTCGGCATAGGCCGCCTTGGTCGGGCCGACCGCACCGCCGTTCCATTCGTCCGCCTCGAAGTCGGTGGCGGCGATGAATGTCGGCTCGCCGCCCATCGTCAGGTTGACGCCGCCGGCTTCGAGGTCGGCATCGACCTTGTCGCCCAGTTCGAGCAGCGCGTCCCAGCGTTCGTCGGTGAAGGGCTTGGTGATACGCACTGCCTCGGCAATGCGGCTGACGTCCATCTCGAAATGGAAGTCGACTTCCGCCGGCTCCGCCATGCCCTCGATCGGGGTTGCCGAGCGATAGTGCGGGGTCGCGCACAGCGGGATGTGCCCTTCGCCCGCGAACATGCCCGAAGTGGCGTCGAGCGCGATCCACCCGGCCCCGGGCACATAGGCCTCGGCCCAGGCATGCAGGTCGGTCACATCCTCAAGAACGCCCTTGGGGCCTTCCTTGGGAATGACATCGGCGACAAGCTGGATCGAGTAGCCGGAGACGAAACGCGCCGCGAAGCCGAGGCGGCGCAGCAGCTGGACCAGCAGCCAGGCCGAATCGCGGCATGAGCCGGTGCCCAACTGCAAGGTTTCCTCCGGCGTCATGACACCCGATTCCATCCGGATGACGTAGTTGATCCGCTCCTGCAGCTTGCGGTTGATCGCGACCAGGAAGTCGACCGTGCGCCCCTGGTAGTTCGCATGGCTGGCGACCAGTTGCTCGAACAGCGGACCCTGCGGCTCGGTTTCGAAATAGGCGGAAAGATCCGCCTGCATCGCCTCGGAATAAGCGAAGGGATATTCCTCAGCGTCCGGTTCGACGAAGAAATCGAAGGGATTGATGACAGCTAGTTCGGCCAGCAGGTCCACCTCGATCGAGAAGTGATCGACCGGATCGGGAAAGACGACCCGCGCCAGCCAGTTGCCGTGCGGATCCTGCTGCCAGTTGAGGAAATGTTCGGGCGGACTGATCTTGAGCGAATAGTTCGGCACCTGCGTGCGACTGTGCGGCGCCGGCCTCAGCCGGATCACCTGAGGGCCGAGATGCACCCGCCGCGAGTAGCGGTAGCGCGTGAGATGGTGCAGTGCCGCTTTGATCATCGACGCAACATTGCGGCAAACCATGTTGCACTGCAACGATGTTCGGTGTTCAATGGCAGATAACGGGCAGGTTTTCGCGCCAAGTGACGCAATTGCCGCAGAACTGTCATCATGGCATGCTTCTGGACTGCCAGTCAGTACGGGATGAACAAGGAAAACATGCTTCAGGCAAGCGAATCGGTCGAAATCTCGGAAAGCTGCGACAATTCGAAGCTGGCGACTTTGCCTGCGCGTTACTTCAACCGCGAACTAAGCTGGCTGGCCTTCAACGAGCGCGTCCTCGCCGAAGCAACGAACCGCAACTATCCGCTGCTGGAACGGCTGCGCTTCCTCTCGATCTCGGGCAGCAACCTCGACGAATTCCTGATGGTGCGCGTCGCCGGCATCGCCGGCCAGGTCCGCCGCCAGATCGAGGAAATCTCCATCGACGGCGCCACGCCGTCACAGGCGCTCTCCGCGATCCACGAAAAAGTGCTGCAGCTGGAAACGGTCCAGCAGGAAGCGTGGAGCGAACTCAAGCGCCTGCTGGGCGATGCCGGTGTGCGCGTGATCGGCGACGAGCCGCTCGACAAGGCGGGTGAGGCCTGGCTGACCGACTACTTCCTCGAACATATCATGGCGGTGATCACGCCGCAGGCGATCGACCCCGCGCATCCCTTCCCCTTCGTCGCCAACCAGGGGATCGGCGTGCTGTTCTCGCTGACCCGCGAGGCCGACGATTCCCCGGTGATGGAGATGGTGCTGATCCCCTCCTCGCTGCCGCGCTTCGTGCGCATTCCCGGCGAGGAAGCGGCCTGGATCTCGATCGAGGACCTGATCTGCCGCAACACCGACCAGATCTTCCCGGGCTTTACCGTCAACGGCCACGGCGTGTTCCGCATCCTGCGCGACAGCGACATCGAGATCGAGGAAGATGCCGAGGATCTGGTGCGCTATTACCGTACCGCCATCCAGCGCCGGCGCCGCGGCATCGTCATCGTCCTGCAACTGCAGGGCAAGTTCGATCCGGCCGCAGAGGACCTCTTGCGCAACCAGCTCGGCCTTGACCGCGCGCTGATCATGAAGACCGAGGGAATCATCGGTTTCTCGGGCCTTTCCGCGATCTGCGACGAAGACCGGCCCGAACTGAAGTTCGAACCCTATTCGCCGCGCTATCCCGAACGCATTCTCGAACATGACGGCGACATCTTCGCCGCCATTCGCGAGAAGGACATCGTCATCCAGCACCCCTACGAAAGCTTCGAAGTGGTGATCGACTTCCTGCGCCAGGCCGCGCAGGACCCCGACGTCGTGGCGATCAAGCAGACGCTCTACCGTGCGGGCAAGCAGTCGGCGATCATCTCGGCGCTCATCGCCGCGGCCGAGGCCGGCAAGTCGGTCACCGCCGTCGTCGAGCTCAAGGCCCGCTTCGACGAGGAGCAGAACCTGCTCTGGGCCAGCCAGCTGGAACGCGCCGGGGTCCAGGTGATCTATGGCTTCGTCGACTGGAAGACCCACGCCAAGGTCTCGATGGTCGTGCGCCGCGAAGGCGAAGGGCATCGCACCTACTGCCATTTCGGCACCGGCAACTACCACCCGATCACCGCGCGCATCTATACCGACCTGTCCTATTTCACCGCCGATCCGGCTGCGGGGCGCGATGCGGTGCGCCTGTTCAACTTCATCACCGGCTATGTCGAGCCCAAGACCACCGAGGTGCTTGCGATATCGCCGATCTCGCTGCGTGCGAGGCTCTACGCATGCATCGATGCCGAAATTGCCAATGCCACCGCAGGCAAGCCGGCCGCGATCTGGGCGAAGATGAACTCGCTGACCGACCCCGAACTGATCGACCGGCTCTACGACGCCAGCCAGGCGGGCGTGGAGATCATGCTGGTGGTGCGCGGTATCTGCTGCCTGCGCCCCGGCATTCACGGTCTTTCCGAACACATCATGGTCAAGTCGGTGATCGGTCGCTTCCTTGAGCACGTGCGGATCTGGGCCTTCGCCAACGGCGCGGAAATGCCCAACCGCAAGGCCCACGTCTTCATCACTTCTGCCGACGGCATGAGCCGCAATCTCGACCGCCGCGTCGAGGTCATGGTGCCCATGCGCAACAAGACCGTTCACGACCAGGTGCTCGACCAGGTCATGCTGGCCAACCTGCTCGACACCGAGCAAAGCTGGATGCTTGAACCCGACGGGCACTACGAAAGGGTCGGCGAAAGCGACAACCCCTTCAATCTCCATCGCTATTTCATGACCAATCCGTCGCTGTCAGGACGCGGTGCATCGATTGCCAGTGGACGAAAGGTACCAAAGCTCTCGCTTCGACGCGGTAATATCTGACATACGGGCCCCTGAACCCGGGGCCATGCGATTCGTCCAGTCAGAATGAACAGCATCAGCCACACAAGCGAGAAGCGCGCGATCATCGACATCGGGTCGAATACCGTGCGTCTGGTGGTCTATAACGGCCCGGCGCGCGCACCCGTCGTGATTCTCAACGAAAAGGTCAATGCCCGCCTCGGCAAGGACATGGGCAAGACCGGGGCGATCTCCGAAAAGTCGATGCGCACGGCGCTGTCCGCGCTCGCCCGCTTCGCCGAGCTGCTCCGGCTGATGCAGGTGGACAACATCGAATGCGTTGCCACGGCGGCCGCGCGCGATGCTTCCAATGGCCCTGAATTCCTGGCCGAAGTGCGCAGCTACGGGCTCTCGCCGCGCCTGCTTTCGGGCGACGAGGAAGCGCGCACGAGTGCGACCGGCGTGATCGCGGCCTTCCCCGGCGCGAAGGGCATCGCAGCCGACCTCGGGGGCGGCAGCCTGGAGCTTGTGGAGATCGACGGCGAGGTCCTGCCTGGCGGCATCACCCTGCCCTTCGGCACCCTGCGCCTGCCCGACCTGCGCGCAGCGGGACCGGACAGCTTTGCCGAAACCGTGCGCGCCGCCCTTGCCGAGCGCGGATGGAAACGGGGCAAGGATCAGCCGCTCTACATCGTCGGCGGGTCGTGGCGCGCGCTCGCCCTGCAGGCGATGCGCGAGATCGACTGGCCGCTCGACGATCCCCACGATTTCGAGATCTCGGCCCAGGAAGCGCTCAAGCTGTGCCGCAAGTTCGAAAAGGGCAAGCTCGAGAAAGCCGACCCGCGCATTACCAATTCGCGCATGGCAACCCTCCCCGATGCGGCGGCCCTGCTGGCCCAGCTCATCGACGAGACCGCGCCCTCGCGCCTGATCTTCTCATCGTGGGGCCTGCGCGAGGGCCTGCTGTTCCAGCACCTGCCGGACGAGATGAAGGCCCAGGACCCGATGCTGGCGAGCGTGAGCGGCTTTGCCCGCAGCGCTTTCGCCTCGCCCAAGGCCGCCACGGCCGTCACCGCGTGGACCGCGCAGGTTTGCGAGGACGCCCCCGGCGAAGGCAATCTGCGCAAGGCTTCCACCCTGCTCGCGCTGGCGGCCATGCGTACCGAGCCCAACATGCGTACGGAGGAAGCCATGACCTGGGCGCTGCGCAAGCGCTGGATCGGCCTCGACAAGCGCGGGCGCGCCATGATGGCCATGACCGTCTTTGCCAATTCTGGCCTGACCGAAATTCCCGAGCAGTTCTGCAAGCTCGCCGACCGCAGCGACCTCGACCGCGGCATCACCTGGGGCCTTGCCGTGCGCCTGTGCCGCCGCCTCACCGGCTGCACGCCGCTGGCGTTGGAACACAGCTCGCTCACCCTCGAAGGGGGCCGCCTCGTGCTCTCGCTCGATGAAACGGTACAGGCACTCTACAGCGCGGGAATCGGCAAAGACCTGCGCGCGCTGGCCGAATGGCTCAAGCTGGAATGGAGCGTCATGGTTTGCGGTCGCAACGAGACGCAGGCACTCGCCGCGAGCTGACATACCGGCAGGTCAGAGACGGATCACGACCGGCACCGGCCGCGAATTTCAATGCACCAGCGTCTGGCTCTCGGCGATCATGCTGATGCCGCGCTTGCCTTCGCGCCGGTCGAGCTGGACAACGATGTCGATCACCGAAGCTGCATATTCCAGCGTCTCGGCGCGGGTCAGGCCGATGCCGGTCTGCATCGACATCAGCGCGATCTGCTCCAGCGCACCGCGCGGCGAATTGGCGTGGACGGTCGAAAACGAACCGGGGTGGCCGGTGTTGATAGCGCGCAGGAAGCTCACCGTCTCGTTGCCGCGCAGTTCGCCCAGGACGATGCGGTCCGGGCGCAGGCGCAGCGCGGCCTGCAGCAGGTCGTTGGCCGAGACCTTGGCCTCGCCCAGTTCGCCCTTCACCGCGATCAGGCCCACGCCGTTCGCGCCGGGCAGGCGCAGTTCCGCGGTATCCTCGACGAGGACGACGCGCTCATGCGCGGGAATTTCGGACAGCATGGCGTTGAGGAAGGTCGTCTTGCCGGTCGAGGTTCCGCCCGAAATCAGGATCGTCCGGCGGCGACGGATCGCTTCGCGCAGGAACGCGATCGGCTGGGCCAGCGGATCGGGCATCGCTTCTTCGACAGGGGCCGGGATCGGCCCGCGATCGTAGGCATCGAGCGGCAGTTCCAGCAGGCGATGGCGACGGATCGCCAGTGCCCAGTTGGCACGCGTGGCCGGCGGCCCGACGAGCTGGATGCGCGCGCCGCTCTGCCCGCCATAAGCCGGGAGCGTCGCGGAAAGCAGCGGGTGTTCGCGGTTGATGCCCTGATGGCTGATGCGCGCCACCTGCTCTGCAAGGCGCTGCAGCAGCCGGCTGTCCATTTCCGGCAGGGCAATGCGCTGCATGCCCGGATGGGCAGCGTCTTCCACCCAGACTTCGCCCGGTCGGTTGACGAGAATCTCGGTCACCGTCTCGCGGTCGAGCCAGTGGCGCAGCGGCGCAAGATAAGCGTCGAGATAGACGCTGCGCGGCAATTGCGGATCGAGTTCGGCCTCGAACTCAGACACGGGCGCCGCGCGGTCCGGCTGCAGGGGAAGGACGTCTGCCATAATGGATCACTGGACCTCGCTGAAGTCGAGGTCCTTGGCGGTGAAGACGCGGATCGGCTCGCCCTGGCGCACGCGGATCGTCGGGCCGATGGTCGCGCCCGACTGCACGGCGCTGGCCGCTGCGGACTGGCCGCCGGAGATCACCACGCCGGTTCCGCCCGAAGCAATCGTCGTCAGTCCGCCGACCACCGAGAGCAGCATCGCCGAACCGAAGCGTTCGAAAAAGTGGCTGTTCACCTTGCCCGGCAGGCCGGTTTCGCCGCCGAAGGAAATCGCAGGCGATCCCAGGTTCACCGAAACGCCATCGGGACGGATCAGGCGGCTCCAGATCACGTAGGCGCGCTTCTGACCTGCGGACAAGCCGCTCTTGTACTGGCCGATCAGGCGCGAGGAACGGGGCACGAGGACGTGCTTGCCATCGAAGCTGCGCACGTCGGTCGAGACGATGGCGCGCACGTAGCCGGGCACGTCGGTATCGATCGCGGTTTCCAGCACTGCCGGGATCAGCGTGCCCTGCGTGACCGTGGTCGAGGGATCGAACGAGCGCGCGGCTGCCGCGGTCGTGCCGGTCCCGCCGACGCGGGCGGCGAAATCGTCGTTGGCATTGCCGGTGCCCTTGCCATCGGCCGGGCCGGCAACCGGTGCCGCGGCGCCCGAGCCGCTGGAATCGAAGACGACGGTCGGGCTGGCGTAGGGATTGGATGCAGTGGCGGCGCCGAGGTTGGCCGCGGGCGGCGCGGCGAGAACCGGTTGCGGCGCCGGGGCAGGCTGCGGCGCGGGCATCGCCGGGGCCGGCCTTTGCGCGGCCTGAGCCGGGGCCGCAGCCGGAACCTCATTGGGATTGACGGCCGGCGCAGGCGCCTGCTGCGGTGCACCGTTGCGCGCCGCGTCCATGGTCCACAGCGTCACGCCGCCCAGCGCCGCGACGATCAGGACACCGGCGGCAAGTCCGAAGCCGTCGCCCTTCTTGCGCTGGCTGACCTGCGGCAGGACATTGCGGGTCGCCAGGTCGATGACCTGTGCGCCCTCGCCTTCGCGCGGGTCGTCCTGGGCTGCATTGTCGAAGCGTTCGCGCAGGGAAGAATTGGGCGCCATGTCTCAGTTCCCCTTCGAAGACGCCGCGGTCGAGCCGGCGTCGGGCGTGTTTGCGGCCACCGCCGCGCTGGTGCGGACTTCACCGGTGCGTTCCAGTTCGGCCGTGGCCTTGCCAGAGCGCAGGATGATCAGGCTGGGCACTTCGGCCAGGACGATGGTCGACCCGCGCACCGCATAGTTGACCGGGCCTTCATCGCCTTTCTCGTTCTTGATCAGGATGGCCGGAACGGACGTGCGCTCGGGCCAGAGCAGGTAGGTCTGCTCGCCATCGTCATAGACGCGTGTCGGCTGCAGCCTGGCCGAGCCGGTGCGCTTCCACGAGAAGTTCAGGGCCGCCGGATCGGCGGGCAGCGCCATGGGGTCGCCCTCTGCCAGCGCGCGCTCGGCGGGCTGCAGGCCCTCAAGCCCCTCGCTGCCCGGGACCGGTGCATCCTGCGGTTCGTCCTTGTAGGTGAAGCGCAGCATGTAGAGCGGCTTCGCGCGGGGCGCAGCGACGAGGTCGAAGAAATAGGTGTGGCGATTGGTCACCACGGTCATGTTGGTACGCGCGCTGGCCTCCAACGGCTTCACGAAGAGCAGGTCTGCACGCTTGTTCGGCGTGATCTGCCACTTCTGCGAATCCCCGACCGCGACGTTCTCGATCGCCTCGTTCTTGCCGAAAGCGATCGTCGCCTGCACCCCGGCCTTGCCGTCGATGCGCACGACTTCGTTTTCGTCATAAGGATGATCGACCAGCCGCGGGTCCTCGGCCATGGCCGGTGTGGCGAGGGCCAGCAGGACGGGCGCGAGCGCTGCGGGGGCCAACAGTGCGGAGGCGAGGCCCCGTGCCTTGTGGCGGATCATCGAATCTTCTCCTTTGCCGGCATCCGGCCGGTATCGTTTGATGCGCTGCGAAAGCGGCTGCCGATGCCGCGCGCCCGCGCGTCCCTGCTCGGGCCGACCGGCTCGACACCGCCGCCCGTCACTTGCGTCACGACGGTGCGGCGATCGCCCGAGCGGCCCGCTTCGGAGCCGCCGCCGTGCGTGGATTCGTGCATGGCCGCAGCGCTTGCGGCCGAAACCGCCGGGGTACGGCTTTGCGCCGGAAGCAGCGGCGCGGCGGGTGCAGGCGCGGCATAGGTCTGCGCAGCGGCATATCCGGCGTCGGCCCGCGACTTGCCCGAAGAGCCCGCTCCGGCCAGGCCAAAGACATTCCAGCCCGAGACCAGCGTTCCGGCAACCTTGAGCACCATGCCCATAAGCGCCATGTGCACGGCAGCGACGAGGAACAGCGCCATCGCCGCCCGACCGTCGATCTCGCCGAGCTGCGCGCCCTGCACCAGCTTGGCGACGATAGGCACCAGCAGTTCGAGCGAAATACCCCCGCCCAGCACCACGAAGAGAGGCGTGACCGCGGTCAGCACGACCCCGCGCAGCCAGCCCGCCGTCAATCCGCGGGTGCCGCCGAACAGCGCCATGACAACGAAGATCGGGCCCAGCGCCAGCAGAACCGCCAGTGCGATGCGCGCGGTCAGCAGGATGCCGACAGTGCCAAGCAGCAGGATCAGCGCGCCCAGCCACATCACGCTGGTCGGGGTGAACATGCCCCCTTGCGCGGCGGCCTGCGCCTGCGCTCCGCCTTCACCGCCCGCGCCATTGCTGACGTTTTGCGATGCCTCGCCGATGGCCTGGAAGACGATGTCGATACGGTCGCCGAAGATTTGCGTCGCCGAACCCTTGGCCCCCATCAGGATCGAGGCGATCCAGTCGGGCCCGCCGATGGCGAGGTTCCACACGACGTTCTGGTAGGCGATCCAGCTCGTCGCGAAAGTCAGCACCAGACCGAGCGTGAGCATCCGCGGCGTCAGCGCCGAGATGCCGAGCGTGGAACGGCCGGTGATGAGCGAAAAGGCGAAGAAAGCGATGTAGAGCGTGAGCAGGATCGTCAGCACCGGCGCAAGCGCGCCGTCTGCACCGAACAGGCGGGCGAAGGCCGAGGAAATCGTCTCGCCGGCCATGCAGTCGACCGCGCGCAGTGCCGGTGCGACGCCGGCCGAAGCCACTTCCGCGAGTTGCTGACAGGTGCCGCTCATCGCCCGCTCACTCGGCCGCCTGGATCCAGGCGGCTCCATCCTCGGCGTCGCCCGGCCAGGTCATCCCGGTCAGTACCGGGTACCATGCGGCCGGATCGTCGCCATAGCGCTCACGCAAGGTGTCGAGCTTGCGCACCGTGCTCTCGCGCCCTGACAGGACGGTCAGAACCTCGGGCATTCCCGCAAGGTCGAGCCGGACCACGACCGAGGCATCGGACTGGCGGATCAGGAAGCAGCGCGAATGCGCGGGCAGCGTGCGGATCACGTCGAGTTCGTGGTGGGTCAGGCCGAAGCCTTCGCAGTAGTCCTCGGCGCGGGCGCGCGCATTGGGCATGAAGATCATCGTCGCGGTCTGCTCGACCAGCGCCGTGGCAATCTTGCTGTCGAGCGCATCGCGCGCGGACTGGGTCGCGAAACCGACCAGCGCGTTGCGCTTGCGCAGGGTCTTGAGCCAGTCACGGATGCGCGCGGCGAAAACCTCGTCGTCGAGCGCCTTCCAGCCCTCGTCGATCAGGATCATCGTCGGTTCGCCGTCGAGGCGTTCCTCGATCCGGTGGAACAGGTACATCATCACCGGCGTGCGCAGGCGCGGGCTTTCCAGCAGCGCGGTCATGTCGAAGCCCAGCACGCGAGCCGAAAGGTCGAGCCGGTCCTGCTGGTTATCGAACAGCCAGCCATGCTCGCCCCCGCCGATCCAGGCATCGAGCCGCGACGCGAGGTCGCCCGGCTGCGGACGGCGCGAACCGGCCAGCAACTCGCGGAAATACGAGAGGCGGCGCAGGCTCGGATCGTTGGCATAGGCGGCATCGACCGCGCCGGCGATCGTCGCCAGTTCCTCGGGGCCGTTGGCCGAAAGCAGGACGCCGAGCCAATCGCGCAGGAAAGCGCGGTTGGTGGCGGTGTCGGGCAGCGAGAGCGGGTTGAACCCGGTCGGATGTCCGGCGGCGACGCGGCTGTAAGTGCCGCCGATGCCGCGCAGGAAGACTTCGGCGCCGCGGTCCTTGTCGAACAGGATCGTGCGCGGCGCGAACTTCTGCGCCTGGGCGGCGAGGAAGTTCATGACCACCGTCTTGCCGGAACCTGACGGACCGATGACAGTGAAGTTACCGAGGTCGCCCTGATGGAAGTTGAAGAAGAACGGCGTCGAGCTGGTGGTCGACAGCAGCGTCACCGCATCGCCCCAGTGATTGCCGCTCGCCTGGCCCATCGCAAAGCCGTGCAGGCTGCCGAAACAGGCCATGTTGGCGCTGGAAATCAGCGCGCGGCGGACGATGAAGCCCTCGTTGCCGGGAAGCTGGCCCCAGAAGGCGGGCTCGAGATTGACTTCCTCGCGTACGGCGACGGCACCGGCATCGGCCAGCGAGGCCGCGCACATCGCGGTCACTTCATCGAGGCCTTCCAGCGAATCGGCACGCACCAGCACCGAGAGGTGATGATCGCCGAAACCGACCGCGCCGGTGCCGAGCGAATCGCGGGCGCTCGCCATTTCGCGGCGCTCGGCCATCGCTTCTTCGTCCGCCGAACGCAGGCGGCGGATCGCAAGATCGATGCGTTCACGCGCGATCTGGCGGTCGCAAGGCGCATATGTCTCGGTCAGGACCAGCTCGCAGGGCAGGCGCAGCAAGGCGTCAGTCAGTCCCGGAGCGGTCGAATCGGGATAGTCCTTGAGGCTGACGACCGAGGCGAACGAGGCATTCGAAGCCCCGCGCAGTTCCAGCGCGTCCATGCCGAAGTTGATCCGGCGATAGGGCAGCATATGGCCGATATCGGTGCCCTCGGCAGGGCGGCGTACGGGCCGCATCTCGCCGTTGTAGAGCGCCGAAAGCAGTTCGAGGACCTCGGAGCACTGGCCCTTGGCGGTGTCGTAGTCGCCCAGCATGCGCGCGCCGTAGGAGCCGAGCGAGGCGACCATCGCACTGGCGGCGGCACGCAGCGAGCGCACGTCGGCGGGATCGGCCTCGACCGCCTCGCCGCCCTTGCGCTTCATCATGCGGGACAGCTTGTCGGCCCAGCCCGCCTTGCCGCGCGCGGGGCGGCGGACAAGGGTAATGAACTGGTCGTTCACGAACAGCGCGCCCGAACCGGTGCGGGCCCGCCAGCGCGAATCGATGTGCGCCGCAAGCGGATCGTCGAAGTGACCTTCCAACTCGATCTCGACGCGGCGGCGGATCACGTGGTGGTACAGCACGAAACGCGCATCGAGCGAGGAACGCAGCAGCACTTCACGGGTGGCGACGTGGGCGTTCAGCTCGTCGGTATCGGCAGTTTCGAACGCGAGGCCCGGGACCATCAGCGACAGCATCACCGAACCGTCGCGCAGCAGCACGACGTTCTCGTCCACCAGCGCCTGGTAGGGCAGCCGGTCGCCGACAAGGGCTTCCTTGCCGGCCCAGCCCTTCAGGCCCGGGATTGCGCGTCGCGACTTCGTCTTTGGCGCCATGTCTGTACTCCCCACCCCCCGAATCGATCTCAGGGTGCGTAACTGTTGCAACCCCAGCGCTGCCAGTTGGCAACGCGCGGGCACTTGCTAACTTTGGCGATCCAGAGGTCGAATACCCGGGGTTCGCGCAAGCATGCGAGGTATCCGACCCCATGGATCGCGAGCGCTGCAGGCAGCGCCCAGAAGCTCTTGGTGATGAGGAAGATCTCCGTCGTCACCGCAGCATTGATGATGAAGAAGCTGTATGTCACCCCGGCGAACATCTGCGGCCGGGTGAGCGCGCGATGGACGGGATAGCGGGCCAGGCTCATCAGCCGCGCCCTCAGCCCGCCGCCGACTGGATGCCGGAAACGATCGCACCGGCGCCGAACAGGACGAAGCAGCCGATGATGACGGTCGCGCCGAAGCGCCAGTTCATGCGGCCGGTCAGCATCATGAAGCCGACGGCCGCCACCGCCATGACCGCGACCGCGGTAGCGACATTGCCGAGCAGTGTGCCCTGCAGCCAGCCCAGCGCGGCGACGATCGGGCCGCTGCCGGCCGGATCCTGCGTCGTCACGGTCTGCGCACTGGCCAGGTTCGGCGTCAGTGCGAGGCCCATGGCCGCGAGGAACGCGGCGAAAGCCTTCGAAATTCCGCTAAAAGTGCGGGTGCGAATGATAGAATCTCGAATCACCATGCCCTCCGTGTGAGGGCCAAGTGCGCCACCATGATGACAAGTGTGTGACGATGAGACGGCTAAAGAGACAGTCATATTGCAATCGCCAGTCACTGTTTCAGGTACGTAGCAAAGGCCGCCGGCCCTCCTCGACGGCCCCACTATACTGGCGACCATTATTATAAAGTGTTACCCGAAAGGCCAGCGTGCGATTGCCGGTTGTCGACCGGGGCGCGGCCCCGGCCCTGAAATCAGGATTTGGAGGCGATCAGCGCACCGCCAGGGTCTGGCCGGTGGCGATGCACTTCATGGCCGTGCGGGCGGCCCAGCGCGAATCCATCCAGGAACCGTCCGCCAGTTCGAGATCGTAGCGCTCCGGGCTGGCCGCCGCGGCCTTGTAGCTGACCATGGCCTGCTGGGCCATGCCGACGCGGGCATAGGCGGTCCCCAGATTGATCAGGGCCGCAGGATCGTTCGATTGCGCAGCGCCCATGCGCTGCAGCTTGGCGATGGCCTCTTCATTCTTCCCGGCCGCCAGCTCCTCATAAGCGACATCGACTTCGTCCTGGGGACGAACTTCGAGCGTCAGCGAAAAGGCCGACTGCCCCATGAGGACACTTGCGACGAGTATGGATAGCGACATGCAACTCTCCCGGACATTCTTGCGATGAGTGCATCTTCTGCGGAAAAACCCGCGACCTCAAGAAAATGACGGGACTGTCATAAAACTGCAATCTGGCTGTGAATCGCCCCGATAAGGGCGAGTCGCAAGCCATGGTCCGGTCGATATCGAATAACGGTCATATCCCCGTCACATAAGTGCATATTTCTGTCATTGGATCGCCAACAAACTGTCACCCCCTCATCCTAAACGGCCCCTCAACGAAGGCGGATTCGCCGCTTCGTCCGACCTGAAAAACGGGGGAACTCACGTGAAGAAAATTTCTGGTCTGCTGCTGGTTGGCTGCAGCGCACTTGCTCTTGCCGGTTGCGGCGCCGACGACATCTCGTCGCCGGGTGCTGGCGGCATCACGATCAACAACCCGACGCCCGCTCCGACCCCGACCCCGACTTCGGGTTCCGGCACCGTCGTCGCGGCTGACAGCTGCCCCACCTTCAACGCCACCGGCGGCCTGACCGACAGCGGCACGATCTCCGGCCCCGAAGGTTCGTGGCGCGTGTGCACCCTTCCCGCCCTGGTCGACGTCAGCTCGAGCCTGCCCAAGGTCGCCGGCGTCGTCTATCGCCTGAACGGCCGCGTCGACGTCGGCTGCGACGGCGGCTTCTCGGCCCCGACTTCGGGTTCGCCCTTCACCACCACCACTGCCAGCTGCAACGGCCGTTCGCTGACCGCCGACACCGACGTCACCCTGACGATCGATCCTGGCGTCATCATCTACGGTGAAAACGGTTCGGAAGCCGCCTGGCTCGCCGTCAACCGCGGCAACAAGATCAATGCCGTCGGCACGGCCTCGCAGCCGATCATCTTCACCAGCCGCCAGAACGTCGTCGGCACCAACGACGACAGCTCGCAGGGCCAGTGGGGCGGCGTCGTGCTGCTCGGCCGCGGCATCGTGACCGACTGCAACTACGGCTCGACCGCCGCGAAGACCTGTGAGCGCGACACCGAAGGCGCGGTCAACAAGGCCGTCTTCGGCGGTCAGGACAACGCCTACAACGCCGGCACCATGAAGTACGTCCAGATCCGCTACTCGGGCTATGTCCTGAGCAACGGCAAGGAACTGCAGTCGCTGACCGCCGAAGGCGTCGGCTCGGGCACCACGCTCGACTACTTCCAGTCGGTCAACAGCTCGGACGACGGTGCCGAATTCTTCGGCGGCAAGGTCCAGTTCAAGCACTACATCTCGGTCAACGCCGACGATGACAGCCTTGACCTCGACACCGGCCTGGAAGGCTACTTCCAGTATGTCATGCTGCTGCAGCGTGACGGCGGCGGCGACGCGCTGATGGAAATCGACTCGAACGGTGCCGAAACCGACACCCCGCGTCAGAAGACCGTCATCGCCAACTTCACCGGCGTCCAGCCCAGCTCGAGCTCGAACAACGAATCGAACGACCAGGCTTCGGTACTGATCCGCGGCAACTCGGACATCACCTGGGTCAACGGCATCATCAACACGCCGAACAACGAATGTCTGCGCCTGAACGGCTCGGGCACCACCCCGGCGACGCTGAAGGCCTACTCGACCGTCATGTCCTGCGGTTCGACCAAGTACATCGACAGCGGCACGAACGCTTCGGGCTACTCGGCTTCGCAGTTCGCTTCGGGCACCAACCTGAACGATGATGCCTTCACCTCGACGCTTTCGAGCACCTTCGTCAACGGCACCAACGAAGCCGGCGTGGCCGGTTACGCCGACATCAAGACGCTCTCGAGCTTCTTCGATGCAGTCACCTACATCGGCGCCGTGAAGGACTCGAGCGACACCTGGTACAAGGGTTGGACCTGCGACAACGCGACCGCCAACTTCGGTTCGGGTGAAAGCTGCACGGCTCTGCCGACCACCTGATCCGGCCGCCCATAACTGACGACAAGGGGGGGCGGTCCGAATTCGGCCGTCCCCCTCTTCGCATAAATACTTGTTCCAGGGGGACATCAAATGACCAAGCCGCGGCTTGTTTCGCTGCTGCTGCTTTCCACCGCGATGCTGACGCCTGCCATGGCTTCGGCTCAGGAAAGTGCCACGACCAGCAATGACGCCAACAGCGCATCGAACGATCAGGCAGACACTTCCACCCAGGAGGAAGACGCGCCGGACGTATCGCTGCCCGGCGGCGCGATCATCGTCACCGGCCACCGCGATCGCAACATCCAGCGCATCGCCCCGCAGGTCATTTCGGTGCTCTCCACCCAGGAAATCGCACGCACCGGTGAAGGCGACATCGCCGGCGCCCTTGGCCGCGTGACCGGCCTCAGCGTCGTCGGCAACGGCTACGTCTACGTACGCGGCCTTGGCGACCGTTATTCGCTCGCCCTGCTCAACGGCTCGCCGCTGCCCAGCCCCGAACCGCTCAAGCGCGTCGTGCCGCTGGACCTGTTCCCGACCAGCATCGTGGCCTCGTCGCTCGTCCAGAAGAGCTACTCGGTCAATTTCCCCGGCGAGTTCGGCGGCGGTGTCATCAACCTCACCACCAAGGCCATCCCGACCGAGACCTTCCTCACGGTCAGCGGCGGCCTCGGCTGGGATACCGAGACCACCAACAAGCTCAGCTACAGCTACTATGGCAGCAAGACCGACTGGACGGGCTGGGACAACGGCAACCGTTCCATTCCCAAGTCGCTGCAGAGCTATTTCAACAGCAACACCGTCATCGATCCCACCGGTGACCTCGCCAAGCAGCTTGGCGGAATTCTGGTCAATGGCCGCAATGCCGTCATCCAGAAGGACACCAAGACCCAGCCGAACTTCTCGGGCGGGATAACCGGCGGCACCGCGATCGAACTCGGCGACGCCACGCTTGGCGTGATCGCCGCCGCCAGCTACTCGAACACGACGCAGACCAAGGACATTATCCGTCAGCGCGCGCAGGGCACCACGGCAGAACCGAGCCAGCTGTTCGAGAACTTCAACGCAGTCAACACCGACAACCGCATCGTCGGCAACGGCCTGCTCGGCCTTGGCCTCGAATGGGGTGAGAACAAGATCCGCTGGACCAACGTCTACATCCACGACACGGTCAAGCACACCAGCCTGAGCCTGGGCAAGCGCGAGAACAACATCCAGGCCGACTACATGAACCAGACGACGGCCTGGTACGAACGTCAGCTGATCGACACCCAGTTCGTCGGCGAGTTCAAGCCGGCAGACGACACCTCGATCGACGTGCGCGCCGGCTACGCGAACTCCAAGCGCCTCGCGCCCTTCGAGATCGAGGCCGAGTACCTGCGCACCAACGTCGATAGCGACAACTACGGGCAGTACTTCGTCAACCGCCTGGGCAACGGCAACCAGGACCCGACGACGATCACCTTCTCGCGCCTGAACGAAGACGTCTGGTCCGCCGGCGTCGATCTTTCGCATACCTTCAGCCCCGGCTGGACCGGCAGCGTCGGCTATGCCTACCAGATCAATTCGCGCACCAACACGCGGCGTTCCTTCGCGATCTACGCGAACGGCGACCAGACGCAGATCTCCAACTTCGGCCTGCTTCGCCTCGACGTCCTGCTGCAGCCGGGCACCTGGTACCTGCAGGACTTCGGCGTGAACTATGGCCTGGAGCTGCGCGAGCCCGAAGCCAGCACCGCCCAGTTCGATTCCCGCCTGCTCAACCACGCCTTTTACGGCAAGCTCGAAGGCGCCCTGACCGACCAGCTTTCCTTCGATCTGGGCGTGCGCTGGGAATATGCCAAGGAATCGACCATCCTGCGCCCGATCGGAGCCGATCCCAGCAAGGCCACCGATCTCAAGAACGAGTACTTCCTGCCGGCCCTGACGCTCACCTACGAGATCAATCCGAGCATGCAGGTGCGCCTCAACGGTTCGAAGACGATTGCCCGCCCGCAGTTCCGCGAACTGCTGTACCAACCGTACTTCGACCCCGACACGAACCGCACCTATCAGGGCAACCCGTTCCTCGAGGACAGCAAGCTGACCAATATCGAAGGCCGTTACGAATGGTACTTCGATCGCGACCAGCGCATGTCGGTGGGCGCCTTCTACAAGAAGATCGACAAGCCGATCGAATCCTTCCTGACCGGTTCGGAAACCTTCATCACGTCCTACGCCAACGCGCCGACCGCCGATCTTTACGGCGCCGAGCTGGAGCTGCAGAAGTACTTCTACCTGGATAGCCTGGGCGGCAAGTTCTTCGAAACGCGCAGGCTGATGCTCATGGGCAACTACACCTACACGAAGTCCAAGCTGAAGGTCAGCGACAGCGACGTCGTACGCATCTACGGCGCCGGCACCGGCACGTCGCTCGCCACCGACTACTTCGTCGACGGCGCCCCGCTGACCGGCCAGTCCGAACACATCGCCAACCTGCAGATCGGCCTGGAAGACACCGACAGCCTTTCGCAGCAGACGATCCTGTTCAACTACGCCAGCAAGCGCGCGGTCAGCCGCGGCCTTGCGAACTCGGGCCAGCCGGACATCTTCGAATATCCGGGCCTGACCATCGACGTGGTCCTTCGCCAGGGCTTCATGGTCGGCGGCAAGGAAGTGGAGCTGAAGCTCGAAGGCCGCAACCTGACCGGCCGGAAGCACGAGGAATACCAGTCCTTCGTCGACGGCCGGGTGGACTACAACACCTACAAGGTGGGCCGCACCTTCTCGGCTTCGGCCTCGTTCAAGTTCTGACCCGAGGATCCTGATCCTCACTGGGAAGGTCCCTGCCCTTCCTACGGCAACCTCGGGGTCCGGTCGCTCATGCGATCGGGCCCCTTTTTCTGCGCCTTGCAAAGCGGTCGGCGAGCGGTTAGACGCGCCCCGTCATCTGGGGAGTAGCCAGCTGGCGTCCGTGCAAGCGGACCGTCAGTGCCCTGTCGTCAACATACTTGGTCGAGAGACCATGGCGCACAGGAGAACGGGCAACCGTTCGGGCGAGACCAATGGCGTTGCAGCTCCGCTCGGCCGGGCGGGTTCTGCCACGCTATTGTCTTGTCTGTCGCCCGGCCCGGAGAATACCTTGGAAGCCCTGCTCACATCGACAGCCGTCGTCGCCCTCGCCGAGATCGGCGACAAGACGCAGTTGCTCGCCATCGTCCTGGCCACCCGGTTCAAGCGTCCCTGGCCCATCGTTGCCGGTATCTTCGTTGCAACGCTGGCCAACCACTTCCTGGCCGCGCTGGTCGGCGAACAGGCTGCCGCGTTCCTCGACGGCCAGTGGTTCCGCTACCTGGTGGCCGCCAGCTTCATCCTGATGGCCGCCTGGACGCTGATCCCCGACACGTTCGACGAGGACGAGGAAGCCAGGCCCAGCCGCTTCGGTCCTTTCGTGGCCACCACGATAGCCTTCTTCATCGTCGAGATGGGCGACAAGACGCAGCTCGCCACGATCGCGCTGGGCGCCCGCTTCCAGAGCGTCCTGCCGGTCATGAGCGGGACCACCATCGGCATGATGATAGCCAACGTGCCGGCGGTGTTCCTGGGGCACGAGATCATCAAGCGGGTACCGCTCAATGTCGTGCGCATGGTGGCCGCGCTGCTGTTCCTGGTGATCGGCCTGTGGCTGCTGGCGCAGACGGCGGGCTGGCTCGGCTGAGCCTCAGAGCGTATCGAAGACGTAGCCGAGCGAGCGCACCGTGCGCAAAGGATTGCCTGCGCCCACGCCCTTGAGGGCCCGGCGCAGGCGCCCGATCCAGACATCGACGGTGCGTTCGTCCACCGGCGGTTCCTGCTTGCCCAGCGCGGCGATGAGCTGCGTGCGGGTGAAGACCCGGCCGGGATGCTCGATGAAGTAACGCAGCAGGCGCAGTTCGTTGGGCATCAGCGAGATCGGCTTGCCCTGCCAGCGGGCCTGGAATGCGGCAAGATCGACGGTCAGGTCCCCTTGCGCGACAATCCGGATTCCGGCGCTGTCCTGTTCGCTCAGGCTCGCGCCCAGAACCCGGTCGAGCAGCGCATTGCGGGTGAGCGGGCCGACCATGTAGTCGTCCGCGCCCATGCGCAGCGCGCGCTTGCGGTCCTCGACGTTGTCTTCCTCAAGCACGATGGTGACATGCGCGTGCGAGGTGATCGCATCTGCACGCAGCCGCCGGCACAGCTCCAGACCCGACATCTCGGGCAGGACCCAGTCGATGAAGATCCAGAGCGCGCCTTCGATCAGCGGCAGTTCGGCAAAATCGGTCCAGCGATGGAGGACGACCTCGAAGTCGTCGTGCCGGAAAGGCGCCAGCCCTCCGGTCAGTTCGCTTGCCAATAGAATGTCGATGCGCCGCATTGCCCCCTGCCTTGTCAATACGTTGGGGTTAGTGGCGCTCTAGTGTGACGAACGGGTGACATATCGATGACAAGCGCGTGAAAACTGGCGCTGTCATTAAACTGACCCGCAACCGTCACGCCCGCGCAACCGGAAAATGCGAAGAAAAACATCGGTAACAACCGGGGGGAAGCATTCTGATGCGGACCGATGTCGACAGTCTTCTCGAACGTAGCGGCAAGATTCCGGCCTGGCTCGACTTGCCGGACCCGAAGGGCTTTCGGCCCAAGCGAAAGTATCGCACCATCTGGATTTCCGACGTTCACCTGGGCACGCGCGGCTGCAATGCCGCGATGCTGGTGGACTTCCTGCGTTCGGTGGAATGCCAGACGCTCTATCTGGTCGGCGACATCGTCGACGGCTGGCGGCTGCGCAAGGGCTGGTACTGGCCCGATGCCCACAACGAAGTGATCCGCCGCATCCTCAAGATGGCGCACCGGGGCACCCGCGTCGTCTTCATTGCCGGCAACCACGACGAAATGCTGCGCGACTATGCCGGTCTGACCTTCGGCGGCGTCGAACTGGTGCTGGAGGCGGTGCACGAGACGCTCGACGGGCGCCGCCTGCTGGTGACCCACGGCGATGCCTTCGACGGCGTCGTGCTCTACCACAAGTGGCTCGCCTTCCTGGGTGACAAGGCATACGGCATGCTGCTGCGCGCCAACATCGCCTTCAACGCCGTGCGCCGGCGCCTGAAGATGCCGTACTGGTCGCTTTCCGCCTACATGAAGAAGAAGGTCAAGAACGCGGTCCAGTACGTGTGCAGCTACGAGGAAGCGGTTGCGAGCGAGGCGATCAACCGCGGCTTCGACGGCGTTGTCTGCGGCCATATCCACTGCGCCGAGATCCGCCAGTTCGGCGGCATCACCTATTACAACGACGGTGACTGGGTCGAAAGCTGCACGGCGCTGGCCGAGAGCCTCTCCGGCGAAATCGCGATCATCGACTGGATCGCGGAAACCGGCGGCCACGACCAGGCAGCCCCTGTAGCCACCCCTGCCGGGGCGGCTGCCCCCGCGGAAAGTACGGCCAGGGTCGGCGCGTGAGGCTGACGCTCGCGACCGACGCCTGGCTTCCGCAAGTCAACGGCGTCGTCCGCTCGCTCGCGGCGACGCTCGACGAGCTGCAGCGCCGGGGGCACGAAGTCGACCGGGTCACGCCCGAACACTTCCTGACCCTGCCGATGCCCGGTTATGCCTCGATCCGTCTCGCCATGGCGCCGCGCTTCGGGGTGCGCCGGATGCTTGACCGGACCCGGCCCGACATCGTCCACATCGCGACCGAAGGCCCGATCGGCTGGGCCGCACGCGGCTGGTGCCTGTCGCGCGGGGTGCCGTTCACATCGGCGTTCCACACCCGCTTTCCCGAATATGCCGCAGTGCGCACCGGGATCAGCGCCGAGCGCTTCTGGCCGATCATGCAGCGCTTCCATGCGCCGAGCCGCGCCGTACTCGTCTCCACCTGCAGCTTCGCACGGGAGCTGGCATCGCGCGGCATCAGCCATACGCGGCGCTGGAGCCGCGGCATCGACCAGCAACTATTCACACCCCAGGGTGCGCGCCATCCGGCCATGCGTGCCCTGCCCGGCCCGGTCCTGCTCAACGTCGGCCGCGTCGCGCCGGAAAAGAACCTGGAAGCATTCCTCGATGCCGATGTGACGGGCAGCAAGGTCGTGGTCGGCGACGGTCCGGCGCTCGAAAGCCTGCGCCGGCGCTATCCGCATGTTCATTTCCTCGGCGCGCTTTCGGGCGAGGAACTGGCGAGCGCGTACCGCGCCGCCGACTGCTTCGTGTTTCCCAGCCTCACCGACACTTTCGGGCTCGTGGTGATCGAGGCGCTGGCCTGCGGCACACCGGTCGCGGCCTTTCCGGTTACCGGCCCTGCCGACATTCTCGGGCGCGACGGTTGCGGCGTGGAAGCCCGTCTGCCGCGCCCGGCGGGAGCCGTCGACGATTCGCTCGCCTGCGCGATCACCCGCGCCCTGACGGTCGGCCGCGAGGATGCAGCATTGCTGGGCGAACTCTATTCCTGGGAGCGCGCAACCGATCAGTTCCTGAGCGCTATCTCGACTGCGGCCGACGACGCCGAACGCGACCTGCTGTCGGCCGCCTGAGCAGCCGCGTCGAAGATTGAACAGAATAGGCACGCCACCTGCACGGGCGGCGACAAGCTCAGCCTGAGCCGGGTGTGAGTTGCAGCTGGGCGGGTTGCCCGCTTCGCCGTGAGCAAGAGAGCAAGAAGCCGGGGCCGCGCAATTCCAGCGCTGGCCCCTCGCCTCACCGGATCGGCGTCAGTTGACGTCCATCGCATAGCCCGCCGCGCGGACGGTGCGGATCGGGTCGGTCTCGCCGGGGCGGTTGATCGCCTTGCGCAGGCGGCGGATGTGAACGTCGACAGTACGTTCGTCGATGTCGGAATCCATGCCCCATACGCCGTCGAGGATCTGCTGGCGCGACACGACGCGATTGGGCCGCTCCATGAAGTAGCGCAGCAAGCGGAACTCGGTGGGACCGAGGTGCAGCGGCTCACCGCCACGGCGGACGCGGTGGGAGGTGGCATCGAGTTCGATGTCGCCCCACTGCAGCACGCTACCGGCCAGCGAAGGCCGCGAGCGACGCAGCAGCGCCTCGATCCGGGCCAGCAGTTCGCGCGGGCTGAACGGCTTGGTGACATAGTCGTCGGCACCGGTCTTGAGGCCGCGGATCATGTCCTCTTCCTCGCCGCGCGCGGTCAGCATGAGGATCGGGATCTGCGCGGTTTCCTTGTCCTTGCGCAACTGGCGGCAGACTTCGATGCCCGGCACGTTCTCGATCATCCAGTCGAGCACGATGGCATCGGGCGCCTGTTCCTGCACCAGCAGGAGCGCTTCCTCGCCGTCGCCGGTGCTCCGCACCTCATAGCCTTCGGCGCTGAGGTTCCAGGTCAGCAGTTCGCACAGCGCGCGGTCGTCTTCGACGACAAGGACATTCGGGTTCATTCGGGAGCCCCTGTGTCATCGGTCTGGCTGTCGCGCTCGGTGCAATATTCGCCGGTCGCGGCGTAGTAGACCATTTCGGCGACATTGGTCGCATGATCGCCGATGCGTTCCAGGTTGCGGGCGATGAAGAGCAGCTGCGTCGCCACGGTGATGGTCGAGGGGCTTTCCATCATGTGCGTCAGCAGCGAACGGAACAGCGTGTTGTAGAACTGGTCCAGCTTCTGGTCGCGGCGGATGACTTCGACGGCAAGCGCGGCATCGCGCGAGCCGTAGGCGTTGAGCACGTCGCGAACCATGCCCTCGGCGATCTCGGCCATCGCCGGTACGAGCGTGATCGGCTCGACCTTGTTGCGCCCGTCGAGCGCATTGACGCGCTTGGCGATGTTCTTGGCATAGTCGCCGATGCGCTCGATCACGCCGGAGATCTTGAGCGCGGCGATGACGTCGCGAAGATCGTCCGCCATCGGCGCGCGCAGGGCGATCGTGCGCACCGCGAGACGATCCACTTCCGCCTCGAGCGCGTCGAGCTTGGCATCGGCGGCGACGACCTGCCCGGCGAGTTCCTCGTCGTGATTGGTCAGCGCCTGGATCGCATCGCGGATCGCCACTTCTGCCAGTCCGCCCATTTCGGCGACGAGGCCACGCAGCTGTCCGATCTCGGAGTCAAAGGCCTTAACGGTATGGTCAACCATGGCTATTTCCTTGTCAGCCGTAGCGGCCGGTAATGTAGTCCTTGGTCTTTTCCTCGCGCGGGTTGGTGAAGACCTGGTCGGTCTCACCATACTCCACAAGGTTGCCAAGGTGGAAGAAAGCGGTGCGCTGCGAAACGCGCGCGGCCTGCTGCATCGAGTGCGTCACGATGACGATCGCGTAGTTCTCCTTGAGCTCGTCGATGAGCTCCTCGATCTTTGCCGTCGCGATCGGGTCCAGCGCCGAGCACGGTTCGTCCATCAGGATCACCTCGGGGCTGACCGCAATAGCGCGCGCGATGCACAGGCGCTGCTGCTGGCCGCCCGAAAGCGCGGTGCCGGCATCGTGCAGGCGGTCCTTCACTTCGTCCCACAGGCCGGCCTTGGTCAGCGAACGCTCGATCACCACGTCCATGTCGGCCTTGTTCGAGGCGAGGCCATGGATGCGCGGGCCGTAGGCGATGTTCTCGTAGATCGACTTGGGGAACGGGTTCGGCTTCTGGAACACCATGCCGACGCGGGCGCGCAAGGCGACCGGATCCATCGACGCGGCGTAGATGTCCTCGCCGTCAAGCAGGATCTCGCCGGACACGCGGGCATCGGCAATCGTGTCGTTCATGCGGTTCAGCGAACGCAGGAAGGTCGACTTGCCGCAGCCCGAAGGGCCGATGAATGCCGTGACGAGACCGTTGTCGATATCGATAGAGACGTTGTCGATGGCCTTCTTCTGACCATAGTAAACGTCGACGTTGCGGGCTGTAAGCTTGGTTTCGGTCATGTCCCTACCAGCGGACTTCGAACTTGTTTCGAAGGTAGATCGCAAGGCCGTTCATCGCCAGCAGGAAGACCAGCAGGACGATGATGGCGGCGGAAGTGTTCTGGACGAAGGCCTTGTCGATTTCGTCCGACCACAGGAAAATCTGCATCGGCAGCACGCTGGAAGGGTCGGTTACCCCACCCGGCGGCGTGGCGACGAAGGCGCGCATGCCGATCATCAGCAGCGGGGCGGTTTCACCCAGCGCGCGGGCCATGCCGATGATCGTGCCGGTCAGGATGCCCGGCAGGGCCAGCGGCAGCACGTGGTGGAACACGGTCTGCACCTTGCTTGCGCCGATCGCCAACGCGGCATCGCGGATCGACGGGGGCACGGCCTTGATCGCGTTGCGGCCCGAGATGACGATGACCGGCATCGTCATCAGCGCGAGCGTCAGGCCGCCGACCAGCGGCGAGGAGCGCGGAAAGCCCAGCGTGTTGATGAACACGGCAAGGCCCAGCAGGCCGAATATGATCGACGGCACCGCCGCCAAGTTGTTGATCGAGACTTCGACCCATTCCACCCAGCGCCGGTTCTTGGGCGCGAATTCCTCGAGATAGACGGCAGCGAGCACGCCCATCGGAAACGAGAGCAGCAAGGTGACCAGCATCGTCAGCAGCGACCCCTTGGTCGCGCCCCAGACGCCCGCGACATGGGCATTGGTGGAATCCGAACCGGACAGGAACTGCCAGTCGATGCCGCCAAGACCATTGCGCAGCATGATGAAGAGCAACAGCGCCAGGAAGGCGAGGCTCAGGGCGACGGCGCTGAAGCCGAGCCGCTTGAACCGGCGCTCGGCAGCATGGCGCTTGGCCAGGCGCCGGGTAAACTCGGGCGATTGCCAGCCTGCGTCAGTCATATGCTTCCCGGAAACGCTTCACGACCCGAAGGGCGATGATGTTGAGGATCAGCGTGACGATGAACAGCACCAGGCCCAGCGCGAAGGCGGAAAGCGTCTTGGGGCTGTTGAATTCCTGGTCGCCCGTCAGCAGCTGGACGATCTGGTAGGTCACGGTCGTCATGGAATCGAACGGATTGACCGAAAGTCGCGCGGCGGCACCCGCGGCCATGACCACGATCATGGTTTCGCCGATGGCACGGCTGATCGCCAGCATCACGCCGGCAACGATGCCCGGCAGCGCGGCAGGCAGCAGCACCCTCTTGATCGTCTCCGACTTGGTGGCGCCCAGCGCGAGCGAACCGTCGCTCATGGCACGGGGAACCGCAGCCAGCGCATCGTCCGCCATCGAGGAGACGAAGGGAATGATCATCACGCCCATCACGAGGCCGGCGGCCAGCGCACTCTCGGTCGAGGGATTGGCCATGCCCAGCGAGCCTGCGAAGTCGCGGATGATCGGTGCCACCGTCAGCGCGGCGAAATAGCCATAGACGACGGTCGGAATGCCCGCGAGGATTTCAAGCACGGGCTTGAGGATCTTGCGAATGCGGCCCGAGGCGTACTGGGTCAGGTAGATCGCGCTCATCAGGCCGAGCGGGATGGCGACCAGCATGGCGATGACGGCGCCGATGTAGATCGTGCCCCAGAACAGCGGCACGGCGCCGAAATTGTCGTTAAGGTCAGTGCCGCCCGCATTGCCCGGCGCCCAGTGGGTACCGGTCAGGAAGGCGATGGGCGAGACGTCCTTGAAGAACAGCCCAGCCTCGAACACCAGCGAAGCGACGATGCCGAATGTCGTGAGGATCGCCATGAGCGAGGCGGCGAGCAGCAGCCCGAGAACCGCGCGCTCAACCTGCGTGCGCGCCTTGAAGCCGGCACGAATCTTGGTGAAGCCATAGCCGCCGCCGGCCAGCGCCGCGATGACGACAAGCAGGGCTCCGATCAGTCCGAAGCGCTGCTGGGCCGCGCGCATCGGCTCGGCCAGGGCGTTGGACAGCGGGTTGAAGGCGACGGCATCGGGATTGGCGGCGATGGCACGGGCATCGGCAAGGATTGCCGCACGGTTCATGTCGTCCGGCGGAAGCTGGGCCGCAGCCGGATCGGCCAGGACCGCGCTTTCGACCAGGCCCGGCATGATCGCCGACCACACGCCCCAGGCAAGCAGCGCCGGGACCACGATCCACAGCGCCATGTGCCAGCCATGGTAGCCGGGCATCGAATGCATCGATCCCCGGCCGGTATAGAGCAGCCTGGCCCTGGCCCGCGCGGCAAACCAGCCGACGAGGCCAAGGCCGAAAACGGCCAGCAGGACTGCAGTGAAGATCATATCTGGCCGTTTACACGCTTACTTGAGGACCGAGGGGTCGAGCGGAGTCATGTTGGCGATGACTTCGGCATTCTTGGCGCGCACGTCTTCCGGCGCGACAATCAGGCCCTTCGCCTTGAGGTCGCCATCGGGGCCCCAGTGCTTGGTCCACTCCTCGACGTAGCCCTTGAGGCCCTTGATCGGGGCGAGGTGCTGCTTCTTGACGTAGATGTAGAGCGGACGGGCGCCGGGGTAGGAGAAGTTCGAGATCGTCTCGTAGGTCGGCTCGACGTCGGACATCGGAATGCCCTTGATGGTGTCGGCGTTCTCTTCGAGGAACGAGTAGCCGAAGATGCCGATGGCCTTCGGGTTCTGCGAGATCTTCTGGACGATCAGGTTGTCGTTTTCGCCGGCATCGACGTAGGGACCGTCTTCACGGATGTCGTGGCAGGTCGCCTCGTACTTGTCCTTGTCGCTGTCCTTGAGCGCCGCCATTGCCGGATCGGTCTTGCAGCCGGCCTCAAGGATCAGTTCCTTGAGTGCGTCACGCGTGCCCGAGGTCGACGGCGGGCCGTAGACGAGGATCGGTTCGTCGGGGAGCGAAGGATTGACGTCCTTCCAGGTCTTGGCGGTGTTGGGCTTGCCGAACGGGTCGGCGGCCAGCGCCTTGTAGATGTCGGTCGGGGTGAGCTTCATGCCCGGGCCGTTCTTGGCTTCGGCGAAGGCAATGCCGTCGATGCCGACCTGGATTTCGACGATGTCGGTCACGCCGTTCTTCTGGCACATCTCGTACTCGGACTTCTTCATCCGGCGCGAGGCGTCCTCGATGTCGGGGTGCTGGGCGCCGACGCCGGCGCAGAACAGCTTCATGCCGGCACCGGTGCCGGTCGATTCGATGACGGGCGACTTTTCGCCGGTCGCCTTGGCGTAGGCTTCGGCCACTGCGGTAGCGAAAGGATAGACAGTCGACGAGCCGACGGCCTTGATCTGGTCACGCGCGCCGGAGCCCGCCCCACCCGAACCGCCGCAAGCGGTGAGAGCCATCGCAGAGACGGCGGCAACGAAGAACGTCTTGGTAGAATGCATGGCAATACCCCTTGGGCTTCAATTCTGGGACGCCCCTATTGGGGTACAATGACACTTCTATGACGATGAAGTGACATTGTACGATTGCCCCTCAAATTACGGAAAGAACATCCGTTTTCAACCGCGGACGACTGGGCCCGAAAATGAGCCAGCCCCCGACCGGCGAAGCGCGCCGACCGGGGGCAGGTCTAGGGGTAGTTACAATGCCTTGCAAGGGAAGCGCGGCCAGCAAAATCCTGGCGGCGCTTCCCTTGCTGCAGGTCAGAAGTCGATCTGGGCGCGCATGCCCATGCTGTCGGCGGTGTAGCTGTCATCACCGTCAGCGGTAATCGCTGCGTCGCGCAACCACAGGTGGCCGTAATTGGCCGTGAAGCGCAGATTGCTCGTCGCGGCCCAGACCAATGACACGCCCGCGGTATCCTGGCGACCACCGACGATGTCTGAATCGTTGAGATCGAGATGATCGAATCGCAGATTGACCTGAATGGCGCCGATACCGCCCTCGTCGATTCCCTTGGCAGGCCTCAGCCGATCGAATATTCCGCCCTTGTAAGGCGCCTTCTCACCCGTGAGGACATATCCGACTTCCGCGTAGCCGCCCTTGAAGGTCGGATTGCTGAGACCGGGACGCACCGCCGTGATCGCGTTGCCTTCGACGACCGCATGGAAGGGCCCGGTCATGTAGGCAACCTCAACGCCGTAACGACGCTCGCTGGTGGCCGTAATGGAGCCGGTATCGACCAGGCGTACGTCCGCCGTATGCAGGAACGGCCGCGTCCGATAGCGCGTGCTTGTAACCGAACCGGCGAGATCGTGATACTGGGCCGAGGCCCCCAGATGCAGCGTGCCGTTGCCCAGCTTGGGCATGAAGACCACGCGCCCGTTGAGGCTCCAGCTCTTGTCCGTATCCGCGCTCATGCTCGACATGTCGTCGGCAAACAGGCCTGCTTCGACCAGCACGTCCTTGGTCTTGTAGTTCGCGGCGATACCAACGCGGCGCTCAAAGCCGAAGGCCTGGCTGAAGCTGCTGCGCTCCATGAAGGTGGTGTTAAGGACGGCGGTCATGTCCTCGAGCCCGGTGAAGGGACGCTGGTTGCCCAGAACGAGCGTAAGGTTCCGATTCGCCTTGTAGCTGATGTAGGCGTCCGCCAGTGCCAGGCTGGAATTGGTCAGGTCGGCATCGAAGCGATAGCCGATACCGCCCGGCATGGTCCCTTCGAAGCCCAACCAGGCGCGGCGCACCTCCGTTGCAGTGCCGAGCGAGGCATTGGCGCCCTTCGAAAGCCCGCTCGGCGCGTCGGTTCCGCCGATGTCCACCTGAATTCGGCCACGGGGCTTGAAGCTCCAGCCCTTGTCGTCGCTGAACTTGGGTGCGCCTTTCCAGGCGACCTTGACGGGCGAGGCCTCTTCGGCGGATTTCCTGGCGGTGCTGGCGTCGGCCCTTGCGACTTGTGCCGACTGGCTTGCGGCCTCGGCTTTGGCATTGGCCTGTTCAAGTTCAGATTCGAGATTGTCGATACGCTGCGCCATGACTTCCATTTTGGCGCGCATGGCCTGCAGTTCTTCCAGAACTGTCGCCGACTTACTGACTTGCGCCGCAGCGGGAAGCGCCCACCCGGCAGACACGGCAACGGCCAGGGCCGAAATTGCCTGTAATTTTCTCACTGAACCTGTCCTTTTATTTCCACTATATTTCGTTCGGCGACCCGGAATTGATTTCCATGCAAAAACAACAATACGCTCTGCTTCAGGATTGGGACCAAACCACGATTTGAACCGATCGCTCCGACCGGCTGGTTCACGCGTTTAATTACAAATTGTGTCTGCCCGTTTTGGGAGAACTACGGGATTGCGCGGATGCCCGTCGTTAGGGGGGGCATACCCCCGGCCTCCGCCGTCAACATTTTGTTACATTGCAGTCATGTTTGTCACCAAAGTGTCACTGAAAGGTCATAGAGGCCGGTCCCCACTGGGCCGGGGAATGCCCGGGGGAACCATGCGGAGTTTGATGAGAATGAGCCGATTGCTGGCCACCACCGCCCTTGCAGCCGTTGTCGCTGCACTTCCTGCACCTGCGATGGCGCAGGATATCGGGGACGCCGAAGCGCAGTCCATGCGCGAAGAGATTCGCGCGCTGCGAGCTCGCCTGGAAGCGCTTGAGAGCCGTCTGGCCATTGGCGCGGACGGGACTGGCGCACAGGCATCGAACGATGCGGGCACTCCTGCGTCTACGTCACCGATTCAGGCAGCAACGCCGGTTGCGAGCGAGCAGCCTGTGGCCAAGCCCAGCACGAAGATCGCATGGAAGGGCAGCCCCCAGTTTACCGAGGGCGACAAGCAGTTCAAGGTCAAGGGCCGCATCCAGGCCGATGCCAACTACGTTTCCGCCCCCTCGAGCCTTGCCGACAAGGGGCTTGGCTTCTCGAACGAGGTGCGCCGCATCCGTCTGGGTGCGCAGGGCAAGCTGGGTGCAGGCTTCGGCTACAAGCTGGAGCTGGAACTCTCCGACAACTCAGTCGACCTGGTCGATACCTATCTCAGCTATTCCAAGGGACCCTGGCTGGTCACACTCGGCAACCAGAACAGCTTCCAGTCGCTCGACGAACTGACCGGCGACACCACCGGCAGCGTCATGGAGCGCGCGGCCTTCACCGATGCTTTCAACTTCGAACGCCGCCTTGGCCTGGCAGCGCAATATTCGCGCGGGCCGTGGCTGGCGCAGGCGGGTGTCTTCACCGACGACATCAACGCGCTTTCCAACAGTAGCGACGGAGCGAGCGGCGGCGATGAGAACAACTCCATCAGCTTCGATGGCCGCCTCGTCTTCGCGCCGAAGATCGGCGAGACGCAGCTGCACTTCGGCGGCTCGGCGCACTGGCGCAAGCTAAACCGTCTAGAAGACAGCACCACGCGCTATCGCCAGCGTCCGCTCGTCCACTCCACCAATACCCGCCTGATCGGCACTCCGGCGATGAACCTTTCGGATGAAACCCACTATGGCCTCGAACTGGCGGCGATCTCGGGCCGCTGGCACGGCGTGGGCGAAGTCCACGTCCAGCGCGCCAACCGCATCGGCCAGCCCGACGTGACGTTCCGCGGCGCCTATGCCGAAGTCGGCTACTTCATCACTTCGGGCGACAGCCGGGGCTACAAGGACGGCGTATTCACGTCATCTGCACCGGCCCACCCGCTGGGTGAGGACGGCATCGGCTCGATCCAGGTCAACCTGCGCTACGACTGGCTCGACCTCAACAGCCGCGACATCCGGGGCGGAACGCAGAACGGCTACATCGTCGGCCTGATCTGGTCGCCGATCCAGAACCTGCGCTTCAACGTGAACTATGCGCTGCTCGACTACAGCGGTGCGACGGCCCTGCCCTCGGGCGACCGGGACTACAACGCGCAGGTCATCGGCACCCGCTTCGAACTGGACTTCTGATGATTACCGCGGCGGTGGGGCAAGCATCTCCATCGCCGCGGTGCCAGACTTACTCCGCCGGCTGTTCCTCTCGCAAGGGAAGCATCATCGAGGCAGTCGTCCCGGTTCCCGGGCGGCTGTCGATGTCGAAGCGGCCGCGGTGGCGCTCGACGATGTGCTTGACGATCGAGAGGCCCAGCCCGGTGCCGCCGACCGCCCGGCTGCGGCTGGTGTCGGCGCGATAGAAACGCTCGGTCACGCGGGGCAGATGCTCGGGCGCGATGCCCTCGCCCTCGTCGCGCACGGTAAGCAATACCCAGCCGGTGCTCGCCGCCTCGATCGAGACCTCGACCGGACCGCCGGCCTTGCCGTATTTCAGCGCGTTGTCGATGAGATTGCGCAAGACTTGCCCGATCTGCCCGCGATCGCCGGCAATGACTGCCTTTTCGCAGTTCGCCTTGACCGTGACCGTCGCGCTGGTGCGGAATTCGCCCCCGATCTCGTTCGAGAGCGCAACCATGTCGACACGGTCGGCGGGCACTTCGTGCTTCACCGCCTCGATCCGGGAAAGCGACATGAGATCGGAAATCAGCGACTGCATGCGCTGCGCCTCGTGCCGGATCGTGTCGAGGAAGCGCAGGCGCACGCTTTCATCGCCGCCCGCCTTGGGATTCATCAGCGTCTCGACGTAGCCCAGCACATTGGCGAGCGGCGTGCGCAGTTCGTGGCTGGCATTGGCGACGAAATCGGCATGGGACTTGGCGACGCTGACCCGCTCGGACAGGTCGTAAAGACTGACCAGCCGCTCGTTCGAGGCCAGCACCCGGCAATCGACCTGCCAGACACTGCCCCCCGTCGAAAGCCCGGAAACCTGCGCGGTACCGCCCTTTTCGCTGAGGATCGCCGCAACCGCCTTAGGGTCCCGAATGGCAATGCGCACGTCCTGCCCGACGATGTGCACGCCCAGCAGCGCCTTGGCCGCGGAATTGGCGAAGCGGACCTGCCCTCTCGCCACGACCATGGCCGGGGTCTGCAGATGTTCCAGAAGGCCGACACCCTCCACCGTCATGAACGCACTCTCCTTGCTCCATCCCCGATCGTCGGGCCAGCCAGGGTAGAAAACCCGCAAGACAGTGATATGGCAGCTCTTGCCGCTTGGAAACGGTACCGCAGCAAAGCATAGACAGCTTTTGTCGCGAACCGGCCAATTCGGAGACCTGTCCGCGAAGCGGGGTGGGAATTCGTATGCCGATAACCTAGCGCTCGCAGGGCACTATTGATATGCTGCAAATGCGAGGGGCAATTCGCCCGCCAGTTCCCATGCGCGTCCGACCCGGCGCACCTTGTCCATGATGGAAGCGTACACGTGACGAAATTCACTTCCGATCGCCTGCTGCTATTCGGTGCCACCGGCGATCTATCGCGCAGGATGCTGCTGCCGTCATTGTGTGCGCTCGATGCCGAAGGGCTGCTCGATCCAAGTATCGAAATCGTCGCCACCGCGCGTTCTGACATGGACGACCAGTCGTTCCGCAACTTCGCGCGCCAGTCGCTGGAGCAGTTCCTGCCGGCCAACCGCCGCGGCGGCCTGGCGACGTTCCTCAACCGGTTGAGCTACCAGGCGCTCGACGCCAACGAGATGGAAGGCTTCAAGGCGCTGGCCGAGAAGGTGGGCAAGCCGGAGGAAGGCCTCTCGATCTTCCTGTCGACCGCGCCCAGCCTGTTCGAGCCGACGATCCGCGGCCTGCAGAGCAGCGGCCTGGCCGGGCCCAAGGTGCGCATCGGCCTGGAAAAGCCGCTCGGCGTCGACCTCGCATCGAGCCGCGTCATCAACGATGCCGTCGCCTCGGCCTTTCCCGAGGAGCGGATCTACCGGATCGACCATTACCTGGGCAAGGAAACGGTCCAGAACCTGCTGGCGCTGCGCTTTGCCAACCTGATGTTCGAGCCGCTGTGGAATGCGGCGCACATCGATCACGTGCAGATCACCGTCGCCGAAACGGTCGGCCTGGAATCGCGCGTCGGCTACTACGACGATTCCGGCGCGCTGCGCGACATGGTGCAGAACCATATCCTCCAGCTCCTCGCGCTCGTCGCCATGGAACCGCCGGTTTCCTACGATGCCACCAACGTGCGCGACGAGAAGGTCAAGGTCCTGCGCAGCCTGCGCAAGGTCAACGTCAGCGAGACGGTCACCGGCCAGTACCGCGCCGGCGCGATCTCGGGCGGGGCCGTGCCCGGCTACGACGAGGAACTCGGCAAGGATTCGAACACCGAAACTTTCGTCGCGATCAAGGCGCACATCGACAACTGGCGCTGGCAGGGCGTGCCCTTCTACTTGCGCACCGGCAAGCGGCTGCCGCGCCGCACGACCGAGATCGTCGTCCAGTTCCGCAACGTGCCGCACTCGATCTTCTCGGGCCGCGGCGCCAAGACGGTGCCCAACCGCCTCGTCATCGGCATCCAGCCCGAAGAGAACATCACCCTCTCGCTGATGGCGAAGATCCCCGGTCTCGACCGCGAAGGCATCGGCCTGCGCAGCGTGCCGCTGGCGATCACCATGCCCGACGCCTTTGCCGGCCCGCAGCGGCGCATCGCCTACGAACGCCTGCTGCTCGACCTGATCGAGGGCGACCAGACGCTGTTCGTGCGCCGCGACGAAGTCGAGGCGCAGTGGGACTGGATCGATGCGATCCGCGCCGGCTGGGACGAGCAGGCGCTTGAACCCAAGACTTACACGGCCGGCAGTTGGGGGCCCTCGGCCGCCATCGCCCTGGCCGAACGCGATGGCGTTACCTGGCACGAATAATTCTAGGCGGTCGCAGGGCCATAAAAGGCCGAAGCTCTCAGGGGGAGAGGAGCGAGGCCGGAAAGCAGGAGTGACATAATGACTGATCTCGCCCCGGCAGTGGCTCGGGTTACCGACCGCATCATCGAGCGCTCGAAGGACAGCCGCGCCCGATATCTCGATCTCGTCGCGCGCGAGGCCGACCGGCACTCGGACCGCAGCTTCCTTTCATGCTCGAACCTGGCCCACGGATTTGCCGCGGCCGGCGAGGACAAGTCCGCCATCGCCACCGGCAGCGCCAACAACCTGGCGATCGTCACCGCCTACAACGACATGCTTTCTGCCCACCAGCCCTATGGCCGCTATCCCGAGCAGATGAAGCTGTGGGCCCGCGAAGTGGGCGCGACGGCGCAAGTCGCCGGCGGCGTGCCCGCCATGTGCGACGGCGTCACCCAGGGCTTCGACGGCATGGAACTTTCGCTGTTCAGCCGCGATACCATTGCCATGTCGACCGGCATCGCCATGAGCCACGCCATGTTCGACGGCATGGCCCTGCTCGGCATTTGCGACAAGATCGTGCCCGGCCTGATGATCGGCGCGCTGCGCTTCGGCCACCTGCCCGCCGTCTTCGTGCCGTCGGGCCCCATGCCCAGCGGCATCTCCAACAAGGAGAAGCAGAAGACCCGCCAGCTCTACGCCGAAGGCAAGGCCACGCGCGAGGACCTGCTCGCCAGCGAGAGCGCCAGCTACCATTCGGCCGGCACCTGCACCTTCTATGGCACTGCCAACTCCAACCAGATGATGATGGAGATGATGGGCCTGCACATGCCGGGCGCCGCCTTCGTCCCGCCCAACACGCCGCTGCGCCAGGCGCTGACCCGCGCCGCCGTCCACCGCCTCGCCGGAATGGGCCGCAAGAGCGAAGACTACCGCCCGATGGCGCAGGTCGTGAACGAGAAGGCCATCGTCAACGCCTGTGTCGGCCTGCTGGCGACCGGCGGTTCCACCAACCACGCCATCCACCTGCCCGCGATGGCCCGCGCGGCTGGCATCATCCTCGACTGGGACGACCTGTCGGAGCTGTCCGCTGCCGTGCCGCTGATCACCCGCGTCTATCCCAACGGCTCGGGCGACGTGAACCACTTCCACGCGGCCGGCGGCATGGCCTGGGTCGTACGCGAACTGCTCGACGCGGGGCTTGCCCACGAGGACGTGCTGACCGTCTCGCCGGGCGGCATGCGCGACTATGCGCAGGAACCGGTGCTGATGGACGAGGCCCTTGCCTGGACTTCCGCTCCCGCGAAAAGCGGCGACGACACCATGTTGCGCCCGGTTTCCGAACCGTTCCAGCCGGACGGCGGCATGCGCCTCGTCTCCGGCAATCTCGGCCGCGCCACGTTCAAGACCTCGGCGGTCGACAAGGAGCGCTGGACGATCGAGGCCCCCTGCCGCGTGTTCGAAACGCAGGAAGCCGTGGCCCAGGCGTTCAAGAACGGCGAACTCGACAAGGACGTCGTCGTCGTCGTGCGCTTCCAGGGACCGCGCGCCAACGGCATGCCCGAACTGCACAAGCTGACCCCGCCGCTCGGCGTGCTGCAGGACCGCGGCCACAAGGTTGCACTGGTCACCGACGGGCGCATGTCCGGCGCATCGGGCAAGGTTCCCGCCGCGATCCACGTCACTCCCGAAGCGCTGGGCGGCGGACCGCTCTCGCTGCTGCGCGATGGCGACGTGGTGCGCCTTTCGGCCGAGGACGGCACTCTCGAGACGACCGCCGACCTCTCCGCACGCCAGCCCGCCCCGGCACCCGCCGCGGAAATGGGCATGGGCCGTGAACTCTTCGCCATGTTCCGCATGAGCGCGGGCGGCGCCGAACAGGGCGGATCGGCCATGCTCGAAGTGGCCGGTCTGTGACGGTGGCTGCCGGGATGGAACTCGTCACTGTCGATATCGGCGGCACCCACGCCCGCTTCGCCATTGCCAGCGTGGACGCAGGCGGCGCGATTACGCTGGGTGATCCGGCGACTCTGCACACCAAGGATCACGCCAGCTTCCAGCTTGCCTGGCAGGCCTTTCGCGAAATGAACGGCGGCACCCTGCCCGATGCCGTGGCGATGTCGGTGGCCGGTCCGGTTGGCGGCGAAGTGATCCACTTCACCAACAACCCGTGGATCATCCGCCCTGCCCTAATCGAGGAAAAGCTGGGCGCGACGCGGCACACCATCGTCAATGACTTCGCTGCCGTGGGCCATGCGGTGGCCTGCGCCGCCGATGACGATTTCCTCGACCTGGCAGGCCCCGAAAACACGCCGCTGCCCGCGTCGGGCACGGTGAGCGTACTCGGCCCGGGCACCGGCCTTGGCGTCGCCCATCTCTGGCGCGACGGAAAAGGCACCTATCACGTCCAGGCGACCGAAGGCGGCCACATCGACTTCGCCCCGCTCGACCAGATCGAGGACGCCGTCCTCGCCCGGTTGCGCAAGCGCCACAACCGCGTCTCGGTGGAACGTGTCGTCTCCGGCCCCGCCATCGTCGACATCTACCAGACGCTCGCCGCCCTCGAAGGGCGCGCCATCCATGAACTGAGCGATGTCGAGATCTGGACCGCCGGTACGTCCGGCGAGGACAGCCTCGCCGCCGCCGCCGTGGACCGCTTCTGCCTCTCGCTGGGCGCCGCGGCGGGCGACTATGCCCTTGCCCAGGGTGCCAGCGGCGTCGTGATCGCCGGCGGGCTGGGCTACCGGATCCGCGAAACCATTCTCAAGTCAGGCTTTTCCGACCGTTTCTGCGCCAAGGGCCGCTTCGCCGGCATGATGGCGAAGCTGCCGGTCAAGCTGATCACCCATCCGCAGCCCGGCCTGTTCGGCGCGGCTGCCGCCTTCGTCAGGGAGCATACTGCATGAGCAACCTTTCCGCATCGGTCGAAAAGGTCATGCGCCTCGCACCGGTGATCCCGGTGCTGGTCATCGAAGATATCGAACACGCCCTGCCCGTGGCCGAGGCGCTTGTCGCCGGCGGACTCCCCGCGCTGGAAGTGACGCTGCGCACCGATTGCGCGATCGAGGCGATCAAGGTCATGAAGCAGGTACCCGGCGCCGTCGTCGGTGCCGGCACCGTGCTCAATCCCGACGATCTCGACAGGGCGCTGGATGCCGGCGCCGAATTCATCGTCTCGCCCGGCCTCACCCCGCGCCTGGGCGAAGCTGCAATCAAGCGCGAGATCCCGTTCCTGCCCGGTACGGCCAATGCCAGCGACGTCATGCTTGCGCTCGACATGGGCTTCGACCGGCTCAAGTTCTTCCCGGCCATGGCTGCCGGCGGACCGCCCGCCCTCAAGGCGATCTCCGCCCCGCTGGCGCAGGCGAAGTTCTGTCCCACCGGCGGCGTCACTCCGGCCAATGCGCCGGAATGGCTCGCTCTCGATGCCGTAATCTGTGTTGGAGGTAGCTGGATGGTACCCAAGGGCAAGCCCGATCCGAAGAAGATCGAAGCCGACGCAAGAACCGCAGCCGGGCTTGCACGATGAGCGGGGCGGCGTTGAACACGGTCGAGGACCTCAACGCCCGCCTGCGGGAGCTGCACCCCCTGACGGCGCAGACCCCGCTTTACAATCCGGTGTTCCAGCTCGGGCTTGAGCTTTCGCGCAAGCTCGAGAACGGCGAAATGTCGCTCGATGACATCGAGCGGCTGGTCGCCGAAATGGAATGCGAGGGCCTGCGGGCCCGCGCCGCCCGGCTCGACCGACTCGTCAAACCGGTCCCCGTCGCGCAGAACGACGTGCGGATCGACGAAATCGCGAACGAGGAAGAGTTTACCGAGTTCGCCGCCCGCTGGCAGCGTCCTGCCGCACATGTCGTCTTCACCGCGCATCCCACGTTCCTGCTCACCGCAGGACAGACCGAAGCGGTGACGCATTCGGCATCCAACGGCGATTTCAGCGAAGCCTCGGTTTGCGCCGCTTCGCCCGAACGCGACACGATCACGCTCGACTACGAACACGACAAGGCGATGGCCGCGCTCGCTCGTGGCCAGAAGGCCCGCGACCGGATCAGTGCCCGCCTGTTCGATATCGCCGCCACCCGCTGGCCCAAGCGCTGGAAGAGCCTGCAGCCGATGCCGGTGCGCTTCGCCACCTGGGTCGGCTACGACATGGACGGGCGCACCGACATCTCGTGGTCCACTTCGATCCGTTATCGCCTCGAGGAAAAGGCGATGCGGCTGGCCGCCTATGCGCAGGACCTCATGTCCACCGAGCCCGCGATTGCCGAGCGGCTCGAGCGCGCGGGCAAACTCGCCACGGACATGGCCGCGCGCTTTGCCGAAGACCTGTCCCAGCCCGAAGCGCTCTCGGCTGCGGCCAATGCGCTGACCGCCGAACATCCCGACAAGCTGGTCAGCCTTGAAGGCGTGATCGCTGAGCTGGAAGAGGAAGCGCGCCACGCCGATCAGGACGTCGCGCGCCAGTTGCTCGTGGTGGCCGCAGCGATGCGCTCCGATGGCCTGGGCATGGGCTGGATCCACTTCCGGGTGAACTCCTCGCAGCTTCAGAACGCGATCCGCCGCCGCATCGATCCGGACGGCAAGCTCAGCCTCGCCAGCCAGGCGGCGCTGGTCCGCATGCGCGAACTGCTGGCCGAGGTTAAGCCGCTGCGTTCCAACTTCGCGGCACTGGCGATCGAGAACAGCACGGCGGTGCGCCAGTTCCTGGCGATGGCGCAGATCCTGCAGCACATCGATTCCGATACTCCGATCCGCATGCTCGTGGCCGAGTGCGAACAGCCGACTACGGTGCTGGCCGCCCTGTACTTCGCGCGCATGTTCGGGATCGACGACAAAGTCGATGTCTCGCCCCTGTTCGAGACGGAGAGCGCGCTGGAACACGGCGGCCGCTTCCTCGACGCAGTGCTGTCAGAACCGGCTTACCGCGAATATGCCCGCAAGCGCGGGCGCGTCTCGATCCAGACCGGCTTCTCCGACGCGGGCCGCTTCGTCGGCCAGATCCCCGCCGCACTCGCCATCGAGCGCCTGCAGGGCCGCCTTGCCGAAGCCATGGCCGCGAACGCGATGACCGACGTTGCCGCGCTGATCTTCAACACCGGCGGCGAATCCATGGGCCGCGGCGCCCATCCTTCCAGCATCGAGGACCGCTTCGACTGGCAGATGTCGCCCTGGGCCCGCCGCCGCTTCCTGCGCGCCGGGATCAGGCTGGAGCCCGAAGTCTCGTTCCAGGGCGGCGACGGCTATCTCTGGTTCGGATCGGACGAACTGGCCCTGGCGACGCTGACCCGCATGGCCGAACGGCCGCTGTGGGGTGCGGATACCAATTCGCCGACCGACGTGTTCTATCGCCGTACCGACCTCAGCCTCGACTTCTACCGGGCGATCCGCGGCGTCCAGCACGAACACCTGGAAAGCCACACTTACTCGCGCGCGATCACCGCCTTCGGCCTGGGCCTGCTCAACGATACCGGCAGCCGCAAGTCGCGCCGACAGTCGGATCTTTCCGGCGACCGGACCATGAGCCTGCGCCAGATCCGCGCGATCCCGCACAATGCGATCCTCCAGCAGCTTGGCTATCCGGTGAACGTGATCGCCGGGATCGGCACGGCGGCCGATGGCAACATCGAGGAAATCGCCAGCCTGCTCATCGAAAGCGAGCGCGGGCGCCAGCTCATCCGGCTCGCCCGCGCGGCCAATGCGCTGGGTTCGATCAAGACGGTGGCGGCCTATGGCGAGCTGTTCAACTCGGCCTACTGGGCCAGCCGCCCCTATCGCGGCGACGAGCAGCACATCTCCGATGCCTGCCTCAAGATCGGCGAGTACCTGACCAAGGACGACCGGACCGGCGTGTTCCGCCGCCTCGCCTCGCGCCTGCGGGTCGATGCGATGAAGCTGCACCGCCTGCTCGACCAGATCCCGGACGAATCGCCGCTGCCCGACCGCGAGCATACCCGCCGCAGCCTCGGCGTTCTGCAATCGCTGCGGATCGCGCTGTTCAAGCACATGTTCCTGCGCGCGGTCATGGTTCCGGCCTTCAGCCGCGCCAATGACATCAGCCGCGAGGACGTGCTGGAGATGTTCTTCTCGCTGCGCGTCGACGATGGTCTGTCGCAGCTGCGCCGGGCGTTCCCGATCAGCTTCCCGTCGATCAACGACTTCAGCGTCGACCTGCCGAGCGATTATCCGGACTCGAGCGCGTCGGGCTATTCGCAGATCCACCGCGACTACATCGATCCCATCGCCCGGTCCTATGCCCTGAGCCTGCGGATCACCACCGCCATCGCCAACGAATTCGGCGCTCACGGCTGACATCCGGCACGGCGGCCCGGGCGGAACGGTCTTCCACCCGGCGCTGCCGCACGGATCTTGCAAAACATCCTCGAAAAAAGTCGGTTTCCAGCCATTTGCGCGAAGTTTCGCGCGGTGGTGGACTTCGCCCTGCGCGTTACATATATTGCAAGTACGCGCAATAAATAAACAAAGAGGATGTCATGGTTGCCGCCCCCAGCACCGCCATCTCCAGCCGGGAAACCCTGTTTCGCCTGCTCGCCTCAGCCGTCGGCGAGGACCGCGCCGCGTTCGCGCTGACGACGCTTTCGATCGACCCGGTGCTGCGGGGCACGGACGAGCGGCCCAGCCGCGCGCAAGTGGCCATGGCGCTCAATGCCGCGCTGTTCCTGGACCTGCTCGAGCGGGTCCCCACGGCCGCGCGCTACGTCGCGCAGATCCGCGCAAAAGGTGAGACGATCGCCTTCGACCACGGCGCGCTGCGCACCATCGACGGGGCGACCGGCGACCTGCCTTCGGGCTGCGAGGCCTTCACGCGCTTCCTTGCGCCAATGGGCTACGAAGTCGGCGGGCTCTACCCGCTGCCCAAGCTGAAGATGACCGGCCGCGCCCTCGTCCATCGCGACCTGCCCGAAACGGTCCCGCAGTTCTTCGTCTCGGAACTGCATGTCAACGAGCTGCCCGAGACGACGCAAGCGGCAGCCGAGCGCGTCTTCGCAAGTTCGCAGGATCCCATCGGCGCGGCAGAGTGGTCGGCGCTGCAGGCGCTCGATGCGCAAGGAGACTGCTCGCCCGAACAGGCGGCGACCATCGTTGCCGGTGCCCTGCGCGCCTTCGGGCGGCAGCATCCGGCACCGGCCCTCGCAGACTACGAAGCCCTGCTCGAACACAGCAAGGAAGCCGCCTGGATCGCCACCGAAGGCAACGCCTTCAACCACGCCACCACGCGCACCGACGATGTCGTCCAGCTTGCCGAGGACCTTCGCGAGGAAGGTTATCCCATGAAGCCCAGCGTCGAGGTGTCGCAGAACGGCCGCGTGCGCCAGACCGCGATCCTTGCCGACAAGGTCGAACGCCCGTTCCGCCTTGCCGACGGCTCCGAAATCATGCGCGAGGTGCCCGGATCGTTCTACGAATTCATCACGCGAGACATCGACCCGGCAACCGGTATGCTGGACCTGACGTTCGACTCCGGGAACGCCACCGGCATCTTCGCAGTCACGAGGCAGCAATGAGCCATATTCAGTCGATCGATCCCGCAACCGGCGCTGTGGTCTGGGAAGGCGCAGCCGCCGGCCGGGCAGAAGTGGACGCGGCACTGCGCTGCGCACGCAAAGCCTTTCCCGGATGGGCAGCACTTGCCGTGGACGACCGGGTCGCTGCCGTCCAGCGCTTCAAGGCCGTGCTGGAAGCGCGCAAGGAGCAGATTGCCGCGATAATCAGCCGCGAAACCGGCAAACCGCGCTGGGAGGGCCTTGCCGAACTGGGCTCGATGATCGGCAAGGTCGGCATCTCGATCACCGCGCAGGCCGAGCGCGCCGGTGAAAGGCGCAGCGACATGCCCTTCGGCGCGGCGGTCCTGCGGCATCGCCCGCATGGCGTCATGGCTGTGCTCGGCCCGTTCAACTTCCCCGGCCACTTGCCCAACGGCCACATCGTCCCCGCCCTGCTCGCGGGCAACACGGTGGTCTTCAAGCCCTCCGAAATGACGCCTGCCACTGGCGCGGCGATGGCCGAGGCCTGGGTCGAGGCCGGTCTTCCAGAGGGCGTGTTCCAGTGCATCCAGGGCGCGCGGGAAACCGGCGAGGCGCTGGTCTCAGGCGCGATCGACGGGCTGCTGTTCACCGGTTCCGCCGGTGCGGGCGCGCATTTCCGGCACTTCTTCGCCGACCGGCCCGACGTAATCCTCGCGCTGGAGCTGGGCGGCAACAACCCGCTCGTCGCATGGGACGGCGACGTGGAGGAAGCCGCGGCCATCGTCGTCCAGTCCGCCTTCGTCACCACCGGGCAGCGCTGCTCCTGCGCGCGCCGCCTGATCGTACCCGATACTGCCTTCGGCAATGACCTCGTCGAAGCGGTCGCGCACCTTTCCGGGCGCCTGCTGATCGGCGCATGGGACGAGACTCCCGAGCCCTATATCGGCCCGCTTATCTCGAACGGCGCCGCCGCGAAGGCCCGCGCGCAGTTCGAGGGACTGGTCGAGCGCGGCGCGCGCGTGATCGAGCCGTTCGGCAGCGTCGAGGGCCGCAGCGCCGCCTTCGTGCGCCCTGCCATGCTCGACGTGACCGGCGTATCGGTTCCGGACGAAGAGATCTTCGCCCCGGTCCTGCAGGTCTGCCGCGTGGCGGACTTCGATGCCGCGATGGCAGCGGCAAACGACACCCGCTTCGGGCTGTCCGCCGGTCTCGTCAGCGCCGATGACGGCCTGTGGCAGCGCTTCGTCCTCGAAAGCCGGGCGGGCGTGGTCAATCGCAACCGGCCAACGACCGGCGCGGCAGGCTCGATGCCCTTCGGCGGCCTGGGCGAGAGCGGCAACCACCGCCCCAGCGCCTATTACGCCGCCGACTACTGCGCTTACCCGATGGCCAGCTTCGAAGCCTCCGACGCGAGCGGCAACATGGGCGCGCTCGACGGAAAGCTGCGTTGATGACCGGGTTGACGCACGACGAACGCACCTTGCTGGCGCCGGTGGAACGCGCGCCGATCCTCGAACGCACTCTGGACTGGGCCGCGATCAACAGCGGCACCGGCAACCTCGTGGGCCTTGCCGCCATGGCCTCACGCCTTGCCGATGCCTTTGCCGTGCTGCCGGGCGAGGTATCGCTGGTCGAGCCTGCGCCGGTCGAGAAAGTCGATGCCACGGGCCAGACCCACGAGGTCGCGCATGGTCGCCATCTCGTCGTCTCCGTGCGGCCAGCGGCCAGGCGCCGGGTGATCCTGACCGGCCACATGGACACCGTCTATGCCAAGGACCACCCCTTCCAGACGTGCGACTGGCTTGACGACAACACCCTGCACGGCCCCGGCACCGCAGACATGAAGGGCGGCCTCTCGCTGATGCTGGCGGGGCTGGAAGCCTATGAGCGGGGCGGGCCCACGCTGGGTTACGACGTGATGATCAACGCCGATGAGGAAACCGGCTCGCTGTCCTCGGCGCCGCTGATTGCCCGGCTTGCCGAGGGCAAGCTGGCTGCGCTGACCTATGAACCTGCGCTTCCCGGCGGGATCATGGCACGCTCGCGCCCCGGTTCGGGCAATTACGCAGCAGTGATTACCGGCAAGTCCGCCCATGCGGGGCGCAACCCCGAGGACGGGCGCAATGCCGTCGTCGCGGCTTCGGACCTTGCCATGCGTCTTGCCGCCGGCAAGCGCGAAGGACTGTCGGTCAACCCGGCGCGGATCGAGGGCGGTGCGCCCAACAATACCGTACCCGACCTTGCCATCGTGCATTTCAACATCCGCCCGCGCACGCCCGAGCTGGCCGAGCATGCCCGGCAGATGATCGAGGCGGCCATCGCCGATGTATCCGTCCGCCACGAAGTTCAGATACACCTGCATGGCGGGGTTTCGCGCCCTCCCAAGCAGGTGGGCGAGAGGACCGAGAAGCTGTTCGGCCTCGTTTCCCAGGCTGCGGCGGATCTGGGGCAGGCGATGACCTGGAAGGACACCGGCGGCGTGTGCGATGGCAACAACATTGCCGCCTGCGGCGTTCCGGTGATCGACACGATGGGCGCCTGCGGCGGCGCGATCCACTCACCGGACGAGTTCCTGCTGGCCGACTCGCTCGATGCCCGCGCGCAATTGACGGCGCTGGTCATGCACCGCCTCGACAGACACGGAGTTGCCCGATGACGTTCCTGCTGCGCACGGCCCGGGAAAAGGATCTCGATGCCCTCTACCGCATGGCCAAGGGCACCGGGGGCGGGTTCACCAACCTGCCGCCCGACAAGCCGACGCTCAAGGGCAAGCTGGAACGCGCCGCGCGCGCCTTTGCCCGCGACGAGGACACGCTGAACGACGACCTGTTCGTCTTCATCCTCGAGGATACCGAGACCGGCAAGGTGCACGGCACCTGCCAGATCTTTTCGCAGGTCGGCACCGAGTGGCCGTTCTATTCCTATCGCATCGGGCGCATCACCCAGCACTCCAAGGAGCTGGACCGCACTTTCCGGGCCGAGATGCTGACCTTGTGCACCGACCTCGACGGATCGAGCGAGGTGGGCGGGCTCTACCTCGATGCGACCGAGCGTTCGGCGGGCGTCGGCAAGCTGCTGGCGCGCAGCCGCTACCTGTTCATTCGCGCCCATCGCGCGCGCTTCGCCGACCGCACCCTGGCCGAACTGCGCGGAGCCATCGACGATGCCGGCAATTCGCCCTTTTGGGACGGACTTGCAGGCCGCTTCTTCGACATGAGCTTTCGCGATGCCGACGAATTCAACGGCCGTCACGGCAACCAGTTCATTGCCGACCTCATGCCCAAGCACCCGATCTATACCGCGCTGCTGTCCGAAGGGGCGCGGCAGGTCATGGGCCAGCCCCATTTCTCCGGCCGTCCGGCCATGCGCATGCTGGAGAGCGAGGGCTTTGCCTTCCAGAACTACATCGACATCTTCGACGGCGGCCCTTCGATGATGGTCGAAACCGACCGCATCCGCACCATCCAGGAGGCGAAGGACGCCAAGGTCACGCTGATTACGGCCAATGTCGAAGGCTCGCCCTCGCATCTCGTCTCCACCGGCCACCTTGCCGGATTCCGCGCCTGCCTTGGGCACCTGGCCGAGACCGAAGGCGGGGTGAGCCTCGACGAACAGGCCGCCAGACTGCTGGGCGTGAGCGTTGGCGATACCGTAACTTACGCCCCTGCCTGAGGTACTCTGATGCTGACGGAAATCAACTTCGATGGAATTGTCGGACCCAGCCACAACTATGCCGGCCTGAGCCTTGGCAATCTGGCTTCTGCGAAGAACGCCGGGAAAGTCGCGCGCCCCCGCGCCGCGGCGCTTCAGGGCCTGGCAAAAATGCGCGCGAACCTCGAGCGCGGGCTGGCGCAGGGTTTCTTCCTGCCGCAACGCCGTCCGGACGAAGGTTGGTTGCGTCAGCTCGGCACCGACATGGCTGCCGCCAGCGCGCCCTTGCGGGCCAATGCCCTGTCCGCCTCGTCGATGTGGGCGGCCAATGCCGCGACCGTCTCGCCCGGCCCGGACACCGCCGACGGTCGCTGCCACCTGACCGTGGCCAACCTCGTGACGATGCCGCACCGCAGCCACGAATGGCGCGAAACGCTGGCGCAATTGCAGATCGCCTTCGCCAACGAAGCGCATTTCGCGGTTCACCCGCCGGTCCCTGCCCCCTTCGGAGACGAAGGGGCGGCCAATCACATGCGACTGTGTGCGGGCCATGACCGACCCGGCATCGAGGTCTTCGTCTACGGCGAAAGCGGCGGCCCTTTCCCGGCGCGACAGCACCGCGAGGCAAGCGCCGCCGTCGCTCGCCTGCATGGCCTTGCGCCGGAGCGCACGGTCCTCGCGCTGCAGTCGGAGGCGGCCATCGCCGCGGGCGCGTTCCACAACGACGTCGTCGCCGTTGCCAACGAGCGGGTCCTCTTCACGCATGAACAGGCCTTCGCCGACCGCGAGGGCCTCTATGCCAAGCTGCGCGGCAAGCTGCCGGAAATCGAGATCGTCGAAGTGCCCGCCAGCGCGGTCAGCCTCGCCGATGCGATTTCCTCCTATCTGTTCAACGCCCAGCTGGTGACGCTGCCCTCGGACGAAATGGCGCTGGTGCTTCCGGGCGAGGCGCGAGAGACGCCCGCGGTCTGGCAATGGCTGGAAGCGCATGTCGCGGGCAACGGACCGATCCGGCACCTCTTCGTCCACGACTTGCGCGAATCGATGGCCAACGGCGGCGGCCCGGCCTGTCTGCGCCTGCGCGTAGTGGCCGATCCCGCGACGGTCGACCCGCGATTCATCGCGACACCCGAAAAGCTCAGCGCAATCGAGGCGCTCGTCGCCCGGCTCTGGCCGGAACAGCTTGCAGTAGAGGACTTCGCCTCACCCGCGCTATGGCAAGAGCTTGTCACCGCCCGCGCGGCACTTTGCCGCGAACTGGGCCTCGAAGAACTGGATCGCGGCGCGTTCTGAGCGAAACTTCTGCCGCGCTTAGAAGCGGGCAGAAACGGACACCCCCGCGCTTCCCGTATCGCCCCAGGGCATGACGCGCACTTGCGCGTCACGGCGCGAGGTGATCAGGAACCCGGCGGCCTCGCCGATCGCGGCGCCGGCCAGAACGTCGTACCAGTGATGCTTGTCCGCCTTCACGCGCGAGACGCCGACGACGGCGGCCAGCACTTGCGCAGGCAGGCCGATCTTCCAGCCGTAGCGGTTCTGCAGGGTCGCCGCGCTGGCGAAGGAAATGGCCGTGTGGCCGGAGGGAAAGCTCTTGCGGTCGCTGCCATCCGGCCGCGTCTCTGGAAATGCCTCCTTGAGACCCAGCGAAACCAATTCGGCCGAGCCGAGGCTGCCTCCCGCCTGCAGCACTCCGGCGGTATCGCCCTGTGCCAGGGGAATGCCGAGCGCGGCCACCACCAGCACATCGCGTCCGGCATTGCCGATGTCGCGCCATGTGCCCTCGCCCGCCCAGGCCGGCGTGGCACCCGTTGCCAGCACGGCAGCGAATGCAAGCCCGAGAAAGTTTCGGAACCTGGGTGGAAGAGCAGATACAGTCACTTGTGCAAGACGCCGCGCGTGGCTTCACTCCGCAGTCAGGCGGCGGCGTGACTGTCCGAAACCGAGGATGGCTCGGCCATGGGCACCCTGTCGACCTGGCGCACTACCGAATCGTGTCCGAGCTGGTCCTGCTCGATCAGGCACGGCGAAAACTGGACCCTGCCGCCACTTTCGAAGGCGGTCGACACGAGCACGCCGGACCGCGATTTCTTGGCCATGTACATGAGTTCGTCGGCCGCGCGCAGTTCGCCGTCGATGGAGGTCGAGCCTTCCGGCAGGAGCAGGACGCCAAGGCTGCACGTCAGGTGAAAGCGGCTTTCGCCGAATTCGGTGTTCAGGGCGGTGTCGAGCCGGTTGGCGACCGCAGTGCCGGAGTCCTTGTCCTTGAGCTTCATGAAGATGACGAACTCGTCGCCGCCCATGCGCGCCAGCACGTCGCCCTTGCGGATGGTCTTGCGCACGGTCTCGGCGAAGACCTTGAGGTTCTCGTCCCCTTGTGCGTGACCTTCCTCGTCGTTGACGCGCTTGAGGCCGTCGATGTCCGCATAGATCAGCGCATGCCAGCCGCCGCTTTTCCGGTTCTTGCGCAGGATCTCGAAGAAGGCGGAGCGGTTCCAGGCCCCGGTCAGCACATCGATCCGGGCCGCGCGCCATTCGCGCTCGCAGGCCTTGCGGGCCGCACCGATGACGAGAACCACGATCAGGATGCCCAGGATCCGCACCGCCAGGTTCGGAGCGCCATCCGGACCATTGCCAGTGGCAAGCAGGAACTCGCCCGTTGCAAGCCTTACGCCGATGATGCCGAAACCGATGGCCACGGCGACCAGCGAGTTGAGCGACCATGCGGCGAAGGCAAGGATCGCCAGGTAAACCGGGCCGAACCAGATGCCGGGAGAGGCCTGGACCTCGATGATCGCCAGGATCGGCAGGAGCGTGGCGACGATGACCCAGGCCATGCGCGGCGAGACGCGAAACAGATAGGAGTGCTGCAGCCCATGCACCTCCCGGCTGGCGAATCTCCGTTCTGTGTGGCGTCGGGAAGTCATGCGCACTTATGTACATACTATGCCTAATTCTAAGTAAACGCCCTTAGTCCCCTGACACGATGCCGCTGGAACGGCGCTGCAAGGTCACTTCGGGCAATCCGGCTGATTGTCGGGATGTGCGGCCACGAAGGCAGGATGGGCCAGGCATGCCGCCTCGATCCGGGTCATCTGCGGCATTGCAGCAAGATCGAAATCGAACCGCCGCGCATTGTAGAGCTGCGGCACCAGCACGCATTCGAACAGGCCGGGCGCATCGAACAGGAAATCGCCCGATCCGCGCGCCGCCAGCTTCGCCTCAAGAGGGACGAGGGTCTTTTCCAGCCAGTGGCGATACCAGGTGTCGATCTCTTCCTGCGAGTGGCCGAGTTCGGCCTTGAGATACTTGAGTACGGGCAGGTTCAGAGGGGCGTGCAGTTCGGTTGCGATCGCCATCGCCAGCTCGCGCATGACGAAGCGGTCCTCGACATCCACCGGCAGCAGCCGCCTGTCGGGATGGCGCTCGTCGAGCCATTCGAGCACCGCCATCGACTGCGCATAGAACCTTCCCTCTGCCTTGAGCGCGGGCACGCCCGCGAAGGGATTGATCCTGCGAAATTCCTCGCCGCGCTGCTCCGCCTTGAGCAGATTGACCGGCACGATCTCGTACTCCAGCCCCTTCAGGTTGAGGGCGATGCGCAGGCGATAGCTCGTCGAACTGCGGTAGTAGGAATAGAGACGCATTGCGGTCCGCCCTTTCAGCTTTCCTGGGCGATCTTCTCGTGCAGCCAGGCGGCATGGCGCGGCGCCTTCTTGGTGCGCGACCATTCCTCGAGCATGTCCTCGGCCACGTCGTTGAGGCGCTTCATCTGTTCGGGCGTACCGAATTGCCAGGCCAGTTCAAGACGGTGGCCGTTGGGATCGAAGAAATAGATCGACTTGAAGACGCCATGATGCGTCGGCCCGACCACTTCCAGCCCGCGTTCCTCGGCCCGTGCCTTGGCAGCGAGCAGGTCTTCCTCGCTATCGACCTTGAAGGCAATGTGCTGGACCCACGCGGGGGTGGCCTCGTCGCGGCCCATGTCAGGCGCATTGGGCAGCTCGAAGAATGCCAGCACATTGCCGCCGCCGGCATCCATGAAGATGTGCATGTACGGATCGGGCGCACCTGTGGAGGGCACGTTATCCTCGGCGATGGCAAGCATGAAATCCATGCCCATGACATCGCGGTAGAACTCGACCGTCTCCTTCGCATCCCGGCAACGATAGGCAACGTGGTGAATGCCCCCCAGTCGGGGCGCTCCGTTAGCATGCTGGCCTTCAGTCATCGTATCGCTCTCCGCTTGTTCGTGAACCTGCCGGACCGGCGACCCGGAATGGATTTCGGTCCGGCAGGCCTTGCGGGGCCGCGCATCGGGCGCCGACGCGCTGGCCCCATCGGTGTCACTCGGCCGGTTCTTCCACCTTCAGCACGCCGCGGCGAACCTGGTCGCGCTCCATGGATTCGAACAGGGCCTTGAAGTTGCCTTCGCCAAAGCCTTCGTCACCCTTGCGCTGGATGAACTCGAAGAAGACCGGCCCGACCTGCGCCTCGGCGAAAATCTGCAGCAGAAGGCGCGGGCTTCCGCCTTCTGTGGTGCCGTCAAGCAGGATGCCGCGCGCCTTGAGTTCACCGGCAGGCTGGCCGTGACCGGGCAGACGCTCGTCAAGCATCTCGTAATAGGTCTCGGGCGGAGCGGTCATGAACGGTACGCCCAGCGCCTTGAGGCGGTCCCAGGCCTTCAGCAGATCTTCGGTGATGAGCGCGATGTGCTGGATGCCCTCACCGTTGAACTGACGCAGGAATTCCTCGATCTGGCCCTTGCCGCCTTCGCCTTCCTCGTTGAGCGGAATGCGGATCTTGCCGTCGGGCGCAGTCAGCGCCTTGGAGGTAAGGCCGGTGTACTCGCCCTTGATGTCGAAGTAGCGGATCTCGCGGAAATTGAAGAGCTTCTCGTAGTAGTCGGCCCAATAGGCCATGCGCCCGCCGTAGACGTTGTGCGTCAGGTGGTCGATGCGGTCGAAGCCGGCGCCTTCGGGGTGCCGTGCAACGCCCGGCAGGTATTCGAAATCGATGTCGTAGATCGACAGCGCGCCATCACCGTCGCGCTCGTAGCGGTCGATGAGATAGATGATCGAGTTGCCGATGCCGCGGATGCCGGGAAGGTGCAGTTCCATCGGCCCGGTCGCGACCTGCACCGGCTCGGCCGAACGGGCGAGCAGTTCGTCATAGGCCTTGCGCGCATCGCGCACGCGGAAACCCATGCCGCAGGCGCTCGGGCCATGCTCGCGGCTGAAGAACCAGGCCGGGCTGTGCGGCTCGTAATTGGTGATGAAGTTGATCTCGCCCTGGCGCCACAGCTCGACGTCCTTGGAGCGGTGGCGGGCGATCTTCGTGAACCCCATGGCCTCGAACACCGGCTCCAGCACGCCCTTTTCGGGCGCGGAGAATTCGACGAACTCGAAGCCGTCGAGGCCGATGGGATTGTCGAACAGGTCGGTGGAGGACTGGGTGGTCATGGGGTCATCTCGCGTTTCGGATTGTAGGGGGTTTCGCCGGGCAGGCTTTCGCCCGCCGGCAGCGCAGGCGCATCGCGCCACTGTTCGTAGACGGGCCCGAAATCGAGGCCGACCAGGTCGTCGATGAGCTGGGGCAGGCTTTCGAGCACGAAGTAGGTCTTCTGGAAATCGTCGATCATGTAGCCGGTGCGCATGACCCGGACCGGATCGAACGGCAGGCGCAGGACGCCGGAATCGTCGATCGAATAGACCGTCTCGCTATGGGAGGAGATGATGCCCGCGCCGAACACGCGCAGCTCATCGCCTTCGCGCACGAGGCCGAATTCGATCGTGTACCAGTAGATGCGCGCCAGCATCGGCAGCGCGTCCATTGCCATCGCCCGCTCGCCGGCCTTGCCATAGAGTTCGAGGAAGTCGGCGATCGCGGGATCGAGCAACATCGGCACGTGGCCGAAGAAATCGTGGAACACGTCCGGCTCGACCAGATAGTCGAGCTCGTGCTCCTCGCGGATCCAGCGCGTCACCGGAAATCGGCGGTGGGCCAGATGATCGAAGAATACCGCATCGGGAATGAAGCCGGGGACCGCGACGAGCTGCCAGCCAGTGGCCGGGCCAAGGATGGCGTTGGCATCCTCAAAGCGCGGGATCCCCACGGCGCAGTCGAGACGGGCCAGACCCTCGCGGAAGGAGCGGCATGCATAACGGTCGGTGAGTGCCGACTGGCGCGCATGAAGCCGCCGCCAGCGCTCGTGCATCTGGGGCGTATAGGCATGCCAATCCTGCCCGACGGTATAATCGTCGGAGGCACCCTCGTACTCGCCACGAAGGCCGCTGGCGCTGGTATCCGTGCTGGGCTTCTTCATGGATTGGACAATACCACGAACTTCACTTCATATTCATGCGATTGTCTCATGGTTTAGCTGTGGTATTGGTGGATTCCACCATGAACAGTCATTCCGGTAGGTGATCCGTGCCCCTAGACGAATTCGACCGCAAGATCGTCCAGTCGCTCCAGATCGATGCGCGCATGCCCGTGGCGCAAGTGGCGGAACGCACGGCCCTTTCCGCCACCCCGGTAAGCCGCCGGATCAAGCGGCTGGAGGACGATGGCGTAATCGTCGGCTACCAGCCGATCCTCGACGCGCGAAAGCTTGGATTCGAGCTCGACGCCTATGTGCTGATCAATCTCGACGCGCACAGCGACGACAACATCTCGCGCTTCGAGCAGGCGATTCAGGACAATTCCTATGTCATCGCCTGCCACGCGGTGACCGGCGACATGGACTACCTCGTCCACGTGATCGCGCGCGATGTCGAGCACCTGTCGCAGATCACGCTCAAGTCGCTGCTGCGCATTCCCGGGGTGCGCGACGTCAAGTCGATCATCGTGCTTGAGACGATCAAGGAAATGCGCGCGATGCCGCTGGACTGAGCGAATTCGATTGATGGCCGCCCCCCGGACCCGATCCGGGGGGCGGCGAACTTGAGGGCTTCTCTTCAGCGGCCCAGCAGGTTGCGTGCCTGACTGGCGATCTGGGCCAGCATGGCCGGCGTGATCGGGGCGGTGTTCTCCGCCCGCGCCACGGTGGCCCGGAACGTGCTGATCGAGGTGCGGTGGTGCCGCCCCCATTCCTCGACGGCGGCGATCGGATCGGACTTGCCCAGCTTGCTGCGCGCCAGCGAGCGCAGGAACTCGAGCCGCATCTGCTGGAAATCGCGGGCCAGCCCGGCAACCAGCAGGCGCTCCCAGGGATCGGACGGGTTCATGATCGCCGCGCTCGACTGCGCCCAGTCGAGCCCGAGGCCAGTGCCGATACGGGTAAAGGCGTTGACCAGCTTGCGCGGATCGATGCGGGTGCTGTCGGCCAGTTCGGCGATGCCGACCGCACCGTCGAGATCGAACAGGTGCGCCACGTCCGTGGCTTCCGCTTCCGGTGCGCCGCGTTCCAGCAGCGCCGCGCGCAGCCGCTGCGAATGGGCCAGGGTCCGCTCACCCAGGAGGGACTGGGTTCCCACGCCCAGCGCTGCCACGTGCTTGCCAATCCGCTCGAAGAACTCATGCGGCGGAACCTGCCCGGCCCCTGCGCGCAGCAGGTCGGCCATGTGCCCGCGCGTGGCCACCGCCACCCGGTCGAACATCAGCAGGCGCGCATCTTCCGACATCGGCGCGGCTTCCAGCCGTTCCCACAGCGTTTCGAGATCGAACAGCTGGACCGCAAGGGCGAAGGCCGCGGCGATTTGCGCCAGCCCCACGCCTTCCTCTTCGGCCAGCTCGAAGGGATGGACGATGCCAAGGCGATTGACGATGCGGTTGGCCAGCTTGGTCGCAATGATTTCAGGCGCAAGGCGATGGCCCTTGATGAAGCGCGCGAACTTGTCCTGCATCGGTTCCGGGAAGGCCCCCAGCAGCAGATCGGTCAGGCTGGGATCGGCCGCCAGGTCGCTCTGCTCGATGGCGTCCTGCAACACCAGCTTGCCGCTGGAAAGCAGCACGGCCAGTTCGGGACGGGTAAGCCCCTGCCCGTCGAGCGCGCGGCGCTGGAGCAGGTCGTTCTCGGCCAGCCCCTCGGTCCGGCGGTCGAGATTGCCGCTTTCCTCCAGCATTTCGATAAGGCGAATGTGCGACGGCATGGACGAGGCCCCGCCCCGCTGCGCGATCGAAAGCGCAAGGGCCTGCAGGCGGTTGTCCTCCAGTACCAGTTCGGCGACTTCGTCGGTCATTTCGCGCAGCAGTTCGTTGCGCTTCTTTTCCGAGAGCTTGCCCGAGCGGCGCGCCGCTGCGAGCGCGATCTTGATGTTGACCTCGTTGTCCGAACAGTCGACGCCGGCCGAATTGTCGATGAAGTCGGCATTGATGCGCCCGCCGCGCGCGGCGAACTCGATGCGCCCCGCCTGCGTCACGCCGAGGTTGGCGCCCTCGCCGATGACTTTGACGTGCAGGTCGGCCGCATTGACGCGCAGCGTGTCGTTGGCCGGATCGCCCACGGCGACATTGTTTTCGCCGGCGGACTTCACGTAAGTGCCGATGCCGCCGAACCACAGCAGGTCGGCCTTGCTGGAAAGGATCGCCGTGATCAGCGAATCCGGATCGAGCGCCTCGGCCTCGATGCCCAGCGCCGCGCGTATTTCCGGCGAGAGGGGGATCGACTTGAGCTTGCGCGGGAAAACTCCCCCTCCCTTCGAGATCAGCGACTTGTCATAATCGTCCCAGCTGGAATGCGGCAGGTCGAACATGCGCTTGCGCTCAGCCCAGCTGCTTGCCGGGTCCGGATCGGGATCGAAGAAGATGTGCCGGTGGTCGAAGGCGGCGACGAGCTTGATCGCCCTGGACAGCAGCATTCCGTTGCCGAAGACGTCGCCCGACATGTCGCCGCAGCCTATGACGCGTACCGGCTGGCTTTGCACGTCGATGCCCATTTCGAGGAAATGGCGGCGCACCGAAAGCCAGGCGCCGCGGGCGGTGATGCCCATGGCCTTGTGATCGTAGCCATTGGATCCGCCGCTGGCGAAGGCATCGTCGAGCCAGAAGTCGCGCGATTCCGCGATGCCGTTGGCAACGTCGGAGAACTTGGCCGTACCCTTGTCCGCCGCGACGACGAAATAGGGGTCCTCACCGTCGAGGATCACCACGTCTTCGGGATGGACCACCTTGTCCTTGACGATGTTGTCGGTCACCGAAAGCAGGGTGGCGATGAAAACCTCGTAGCAGCCCTGCCCCTCTGCCGCCCATCCGGCCCGATCGAGCGCGGGATCGGGAAGCTGCTTGGGATAGAAGCCGCCCTTGGCCCCGGTCGGCACGATCACCGCGTTCTTGACGCGCTGCGCCTTCATCAGCCCGAGGATCTCGGTGCGATAGTCGTCGCGGCGATCGGACCAGCGCAGGCCGCCGCGTGCAACCGGCCCGGCCCGCAAGTGGATGCCTTCGACGCGCCGGGAATAGACGAAGATCTCGCGCCAGGGCAGCGGCCGGGGCAGGCCGGGAACGAGCGCGGAATCGAACTTGAAGGCCAATGCCAGTTGCCCGGCATGGGCAAAGGCATTGGTGCGCTGCATCGCCAGCACGAGATCGCGGTATGCGCGCAGCAGGCGGTCGTCGTTGATGGCGACGACATCGGCGAGACCTGCGCGAATCTGCTCTTCCGCCTCCAGCCTCGCCTGCTCCCTGTCGCCCTGGAACTGCGGGTCGTGAATGGCGCGGAACAGCGCGATGATCGCTGTCGTCACGCGGGGCGCGCCCTGCAGCGCATCGACTACGGTGGCGATCCCGAAATGGGTACCGCCCTGGCGCAAGTAACGATACCAGGCGCGCAGCCAGTTGGTCTCGCGCTTGGAGAGGCCGAGCATCGGCACGAGGCGGTTGAACGCATCGTTCTCGCTCTCGTTGTTGAGGACCGAACACAGCGCATCCTCGATCATTTCGCCGAGGCCCAGAACCTCCTCCGCATTGCGGCCGACCGGCAGCGCCAGCGTGAAATCGTGGATCGTGCCGATGCGGCCGCTCTCCAGCGGCGTGGGGACTTCGGCAAGGACGCGGAAGCCGAAATTCTCAAGCGCCGGAACCGCATCGGACAATGGCAGGCTGCCCTCTGCCTGATAGACCTTGAGGCGCAGGTGCGCGGCATCGTCGCTGGCATGGCGATAGAGGCGCGCGTCGCGCAGGCCATGGCGATGTTCGCCCTCCGCCGCCTCGCCCACGACCACCTTGCGCATGTGCGAGATGTCCAGCGCGGCTTCGACCGGGCCGTAATCGGTGCGGTAGGACAGCGGGAAGGCATCGGCATAGCGCCCGGCGACGGCAGCCGCACGCGCTGGGTCCATCCCTTGCGCCAGGACAGCCTCAACCGCTTCGCCCCAGCCGCGCAGCATGACCTGCAGGTGCTGGTCGAGCGCATCTTCATTGAGCGCGCTGGCGCCTTCGCGAATGTCGAGCGTGAAGCGCATCATGGCCAGGTTGCCGGCCTCGACCTGCAGGCTCCAGTCGATGGTCGGCGCTTCTGCCGCTTCCTCGATCATCGACTGGATGCGGCGGCGCATCTGGGTCGAGACCATGTCGCGCGGCAGCCAGACGAACACGAAAAGGTGGCGCGAAAGCGGTGCGCTGGTGATCAGCAGGCGTGGCCGGGGGCGGTCCACCAACCCCGTCATCGTCGTCGCCAGCCGCTCCACGTCGTAGGAACCAAGGCCAAGGACAAGATCATGCGGCAGGCTGGTCAGCGCATGGGCCAGTGCCTTGCCGGTATGGCCGATCGGATCGAGGCCGAGCTTGCCGGCAAGACCGGTCAGCAGCACGCGCAGGCGCGGGACATCGCCCGGAGGCGCCGCGAGCGCGGCGCTCGTCCAGATTCCGGCATGGACCGAAAGGGCAGTGACCCGGCCCTCGTCGATGACCGGAACAATGAACAGGTCCATCGGCACGCGGCGGTGGACGGTGGCGATGCGGTTGGCCTTGATCACCATCGGCGAAACGATGGTGCCCGCCTCGACCTGGCGGTCGAACTCTGCAAAGGCCTGATCGTAACTGGTTGCAGAGAGGATATCGCGGGTTCCGCGGCGACACACACCCAGCAGCTGGCCGTGCGTACCGTCGCGCCGACGCGTGACATGGCCGAGCTGGGTGAGCATCCCCCCGGCGAACCAGCGCAGCAGCGCGGCGCCTTCGGCGTCGTCGACCTGCTCGGCATCGATGGTCATCGCCTCGACCATGCGCGGCCAGTCCTTCACAGCGCTGCGAACGTCGGCCAGGGTGGATTCAAGCGAGCGGATCAGGGCACGGCGCTGGCGGGCATCGACGCGCGCTGTCTCGATATAGATCATCGATTCACGCACGGTGCCCGCCGCGTCCAGCCCGGGGAATTCCTCGAGCTGGCCTTTGGCGTTGCGCTTCACCGACAGCACCGGGTGGGCGAGGCGGTCGATGACGAGCCCGGCATCGGCAATCGCTGCGGCGACCGAGTCGACGAGGAACGGCATATCGTCGTTGATCAGGGCAATGCGCAGGTAGCGCCGTTCGTCGCTCGCGGAAGTGAGATCGACCACAGGTTCACCGGTGGGACGGTTGGTAGCTGCATCGAGAAGGCTGCGCGCGGCATCCTCGATCCACGAGGCATCCGCGGGTCCGTCGACCGGCAGCAGCGAGTCGCGAATGCGATCCGCAATCACCCCCTCCAGCCGCCCGGATGCGCCTTTGGAAGACTGCTTCGACCGCGCCTTGCCGGTTACGGCCACTTCGCCTGCACTCATTTCCTTCTCCGCGATTTGCTGTCGGGATCGGAACTTGCCCTCGCCGGAGGGTCCGACTCGACAATCTCTGTTATAGGCCCGGAATTGGCTTCCGGCATCAACCGCCTTCGCATGACGAGCGAAGGCGGCATTATTTTTAAACGCTTTTTTTCTGTTTCTGGTTGCGACCCGAGGGCCGGTTGCTTCTCGAGATGATGCTTGCCACGCGTGTAACGAAATTACGGCACAGAACAATAATCAATCTTCAGCATGTCATGTCGAAATTGGTCGGGCCAACGCGAGATCGTGGTGTTCCCGCTCGTCCCGCCGCTCAAACCTTGCATCCCCGATGGCCAAGCGAATGCGCGAAACTTCGGCCCCTGCCCATTCCAAGGCATGGGGCGCTGCCTTCTCGATGCTGGGGGGCCAAGGCTGCCCAATCGATTTGCAGGGGCAGGCCGATTGTGCGAGCCATGGACCAGTCAAGCGGCAGTGAGCGCCTCCTGCAGCGGAGAATGGTCCATGTCGATCGCACAGAAGAAGCCGCGCCTGCCGCTCGCTCGCATTGTCGAGATGAACGTCGGCTTCTTCGGCCTGCAGTTCAGCTTCGGCCTGCAGCAGGCGAACATGGGGCCCTTCTACGGCATTCTCGGCGCCAGCGAGGCAATCATGCCGCTGCTCTGGCTGGCAGGCCCGATCACCGGCCTTTTCGTCCAGCCGATCATCGGTGCCATGAGCGACCGCACCCGATCGCGCTTGGGCCGCCGCACGCCCTATTTCCTGATCGGCGCGGTGATCTGTTCGCTGTGCCTTCTGGCCATGCCCTATTCGCCCACGCTCTGGGTTGCGGCGAGCATGCTCTGGCTGCTGGATGCAGGCAACAACATTGCGATGGAACCTTATCGCGCTTATGTCGCGGACCGCCTGGCACCGGACCAGCGCCCCACCGGCTTCCTTACCCAGAGCGCCTTTACCGGTCTTGCCCAGACCCTGTCCTATCTCAGCCCTTCGCTGCTCACCGCCGTGATCGACCGCAACGCGCTCGATCCCAATGGCATTCCCATCGTGATCCGCATCGCCTTCGTGATCGGCGCGATCCTGTCGATCGCGACGATCGTCTATTCGGTCTGGCGCGTACCGGAACTGCCGCTCTCCGAGGAACAGCGCGCACATATCGACAGATCGCCGCTCACAACAGGAGCCACCTTGCGCGAGATCGGCAGCGCCATCCGGCAGATGCCGCGCCCCATGCGCCAGCTTGCCCTGGCCATGCTGTGCCAGTGGTATGCGATGTTCGTGTACTGGCAGTACATCGCCTTCGCGCTGTCGCGCTCTCTGTTCGATACGACCGATCCCGGTTCCGAAGGCTTCCGTTCCGGCACATTGACCGCCCAGCAGCTGGGCGCCTTCTTCAACTTCATCGCCTTTCTTGCCGCCCTTGCCCTCATCCCGATCGTCAAGCGCCAGGGCGCACGCAGCACCCACGCCGTGTGCCTGACCGCCTCGGGGCTGGCCATGCTGGCCATCCCCAACGTCGGATCGCTGCCGCTGCTTTACGCGCTGATGCTGGGCATCGGCCTGGGCTGGGCTGGCATGATGGGCAACACTTACGTCATGCTCGCCGATTCCATCCCGTCCGAGCGCTATGGAATCTACATGGGCATCTTCAACATGTTCATCGTCATTCCCATGCTGATCGAAACTTTGACAATGCCGGTGATCTACACGCCACTGCTGGGCGGGGATTCGCGTAATGCATTGATGTTTGCCGGAGTACTGATGTTGACCGGCGCGATTGCAACACTGTTCGTTCCGGCAGGGGGCAAGCCAAGAACATGTTAATGATTATGAACAAATAGTCACCTTGATGACTAGCAACTTCCTGCCCGCCAGCCTTGGTGGTAAGAGCCGCGGCCGGAATGGGGACATATGAAAAATAGCGAAAATCACCTCGGTAAGAACGGGGAACCTCAAAAAGTCCGCACTCTTGCCGATCTTGCCCGCATCGCAGGCGTTTCGGCCGGCACGGTTTCGCGAGCGCTCGCCGGCAAGTCGCTGGTCAATGCCGAAACACGCGATCGTATCCAGACGCTGGCGCGGGAGCACGGCTTTCGTCCCAACCAGATGGCAAGCAAGCTGCGCTCGCAGAAGACGGGCCTGATCGGCGTGGTCGTTCCCCTCGGCCACGAAAAGCGTCAGCATATCTCCGACCCGTTCTTCCTCACGCTGCTGGGCCAGATCGCCGACGAACTGACGGAAGTCGGCTACGACGTCATGCTGCGCCGCGTGATCCCGGAAGATACGACTGACTGGCTGGAACAGTTGACCGGCTCGGGGATGGTCGACGGCGTCATCGTCATCGGCCAGTCGGACCAGTTCGACATCATCGAAAGCGTTGCCGGCCATTACCATCCGCTGACCGTGTGGGGACATCACACCCCGGGACAGAGGCACTGCGTGGTCGGAACCGACAATGCCCTTGGCGGTCGCATGGCGGCAGAGCACCTGATTGCTTGCGGCGCGCGCAGCCTTGCCTTCCTCGGCGTCACGACCGGCATCGAGATCGCGGCCCGCTATCGGGCGGCCAAATCCGTCGCCGATGCAGCGGGCATCCCGCTCGTCCACCTGCCGATCGACCTGGCCGCCGCCACCATGGCATCGCAAATCGAAAGGACTTTGCCCGACTGTAAGGTCGACGGCATTTTCGCCGCATCCGACCTGATCGCGATGTCAGCCTTGCGCGTCCTGCACCAGCATGGGCGCGCGGTTCCCGACGACGTGCAGATCGTGGGTTTCGACGACCTGCCGCTCGCTTCGCAGACCATGCCGCCGCTCACGACGATCCGGCAGGAAATCGATCTGGGTGCAAGGATTCTTGTCGAAAAGCTCAAAGCGCGCATCGCCGGGGAGGATACCGATCATTTCGTGAATGCCCCACAATTGATCGTGCGCGGAACGACCAGAAGCGCCGCCTAACCTTTTTCAGCCGACAAGGCACTGCTTAGCGCAGGTTCAGGTTGCATGCCCTAGAGAAGGGGCGGACTGTCGTCCAAGGCGCCCAGATACCGGGAGAAGCAACCATGGCCATTCGCCCCGTCCCCATCATCCTGCTGGCAGGTGCAGGCGCCCTCGCCCTGGCTGCCGGCACCCTGCTGCCCGCCGAAACGAGCAGCGCGGCCAGCCGCATCCCGCCTCCCCCGGCGGAAAAGGCCGTACCGTCCGGCGATCAGGTGGCCGTTCTGGCAGGCGGCTGCTTCTGGGGCATCGAAGGCCTCTACGAGCATGTGCGCGGGGTAAAGTCAGTCACCTCGGGATATGCCGGCGGACAAAAGAGTACGGCCAACTACGGCGATGTGTCCTCCGAGAAGACCGGCCACGCCGAGGCCGTGCGGATCGTCTACGATCCAGCCAAGGTCAGCTACGGCACCCTGCTCCAGATCTACTTCTCGGTCGCGCATGACCCGACCCAGGTGAACCGGCAATACCCCGACGTCGGCCCCAGCTACCGCTCGGCGATCTTTCCGCAGAACGCCCTCCAGCGCGCCACGGCGCAGGCCTATATCGCCAAGCTGACCAAGGCGAAGAGCTTTCCCAAGCCGATCGCCACGAAGCTGGAGAGCGGGGCCTTCTATCCTGCCGAAGCCTATCATCAGGACTTCATGCGCAAGAACCCGCAGCACCCCTACATCGCACGCTGGGACAAGCCGAAGCTGGCCGCGTTCCGCAAGGAATATCCCAGCCTCTACCGCAATTGAAAGAACCACCTAACGGCCGTCCTCGAACTCGCACAGTCCGAATACTGCAGCGCGTCGCACAGACGACGTGCAGAGCCTTCCAATCTGCGTTAGGAGTCTAGCCGATCAAACCTGCCGGGGGGCTGTCATGATCAGGCGTCTTTGCATCGCGATGCTGCCGCTACTGTTGGCCGCATGCTTCCAGAGCGAAAATCCGCATTTCGTGCGCTCGGCGCTGGTTCAGCCGGCTGACCTGCTCGGCCTGCGCCTGAATATCGAAAATGCGCCCAAATCCATCGCCTACAACCTGTTCCGCCGGGACAAGAACGGCGGCGTCATCTGGGTCACCGACCGCAAGGGCGCGGAGACGACGCACAACCAGGTGATCCCCCTTGCCGGGCCCGACTCCTTCCTCTTCGTGATGAACACGAACGAGGAAACGGTTCAGTACGCAGTGCTTGAACGGCTGAAATCGGGCGCATGGGGCATGAGCACGATCGAACTGTCCCGCGAGTCGCCGTTCGCAGACCAGAACGTGGCTTACGCACGCAGCATTGCCGCGCGTCACGGACTAAGCCTGCATGTTGGCGATGGCACCACAATCGAAAGCCCGCTTACGGCCGATGCCGTGCTGGCAATGTTTCGCGATCCGGACTTTCTCGGTGCCCTGAGCATGCAACGCAGCACAATAATGCTGGCGCCGCGCGCGCGCGGAGAGCCGGGCGAGGAACTGCGGCTCGATCCGGAATCGATGCAACCGGCGCTGGTCGGAGTGGCTCTGCAGCCCGGCACCTTGGGAACGCTGGGCGAACTGGCAAAGCCCGAGGGGCTGGCCGGCCGCTACCTTCAGGCCAACCCCTATCATGAGGACGGACTCCTCCCGACGACCATTCGCCTTCTCGACACCGGCCAATTCGAGATTTCGACCAAGGACAGCAGGCGCGCTGTCATCAGCCTGTTCCCGTTCAATGAAGCCGAAGGCCAGTATCTGGCCATCAAGGACCTGGAATACGGGGAGGAGGACAACCCGAGCCACGCAGTGAACATCGACTATGTCGTTCGCACGAGCGATGGCTGGATTTTCCAGTCCGTGACCGTGCAGGAATGCGTTGCCCGCTCGGCAATTGTCTCCATGCACCGCGATCTTATGGGGCGCGCGGCCCTGCGCCATGGTCTGACCTGGAATGGCTCCGACCTTTCGGGCCTCAAGAGCATCGAACAGCTCGCCGCCCTCTTTGGCGACGGCCAGTTCACCTCCGGCCTGAGCGTAGACGACGAGCGTGTCGAACGGCTGTTCTCGCGCGAAAGTATCCAGACCAGGTTGCTGGACAAATGAACCTGAAGGCATAAGTCAGGCTGGCAACAAACGCCTAGCCCGCCGGAACTAGATCGCCAGCCCGGCCGCCCTCGCGCTCGCCCAGGCCCACTGGAAGTTGTAGCCGCCCAGCCACCCCGTGACATCGGCAGCCTCGCCGATGACGTAGAGGCCGGGCACCTTGAGCGCTTCCATGGTCTTGGACGAGATACCGCGCGTGTCGATGCCGCCGGCCGTCACTTCCGCCTTGGCGAAGCCCTCGCTGCCGTCGGGCACGAAGGGCCAGCGCGCCAGCTTCGCTTCGGCCGCGCCGAGCGCCTTGTCGGAGAGGTTGCCCAGATCGCCGGCAAGGCCGAGCCTGTCGCACAGCGCCTGGGACAGGCGATCGGGCAGGTCTTCGGATAGCAGTTTGCGCAATGTCGCCTTCGGACGATCGCGCTTCGCCTGCTTCAGCCACCCCTCCACGCGGTCCGGCACGAACTGCGTGGTCACGGTATCGCCGCGCTGCCAATAGCTGGAGATCTGCAGGATCGCAGGGCCGGAAAGGCCGCGGTGGGTGAACAGCGCCGCCTCGCGAAAGGCCGGGGCGCCCTTCCCCTTACCCTCGACACGGGCGATCACTTCGGTGGACACGCCCGAAAGCTCGCGAAACAGCGTGTCATCGCCCGGCAGGGTCAAGGGCACCAGCGCCGGACGCGGCTGCACGACCTTCAGGCCGAACTGGCGCGCCAGGTCGTAGGCGAAGCCGCTTGCGCCCATCTTCGGGATCGAGGGACCGCCGGTAGCGATCACCAGCGCAGGCGCGCTCGCCTCGCTATCGCCGTAGCGCACGCGGTAGGCGCCGTCGGCATGGTCGACGCCGCCGACGGCATCGCCGCAGTGTACCTCGACGCCGCCCTTGGCGCATTCGTCCAGCAGCATCGCTACGATCTGCCTGGCGCTCTGGTCGCAGAAGAGCTGGCCCAGCGTCTTTTCATGCCAGGCGATGCCATGGCTTTCGACCAGCGCCAGGAAATCCTGCGCGGTGTAGCGGCTGAGCGCCGACTTCGCGAAATGCGGGTTCTGCGAAAGATAGCGGTCAGGTCCGGTATGGATATTGGTGAAGTTGCAGCGCCCGCCGCCGGAAATCAGGATCTTCTTGCCCACTTGCGCGGCATGGTCGAGCAGCAGCACGCGCCGACCGCGCTGACCCGCCGTGGCAGCACAGAACAGCCCGGCCGCACCTGCGCCGAGCACGATCGCATCGTAGCTTGCGGTCACGCCGGAACCGGCTCGGACACCAGTTCGAGAGCCAGCGCCTCGGCCACGCGAATGCCGTCGACCGCGGCGCTGAGGATGCCGCCCGCATAGCCTGCACCCTCACCCGCCGGGTAGAGACCGCGGGTGTTGAGGCTCTGGTAGTCGCGACCTCGGGTAATCCGCACCGGCGAGGAGGTGCGCGTTTCGACACCGGTCATCACCACGTCGGGATGATCGTATCCCGGCACCTGTCGTCCGAACACGGGCAGCGCCTCGCGAATGGATTCGATCACATAGTCGGGCAGACACTCGCTGAGGTCGGTCAGGTGCACGCCGGGCTGATAGCTGGGCGTGACTACGCCGAAATCGGTGGAAGGCCGTCCGGCAAGGAAATCGCCGAGCTTCTGGCCCGGCGCCTTGTAGTTGGAGCCGCCCGCCTTGTAGGCCAGTTCCTCGAACTTGCGCTGGAAGGCGATGCCCGCCAGCGGATCGCCGGGATAGTCGCGCTCCGGATCGATATCGACGACGATACCCGAATTGGCGTTGAATTCGGCGCGCGAGTACTGGCTCATGCCGTTGGTGACGACACGGCCCTCCTCGGACGTGGCGGCAACGACGCGACCGCCCGGGCACATGCAGAACGAATAGACCACGCGCCCGTTCGAGCACTTGTGCGAAAGCGAATAGGCCGCCGCGCCCAGAATCTTGTTGCCCGCGCTCGGCCCGTAGCGGGCGGTATCGATCCAGCTTTGCGGATGTTCGATGCGCACACCGATGGCAAAGGGCTTCGCCTCGATATGCACGCCGCGCTCGTGCAGCTTGTAGAAGGTATCGCGCGCAGAGTGACCGACGGCCATGATCACGTGGCGTGCGGGCAGATATTCGCCATCGGACAGATGCAGGCCGACGAGGCGGCGTTCGCCGTCGGCGCCCTCTTCGATCTCGAAGTCCTCGACCCGGGTCTGGAAGCGGTACTCGCCGCCCAGCTTCTCGATCGTCTCGCGCATCGACATGACCATCGTCACCAGGCGGAAGGTGCCGATGTGGGGATGCGCCTCGGTGAGGATGTCGTCGGGCGCCCCCGCCTTGACGAATTCGGACAGGACCTTGCGGCCCAGATGGCGCTGGTCCTTGATGCGGCTGTAGAGCTTGCCATCCGAGAAGGTACCGGCACCGCCTTCGCCGAACTGCACGTTGCTTTCCGGGTTGAGGACCGAGCGGCGCCACAGACCCCAGGTATCCTTGGTCCTCTCGCGCACGGCCTTGCCGCGTTCGACGATGATCGGCCGGAAGCCCATCTGCGCCAGCACCAGCCCGGCCAGCAGGCCGCAGGGCCCCGCCCCGATCACGACCGGGCGCGGACCGTCATAGTTCGCGGGCGCATGGGTCACGAACTTGTAGGACGTGTCCGGCGTCTGCCGCACGTGCTGGTCGTCGGCGAAGCGGGCCAGCACCTCGGCCTCGTTGCGCAGCACGATGTCGAGCGAATAGACCAGCTTGATCGCGGCCTTGCGCCGGGCGTCGTTGCCGCGGCGCACGATGGTCATCCGCTCAAGATCGGCAGGATCGATGCCCAGGCGGGCGATGACGGCCTGCTCGAGCTCGGCGGAACTGTGATCGAGTGGAAGTGCCAGGTCGGATAGGCGAAGCATGGCGCCGCCTTATACGGGATAGCGCCCGTACGCCATGCCCTTGCAGCCAGTTCGCAGGATTTTAATCCAGCACTGCGGCAAGCCACTCGGATGCTTCGGCAATGGCCCTGTCGGCAATCGAGGAAATCGCCACAGCTTCCAGGAAGCTGTGCGTGGCGCCATCGTAGATCTTCAGGTGCGCCTCGACGCCCGCCGCGGTCAGGCGTTCGGCCATCAGCACATTCTCGTCCAGAAGGATGTCGCAGCGCGCGACGCACAGCCAGCTCGGCGGCAGGCCATGCAATTCGGCGTGGAAGACCCGGGCGCGCGGATCCATCCTCTCCGGTGAAAGGGCATCGGCGCCGAGGTAGCTTTCCCAGAACTCGTCCATTTCGGGACCGGTCAGCATATAGCGGTCGCCGTCGCCGTAGCGCTCGTAGCTGGCCCGCCATTCGCCGTCGAAGGCTCCGTAATTGAGGAGCAACCCGCTTGGCATCGCCGCACCGCTGTCGCGCCGGTCGATGGCCGCGGCAACCGAGAGATTGGCGCCGGCGCTGTCGCCGCCGAGAGCATATCGCGCCGGATCGAGCCCGTGGTCGGCGCCTTTCGCGGCCAGCCAGTCGAGCACTTGCGCAATGTCGTCCAGCGCGCGCGGAAAGCGGTGCTCGGGCGCCAGTGCATAGTCGATGCCGATAACAGCGCAGCCCGAGCGCGCCGCATACTCACGCATCAGGCGGTCATGCGTGTCGATGCTGAACAGGGTCCAGCCGCCGCCGTGGAGATAGACGAGCACCGGCAGGTCCGCGTCCGCCACCGGCCGGTGGATCCGGACGCGGACCTGGGACTGCCCGACGCGCAGCTCCTCGCTGGCATGCATCGCAGGGCCGCCCCGCACCCATGGCTCGCGCTGACGCTCGGCAATCGCACGCCGTTCCGGCGCGGACAGCCCGGGCCGCGAACCGAGCGCGGCCGAGGACGCGAACATGCGGTTCAGGAAGTCCCGGATCTGCGGATCGACGTCGTCGTTTTCGAACATGACCTTCTCTTGGGGCATGGCCGGAAAGTCCGGCGCTGGCCCCCTCATATCGGAAAGGATCTGCGGCCCGGCGGGAGGGAGAGGAAAGGCGCCGGGCCGCAGTCTAGGCTGGCTTCGTCAGAAGTCAGCCGAGATGGAAGCCTTGAAGGTCCGAGGCGCGCCTTGCAGCAGGGCCGAGGAGAAGGCGTCGTAGGCCGAGGCCCAGTACCGCTTGTTGGCAACGTTATCGACGTTGAAGCGCAGCGTGACGGGCACGTCTCCCGCAGCAAGGACATAGCGCGCGCCGAGGTTGAACACGGCCCAGTCCGGCAGGCGCAGCGTATTGGCCGCATCGACCCACTGCTTGCCGGTATAGATCACGCGCCCGGTCAGGGTCAGGCCCTCGATCATCGGGGTATCCCACTCGATGTTCGCGTTCGCGGTCCAATCGGGCACGCCCTTGGCATCGTTGCCCTCGGTGGCGTCGCCGGTCTTGGTCAGCTTGGCGTCATTGACCGCAAGACCCGAGATCAGGCGCAGGCCGGGGGCCAGTTCGCCGTTGAGCGTAAGCTCCATGCCGCGGTTGCGCTGCTCGCCGTTGACCGCGAAAACCAGCGTATTGTTGTCGATGTACCCGTTGGGCTTCTTGATCTGGTAGAACGCCAGGCTCACGAACATCGGGCCGATCTTGCCCTTGCCGCCGAACTCGTACTGGGTCGAGACGTAGGGCGGGAAGACTTCGCCGAAGTTGGCGGCGCCGAAGCCGGCGGTGGGCCCCTGTTGCAGCGCCTCGATCCGGTTGGCGTAGAGCGACAGCCCCTCTACCGGTTTCACGACCACGCCGACGACCGGCGTCACCTCGTCGGCATCGTAAGCCGATTCCGGCAGGCCGCCATCGTAATAGCCATAGGTCTTGATGTTGAGCGTCTGCAGACGCAGGCCGCCGGTCACGAGGATGCGATCGTCGAGGAAACCGACGGTGTCGGAGGCGAAGGCCGACCAGAGCCGCGTGCGCGAGATCGGGTAGGGATCGTTGAGATCGCCGCCGACAAGCGAGGAAGTCAGCGGATCGAGCTGCGGGGTATCGTAGAGATTGGTCGGGAAGCCGGCAAAACCGTCGCCATAGAGGAAGTCGAAGGCATTGCGGTTGACCTGCCAGCTGGCATTGCCGCCCACGACGATCTCATGCGTGACGGCGCTGCCCAGCTTGACGCGCGCGCCGACCTCGGCCGCTTCGTTATTGTCGGTGCGCGGCACGTAAAGGGCATTGCCCGAACCGTCGCCAGTGGTCGCATCGAACAGGTTGAAGCCGCCGTAGATACCGTCCTCGCTGCCGTCGCGCGCGCCGGCCTTGGCCCAGAGCGTCGCATTTTCAGCAAAGTCGTACTCGAAGTTGAAGACGCCGAAGATATCGCGCAGCTTGCTGTAGGTGTACTTCTGCGAATAGTTGGCGCTGGCCTTGGGCACCCGCGGGATGGTCGCGGTATAGATCGTCACCTTGGGGCGCAGATCGTCGACGCGCACCTTCTGGTAACCGAGGTCGAGCGAGACACGGACCGGGCCATTGGACCAGTCGAAGCCGGCGCCCAGAACGCCCGACATGCGATCCTCGCGGTCGATGCCGAGCTGGCCGTCCTGGTAGTTGCCGTTCACGCGCACGCCGAAGTCGCCGAAGCGGCGCGAGACGTCGAAGCTGCCGCCGAAGTGCGAATCCGAGGTATAGCCTGCAGTCACGCGGTTGAGCGGCGCGTCACCGGCGCGCTTGAGCAGCAGGTTGACGCTACCGCCAAGGCCCGAACCGCCCGGCGCTGCGCCATTGAGGAAGGCCGACGAGCCATTGAGCACCTGGACGCTTTCGAAAAGTTCCGGCGCAATCAGCTGGCGCGGGGTGATACCGTAGAGACCGTTGAGGCCGACGTCGTCGCCGAACAGCTCGAAGCCGCGGATGACGAAGCTTTCCGCCGCATTGCCGAACCCGTAGGTCGTGCGCACGGTCGGATCGTTCTCGAGCACTTCGCCGAGCGACTTTGGCTGCTGGTTGAGGATCAGCGTTTCATCGAAGCTGCGCACGTTGAAAGGCAGGTCTTCGGCGGCCTTGTTGCCCAGCACACCCGCCGAACCGCCGTTCTCGACGTGGGTGGCGTTGACCCGCTGTGCGGTGACGACGATTTCCCTGGAGTCCTGCGCGGCGGCCGGGCTGGCGATGGCGCAAAGCGCGGCGGCGAGGACGGTCAGGCTGCCGCGCTGCCGGAGCGCCGCGGAAACACTGGTGCGAGTGACCTCAAAATCATTCTTCATGTTAACCCCCACTGGCAAACGATCTTCGCTCTTGCGATCTGCTCGTATCGGGCGGTCCTCCCTGCGGGCCGCCACTTCGCCACAATCCCCCGGCCCATAGTCCAGCAAAACATCCAAGTTTTGCGAGTTCAGGGGACCAAAGGATCAGCCGTGGACTTTCTTCCCTCCTGACCGGGCCTCTCCGACCCGCACATTGCCCGCCGCGTCCCGATCAATCCGTGCAAGCCACGGATCGGAAACGGCAAAATCGGCGCACCGGGCTGAGACATGGATTATTGTGCAGGTTTCCTGCCGCCGATGCCGGGCCGGGCCGCACGCGCAAGATAGCATGGCATCGTGAAATGCGACATGCCGATCGGGCGGGCAGGACTGTGCATTGGCCCCGCCAGCATCACACGCCTGGCCGCACCCGTCAGCGTCAAGCGGGAATGGCCGCGGCAGCGAGAAGCGGATCGGTACAGGCCGAAAGCACACTGCTCGGCCGCCGCAAATCCCGCGCGGGAGAGGAAGGTACGGCGGCCGAGACTCCTGATCGATGCGTACCCGTCAGGCTCGTTTCTAATAGATCGCGACTAGCGCCCTATTTGTCGGCCAAAACGCCCAATTCGAAGAAATCGATGGGGCCAGATCATTCTCGCGGCTCAGTCCGCCCTGGTGGCCGCCGCGAGGGCGGCGATGGCGCGTTCGGCTTCCGCTTCGTTGAGGCTCGCAAACCCGAGCCGCATGCCCTTTGCCGCCGTATCGCGGGCCATGAACGAGCGGTGGCTGGCAAAGCGCAGGCCCTGCTCCCGCGCCCGCGCCTCGATCAGGTCAAGGTCGCCGGAAAAGCGCAGCCAGAAGGCCAGCCCGCCATCCGGGACCGCGAAACTGCAATGCTCGCCAAGATGCTCGTGCAGCAGCCTGGCAAAGGACTCGCGCCGCTCGGAATAGACCCTCCAGGCCTTGCGCGCGTGGCGACGCACCTCACCGCTGCGGATCAGTTCGGCGGCGGCATCCTCGGTCACCGTATTGCCCATGCCGTCGGTCAGCGAAACACGGTGGGCGATGGCGTCGATGACCTTTTCCGGCGCGGCCATGTAGCCGATGCGCAAGGCAGGCAGGAGCAGCTTGGACATCGATCCCAGGTAGATCACCTGGGCCGGAGCATATCCCGCCATCGGCAGCAGCGGCTGCGACTGGAAATGGAATTCGTGGTCGTAATCGTCCTCGATGATCGCCACCCCGAACTGGCGGGCGAGATCGAGGAGCTGCAGGCGCCGCTCGGGCCGCAGCGCGACCGTCGTCGGGAACTGGTGGTGCGGCGTCAGGAAGATCGCGCGCACCGCATGGCGGCGGCAGCATTCCTCCACTTCCGCCACGTTGATGCCCTCCTCGTCGAGACCGACCGGGATGACCTTGCCGCCCAGCGCCCGGATCGCGGCGACGGCGGGCTCGTAAGTCAGTTCCTCGACGATCACCGTATCGCCCGGCTCGATCAGCACCTGCAGCGCCAGGAACAGGCCGTTCTGGCTGCCGCGGGTGATGCAGATGTTCTCCATCGAGACCGGCAGGCCGCGCTGGGTGCGCAGCATTTCGGCCACTTGTTCGCGCAGGCCTTCCGATCCACGCGGGTCGCGGTACTGCAGACGGTTCGAGCGTGAAGCCCGGCTGATCGCCGAGCGATAGGCGCGGGCAAGCTGGTCGGCGGGAAACAGCCGCCCGTCGGGTGCACCTTCGTCGAGCTTGATGCCCTTGCCGCCGGGCAGGGCAAGCGGCCGGTCCGGCGCCTCGGCAAAGCGGTAAAGGGCCTGATCGAACCTGGCCCCGGCTTCGACCGAAGGTTCTCCCGATGGGCTGCTGGGCAGCGAGCGCGAGACCATGGTCCCGCGCGTGCCCTCGGTCGATAGCCAGCCCTGCGCGATGAGATCCTCGTAGGCGAGGACGACGGTCTTGCGATTGACGCCGAGCGCGCCGGCCAGTTCGCGGCTGCTGGGCAGGAACGTGCCGGAAGTCAGGCGCCCGGTCTCGATGTCCCGGATCAGGGCATGGATGATCTGCATGTAGATCGGCGTCCCGCGTTCGGGATCGATCCGTTCACTCAAGGTAACCTGCCAGGGCCGCAGCATGTTTTCAGTCTCCCGTGGGCGTGCTTCACGCTCCCTCCACACCGCCTGCCTAACAGGCGCCAGCGCATTGGACCATAGAGATATTCTGTATTGGCACTTGTGCTGGACCAGACCGAAGATGATCAAGGACCCTCGGGTACGACTATGGGGGCATGAAAATGGGCGCAGACTGGACCGCGCGCACGAGACAGGACGGCATGAAACGGATCGCAGGCCCATGCTGAACCCGGCATTCGACCGATACAGGCATGAGGACATACGGCGACTGATCGCCGAATATCCGCTCGCCTGGGTGCTTTGCCCGGGCGCGCCCGCGGCATCGGCCAGTCTGCTGCCGATGCTGGGGACTTATGACGAGGATGGCGCGCTCACCGGCCTTGTCGGCCACATGTCGCGCCGCAACCCGCTGCACGCGCTGTTCGCGCAAGGTGGCAAGGCGCAGTTCCTGTTCACCGGCCCGCAGGCCTATGTCTCTGCCGAACATGCCGGTCGCCGCAAGTGGGGTCCGACCTGGAACTACGCGCAGGCGCGCATCGAGGCCGATGTGCGCATCGACGAAGCGTTGACCGCAGGGGCCGTCGCCCGTCTCGTCGCCGCTTGCGAGGAAGGGCGCGAGAAGCCCTGGGACGTGGCCGAACTGGAAGAACGCTACGCCGGCATGCTTGGCATGATCATCGGTTTCGAAGCGCGCGTTACCTCGCTCGATGCGACCTTCAAGCTGGGGCAGGACGAAAGCCCGGAAGTGCTGGAGACCATCCTTGCCAGCCATCCGGACGCCGATTTGCGCAACTGGATGGAGGCGTTCAACCGGGATCGGCGCAAGTGAGCCGCAAAAGTTACTTCCTCACCCATTGCCCTGGCCCGGGAGCGGCGGCCATACCGATATAACACCGCAGCGGTCTGCCGGGCCGCCACGACACGGGGACATGATGCGAAAAGCACTCGCCGCAGCACTGCTTGTCACGGCACTGAGCCTTCCCGGCGCAGGGCTGGCGGACCTTCCGCTCAAGCCCGAGCGGGTGCTTACGCTCCACCCGGAGCGCACCACATGGTCCTCGGTAACGGTCTCGCCCGATGGCCGCACGCTCGTCTTCGACGTGCTCGGCGATCTCTACACGATGCCGGCCAGCGGCGGGAAAGCGCGGCAGCTAAGCGAAGGCCTTGCCTTCGATGCCCAGCCCACCTTCTCGCCCGACGGGCAATGGATCGCCTTTACCAGCGACCGCAGCGGGTCCGAGAACATCTGGATCGCACGCACCGATGGCTCGCAGGCCCGGCGCATTTCCGCCTTCGACGACGATACCGCGATGGCCTCGCCGACGTGGAGCGCTGACGGCAGGACTGTCTTTGCCAGTCGCTACCGACCCGACCTCAACAATTACGAGTTCTGGCAGTTTCCCCTGACCGGCGCGGCGAGCCTGCTCGAACCGATCAAGCCGGCCAGGGACGCGCCGCGCTCGGCCTGGCGGTCCACGCTCGGCGCGGCTGCGTCGCCCGATGGTCGATACCTCTACTATGCACGCCGGATCGACGGGCTGGAATTCGACGTCCCGACGAAGTGGACGATCCTGCGCCGCGACCTTGCCACCGGCAAGGAAGTGGAAGTGATCGCCGGGTCGGGCGGACGCGGAACGGGGGAAGAAACCTTCTTCGCGCCGCATGTCTCGCCGGACGGAACCCGGCTCGCCTATGTCACCCGGCGCGAAGGGCGCAGCTTGCTGCGACTGCGCAATCTGGAAACCGGCGAGGACGCGGCGCTGGGCGAAACCGAGCTGGACGCGCTGCAGGCGTCTTCATGGCAGGGCATGGTCCCGGGCATGGCCTTTACGCCCGGGGGGGACGCCCTGATCCTCAGCCATGGGGGCCGGTTCGAACGGCGCGAGCTTGCCGATGGCAGCAGCCGGGGAATCGAGCGCAAGCTGACCGCACGCGTCGCTCTTGGCCTGTCCACGCGCTTTGCGATCCACGAGCCGACCGGGCCGGTCGAGGCGAAGCTGGCGATGGCTGCATTGCCCTCGCCAGACGGGCAGCGGATTGCCTTTGCCGCGCTGGGATCGCTGTGGGTGCAGGATCTCGGCGGCAAGATCGCACGGCGCCTGCCGTTCGATGGCGAAAGCCCGGCGCAGATGGCCTGGTCGCCCGATGGCAGAACCCTGACTTTCGTCACCTGGTCCGAGGCCGAAGGGGGCGCCGTGTGGACCATGCCTGCCGGCGGCAGCGGTACAGCTACGCGGCTGACCCGGTTCCCTGCATATTTCCGTTTCCCTGTCTTTACGCCTGACGGAAAACACCTGCTCGTCCTGCGCTCCTCGCTGGAGGAGCGGCGGCAGACAAACTTCGAATTCGGCTCCTTGCGCAAGAGCGAACTGATCGAGTTGAACGCCGACGGCAGCGGCCTGCGCCTCGTCGCACAGGGCGACTTCGGGGCGCGGCCGCACTTTGCGCGGACCGCCCCCGGCAGCGTCTTCCTGCTCGATGCAGGCGGACTTGCCCGGGTCGACATCGGCACGGGCAAGGTCACACCCGTCGCCCATGTCACCGGACCGGCGTACTACTTCGTCGAAGGCAACGCCGACGCCGACGACATGCGCATCAGCCCCGATGGCAGCCATGTCGCGGCGATGATCGCGAACCGCCTCTACGTGCTGCCCACGCCCATCGATCCGGCAAAGGAAGTGGACCTCACCGCCGCCGACAGCCCCGCGCATGTCCTGCCCGGCATGGGCGTCGACTGGTTCGAATGGAGCGGGGACCGCAGCATCGACATGGTCAGCGGCACCCTGTTCACCCGCCGCGAGGCAGCAGGCGGCAGCGAACTGGCCGCCATGCGTCTTGAAGCGAGCCTGCCGCGCGCCGTGCCGCAGGGATCGATCCTGCTGCGCGGCGCCACCGTCCTCACCATGGCGCAGGGCGACAGGGCTATCGAGAACGCCGATGTCCTCGTGAGCGGAGACCGCTTCGTGCAGGTCGGTCCGCGCGGCAGCTTCGATGTTCCCCCAGGCACCGCTATACGCGACGTTTCGGGCAAGTTCGTCGTGCCCGGGTACATCGATGTCCACGACCACATCGGCTCGATCCGACGCAACAACCCGGCACGCGAGCTGTGGGGGATGCGCGCGAGACTGGCCTACGGCGTCACCACCAGCTTCGACCCCTCGACGCTGTCGGTCGACCACCTCGACTACGAAGGCATGGTCGATGCCGGACTCATCCTCGCCCCGCGCATGCGCTCGACCGGAACGGCGGTGTTCTCACGCCAGCGCATCGCCTCTCTTGGCGATGCCCGGCGCGTTCTTTCGCGCTATTCGCAGGGCTATCGTCTTTCGAACCTCAAGGAATACCGCACCGGGAAACGCGAAGTGCGCCAATGGGTGGCGATGGCCGCGCGCGAGCAGCACCTGCTGCCCACCACCGAAGGCGCGCTTTCGCTCAAGCTCGACCTGACGCAGATCCTCGATGGCTATGCGGGCAACGAACACGCCCTGCCCGCCCCGCAACTGGGTGACGACCTGATCCAGGTCCTCGTTGCCCAGCGCACAAGCTACACCACGACCCTGAGCATCACCAACAGCGGCTCACCGGCGATGGACTGGTTCATCGCCCACGACGATCCGGTGGTCGATGCCAAGATCCGCCGGTTCTGGTCGCCCAGCGCCATTCGCCAGAAGCTCACCAGCGGGCGCGACTTTCATCCCCTCGGGGAAACCCGCTTCCGCGAGATCGCGCGCGATGCGGCAACGCTGGCCAAGGCAGGTGGGCTCGTCGGCATGGGCTCGCACGGAGAGGCCCCGGGCATCGGCTATCACTGGGAAATGGAAGCGCACGCGCTGGGCGGGATGACGCCCGAAGCGGTGCTGCACGCGGCGACTGCGGGCTCTGCCGAGACGATCGGGCGACTTGCCGATCTCGGAACGATCGAGCCGGGCAAGCTGGCCGACCTCGTGGTGCTCGACGCCGACCCGCGCCGCGACATCCGCAATGCCCGCGCCATCGATGCCGTCATGCGCGGCGGCTTCCTTTACGATGGCGACACGCTGCGCCCGCTATGGCCGAAGGCCGGCGAAGCGCCGCATGCCTGGTTCGAAGGGATGGACGCGGAACAGTGGCTGCCCCTGCCCGAACCCCAGCGCCCGGACGAACCGGAGCACTGAGAAAGCACTGAGAAGGAGCATCCACCGGTCGCGGCCGCGCGGCGCGGCGGCGTCAGATGCTCAATGTCACCCGCAGACCCGCGGCCAGTGCGTCTTCCACTCCGGGCGCGGCGCCGGGATCGATGACGTATTGCAGGTCTGGCTGAATGCTGAGCCATGGCGTTAGCGCCTTGGCGACGGTGAGTTCCAGCGCCGTCTCGGCGCGCCTCGAAGCCACTGCCTTGCGGTAATCGGCGGAAGTACGCGCATGGGCAATGGCCGCGCCGAGTTGCCAGTCGCCGGGCAGGTCCAGCGTGAACCCGCCTGAAAGGAACGTGCCGAAGGGATTGACCGCGCCGCTCGCCACCCCGCCGCGCGCGAAAGCGCTGAGCTTGTGATCGGCATTCTCGGACAGGACCATTTCGCCTCGCAGATAGGCGCCCCGGCTCTTTGCCTTGCCCGATCCATCGTGCGTGTCGAAGCTGGCAGTGTATCCCCAGGCCCCTGCCAGAATGCGCACAGGCCCCTTCGACCAGTCCGCCTCGCCGATCAGCAGCGCGCCGTCGCCATGACCCAGCTCGATCGCGGTGCGCTTGGGATGATCGGGATCGCCCGGCACGCCGTCGAGCGCGGCAAAGCGCACGGTCAGCCCCTCGCCCACATCGGCCTGAACCCGTAGCGCCAGGCTCGTCACCGGCAAATCGATGGGCCGCTTTCGCCCGACTGGCTGATGTCCGTACCGATCCCATGGGCGCTGCCGATGAACAGGGCCCCGGTGTCGAGCGCATCGAATTCCGAATTGAGATCGTAGAGCCCGACCTTCACCGAAGCGCCCGGCGCAATGTCCTGCTCGACCCATGCCTCGTAGAGGCGCAGGGCCCGCACGCCGGTCTCGATATTGCTGACAACCTGGGCATCCCCGGTCAGTTCGCTGAGCGAGCGCCCGTTGTTATACAGAACGTATCCGAAGACCCGGGCGCCTTTCCAGCCCACGGCGGCGTCGAGATCGAGCTCGGCCGTGACGTCCAGATTGTCGAGATAACGCCAACCGCTGCCGATCCCGCCCGAATTGTGCCAGACATCGGCGGTATAGGCCGCGGCGATGTCCAGCGGCGCCTCGGTGCGCTTCATCCGTTCGGCTTCGCCTTGCCGCCGCTCCGAGGTGGTCTGCACCGGATGGCCCGGGTCCATTTCCTGCGCCCCGGTCTTTTCAGGCACGGCAAACAAGGCGGCGAACGCTGCAGCGCCTGTCCAGCAGGCACGTCTTTCGAGGAATGAAGTCTCAGGCATACCGCAATGGCTACTTCTTATGCTGGAACGTGAAACATCCAAGATTTTCGCAAAGCGATGGTCCAATCACCGTGCCGTCGCTCGGACCTCGAAGCCGGGTCTTGCACGATTGCAGCCCGCCGCACAGACTGCACGCTCGCCTTTTCGGTGCCGTTGGCTTAAGCGCGCCGCACGAACCTGCAGGAGGACACCGTCATGTTCATCGCGATGAACCGCTTCCAGGTCATCCGGGGCGAGGAAGAAGGCTTCGAGACCATGTGGAAGAGCCGCGAGAGCTTCCTTCATGAAGTGCCCGGCTTCGTCGCCTTCCATCTGCTTCGTGGCCCCCAGGGCGAAGACCACACCCTCTATGCCACGCATACCGTCTGGCAATCGAAGGCGGACTTCGAAGGCTGGACCCGTTCGGAAGCATTCCGCAAGGCGCATGCCGGGGCGGGTTCCGCCAAGCCGCGCTACCTGGGCCCACCGCGTTTCGAGGGATTCGAGGCGATCCAGACCCTTGATGCCGATGGAGTGATCAGCTGAGCGAGGCCCCCCTCTTCCAGCGCATCGGCGGCGGCGACACCATCGACCGCCTCGTCGACAGTTTCTATGGCCGCATGGAACGGCTCGAAGAGGCGCGAACAATCCGCGCCATGCACCGCGAGGACCTTGAACCGAGCCGATCGATCCTCAAGCGCTACCTGACCGAATGGCTTGGCGGACCGCCTGCCTACTCGAGCGAGCGCGGTCATCCACGCATGCGCATGCGGCACATGCATGTCCCGATCGACAGCGCCGCGCGCGATGCCTGGCTGCTGTGCATGCGCGGGGCGCTCGACGAAACCGTATCGGGCGAGGCCGAGCGCACCGCGATCTACGAAGCGATGGCCAAGCTGGCCGACTGGATGCGAAATACCGACGATTCGCCGGCTTGACGCAGTTTCAGGCCATGGCCGGAATAGGCGCAACGATTCCAGAAAATGATGCTTAACACGCGGATAACTTGTCGATTGCGCGCACCTGCGTGCTTTTTGCGCTAGTACAACAGAGATGCAAGCGCGCAGCAGGTGATAAAAATCACTTATTACCGGGCTTTAACAAATAGCGTGTTGCGGTCTACAATGCATCGCACTTATTGGCCACGAGGCTCGGCGCAAGGGGTTACGCCGCGACTGGTCAAGTTCCGCATCAAGTCTTCGGTGCGGAAATACATGGCGAATATATTGGGGGGATATTGAGGTGCGTACGTTTCGGTCGATCTTGGCTGTCGCTGCACTCGCCGTCCCGGCTGGTGCCTCCGCGGCTTCGCCAGCCCCGCTTCGCCCTTCGGCGGAGGAAAGCTTCCCGATCGGCAATGCCGGGCCGGCCTGCGAAGTCCAGGGCACGGCGATGGGCGACCAGCGCCGCTCCGTGTTCGACCGCAAGTGGATGATCCTGTGCGCAGACGTGTCCCGCGCCGTGGGCACCGCCTATACCTTCCGCGACAAGTCCGACGCCATCCAGCGCGCGGCTGCCGGACGCACGGAGAAGCTGGTTTGCCCCGCAGGCAGCGATGCGCCGGGCGCGCAGGGCCTTACCTGCACGGACAGCCAGTCCGGCCTTGAATGGCGTATCTACATCCAGGAGACGGAGCGCGGTACCGTCGCGGTCGAAGGGCTGGCCGCATACGATGACGCGCTGCGTCTGACGCTGCGCTCCCTTGTTGCGGACCGCGTCGTCGAAGGACCGATCTCGATTGCCAACCTTGCAGCCAGCGACGGCCTGAGCCTTGCCCGCGCCCGCGCCGAGAACAGCGATCCCGGCCTGCTTCTCGGCCAGGGGTATCGCGGCAACAGCGCCGGCTCCTATGCCGAAGCGGCCGAATTCTTCGCCGCAGCCCCGGCGATCCTGGCCGATACCACGCAGGACGGCGCCGTATCGCACGAGGCACAGATCCACGAAGCGCTGGTCAACCGGGCTCTGCAGCTGTCCAACCTCGGCGCTTTCGGCCAGGCCCGGCGCAATTTCGCCGAGGCGCAGGGCATGGACCTGCGCGATCCGGTCCAGACGCGCCTCGCCCGCAACTACGCCGCCATCGATGCGCTCAACCGCGGCGCCCCGCAGGAAGCGCTGGAGATCCTGTCGCGGGAAGTCCCGCCCTTCACGCCCACCGTCACGGCTGATGGCGCCCTGAGCATCGACCGGCAGACGGCGGCAAGCCTCAACGGGGCAGCAGGCGCAAGCCTGACCGCACTGCTCGGCCAGCCGACCCGCCTTTCGCCGCAGGACCGCGCCGCCGTGATCGATGCGCAGGCCCTGCAACTTCGCGGCACAGCGCTGCGCCTGAACGGCAAGCCCGACGAAGCGCGCGAGGCGCTCGCCCGGGCTTATGCCGATGCGATGAAAGTGCAGGACGGCCGGATCATCTCGATCACCCGCCTGCGCGCGCAGATCATGTCCGAACTCGCACTCGGCTACGAGGCACAGGGGCGCTTTGGCGAGGCCGAGAGCAACCTTCGCGGCGCACTCGAGCTTGTCGAGACGACCTATCCGGACAGCGCCTCGGTCCATGTCGTGAGCGCCCGCCTCGCGGGCTTCCTCGCCCGGCGCGGCAAGGCCGACGAAGCGCTGGCGATCTATCGCGGCGTCATCGCCGACGTCGAGCGCGACCAGGGCGTGCTGGTCGGCATGGAACACCTCATGCGACCCTACTTCGATCTGCTGGCCGGCGAGGCCACGCAGGATCCGGCAAGGGTCGAGGAACTGTTCACGGCCAGCCAGTTGCTGCAGCAGCCCGGCGCGGCGGAAACGCTGACGCAGCTTTCCCGCCAGCTGGAAGGCGGCTCGGACGATGCCGCCGGCCTCTATCGCCGCTCGCTCGGCATTTCGCGCGAACTGGAGCGCACCCGCGTCGAGATCGCGCGTCTCACCGCCGCGCAGCAGCCGGGCGAGACCGATGCGCGGATCGACGCCCTGCGGGCCCGGCGCGACCAGCTTGCCGGCGCGCAGCTCGAAGCGATGGACGCGCTCGCCAAGTTCCCGCGCTATCGCGCCGTCGCGCAGCGCACGGCAACGGTGGAGCAGTTGCGCGCCTCGCTCAGGCCGGGTGAAGGCTACTTCAAGCTGGCCCAGCTGGCCGGTTCGCTTTACGGCGTTCTCATCACCCCAACGCAGGCGCGCGGCTGGAAAGTCGCGATGAGCGCGCAGGAGGCCGAGGACGCGGTCGACACCTTGCGCGATTCCATCTCGCTCACGATCAACGGGGTACAGTCCACCTACCCCTTCGACATCGACACCGCGGTCAGCCTCGACACGGCTCTGCTCGGCCCCGCGCGCGTCGAGATCGCCTCGCTTTCGCACCTGATCTTCGAACCGGCAGGCGCGATGCTCAAGCTGCCGATCAACCTGCTGACCGACGATGCCGGGGGCGTTGCCGCCTACCATGCCAGGGTAAAGGCCGGGGGCGACGAGTACGACTTCACCGGGATCGACTGGCTTGGCCGCGATCGCGAGGTGTCGACCGCGCTGTCCGCCGCCAGCTTCCGCGATGCCCGCGCCGCACCGCGATCGGCGGCCAAGAAGGAATACCTGGGCCTGGGCAACAATGTCCCGCTCGGCCCGGTCAGCGTGCGCCCCGGCATCCGCTCGGGCGAAGGGGTGGCCATCGATGCCGACTGCACCTGGCCGCTCTCGACCTGGAACCAGCCGATTTCCCCGCGCGAACTGAACGAGGCAGCGAGCCTGCTTTCGGGCAGTACCGACCTGATGACCGGCGCGAATTTCACCGACGAGGCGATCATGGCCCGGCCGGACCTCGGCGCCTTCCGCATCGTCCATTTCGCCACCCACGGCCTTGTCACAGCCCCGCGCGTCGGTTGCCCGGTACGCCCGGCCCTGCTCACTTCCTTCGGCGATTCCCGGTCGGACGGACTGCTCTCCTTCCGCGAAATCTTCGACCTGCATCTCGACGCCGACCTCGTGATCCTCTCGGCCTGCGACACGGCAGCGGGCGCGGGTCTGGAGGCGACGCGCGAAGCCGGCCTTGCCACTGGCGGGGGCGAGGCGCTCGACGGCCTCGTGCGCGCCTTCATCGCGGCGGGCGGACGGCAGGTGATCGCCAGCCACTGGCCCGCACCCGACGATTTCGACGCGACCGAGCGGCTGTTCAACGGCTTCTACAAGGCCAAGAACGCCTCGATCGGCAATGCCCTGCGTACCTCGCAGACAAGCCTGATGGACGATCCGCTGACCTCGCATCCCTACTACTGGGCAGGTTTCGCCATCGTCGGCGACGCGGCGCGGCCGGTCCCGGCGCACTGAGCGCGGCACGGCCATGGCAAGCACTCCCGACACAACGGCCCAGCCCCCCACCGCCACCCTGCTGCGCAAGGGCTGGCGCAAGGTGCGCGCAGCCAGCAAGCGGCAGATGGCCGCGACCGTGATGCTGGTATTGGTCGGGGTGATCCTGGCCCGCTTCAGCTGGAACATTCCGGTCGTCGGCGATGCCGAGGATTCGCTTTACGACTTGCGCAGTTTCGTCATGGCCCCGCAGGTCGACCAGGACCAGCGCATCCAGATCGTCGCCTATACCGACCAGACCCTGATCAACGCCAAGAAGCGCTCGCCGCTCGATCGCGGCATGCTTGCCGCGGCGCTGCGCACGCTCGACGCGATGGGCGCCAAGGCCATCGGCATCGACATCCTCTTCGACCAGCCGCAGGACGAGGACGCGCAGCTCGTCCAGACCCTGCGGGCGATGCGTACGCCCACGTTCGTCGCCTATGCCGATCAGGCAACGAACAAGGACGACATCAACTACGAGCAGCAACAGTACCTGAAGAGCCTGCTCGGCCAGCTCAAGGGCAGCAATGCGCATCCGGCCAGCATCCGCCTGAGCAACTACCAGGGCGCGACGCGCGTCTGGCCTTCGCTCGAACCGGGCCTGCCGCAGCTTCTCGGACGCGCCATGGTCGCCGCGGGCGGCACCGGGCAGGAAAAGGCCTTCGCCGGATATACCGGATCGATCCGCTATCGCCGCGCGAACAGCGATGCGCCGGTCTTCTCGTCCATCCCCATCGACCTGTTCGCCTCGCTCGACGATCCCGAAATGGCCGCCGCCTTCGCCGCGCAAGTCGAAGGGCGCTACGTGCTGATCGGCGGCCAGATCATCGATACCGACCAGGTCACCACCACCCTCACCAGCTATACCGGCACCACCGTACCCGGGATCGAGGTCCATGCGGCAATGATCGCGCAGATGCTCGACGGCGCGCACCGCACCCCCGTCACCGGGTGGGAACGCTGGGCGGTCGGGCTCATCTTCGTCTTTGCTGCGTCGCTGACCGCACTGCTGGACGGACGGACCTGGAAGATCGTTCCGCTGTTCATCCTCCAGTTGGCGATGATGATCGGCCTGCCCTTCTACCTGGAAGCCTCAGGAGTAGAGACTTACGGCACCCCCGCCTTCGGCTGGATCGCCGGCTGGATACTTGCCTTCATCGGCGTATCCAGCGCGGTGCGCGCGTCGGGCGCGGTCGAGCGCCGCTTCGCACAGGGCGCGCTGGGCAAGTACCTGCCGGCCGACATTGCGCAGGAAATCATCGACAACCCGGAACGGCTGACCCTCTCGGGCAGCAAGCGCGAACTCTACATCCTGTTCAGCGATCTCGAGGGCTTCACCAAGCTGTCCCACCAGCTCGAGCCGGAAGTCGTCGCCAAGCTGCTCAACGAATATCTCGACAAGCTGACCACGGTCGTCCTCGAGCATGGCGGGATCGTCGACAAATACGTGGGCGATGCCGTGGTCGCCTTCTGGGGGGCGCCCATCGCCAGGCCGGACGATGCCCAGAAGGCCGCGAAATGCGCGTATGCCATGTGGCAGGCGGGCGAGGAATTCCGCAAGTCAGTCGATCCATCGCTGCCGCCGATCGGCCGCACCCGCGTCGGCCAGCATTTCGGCGAGGCGGTGGTCGGCAACTTCGGCGGCGAGCGGCGCATCCAGTACACCGCACTGGGCGATGCGATGAACACGGCCGCCCGCCTAGAATCCGCAAACAAGAGTTTGGGGACCTCGGTCGTCGCCAGCGGCGAATTCGCGGAGCGTTCGGGCCTCGACTGGTGGCGCCCGCTGGGCCGCGTCGTCCTGCGCGGCCGGGCCAAGCCGGTCGACATCTTCGAGCCTGCCCCCGATTTTCCTGCCGCCGATCGCGAAGCGCTGGCCGATGCCGTCGCCCTGATCGACAGCGACCCGGCCGCCGCCGCGGACCGCATCGACGCGCTTGCCAGTGCCCACCCGGAGGATCCGGCCTTGCGCAATCTCTCGGAACGAACCCGTAAACTTGAAGGGAACAAGGCCTATGTCCTCGGATAAGCGCCACTACGCCGCCCGCGCCGCACTGCGCGGCATGACCGCCATCGCCCTGATGGCCCTTCCGGCCACCGCGATGGCCGGCATCGTCGTCGCCTCCAGCGGCCCCTCGGCAAAGTCCTACCCGCCGGGCACCAAGCTGCCCGACGACGGCGAAATCACGCTCAAGGCATCGGACAGCGTGACCATCCTCGACAAGCGCGGCACCCGCGTCCTGCGCGGGGCCGGCACCTTCCCGGTCGGCTCCACCGCCGGCCCCAGCCGCACGACGACTTTTGTCGCGCTGACCACCCAGCGCAGCGCCAGCCGGGTGCGTACCGGGGCCGTTCGCGGCAGCGGTCCGGACGGCAAGCCCCTGCGCCCCAACCTGTGGTATGTCGATGTCACCAGCCCCGGCCCGGTCTGCGTGGTCGATCCGGCCGAAGTGCGCGCCTGGCGGCCCAGCAACGAGGGCGACGAAAGCTACAGCGTCAAGCCGGCCGGCGGCGGCAGCGCCACGACGCTTGCCTTCCAGACCGGCTCGATGGTCGCGCCCTGGGAAGTCGCGATGCCAGTGACCGACGGGGCATCCTACGTCATTTCGCGCAGGGGCCAGTCGGATGTGGAAGTGACCTTCGAACTGCTGCCACAGTTGGACTACGCACCCGAAGACCTTGCCGAGGCACTTCTGGCCAAGGGCTGCGAGAGTCAGGTTTCACTGCTGGCAAGCTCGCTGGTCCTGCCGACCGACTGAGCACGCGGCACACAGGGGTAAGGGGGTCCCGGCCGGGGCCCTGACACGAAGGATTTGCCGGACAGACAGGTCCGGCCGGGGGAATGAGAATGAGGGCGATTGCGATCGCGGATCTGAAACGGAAATGCGGCGCGCGGAGCGGTCCGTTGCGGCGGAGCATGATGCTCGGCCCGGCGATTGCAGCGGCCGCATTCCCGCTGGCGGCACGGGCACAGACGGCCGCGCCCACACCCCAGCCGCAGACGCGCGAATCCCTCGATCCCGGCCGCGTCCTCGACAGGCTGCCCGCACCGCGTCCGCGCCTTGAAGTCGAAAGCCAGATCGAGCGCGGACCCTGCCCGCTGGCCGACCCGGCTTTCGCCCAGACCCGCGTCACGTTCTCGCGCGTGAATTTCGCGCATCTCGAAGCCGTCGACCCCAGCGTACTGGACGACACCTGGAGCGACATGGCCGGGCAGGACCTGCCCGTTGCCGCCCTGTGCGAAGTGCGCGACCGCGCCGCCACGGCCCTGCGCGAGATGGGCTACCTGGCCGCCGTGCAGATCCCGCCGCAGCGGATCGAAAAGGGCGGACAGGTGCAGATGGACGTGCTTGTCGCACGACTGGTCGAAGTGCAGGTGCGCGGCGACGTCGGCGCCAACGACAAGGCGATCGCGGCGCATCTGGCCCAGCTGACCGAGCAGCCCTGGTTCAACACCCATGTCGCCGAACGCCAGCTCCTGCTGCTGGGCGACATGCCCGGCTACCAGGTCCGACTGACGCTCAAGCCGGCGCGGGGCGCGCCCGGCGAGGTGATCGGCGACGTTCTCGTCCGCCGCGAGCCCTTCGAGCTTGTCGGCGGTGTCCAGAATCTCGGCTCGAAGGCGAACGGACGCGAAGGCGGCTTCATCCAGGCGACCTTCAACGGTGTCACCGGCCTCGCCGACCGGACCACCGTAAGCCTGTTCAACACTTTCGACTTCAAGGAACAGACGGTCCTGCAGGCGACCCACGACTTCGCGCTGGGAGCCAGCGGGCTGCGCGTGGGCGGCAGCCTGCTGTGGGGCCGCAGCGAGCCGTCGGGCGCCCTGCCCTTCGAAAGCGACACCATCGCCGCAGACATCGGGGTAAGCTATCCGCTGATCCGCAAGCGCGCCGTCTCGGTGAAGGCGGCCGGCGGCCTCGAAATCGTCAACCAGGACATCGATTTCGCAACCACGCCGCTCACCCGCGATCACCTGCGCGTGCTCTACGCGCGACTCGCGGCCGATACCGCCGACGGTGCAAGCCTTGTCGGCCACGGCGGCTATACCGCGGCCGAACCGCGCTGGCGCCTGGGGGTTCAGGTCGAGGCCCGGCACGGGCTCGATGCGCTGGGCGCCAGCCGGGACTGTTCGCCCCTCTCCAACTGCCTGACCCCGCACGTTCCGATCAGCAACCTGCTCGCCGATCCCAGTGCCTTCGTGCTGCGGGCCGAGGCCACGGCCGAATTCCGCCCCATGCCCAGGCTGGCCCTCGCGGTTTCACCCCGCGCACAGTATTCGCCCGATCGCCTGCTGTCCTACGAGCAGTTCAGCATCGGCAACTACACCGTGGGGCGCGGCTTCGATCCCGGCACGGTGCTGGGCGACAGCGGCATCGGTTCCTCGTTCGAGCTGCGCTACGGCAGCATCGCCCGGGCCGTTGACAAGGCCCTTGCAGTGCAGCCCTATGCCTTCCTCGATGCCGCGCGCGCCTGGCGCCACGGCAGCGACGGGCAGAGCGCCTACTCCGCCGGTGGCGGCCTGAGGGCGCGCTGGGGCGGCAAGATCGACGCCAACCTCTCTTTCGCAGTTCCGCTGCGACGCGCCGGGTTCCAGCAGGAACGCGGCGATGTACGCGTTCTTTTCACAATAAGGGCACGGCTCTGGCCGCAGGATCCGTCATGACCATGAAGCCCCATACCGCCATCGTCCGCCGACACCGCGCCTCGCTTTGCGGAGCGAGCCTCTCCGCGCTGGTCCTGGCCATCGCCGCCACCCCGGTCGCGGCGCAGTCCTTCCAGGGCACCGGGACGGTCAACTCCGGTATCGCCTCCATCGTCGACGGCACCGGGACGACCGATGTCTTCATCGGCTCCACCGAAGTCGTAATCGACTGGACGACGAACGATCCGGGCGGCAGCGGCAACGTCATCTTCCAGACTGGCGGGACCACCGCCAACTTCACCGATTCGGGAATCAACGGCACCGACTACACGGTGCTCAACCGGATCGTGCCCGTCGATGGCACGGGCAATCCCACGAGTTCGACGATCCAGTTCGACGGCACCGTGAACAGTACCCTGGCCGGCGGGACCGGCGGCAATGTCTGGTTCTATTCGCCCAATGGCGTGATCGTCGGCTCGACCGCCACCTTCAACGTCGGCGGGCTGGTGCTCACCACCAATCCGATCGACACGACCGGCGGGCTATACGGACCGACCGGCCAGATCCGGTTCGCCGGCGCGGCCGGATCGCTGGCCCCGGTAACGATCCAGAGCGGGGCACAGATCAATGCGCTGCTCAACCCGCAAGTGCCCACGAACGCGGCCTACGTCGCACTCGTCGCGCCGCGCATCGAGCAAGGCGGCACCGTGCGATCGGACGGATCGATCGCCTATGTCGCGGCGGAAGTGGCGGACATCACGATCAACGCCGGCCTGTTCGACATCAACGTCACCACCGGCACCACCGATGCCAACGGCGTGGTTCATACCGGCACGACCGGCGGCTCGGCCTCGACCAGCGCGGCCGACGTCAAGACCGCCTACATGGTGGCGGTGGGCAAGAACGACGGCCTGACGATGCTGCTGAACGGCGGCATCGGCTACGACGCCGCCGCAGTCGCTACGGACGACGGCAGCTCGGTCGTGCTCTCGGCCGGACATGGCATCGGTTTCGATGCCGGGAATCCGCTTGTCGCAACCGGCAATATCGCCATCGGCGATGCGCAGTTCACTTCGGTGACCACCGCATCGGCGACCGACACGATCACCGTCGCGCCGACGACCCTGACGCAGTTCGATCGCTTCACGACGCTGAGTGCCATCAACCTTGTCCAGCTCGACGCACTGGGCGGTGCGCAGATCGTTGCCAACGACACGACCGGCCTGCCTTCGGACCTGCTTTTTCCGCCCTTCGGCATTGCCTATGCGCTCGACGTCAACGCAGGCTACGCCGACCAGGGCGGCGCGGTGGCCATCAACGTCGACGGCGGCGGCGCACTGACTGCGGCAGGCCGCATTCGCCTGCGCGCAATCGGCGATGCCACAAGCACGGCCGCGCTCACGGCCAACGGTCAGGGCGGCAGCGTGGCCATCAACCTGGGCGCCGGATCGATCACCGCGCCCAATCTCGAGATCGACGTCAGCGGCTATGGACAGGACATTGCGGCCGGCATCGGCGGTAATGGGAACGGCGGCAGCGTCACCATTGTCAGCGCCGGTACTCTGGCTGCGGACGATCTGAACGTCAGCGCCTACGGGCGCGGCGGCAGCGGCGATACCGGCGGCAACGGGTTCGGCGGCACGATCCAGCTTACCGCCACCGGCGGCGGAACGGTGCCCGCCACGAACTTCAGCCTGGACGCTTCTGGCGACGGCGGTGACGGCGTCAATGTCGGCGGCAACGGCACCGCCGGCCAGATCGACGTGCTGGTCGATACCGGCGGGTCGCTGGGATCGGCCGCCAGCTTCTATACTTACGCAACCTCCTACGGCGGATATTCCGACGTTCAGGGCGGCGACGGCACCGGCGGGGCCATCACGATTACCGACAACGGCGGCCTGCTCGACTTCGATAACGTGGGGCTCTACGCCAGCGGCTATGGATCGGGCGGGAGCGGCAATGGCGGCGACGGCTTCGGCGGCACCGGCCTCGTTTCGCTGAGCGGCAATGGCCAGAGCTGGGGCAGCCTGTACATCGAGGCCAGCGCCTATGGCGGCGAGAGCTATGGCGGCGGCTTCTCGGGCAATGCCACTGCGGACCTTGTGAACGGCGCGCACGTGAACGTCCAGGGCGCGGCGCTGAACCTCGGATTCAGTCTTGACGTCCATGCCGATTCCTACACCGCCGCAAACACCGTCTCCGGCGGCTTCGCCAACGGCGGCAACGCGCTGGTCAGCGTGGGATCGGGCGGATCGCTCACGGTCGGCTCCGACACCTCCATCACCGCCAATGCCGGCTTCCAGGTGGAAAGTTCGGCAGGTCCATCCATTTTTTCACCGGACATGACCGCAGGCACGGCCGGACTCACAATCGACAACGCCGCAGTCACCCTGCCCAGCCTGCTGGTCGAAGCGCAGGCCCAGACCACGGGCGGCCAATCGGGCGCGGGGACCGCGACGGGCGGAACCGCGACCGTTTCGGTTGCCAACAACGGCAGCCTCGTCGTCGACAGCGCACTTGGCGTGTTCTCGCCTTCGCTGCCCGGCCTCAACATTCTGGCCGGAGCCTACGGCGATTACGTCGATTTCTTCGCCTCGCCGGGCGCCGACCAATATGGTGCGGCTGCGCAGGGTGGGACGGCCAGCCTCATCCTCAATGGCGGCACGATCGACGTGGCGGACCCGGCTCTCGTCTACGCCGGGGCCATCGGCGGGATCTTCACCTCGGTCGGCGGCGCGGATTCGCTGGGTAGCGGGACCGGCGGCACGGCACAGGTTGCGATCGGCGGCGGCACCATGACGCTGGCGTCCACGCTCGACGTTTCGGCCGAGGGCATCGGCGGCTCGGTCACCGGCGGCGCGAAGGGCGGCAATGGCACTGGCGGCCTTGCGGGCGTCGACGTCACGGGAGGCGCCCTGATCGTCAACGGCACCGGGATCTCGGTGGACGCCAGCGGTTCGAGCCTCGACGTCGATCCTGCGGCCAACGGCAGCAGCGGCGACGGTACTGGCGGACAGGCGCGGCTGGCAGGGTCTGGCGGCACCATCACAGTCGCCGGGATCACCCAGGTCACTGCACGGGGCCTTGCCGGCGCAGCCGGTCTGGGCGGCATCGGCGGCAACAGCACCGGCGGCCTCGCCGTGCTGTCCGGCAGCGGCGGCGGCATTGTTACGCTCAACGGCCTCGTCTCCGTCCTTGCCGACGCCATCGGCGGCGACGGTTCGGCAGCGGGCGCGCTGGGCGGCAATGCCTTCGGCGGCAGCGCCAGTGCCGGACAGCAGGGCACCGGCTCGATGACCGTGGGCACCGACCTGCGCGTCGACGGCTCCGCGACGGGCGGCGCCAACAGCGTGGATTCGCTGACGCAGGGCCTGGCGAGCGGCGGCAGTGCCGGCCTCGCCTCGGAAGGGGGCACTTTCGACGTGGTAGGCAATGCAGTCCTCACTGCAGATGCCACGGGCGGGACAAATCCGGGCGGCACCGCTCCGCCGACCGTCGCAGGATTCCTGAAGATCGGCAGCTCTGCGGCCACCCCCAGCGGGGCGCTGACCGTCTTCGGTACGTTCGATGCAACCGCGACCGGCGATACCGCCCGGGCCGATGGCCAGGGCCTCTATCTGCGCACCGCCGACGCGGCGATATCGGTCGTGGGCGATACGACCTTCACCACCACCGGCGATGCCGTCTTCGATATTCTCGGCACCGGCAGCCTCGATGCCGGCGGCGCGCTGACGATCACCTCGACGCAAGGCCAGATCACCGGCACCGGCCTGATCACCAGCGCCGGCAACATGCTGATCGACGGCGCGACCGGCATCGATCTCGGGAGTCTGAGTTCGGGTGGGACAACCGGCCTGTTCTCCGCGCTGGGCCCGGTAAACATTGCCGACCTGCTCTCGACCGGTCCGGTGACTGTCTCCGGCCTGTCGGTCTCGATCGGGTCCAGCGGCGGCCTGACATTCGCCGATGCCGATGCGACCGGCGGCGATCTGGCCCTGGCCGTCACCGACGACCTCGTCGTCGCGACAGTCGATGCCACCGGCGCGGTGACGCTCACCAGCAGCAATGGCGCGGTCACCATCAACGGCGCGGTCAATGGCGCCGGCATCGCACTTGGTGCGGGCACGGACGTCACCGCCAACGCCAATCTCACCTCTGGCGGAACCCTTGACGTTGCCGCGGGCGGGACATTCTCGTCGACCGCACTCGTCACGGCGACGGGCAATACTGCGATCGTGGCCGACGCAGGAATTTCGCTGCCAAGCCTCGTTTCGGGCGGCACCACCTTGCTGCAGTCGAGCGCCGGTCCGGTTGCGGTGACCCAGCTCACCTCGACGGGTCTTGTCACGGCGCTAGGCCAGTCGATCGACATTGCCTCGACCGGTGCACTTACCTTCGCTTCCGCCGACGCCACGGCAGGCAACCTGTCGATCCAGACTGCAGGCGACCTTACCCTGGGCAACGGCAACGCAACGGGGACCGCCCAGCTTACGAGCACTGGCGGCTCCATCGCGATCACCGGCCTGCTGAGCGGGACCGGCGTTACACTGAACGGCGCACAGGACGTGACCTTCGCCAGCCTGACCTCTGCCGATGCGCTGGCGATTACGGCTGGCAACACGGTGACAGGCACCGGCGCCATCAACACCCTGGGCCAGACCACGATCTCCGCCCCCGGCGATGTCGCGCTGCAGGACCTGACCTCGGGCGGCCTAGCCCAGCTGACCAGCACGGCCGGTTCGGTAAGCATCGGCGGGCAATTGACCGGTCCGGATGTCACCATCGACGCTTCGCAGAACGTCGGCCTCGGCAGCGTCAACCTCACCGGCGCGCTCACGGGCACGGCGGGCAACGCCATTACCGCAACAGGCGATATCGTCACCGGCGGGCAGACAGTCCTATCATCAACCGGGAACATCGCCCTCCAGGGCCTCGCGACCGGCGGCGGCGCGCAGCTGACCAGTTCAGGCGGGTCCGTGACCCTCACCGGGCCACTGACCGGAACCGACGCCACCATCGGCGCCGCCCAGAACATTGGCCTTGCCAGCGTCAACCTCACTGGCGCGTTCACGGCTGCGGCCGGCAACGCGGTCACGGCAAGCGGCGCCATCGTCAGCGGCGGCCAGGCCTCGATCACGTCCGGCACCGCGCTGAGCCTGCAGGGCCTTTCGTCGGGCGCAAGCACCCTGCTGCAGGCGAATGGTACCCTGGCGGTAGCCGACCTGCTCTCGACCGGTCCGGTCACGGCAAGCGGCACCTCGCTCGACATCGCCTCGAGCGGCAGTCTTGCCTTCGCCGATGCCACTGCAACAGGCGGAAACCTGGCGCTTCGCACGCAAGGCAACCTCGACATCGTCAATGCAAGCGCCACCGGCAGCGTCGACCTCGCAAGCACGGCCGGCTCGTTCTCGAACACCGGGAACGTATCGGGCGCCGGCATCGCGATTGCCGCCGGGCAGGACGTCACGGCAACCGGCGCGCTCAACTCCAGCGCCGATCTGGCGGTCGATGCGGGTGCCAATGCCGCCATCGCCGGCAATGCGACGGCAAGCGGCCTCCTTGCGATGAGCGCGGGACAGACCCTGACCATCGACGGGTTCGCCGTCGGCGGCACGATGACCGCCACTTCGCAGGATATCGTCATCGGGCCGGACGCACAGGTCGGCCAGCGCGGGCGGACGACCAGCGTGACGTTCACGAACAGCAACGGCGCCAACCTCAGCAGCATCGGCGGTGCTGCTGCAGGGAGCGGCTACAGTCTCGATAATGGAGAACTGCAACAGGTCTTCGCCGACAGTGCGATCGCCTTTTCGGTCCAGACCGGAACCGGCGAAGTCCGGGTTGGCGACATCGCGCTGGGCTTCGGCCCCGGCCTTGCGCTCGGCACCGGCGGGACGCTTTCGCTGACATCGAACGGGCGCATCTCTGTCATCGGGAACGTCGCGCTCACCACTTCCGGCGCGCTCGACACACTGGCCCTTGCTGCGCCGAGAGTCGAAGTCGCCACGGACCTGGGCGCAATCGCCATGACCAACGCGAATGGCGGCGCGCTTGGCCTCCTGCGGGTCACGGCCGACCGCTTCACCGCCGCCACCTCGGGCGCCATCGGGCAGATCGACACAGCACCGGACATCACCGCGATCGATGGGCTGATGGGCCAACCGGCGGCGGGTACGGCAGGCGGTCTGCTGGCCGGCGCGATCGAGGCCAGCGTCACCGATGGCATCTTCATCCAGAACCTGGGTACAACCACCGCCTTCGCCGACCGGCGCGGCTTCACAGCCAATGCCCTTTCGATCACCACCGCAGGGACGGGCACAAGGATCGTCGTGAACGGGGTGCTCATCGATTCGGCCGGAAACGCACTGACCGGCCTCGACACCGTGACCCTGGTTACCGTCAACGGCAATCCGGCGGCTGCGGGCGGACCTTTCAACCCGCTCTCGACGGTTAACGGGTGCGTGATCGGGCTGCCCTGTACTTTGCTGCAAACAGACAATGGGCTCGAATCAATCATCCGCACCAAGACGGATATCGAACATCCGGTAACGCCCGAAAATAATGTCGCCGCACTACTTTCACCGCCGCCAATCCAAATTAACGTGGATTTGCCGGAACTTGTACGTAACCTTACGTTGCCCTTGGTCGACGAGCCGGTTACAGGGGTTGGCAACGAGGATCTATGGGGCGATAGCTGTTCTCCGGACACGGAGGGCTGCGTAGGGGGGCAATCCAAGTGACCCATTCGGGGGTAATCGGAACCGGACTTCGCGCAAGGACGCGCCTGTACCTGACCATCGCGGCGATCTTAGCCGCTCTGGTCATGGTCTGGTCCAACGCCGCCACGGCCGACAGCTACGAGGGTGTCGCCAGTTGCGCCGGGTCGACCTGCCACGGCCGCAGCGAAGGCGACGGCAAGGTCGTGCGCCAGGACGAACTGCGCATCTGGCAGGAACCGTCGAGCGAGACCGGCGCGCACAGCCGTGCCACTGCAGTCCTTTCCACCCCGCGCGGCCAGCGCATCGCCTCGGCTCTGGGGCTGGGCAATGCCGCTTCGGCCTCTGCCTGCCTCGGCTGCCATGCCACGAATGCGCCCAATGCCGCGCGCGGGGGACGCTTCCTCGCATCCGACGGGGTGGGCTGCGAATCCTGCCATGGCCCGGCTTCGGGCTGGCTCTCCAGCCACTACGCAATGCCGGCTACCCATGCCTCGAACGTCGCGGCGGGCATGATCCCGCTCGAAAAACCGCAAGTGCGCGCCTCGGTCTGCCTCGACTGCCACTTTGGCAGCGACAAGCCGGGCCAGTTCGTCACGCATTCGATGATGGCGGCGGGCCACCCGCGCGTGTCTTTCGAGCTCGACCTCTTTTCCTCGCTGCAGGCCCACTACAACCTCGACGCCGACTACGTGAAGCGCAAGGGAAGGCTGGACAGCCTGCAGCTCTGGGCCGTGGGCCAGGCCGAAGCGGTCAAACGCTCGACGCGCCTGTTCACCAATACCTCGCTCGCCACCCAAGGCATGTTCCCGCAGTTCTATTTCTACGACTGCCACTCCTGCCACCGCCAGATCACCGACAATCCGGCCGCGAAGCGCACGTTCGAGACCAATCCGGGGCGCCCGATCCCCTTCGGCAACCCGCCCTACAACGACGAGAACATGATCATGCTCTCCGCCGTCGCTTCGACGCTCGCGCCCGGTCAGGCCGCCCGCTACGACGCCGCCGCAAAGGCCTTCCACGCCGCCATGGCGCGGGGCCGCCCGCAGGCCGCCGAAGCCGCGAGAGCACTGTCCTTCGCCGCGGGCACGCTTTCGGACGCGCTGGCCGCTCGCCACTATTCGAACGATACCGCCTTCCAGGTGATCGCGGCGATCTCCGGCAAGGCGATCACCCCGCGCCTGACCGACTACACCGGCTCGGCCCAGGCGGTCATGGCCGTCGATACCCTCCTCAATGCACTGGTCCGCGAAGGCCGCGTCACGGTCGGTGCTGCGGCCGGCATCCGCGCGCAGATCAACCGCGCCTACGTCGCCGTATCCGCGCCTGAGAAGTTCGATCCCGGCTCCTTCCGCGCGGCACTGGGAAGCGCTGCCCGCTCGATCGAGGCCCTGCGCTGATGCGCTGGCGGGGGGGCACCATTGCAGCGCTCGCGGCGACCCTGATGCTCGCCGCCTGTGGCGGGGGAGACGGCAGTACGTCCAGCGGTTCAGGCGGCGGCGGCAGTTCTTCGGGAGGCGGCAGCTCCGGTGGCGGCTCCTCGGGCAGCGGCACGACGCTGGAGGATTACGAGGCCCCGGCGCAACTGTCGCTGAGCAGCGCGAATGTCGGCAAGATCGTGGCGCAGGCGGCGGCGCAGGCCAACCAGTCCGGCCATCCCTCGGTCATCGCCGTGGTCGACCGCGTCGGCAACGTCCTTGCCGTGTTCCGCATGAATGGCGCGCCCGCCAACGCCAGGATCCCCGATGCGCCCAATGGCGACAACGTCGACATCCAGGGCCTGTCCGTCCCGGCCGAAGCCGCGGCCATCGCCAAGGCAGTCACCGGCGCCTACCTGTCGAGCGCGGGCAACGCCTTCACCAGTCGCACTGCCAGCATGATCGTGCAGGAGCATTTCCCGCCCGCGCCCAGCACCGTCGGCCTGGAAAGCGGGCCACTGTTCGGCGTGCAGTTCAGCCAGCTTCCCTGTTCGGACTTCGCATCACGCTTCAAGGCTTCCGGCACCGACGCGCTGATCGGGCCCAAGCGGTCGCCGCTCGGTCTGTCGGCGGACCCCGGCGGCTTTCCGCTCTACATCAACGGCGTGCTGGTTGGCGGCATCGGCGTGAGCGGCGACGGGGTCTACGGCCTCGACGACAACGTGCTCGACACCGACACCGACTTCGAGGAACAGATCGCGCTGGCCGGCACCGTGGGCTTCGAGGCCCCGGAGGCGATCCGCGCCAACCGCATCTACGTGGATGGTACCCAGCTGCGCTACTCGGACGCGACCTATTCCGGCCTGTTCGACGTGGCCGGAGCGACTTATGCGCAGACCGCCCCGGCGCTCGGCAGCCTGGTGGCGGTCAAGGGCTACTTCGAAACCGCAGCTTTGCGCGCCGGTACCGCCTACGGCTCGGAAACCTCGGGCATCCGCGCCTCGACCACCGCCGAATTCTCGGACCGCGACGCCTACGTCCTGACCGACGGCAGCGGCACGAACCGCTACCCGATCCGCGCGGGAACCGACGGCGCCGACATCGCCCAGCCGATCACGGCGGACGAGGCGACGGCGATCCTCGAGGAAGCCTTCAAGGTCATGACCCGCGCCCGGGCGCAGATCCGCCAGCCGCTCGACAGCCGCGCGCAAGTCTCGATTTCGCTGGTCGATACGCGCGGACAGGTGTTGGGCATCGTGCGCTCACCCGATGCGCCGATCTTCGGCACCGACGTCTCGCTGCAGAAGGCGCGCACGGCCACCTTCTTTTCCGCCGCGCAGGCCGGCGCCCAGCTTCTGGCCGATCCCAGCAGCGATGTGCAGGCCTTCGTCGGCAAGGTGCGCACCTTCCTCGATGACCAAAGCGCACTGACCGGCACTTTCGCCTTTGCGGACCGCTCGGGCGGCAACCTGTCGCGCCCCTATTTCCCCGACGGCGAAGTCGGCAATCCCAATGGTCCGCTCTCGCGCCCGATCGCGCAGTGGAGCCCGTTCTCCACCGGCCTGCAATCGGCGCTGGTGCTGACCAACCTCGCCCAGCACCTGCAATACGTCACCGGGGCAAGCGCCACCGATACGCAGCAGCGCTGCACTTTCCTGCCCGACGTCGCCACGAACCAGAACCGGCTGCAGAACGGCATCCAGATCTTCCCCGGTTCGGTCCCGGTCTATCGCGGCAATGTGCTGGTCGGCGGCATCGGCGTATCGGGTGACGGCATCGACCAGGACGACATGATCAGCTTCCTGGGCAACCACAATGCCGGCGTGCGCCTCGGCACCACCGGCAATGCCCCGGCAGCGATCCGCGCCGACCGGATCGTCGTCAACGTCAACGGCGCGATGGTGCGCCTGCGCTTCGTCAACTGTCCCTTCGCGCCGTTCCTCGATTCCAGCGACCAGAACGTCTGCGAGGGCCTGTAACGATGCCTGTGCCGGTTCTTCTGGTCCCCCTGGTTGCGGCGCAAGCCGCGCCGCAGGAAATCCCCGACCCCAACTTCGGGCAGGAGGATACGCAGCCCGAGCAGCCGATCCTCGAACCGCCGGGCACCGAGACCCCTCCCGAAGACGTCGATCCCGGCGTGATCGACGGCCGTCGCCGCCCCGGCTACAACCCGCCCCTGCCCGAGCGGGTGACGCAGAACAACGAAGGCGCGGTGCGTGCGCCCCCGCCCGAGGCATTTCCGACAGACCAGGTCCCCATCCCCGACCGCTGGCGCCTGATCGAGACGCTGGGCGTGGTCAAGGAACGCTGGTTCGACCCCTATCACCAGAACACGCTGAAGGGTGACCGTCCGCTCGATCCCAAGAAGGTCAAGTGGCTGCCGATCAAGGGCGACGACTGGTTCTTCGGCCTCAACCTGATCTCCGACACCGTTCTGGAACCGCGCACCTTCCCGATCCCGGTGGGCGTGCAGACGACCGAGCGACCGGGATCCATCGACGTCTTCGGCAAGGACGCCAGCCTCGTCTTTTCGCAGACCTTCATCCTCGGGCTCGGCCTGACCAAGGGCAATACCGCGTTCAAACCGCCCGCAGTCGAATATCGCGTCGCGCTGGCGTTCAACTACAACTACGTCAACGTGCCCGAAAAGCGCGTGCTCTTCGTCGAGCCGAGCAAGCCCTCGCACCGCTCCGACCATTTCGTCGGCGTGCAGGAAGCCTTCATCGACTACCACCTGCGCAATACCTCGGACCGCTACGACTTCGATTCCGTGCGCGTTGGCATCCAGCCTTTCCAGGCGGATTTCCGGGGCTTCCTGTTCAACGACAACCAGCTCGGCATCCGTTTCTTCGGCAACCGCGACAACAACCGGGTTCAGTACAACCTCGCCGCATTCTGGCGTCTGGAAAAGGACACCAACTCGGGCCTCAACTCGGTCGTCCAGCGCCCGCGCGACGATTTCCTTTTCGTCGCCAACATTTACCGGCAGGACTTCCTGATCCCGGCGCTGACCAGCCAGTTCACCGTTGCCTACAACCGCAACCGCGAGGCCGGCCGGATCGAAGTCGACGATAACGGCTTCCCGGTGCGCCCGGCCCTGCTCGGCACTCTCAAGGGCCGGAATTACGACGTCGTCTACCTTGGCTACAACGCCGATGGCCGCGTCGGCCGGATCAACCTGACGGCATCGGCCTACGGTGCGCTCGGACAGGACCGCAACAGCTTCTTCACCGACCGCAAGGCCGATATTCGCGCCTTTTTCGGCGCTGCCGAGCTGAGCTACGACAAGGACTGGATGCGCTTTCGCCTGTCCGGCCTCTACGCCACCGGCGACGGCGATCCCTACGACAACAAGGAAACCGGCTTCGACGCGGTGTTCGAAAACCCGATCTTCGCGGGCGCCGACACCAGCTACTGGATCCGCCAGACGATCCCCTTCGCCGGCGGCGGCCGCGTGGTCAGCGTCAACGGGCGCAACGGCATCCTGAATTCGCTGCGCTCCTCCAAGGAGCAGGGCCAGTCGAACTTCAACAACCCGGGGACCGTGCTGGTCGGCGCCGGCGCGGATTTCGACCTCAGCCCCGAAGTGCGCCTGTCCACCAACGCCAATCACCTGTGGTTCGAGAACACCGCCACGCTGCAGACCCTGCGCAATGAAGGCTCGATCCCCAAGGACATCGGCTGGGACCTCTCCGCCGCCGCGATCTGGCGCCCCAAGGCAACGCAGAACATCGTCGCGCGCCTCAGCGCCGCCGCGCTCGTTCCGGGCAAGGGCTTTCGCGACCTCTTCGACAATTCCGAGGGCCACCGGAACTACTACTCCGTCCTCGCCAACATCATCGTGAGTTACTGATGCAGCGCCTCAGCCGGATCTTCCTCGCTTTCGCGCTCCTGCTGGCGCTGGCCATCCCCACCGGACGCCTGCTCGCCAGCGAGGAGGAAAAGCCGGTAGAGCGCGACTATTCGCTGGTCCGCGCGCCCGCTGCGCCCGCTGGCCAGTCGGCGGTGGACATGGATGCCAAGTCGGCGGGCTGCCTCACCTGCCACACCGCCAGCGATGCGCCCACGATGCATGCGACGCCCGCGGTCAAGCTGGGCTGCACCGATTGCCACGGCGGAAATGCGCGGATCACCGGACGGCCCGAACTGGGCTTCGACCATCCCGACTACATCGCCGCGCGCGACAAGGCGCACGTCCTGCCCCAGTTCCCAGAAAGCTGGCACTGGCCGAGCGCCGCCAACCCGCAGCGCAGCTATACCCTGCTCAACAAGGAAGCGCCGGAATACATCCGTTTCGTCAATCCGGGCGACTACCGCGTCGCGCGCGAAAGCTGCGGCGCCTGCCACCTGCCCGCCATCGAGGCGGCGGAACGCTCGCTGATGGCCTCGGGCGCGATGCTGTTCGGCGGCGCGGCCTATAACAACGGCATCGTCCCCTACAAGAACTACATCTTCGGCGAAGCCTATACCCGTGACGGCGAGCCGGCGAAGATCGTCTCGGCCGGCAACCCGCCGGGCACCGTCACCGCTGAGCAGAAGGCGCGCGGCGCGCTGGCCGCACTCTATCCGCTGCCGCGCTGGAACGTCACGCCGCCGGGCGACGTGTTCCGCGTGTTCGAACGCGGCGGGCGCGTCATCAACTCGACATTCGCCGAAGTCGGCCTGCCCAACCCGACCGGCTCGATCCAGCGGCTCGAGGAACCGGGCCGCCCGGACATCAAGCAGTCGAACCGTGGCCCGGGCACCGGCCTTCGCGTGGCGATCCCCGTGCTCAACCTGCACAAGACGCGCCTCAACGATCCCTATACCTGGTTCATGGGCACCAACGATCAGCCCGGCGACTACCGCTCATCCGGCTGCACCGCGTGCCACGTGATCTATGCGAACGACCGCGAACCGCGCCACTCGCTGATCTACGCCAAGCTCGGCCGCGACGGGCAGACGGTCACCAGGGACCCGACCATCGCCGCGCTCAAGAGCCATGGCGAAGGCTACGGCGAGAACGGGCACGGCTCGCTCAAGACCGGGCACGAGGCCGACGATCACGGCATCGCCAAGCCCGCCGACGATCGGGAGAAAGGCCACCCGCTCCAGCATGTGTTCACCCGGGCGATCCCGACTGCGCAGTGCATGAACTGCCACATGCACCAGCCCAACATCTTCCTGAACAGCTACCTCGGCTACACCATGTGGGACTATGAGGCCGATGCGCCCAAGATGTGGCCCAAGCAGCAGAAGTACCCGACCGCCGAGGAAGTCCACAAGGTGCTGGAACGCAACCCCGAGGGCGCATCACCCAAGGGCAAGTGGGCCGACCTCGATTTCCTGCGCAACGTCTACGACCTCAATCCGGAACTGAAGGATACCCAGTTCGCCGACTACCACGGCCATGGCTGGAACTTCCGCGCGATCTTCAAGCGCGACCGCGAAGGCAACCTGCTCGATGCCGGCGGCAACCAGGCGACCTGGGGCACCGACAAGGAACACATCGTCTCGCCCGACGATCCGGAAAAGTGGCGCAAGGAGGGTGAAGGCAAGTTCGTCCCCGTCGGCACCAATCCGGGCAAGACCGTCCACATGATGGACATCCATGCCGAAAAGGGCATGCAGTGCGCAGACTGCCACTATTCGCAGGACAGCCACGGCAACGGGCTGATCTATGGCGAAGTCGCCAACGCGGTCGAGATCGGCTGCAAGGACTGCCACGGCACCGCCGACGCTTATCCGACGCTGCTGACCAGCGGCCCGGCCGCGCCGCCCAAGGGCACCGACCTGGCCCTGCTGCGCAATCCCGACGGCAAGCGCCGCTTCGAGTGGAACACCGACGCCTCGGGCCGAAAGCACCTGATCCAGCGCTCCATCGTCGATCCGGACCTTTCGTGGGAAGTCTCGCTGGTCAGGGACGCGGTCGATCCCGCCTCTCCCACCTTCAACGCCAAGTCGGCGCGCGCCAAGCTGATGAGCAAGTCCGGCGCGGACGACGGCACCTTCGGCTTCGGCCCCGGCGTGCCGATGAGCGACCGCGCCCACAAGGACGGCGAGATGGCGTGCTTCACCTGCCACCTCTCGTGGACCACAAGCTGCGGCGGCTGCCACCTGCCGATCGAGGCGAACTGGAAGACCACGCTGCACCACTACGAGGGTGAGGAAACGCGCAACTTCGCGACCTACAACCCGCAGGTCGCGCGCGACGAGATGTTCCAGCTCGGCAAGCACATGACGACCAAGGGCGCGGAAGTCGCCCCGATCCGGTCGACTTCGGCGCTGGTCCTGTCCTCTACCAACGTCAATCGCGAGCGCATCTACATCCAGCAGCCGCCGATCAGCGCGGCGGGCTTCTCCAGCCAGGCCTTCGCGCCGCACTTCCCGCACACCGTGCGCCTGACCGAGACCAAGACCTGCAGCGACTGCCACCTGTCCGAAAAGGACGATAACAACGCGATCATGGCCCAGACCCTGCTGCTCGGGACCAATTTCGTGAACTTCGTCGGCCTCAATTCATGGGTCGGCCTGGACGGCGGCTTCGAGGCCGTGCGCGTCACCGAGTGGGACGAACCGCAGGCCGTGATCGGCTCCTACCTCCAGAAGTACGCCTACCCCGACTACTACAAGCTCCACGTCGAGCGGAACGGGCGCGAGCTGAAGAACTGGACGCGCGGCAAGGCCTTCGACAAGAACCTGTCGGGCGAAACCCATCCCTTCGAGCAGTTCCGCAATGTGACGCAAGGCACCAGCGGCGAGGTCGGCTGCCTCCAGCTTCGCGGCGAGTACATGTTCGTGGCCGAGGGCAAGGGCGGCTTCGAGGTCTATGACGTCGCCTCGGTGGCCAACAAGGGCTTCTCCGACGCGGTCGTCTCGGCGCCCTTCTCACCGCTGGGCCACAACACCCACGTGAAGACCAAGAACGCGACCTGCATGGCGCTGGCGACCAACCAGCCGGTTGCCCCCACACGCAACCGGACGATGGAAGCGACGATCCTGAAGGACGACAAGGGCCAGACGCTCTACAAGGCCGATGGCACACCGTTCACGCTGCGCGACGCCAACCAGGAACAGGCTTTCGAACCGATCTACAGCTATGCAGCCATCACCGACAGCGAAGAGGGCCTGATCCTCGTCAACATCGACACGATGGCCGATGGCGAATTCCGCAACAACAAGCTCAAGCGCGCGGTGACCTGGAACCCGGATCACGTTCTCGACGGTGCGCGGCACATCATCCTGGCGGGCGAAGTGGCCTACATCACCGCCAAGGCCGGACTCGTCGTCGTCGACCTGCACGACCCGCTGCACCCGCAGCTCTCGGCCGTACGCCCGCTTGAAGACGCCCGCGCCAGCGCGGTCCAGTTCCGTTACCTGTGGGTGACCGACAAGGAGGGCCTCAAGCTCTTCGACGTCACCAACCTGCGCAACCCGATCGCGGTGCCGCAGGCGACGGTGCCACTGGCCGATGCCCGCCGCATCTACGTCGCACGCACTTACGCTTATGTCGCGGCCAAGCAGGACGGCCTCGTCATCGTCGACGTGCGCAGCCCGCCCAACCCGCGCATCTACCAGAAGGTGACTTTCGACGGGCAGCTCGACGATGCCGAGGACGTCATCGTCGGTTCGACCAATGCCTCTCTGTTCGCCTATGTCGCTGACGGTCGCAACGGTCTCAAGGTGCTGCAGCTCACCTCGCCTTCGAGCCAGCCGAACTTCTACGGCTTCTCGCCCGCGCCCAAGCCCGAGCTGATCGCATGGGCCAGGACGCCAAGCCCGGCCCGCACCCTCTCCAAGGGCCTCGACCGCGACCGCGGTGTCGACGAAACCGGTGGCCAGATGGCCGTCTTCGGTCGCCTCGGCTCACGCCCCTTCACCCGCGAGGAAATGGAGCGCCTGTTCATCAACCGCCGCGGCGTGCCCTTCAAGGTAACCGACGAAGTCGACATGAGCGTCTGGGTGCCCAAGCGCTGATCTGACAGAGGGACTGCGGGGGCGCTGGGCGCCTCCCACCCTTCGACCGGATCAGAGTGAATGGCGCAGCGCAGCCCTTAGAGAGACCAGGTCCCGAATCGGCTTCGGGACCATCGCCAGCGTCAATCGGGCCGTTCGCCCACGATTACCCGCACCACTTCCTGAAACGCCTCGTCATAGCGCGCCAGAGCGTCGAGCGCACCGACGGCCTCGGTATGGGAAACGAGACGGCGGCCGTCCCAGCGATGCAGGGCATAGACCGGCAGCTCGGAGGAGATCATCGTACGCCCGTCCGGCCTGTCCGGGTCAACCGGATTCAGATCGAGCGCAACCGTCGCTGCGGTTGAGCCGACCACGGTGACCGGGATGCCTTCCCACAAGGTGTGGATCGGGCGATGCAGGTGCCCGGCAACGATCCCCCTGATCTGGGCGTGGCCCGAGACGGCCTCGGTCAGACGGGTGATCCACGGTTCGCGCTCGTCGCTGTCGAGCCAGTCGATCCCGCTTTCGAATGGCGGGTGATGCATGGCCAGAACGGTTGGCCGGTCTGGGTGCGCTGCCAGTTCCGCAGACAGCCACGCCGCGCGCGCCTCGCAGAAGGCGCCGCCATGGCGGCCTTCCTCCAGCGTATCGAGCACCAGAACCCGCAGCGGGCCGAGATCGATCGCGTACTGCACGAAGCCGCTATTGTCCGGGCAGTCCGGGAAGGCTTGCAGCATTGCTGCGCGCATGTCGTGGTTACCCACCATTGGCGCCACCGGAAACGGGCAGTCACGCACCAGCTCGGCCAGTCGAGCGTAGCTTTGCGGGTCGCCGAACTCGGTCATGTCCCCGGACATGAGCAAGAGATCGGGCCGGTTCGGCCCATCCACCAGGCGTTCCAGCACCGCCTTCAGGCGATGCGTGTTGTAGCCCCCCGTTTCGCTTCCGCTGAAACCGATGTGCAGGTCCGTAATCTGCGCGATCAGCACTGGGGCTTCCTTGCGAAGCCTGCGTTGATGCCATTCATGGGCCTTACTCCCTCCGAAGTGCGACCTTCTTAGGAGATGACAGGTTGACGTCCGGTTTCCGGTCCGCCGAACCCGTCTCGGTGATGTGATAACCATGACACATCGCGCAGCTCGATGGCACCTTCGATTTGGGTGCGTCCTCACCGAGATGGCACGTGCGGCAGGTCTTGATCCCCGGCAGCAACACGTCGCTGGCGCTGGTCGAGGTCTCTGCGGCGTGGCAGGTGGTGCACTTCTCCTGCTTGTGCGCGGCATGGTCGAACCAGCCGTGATCGAAATAGCGCATCGGCTGCGATACCGGCACGACGCCGGGCCGGCCGTTGATCCGCGTCGGGCGGTGACACTCGCCGCAGATGCCGTCCTTCGACAGCGCCACGTCAAGCTGCAGCCCCGGCCAGGCGCCGCCCGAATAACGGAACTGGTAGAGCCCGCCCTCGGCATATTCGCCCGGGCGCTTGCGGTTGGAGACGAGCGGCTTGCTGTGATCCCACTTGGCCGCCAGCAGGTCTGCGGTCAGTTGCTCGACGTCGCCGTGGCGCAGGCGGCGCACGATGCCGCCGACGCGCTCGTAGGCAAGGCTGTGGCAACCCTCGCAGTCACGCTCCATGTCGATCGGCTTGAAGCGTACGCCCTCTTCGGTCTTGCGGTGGCAGTCCTTGCACTCCAGCCCGTTGGAACCATAGCCGCGCTCTGCCCCGATGTTCCTGGCCATGCGCGCGGCGCCGCCCATCGGATCGAGGTGCAGCTTGTGCGGGAAAGTCAGGCCGTTGTCCTCGCGCAGCTTGCTGTCGAGCGAGACGAAGGACGGATGCCTCGTCACCGGATCGGTGATCACCCGCGCGGTGAACTGCGGGTGCAGCTTGCCGAAATCGCCGGCATCGCCAAGCCGCGTGTCAGGCAGGTTGCTCTTGAGCTGGCCGTGGCAATCGGCGCAGAACTGCTGGCTGGGCGCGGTCAGACGGGTCGGCCCCTTGTGCTCCGAGTGACAATCCTGGCAGGCGCCGGGACCTTCCTTGCCGAAAGCATGGGCCACCTTCCACAAGGCCGCCTGCCCCAGCGGCAGGTTGCCGCGCGCCGCTGCGAGGCGCGCCGCCGGTGCGTGATCGTGAACGTCCTTGTGGCAGCTGCGGCAAGTCTCGTCCCGTACGGATTCGAATGGTTTGACGTGGCAGGCCACGCACTTGTCGGTCAGCGAGTGGTGCGCGAGGCTCAGTTCGCCCGGGTTCCAGCTGCCGTCGTTGATGACGCTGCTCTTGTCCGCGGCCTGCGGCCCCTTCACGCTCATGATGTTGGTCACGATCGGCAGCGCCAGGAACGCCAGGACAATGACGATCGCCAGCGCCCATGACATCCGCCGCTTGCCCGGCAGAACCCCGCCCAGCGAAAAGCCGCGCTTCTCCTCGAGGTTCCCCGAACGGGTCGCGGCGGTTTCCGCCTTGCGGACGGTTAGCAATACCGCGCCGTCCTCATCCTGCGAGACGGTGATGCGGTAAGTGCCGAAGCCCAGCTCGGCGCCGCCGAGGCTGTCGATGGAAGCGGAGCGGGTTTCCGCACCATCGACGACGAAGCCAAGCGTGCCCACCGCCTCGACGCGCAGCCGTGCGCCCGAAACGGCCGAGACTTCGGCGTGGCGCGGCTCCACCGCGAGGTCGGGCAAGTGAATGTCGCACTCGGCCGAACGCCCGATGCTGAGGGTTTCGCCGGCAATGTCCCGGTCGCGGACGATTTCGCGTCCCGTCGCGGTCTGCTCGATCTGGCGGATCCTGAAAGTCATGCCTCCCTCACCAGTAATAGAACACGGAAACGATGTGGGCGGTCAGCGCCGCGAGCAGAGCCATCGTGGCGGGGACATGGACGTATAGCCACACCTCCAGCATGGCCTTGAGGCGCATGTGCCGGCGCATCCTCTCGAGCTGGGCCTTGCGCCGGACCAGCAGCTTTTCCACCCGTTCGATCGCCGGATCGGCAGAGCCGGAAAGCGCCAGCCCTTCCAGCGCCTTCTGCGTCGTGCAGCCCGGGTAATGGCCCGATAGGCGGCGCAGCAGGCCCGGCGAGAACGGGTCTTCCTCCAGTGCTGCCAGCACCAGATCGGACGGCCCGCGCGCAAGCGGCTGGGCGGCTTCGTTGAGCTGACGGTCGAGCGCGCGAATGGCGTCGACCATCTGCCCCTGCGTCATCTGCTCACGATTGGAACTGAGCGCGGTGGGCAGCGAAGCATAGGCCCAGATGCCGAACATGCCCGAGACGATCACCAGCATCATCAGCGCATAGGCCAGGGTGTGGACGTTCCAGCCAAGCTGGAAGCCGGTGTGCAGCGTCGCCACGACGATCAGCGAAAGGCCAAGGTACACGTGCGCCGAAGTCCAGGCCTTGAGGGACCAGCGCCCCTCGGTGATCGCGCGCTTGCGGATGCCCAGCAGCGAGAGCCAGACGATCAAAAGGGCGCCGATGGTGCCCAGGGTATAGCCGATCCAGGTACCGCCGCCGGGCCGCGGCTTGGGATCGGTGAGGAAATAGGCCGCAATGCACACCACGCACAGCGCAGTCGCGATCTTCATCCAGCGGAAGCCGCGATGACGCAGGAAACCCTCGTGATCGCTGCGATATTCGCGGTTGGCAACGTGGCCGGTTTCGGACGCACTGGCCATTATTCGCCCTCCGCCAGCTTGGCGACCGAGAGGAAGGCCTCCGGCGAAACGCGGATCGCCGCCCCGGTAGGGCAGGCGCGCACGCAGGAGGGCCCGCCGTCGATCCCGGCGCACATGTCGCACTTGATCGCCTGCTTGGGCCGCTCGACGCCGTCGGCATGCGCCTTGCGCCAGGCCTTGCTCGGCTCACCCGGCCCAGGCCCCTTGCCGAGGAACAGCCACGAGAGGATCGAGGGCTTCTTCGGCGGCACCGAATCCATGCGGATCACGCCATAAGGGCAATTGCGCTGGCAGTTGCCGCAGCCGATGCAGGTCTCGTCGATGAAGACTTCCCCGTCCGGGCCGCGCTGGATCGCGTTGGGGGGGCAATCCGCCATGCAGTGCGGATGTTCGCAGTGGCGGCACGAGGTCGGCACATGAAGATGCGCGTAAGTCGTCCCCGCCTCGCGGTCGAGCCGCGAGAGGCCGTCATGGCTGTCGGCGCAGGCCTTCTCGCAATTGTCGCATCCCACGCAGAGCGTCTCGTCGATCAACAGCACGTCGGTCGCCTCGCCGATGCCGTTGTCGACCAGGAACTGCGCGGTCTGGGAATACATGTCGACGACGCTCGAGAAGTTCTCCTTGCGCCCTTCGACGAAAGTATTGATCTCACGCCGCCGCTCCATCTCGGCGAAGGCCTTCTGCTTGAGCTGGGGCTTGCGCGCCAGCAGACGCACGAAAGCCTCACCCGGCAGGCGGATGACTTCGGACTTGATCGCCGCTCGCACCGTCGCGGACCGGCGCGAGCCATCGATCACGGCCATCTCGCCGACATAGGCGCCGGCCGGAAGGTAGCTGAGGAACACCGGCTTGCCGCCGATCTGGCGCTCGACGATCATCGAACCGCGGCGGATGATGAAGATGTCGGTGCCTTCCTCGCCCTCCTTCATCAGCACTTCGTTGGCGCGCAGTTCCTTGACTTCCGCCCCGTCGACCAGCTCGGCGATATCGTCCGGGGTGAGGCCCGAGCCGAATATCTGGAGGAGCTGGCGCTCGATCGCGATGCGGTTGACGACCTTGGCCGCGGCCGGGGCCGTGGCCATCATCTTCAGCGCGGCGGAACGCGAAAGTTCAACGACGATCAGGTCCTGCGCCGCGCGCACGGTGGAGCCGCGGCGGCGGCCGGAAATGAGGCCGACCTCGCCGAAGATGGAGCCCTGCCCGATCGGCACGGTGATGGAGGGATCGTCCTTGTTGACCTCCACCGCCACCGAACCTTCGGCGATGGCGAAGAGCGAGGAGCCCGGCTCGTTGCGCTGGAATACCGCCTCGCCCTTGCGAAAGGCACTGACGTCGGAATCGAGCATCAGTTCGCGCAGTTGCAGCGCCGAAATGTCGCGGAAGATCTCGATCCGGCTTCCGAACAGTTCCAGCCATTCGTCAACGCTGCGCCGGCCCGGCAGGGTCGCGAACTTCTCCGCCAGGATCGGTTCGTCGGCAGGCTTGAGACCGGTATTGCCGTTGAGGAATTCGACGACATCGTAGCCCTGGTTCATGCAGTGCTTGATCAGCGGATAGCCCGCCAGCGCGCCGATGACGTGAATGCCCGGACGCGTCGTCTCGAATACCGGCGACAGCACCGGGAAGGCCTCGCGCTCGGGACTGGTGAATTCGATGCCGCAATCCTCGACGAACTTGCGCGGCGGGGCCGAGCCGGTGCGCGCAATGATGCGGTCGCAGCGGATGGTTTCCTGCCCGTCGCGGGTATCCAGCAGAAGTTCGCCGGGCCGCACTTGCGCCGGCGTCGTCTCATTGCGGATGATGATGCGTCCGGCGGCTTCGGCCTCCATCAGCAGCTTGACGTTAGCCTCTTTGGCTCGCGCGAATTCGGTACCGCGGTTAAGGATCGTGACGACATTGCCCTGCGCCGGATCTGCAGCCAGGCCCAGCGCGTTCTCGATCCCGGCATCGCCGGTACCCACGACGGTAATGTGCTCGTCCACATATTCGGTGGGATCGTCGAGCTGGTACTGGATATGCGGCATGTCTGCGCCTTCGCAGCGCAGGCGGTTGGGGTTGCCCTGGGTGCCGATGGCCAGAATCACCGCTTCGGCCTCGATCGTGTCCCCGCCCTTGAGCGTCAGGACGAACGCGCCCTTTTCGCCCTCGATCTTGGTGACTTCCGACTTGTAACGCACAGTGATCGCATTGCTTGCGGCCTGCTCGTCCCAAATCCCGAGGATCTGTTCACGCTTGCCCGCATCGAACTCGAAATCGGATCGCAGCACCAGCGAGGAAGGCGTCGCCATGACGTGCTTGCCCTTCTGGTACTTGAAAATGGTGTCGGACAGGTGATCGGTCTTTTCCAGCAGGACGTGCGACATGCCCAGCCTGGCCGCCCTGCCCGCCGCGCTCATGCCTGCGGGGCCGGAGCCGATAATAGCGATACGGACGCGATCTTTCACAACTTCCCCCTCGTCGTGCCGACCGAACATTGCAAAGCCACGCGAAAAACCGCATTTGCGCAAAGCTGATCCGTGGCCTGTCCCCTCAGCCGACGGTACTGTAATGAATGGGAAATAGCGATGACACAACCGACGACGACAATATTTCGTCCGCAAAGAATCGCTCTGGTACTTGCAGGACTTGTCGCCGCCGGGGCCGTGGGGGCTGCGATACTGCGCGGTGGCGAGGTTAACACTGCATCAGGCAATGCTGCCATGGCCGCATCAACTTCTTTGCCGGCCAGTGCCTCGATCGACGATCTCGAGAAAGCGGCCAAGGACACGCCCAAGGATTCTGCAGCCTGGCAACACCTTGGGCTCGCCTATTTCGAGGCGGCGCGATTCGCCGAAGCGGCAAACGCCTACGGCAAGGCAACCGAGCTGGCGCCCGGCACCGCCGTCCTCTGGTCCGCGCTTGGCGAGGCGCGGGTCATGGCCAGCGATCGCGATCCGATGCCGCCGCAAGCCGTCAGCGCTTTCGAAAAGGCCATCGCCATCGACCCCAAGGACCCGCGCTCGCGCTATTTCATGGCAGTAAAGCGCGACTTGTCCGGCGATCACCAGGGCGCCGTGGACGACTGGATCGCACTGCTGAAGGACAGTCCGGCCGATGCGCCCTGGCGTGCCGACCTCGTGCGCACCATCGAACAGGTGGGCAAGATCCACCAGATCGACGTTGCCGACAAGCTCGCCGCAGCGAACGGCAAGGCCGCCTCCAGCGCTCCGGCCGGCGCTTCACTTCCGGCTGCAGCCCGCGGCATTCCCGGCCCCAGCGCACAGGACCTCGCCAATGCCTCGCGCATCGCACCCAGCGAGCAGCGCAACATGGCCGAGGGCATGGTGTCACGACTCGAACAGCGCCTGGAAGGCGATCCCTCCAATATCGACGGATGGATCATGCTCATGCGCAGCCGCCGCACGCTCGACCAGCCGGAAAAGGCGCAAAAGGCCCTCACCGATGCCATCGCCGCCAATCCGGGCAAGGCCGATTACCTGCGCCAGCAAGCCGGTATGCTCGGCATTCGGGACAAGTAAAGGCCGCCTTCGGGCCCAGGTCAGCCATCCCGGCGCCCGTCGCGCCCCTCCTCCGATGGCGGGAACATCTTTGCAAGAAAGCCGAGAATGGCGAGATTCACGCCGGGCGCGAGGACTGCGCCCGCCAATGAGCCCAGCCCGGCGCGGTCTGCCAGCAGGTTCCAGGGCAGCCCCAGCGGCATGAGAAAAACGGCCGAGAGCGGATCATTCTCCTGCCCGAACCAACCGAAGGTACCGATGGTCAGGGTCACAAGCGCAAGGATGTAAAGCGCCAGGAATATTCCGAAGGGCCACCTCACCTTCGCATCCCTCCACGGCATTGCAGCCGTCTGGACAGAGACATCGCAGGATAGGTGACAGGGTTCAAAGTTCGCCCTCGCTCCCGGTGTACATGACCCCGGCAATGGTGCCGTCACGATTGCCCCGGCACAGCCATGGAGCATGGGCGCCTTGGACATTCACGTAGATCTTGATCGTCGGCCCACTCCCGTCGATGCTTCGGGTGCCCAGGACGGGCGCGTGGGTCACCTCTCCCACGCTGGCAAGGCATTTTCCTTCAAGTCCGCCGGGTACCCGGGCGAAGTCGCGGACCGGGGGCTTTGCGGGAATGCGCGGCTCGGTCACCGCGACGGGCAACGGGGCCAAGGGCGCCCCGGGCATCTGCATGGCCGCTTCACTGGCAATGGCCATGGGTTCGGCAACGGTAGTGACCTCCTCGCTTGGCGGCACAAGCGGCTTTTCCTCATTGCCCGTACCGCACCCTCCTGCAGCAAGAGACAGGCCGGCAAGGACAGATACCCCAAGGGAGCGGCAGGCGATGTACGCAATCATTGGAGGTGCCGCGCGATGCGGACAATTTTCCGCCCCCGGCCTGCCTCGGTGGTAATGCAGGCAGGAGGCGGAAAGTCATGAGAGAGATGCCGCCTCGCGGGGGCGATCTCAATCGGGCCCTGTAACCCGGGCTTGATCGCCTGAAAGTCTGCGGGGGGAATCCTGCTCCGTCGCATGACGAAGAACGGCGCGGCACTTCGTGCATCGATGCTGTCAAATAATGAAAAGTCCTGCCGCGTCACTGCTTCTCTCTCCATTCGGCAAGAAAATGCTCGCACAGAGTTCAGGGCTTAGGAAGGTTAATGCGGACTATCATCCAATTCAATTTAAAATAATAACGCAAAACCGGACACTTGGGAACGAATACCGGAACATCTGCTATTTCGTGATTTACTTGACATGAGCCCGCGCCGTCCCGTGAACCGACTGCAATGTCGCAATTGTACAATTTCCGGGGCTGCACCTCGAGAACGGCGACCCTTGGGCCGCGGAAGGAATGACGGGAAAATGCCGGGATCGGCGGTAGCGCCAGGCCAAGACCGAAGTCCCGACGCCAGATGCGAGAAGCATGGCAGCTGCTCTGAATCCGGCGCCGGGACCAGTGCCGTGCCGGCTACGCAATAGCAGGGGGGCTTGTACCGGCCGGCGTTAACGGTTGAATCATCAGCGAGTCATGGCGCTAGTCTGACCTGACAATTCCCCTTGTGGCAGAGCGTCGGACACTTGGTGTCATCCGCGAATGGGGTCTTCACGGCAGTCATATTCAAGACGAATTGGGAAGCACGTCTCATCAAGCTGCCCCACACTCCTCCACTAACCATGGAAACTACCATAAGTTATAAGAGCTGGCGAAACGAATTCGTCTCAAAGCAACAACGATTAAACTTATTTAACAGCAGTAAGGTGCCGTTCCGTGCGCGCAGAACACTTCGGACTCGCGCGAAATTGCCGCAAGCACCGGTCCTGAAATGCCCCGGCAAGGCCAACAATTCCCGGCGACACCACCCGCTAGCAAGGAGGAAGTCGGGATCAGGATCTTGCCGGAGTGCTTGAGCTCGCGCTGCCTGCCCCGCCTCTCCTAGCGGTTGGGCAGCGCCTTGAGCACGAACTGCATGCAAACCAGGATTAGCGCGACAGCGAAACTATCGGCGAACAGGTCTCCCCATTCCGCATCGCGATGCAGCGCAGGGATCATCTGCACCACTTCGATCAGAGCGCCCACCACGACGAGTCCTAACGCCAGAAGCAATCGCGGAATACGCGGATAGGCCAGCGTTCCAAGGATCGCCAGGCTCGCAAATGCCGCCATGTGCTGGATTTTATCCGGTACGATACCGTGCAGGTCGTTGGAGTTGGGCAGGATTGCCATGACAACGGCGAACGCCATCGCCGTCCAGAAGGCTGTCTTGAGATATTTTTGCACCGCAGCATTATCGGCGAGCCCGCTGCCGACTTCAATAGAATTTCGCTTCGCTCCGGCCGCGATTTTCATCGCTTCGCCTTCCGGCCCGACTAACGCTCGCGGCTTCGGTCTCGTTGCTGCTGCAGAAGGCTGGCGCGCCCGGCAGGGTTCGAACCTGCGACCCCAAGCTTAGAAGGCTCGTGCTCTATCCAGCTGAGCTACGGGCGCGCACGCGGGTCCCCATAGCGCGGTTCTCGCGCAGCGCAAACCGCGAGGCCTGTTGAAAGTCCCCTTTGCCTGCACGGCGTTGCAGGTTACGCACAGGTGATGAGCACGCAGCCCGACGCGCAACCCCACCTGACCCGCCTTGACGGTCAGACCGGCGCCCGCCGCCACTTTCGCTATTTCGACTACGTGATGACCGCATTCGTGGTGATCCTGCTGCTGTCGAACCTGATCGGAGCGGCCAAGCAGGCGCAAGTCGCGCTGCCGCTGGTGGGCACGATCACCTTCGGGGCAGGAGTGCTGTTCTTCCCGATTTCCTACATCATCGGTGACGTCATGACCGAGGTCTATGGCTACGCCAATGCGCGCCGATGCATCTGGGCAGGCTTCTTCGCGCTGCTGTTCATGGTCGTCATGTCGCTGGTGGTCGTCAACATTCCCGCAGCGCCGGACTGGGCGCTCGCTTCGGCCAGCTACATGGTGGCGGGCAAGGAAGTGACTGCACCCAACCAGGCGGCCTATTATGCGATCTTCGGCCAGACGCCGCGGATCGTCCTTGCCTCGCTGGTCGCCTTCTGGGCCGGCGAATTCGTCAATTCCTTCGTGCTGGCGCGAATGAAAGTGCTGACCGCGGGCCGCTTCCTGTGGATGCGCACGATCGGCTCGACGATCTTCGGCGAAGGCGTGGACAGCGCACTGTTCTATCCCCTGGCCTTTCTCGGCGTTCCCGGATTCACGCCGCACACGGTGGCGATGCTGGCGCTCACGCAATGGATCATCAAGACGCTGTGGGAAGCCGTGCTGACGCCCGCGACATACCTCGTCGTCGGTTTCCTCAAGCGGCGCGAAGGCGTGGATGTCTATGACGACAACACCGACTTCAACCCCTTCGCCAAGACGAACGCGGTCTGAGCCTGCAAGCAGGGTCGCAATGACGGCACCGAGCGGCTAGGCACGCGGGCGATGGCCCTCGACCGCATCCTCCTGTCCCGTTTCCGCAACCACCGCGAGACCGCGGTGGAAGGCACGGCGCAGTTCAACCTGCTGGTGGGTGAGAACGGCGCGGGCAAGACCAACGTGCTCGAAGCGATCTCGCTGATGGCGCCGGGACGCGGCCTGCGCCGGGCCGGCCTCACCGACATGCCCGCGCAAGGCAGCGAAGGCGGCTTCGCGGTCAGCGCTTCGCTGATGACGCCGGATGGCGAGCCGGTCCGCCTCGGCACAGGGGTTGCCGCCGAGAGGCCCGGGCGCCGCCTCGTCCAGATCAACGGAGCGGAAGCTCCGGCGGTACGGCTGGCCGAATGGCTCTCCATCGGCTGGCTGACCCCGGCGATGGACCGCCTTTTCGTAGAAGGGGCAGGAGCGCGGCGGCGGTTTCTCGACCGGCTGGTGCTGGCGGTGCGGCCCGACCATGCCGGGCACGCGACCCGTCTCGAGAACGCCCTGCGCGAGCGCAACCGCCTGCTCTCGGACGACATGCCGCCCGATCCGCGCTGGCTCGATGCCATCGAACTTCAGATCGCCGAGGCCGGTGCGGCCGTCGCCTCCGCGCGCGCCGATCTCGTCGCCCAGCTCGACACGACACTGGCGGCGCTGCCGGATTCCCCTTTCGCGCGCCCCTCGCTCGCCTACCAGCCGGGCGGTCCGATCGATGCCGAGCCCCTCGCCCGGGCGCTGCGCGAGGGACGGGCGCGCGACCGCGCCGCGCAGCGCACGCTGACCGGCCCGCACCGCGACGAAGTGGTCGTGACCATGGCCGGCAAGGGCCAGGCCGCCGCCGAGTGCTCCACTGGCGAACAGAAAGCGATGCTGATCGCGATCACGCTCGCCCACTCTCAGCTGCTGGAAGACAATAGCGGCAGCCGGCCGCGCCTGCTTCTGCTTGACGAAGTGGCCGCCCACCTCGACCCCGTGCGCCGCGAAGCCCTGTTCGACCGCCTGCGCGCAGGTTCGGCGCAAGTCTGGCTCACCGGGACCGAACTCGCCCCCTTCGATGCGATTGCCGAGGAAGCGGCGATCTGGGAAGTGCGAGCAGGGGCAGTGCAGCGGCGCTGAGCAGACTGCAGGCACCGCCAAGCCAGAGCGGGGCTTGGAGACCTGACCGAGACGCCCACGGCGAAAGCCGCAACGCTCGGATCAGCGCGCCATCCGCTCCTCTCCGGCCGAGGCGGTTGGCGGCACCGCCACGTCCGATGCCGCTTCGGAGGCTTCGGCTTCCGCACCGGTCGGCAGGGCATCGGCCACGTCGTCGACCGTGGCGGTCACGATGGCGTCGACGCCCAGCGCAGTCGGATGCATGTGGTCCGGCTGCATCAGGTCCGGCTTGTCGATCACCGGCTGGAGGAAGAAGGGCACCAGTGCCGCGTCGTACTTCTCCGAGAGCTGCGCATAGATCGGGTTGAATTTCGCCGCGTAGTCCTTGCCCAGGTTCGGCGCGGCAAGCATGCCAAGCAGGACGACCTTGATGTTTTCCTGCTTGAGGCGCTGCAGGATCGCCTCGAGGTTGTTGCGTGTCGTCGCCGGAGGCAGTCCGCGCAGCATGTCGTTTCCGCCCAGGCTGATGATGACCAGCTCCGGCTTTTCCTTCTGGCTGCTCAGCGTGAAGTCGAGCCGCTCCAGCCCTGCCTCGGTCGTATCGCCCGAAACGCCCGCATTGATGACCCGTGCGTTGATGCCGCGCGCGCGCAGGGCCTGTTCGAGCCGGTCAGGATAGCTCTCGCCATCGTTGAGACCGTATCCGGCAAGCAGCGAATCCCCGAAGGCCAGGATCGGGCGTTCCGGCCCCATGACCGGGATGGCCGGCGGCGCATCGAGCGCACTCATCGTTTCTTCGGCCACCGGAGGCGTCGCGGCCTTGTCGCAGGCGGCCAGCGCCAGCGGGAGCGTAAGCAGGGCAATTGTCAGGGCGCGCAAGGCTTTCTCCTTGTAGGATCGCACTTTGCTATCCCATATGGGGGCGGTGACAAGCCTTTCCCAACATTCCAACGCCTCTATCGTTGCCCGTGACCTGCGCCTGACGCTGGGCAACGGGGGCAGCGCCGTCGAAATCCTCAAGGGTGTCGACCTGACCGTGCCGCAAGGCCAGACCCTCGCCCTGCTCGGCCCGTCCGGCTCGGGCAAGTCCTCTTTGATGTCCGTGCTTTCCGGACTGGAACGCGCAAGCTCAGGCACCTTGTCCGTTGCCGGTGAAGACTTCGCCGGGATGGACGAGGACGCGCTGGCCCGCGCCCGGCGCGGCCGCATCGGCGTGGTGCTGCAAGCCTTTCACCTCCTGCCGACGATGACCGCACTGGAAAACGTCGCGACGCCGCTGGAGCTTGCCGGCATGTCCTCGGCCCGCCAGCGCGCCCATGAGGAACTGGCCGCCGTCGGCCTCGACCATCGCCTCAGCCACTATCCCGCACAGCTGTCGGGCGGCGAACAGCAGCGCGTGGCCATCGCCCGTGCCCTGGCCCCGCGTCCCTCGCTGGTTTTCGCCGACGAGCCGACCGGCAATCTCGATGCGCGAACCGGATCTGCGATCATCGACCTGCTCTTTGCCCGGCGCGAGGAGAGCGGCGCGACGCTGCTGATCATCACCCACGACGAGAACCTCGCCAGCCATTGCGAGCGGATCGTGACCATCGCCGACGGGCGCATCGCCAGCGACACGCTGCCGGCATGAACGCAACCCTGCCCTGGGCCACCGCCTGGACCATCGCGCGGCGCGATCTTTCGGCGCGGTTCAAGGGGCTGAGGCTCCTGCTAGTCTGCCTGTTCCTGGGCGTGGGCGCGATTGCGGCCATCGGCACACTGACCGGTTCGATCGAGAGCGAGCTGGCAACGCGCGGGCGGCAGATCCTGGGCGGCGACGTCGAACTGCGTGTCTGGCAGCGCGGGCTGACCGATGCCGAACGCAAGGCCCTGCAATCGCTCGGCACGATTTCGGACGGCTTGCGCATGCAGGCGATTGCCCAGAAGGGCGAGCTTACTGCCCCGGTCGCGCTCAAGGCGGTCGCCCCGGACTGGCCGCTCTACGGCAAGCTCATCTTGCGCGACGGGCGCAAGGTCGGCGCGCCGCCCGAGGGGACCGTGTGGATCGCGCAAGGAACCGCCGAGCGGCTGGGCGTGAAAGTGGGTGACAGCTTCCGTCTGGGCGGCCAGCCGCAGAAGGTCGGGGGGATCATCGCTTCCGACCCGGAACAGCTCGGCGAAGGATTTTCGCTGGGAGACACCGCGATATCGGCCATCGGCCTGCCAGAGCGCGCGGGATTGACCGCGCCGGGGGCCATGTACCGCAGCGCGATCCGCCTCAAGCTGAAGGACGGACGCGATCCCGACGCAGTCAAGGAGCAGATCGAAAAGCGCTTCCCCGATGCCGGTTTCGAGATCCGCACCCGCGACCGCGCCGCGCCATCGACCGAACGCTTCGTGCGGCGCATGGGCGAATTCCTCGTCCTCGTCGGTCTGGCCGCGCTCGTCATCGCAGGCATCGGCATCGGCGGCGGGGTTTCCTCCTACCTCGAGGCGCGGCGCAACTCGATTGCCACTCTCAAGGTGCTGGGCGCGACCAGCGGCGACATCGCGCGGATCTACCTGCTGCAGGTCGGCGTCGCCGCCTTGGCGGGCAGTCTTGCAGGGCTGCTGGCGGGCGTGCTGGTCACACCGCTGCTGGCCGAGGCGCTCGGCTCCCTGCTGCCGGTCGACACAGGCTTCACCGTGTCTCCTGTCGCGCTCGCCACGGCTGCGGCCTACGGGCTTCTCGTCGCGCTGGTCTTTGCCGCGCCGCCACTGGTGCGGGCGCGCTCCTTCCCGGCAATGGCGCTGATGCGCGCGCGGGTTTCTCCACTTTCGGCCGACCGCAAGGCCCTGCTTTTGCCGGTCGGCATGGGACTTGCGGCCATTGTCGCGCTGGCGCTGCTCAATGCCGCGCAGCCGATGGTGACCTCGGGCTTCCTGGCGGGCGCGGCGCTGATGCTGGGCATGCTGGCGCTTCTCGGACACGGCATCGGCTTTCTCGCGAGGCGCCTGCCGCGCCCGGCCAACCCGATGCTGCGCGCAGGACTTGCAAACCTGCACCGCCCCGGCTCGCAGACCGGCGCGCTGGTCACAGCGCTTGGCTTCGGCCTCTCCGCCTTCGTGCTCATCGCGGGCGTGCAGACCAGCCTCGAGGCCAATATCCGCCGTACCCTTCCCGCCCGCGCGCCCGACTTCTTCGTGCTCGACGTACCACAGGACCGCGCCGACGAATTCCGCAATGCCGTCGAGCAGACCGTCCCCGGTGCCGGAATCAAGCTGGTGCCCAACATGCGCGGGCGGATCCTCGCCTATGGGCCGAAGGACCAGATGACGCGCGTGTCCGACCTCGACGAGATCCCCGAGGGCGCCTGGGCCCTGCGCGGCGAAAGGGGCCTGACCTATTCAGTGAACGTCCCCGACGGCAGCAGCGTGACTTCCGGCAGGTGGTGGCCCCAGCTCTATCGCGGCGAACCGCTCGTCTCGCTCGACGAGAAATTCGCCGATACCGTCGGCCTCAAGGTGGGCGACTACGTGACCATCGGTCTGCTCGGCGTGGAGCGGACCGCCCGGGTGGCCGCGCTGCGCCGGATCGACTGGGACACGATGGGCTTCAACTTCGTGCTGGTCTTCTCGCCCAATGCCCTTGCCGATGCGCCGCACAAGCTGGCCGCAACCATCGAAGTGCCACCCGGCACGTCGACCGCAGGATTGCTGCCGAAGCTGGCACGCGCATTTCCATCGAGTTCGGTGATCGAGACCGGCAGCATCCTGCGCGAAGCACGCGATCTGCTCAGCCAGATGTCGACCGCGATCCTTGCCGCGGCGTCGGTTGCCGTGCTGGCGGGGCTGGCTGTGCTGTTCGGCGCTATCGCCGCTGCGCGCGCCAACCGGACCTACGACAACGTGATCCTGCGCGTTCTGGGGGCGAGCCGGGGCCAGCTGCTCGCCCTGCAGGTGGCCGAATACGGCCTGATCGCGCTGGTCCTCGCCCTCGTCGCGCTGGCAAGCGGCAGCGCCATGGCCTGGGCGATCATCGTCAAGCTGTTCGAATTCGAATGGCTGCCCGACTGGCCCCGCGTGATCGCGGTGCTGTGCGCCGGGCTTGCCCTGATCCTGACTTTTGCGCTCGCCGGTTCGCTGCCGCTGCTGCGGGCGAAGCCGGCGCGCGCGCTTCGGGAGCTTTAGGCGAAGACCTGCGCGCCCGTCGGGTCCTTGGGATCTTCGCCGAAGCGGTTCGGACCGGGCGTGCCGGGCAGGAACATGATCACGATCAGCGCGATGTTGGCGATGAAGCCGACCAGCGGCACCATGCTCAAGACGATGAAGCCCAGATACCACCAGCCGCTCATGTCGCGGTCATGCAGGCGGCGGACCGTGACCGCGATGCTCGGCACGATCACTGCAAGGCCGTAGATGCCGATCAGGGCTATCGGCAGCATCGTTCCCGCACTGAACAGGGTGCCGGTGACATCGCCGCCTGCCAGCGCCGAGAACGACAGCCCCATGACGCCTGCCAGCAGGCCCAGCAGGGCGATGACGATGACATTGAGCAGGGTGAAAGACCAGTATTCCATGCGCCGCGAACGGCCTGAGAATTCGGCGTAGCGCCGAAACGGCATGAACATGTATTCGATCATAAGGGCCCCTCTCGATAGTATGGCCGCACTATAGGCCCGTTCACTCCACCGGCAAGTTAACGCAGCGGCAATGGAACTGGCGCAGGAAATAGGCGCGGCGCAGGAAATAGGCGCGGCGCAGGAAATAGGCGCGGCGCAGGAAAAAGGGGCGCGAAACCATCCGGCTTCGCACCCCTGCGTCAGTCGACCGGTCCCGCGTCTCCTCCCTCGCCGCGGGGTCGGCCTGCGCCCTCGCTTCAGAAGCGATAGCGCGCCGCCACGCCGTAAGTGCGCGGCTGGTTCGGGTAACCGGAAATCGAGCCGGGCTGCGCCGGGCTGTCGAAGATCTGCAGGATCGAGCGGTCGTTGAGCAGGTTGCGTCCCCAGACCGACACTTCGACGCCGTTCGCCATCGCATAAGTCAGCGAGGCGCTCAGCTCGTTGATGTCCTGCTTGAAGTCGCGCGCTGCCTGGATCGCGTCAGTGGCATCGACTATCGCGCCGGTGGCCGGATCCTTGACGGTCAGGCCCGGCAAGCCCTCCACCAGCATGAACGGCGCCTCGTAGTGATAGTCGCCGCGCAGGATCAGGGCATCGCCATTGCCGATCTCCTGCGTGTACTGCGCGCCGAAGGTGACCGAGAGCGGCGAATATCCCGGCGGCGTCGAACCGCTGATGTCGCCCACACCCGATGATGCGAAGCTGTCGTACTTGCCGTCGAGGTAAGTCATCGACAGGCTCAGGAGCAGCGGCTCGACAGGCTTGGCCGTACCTTCGAACTCGATACCGAAGACCGACTGCTTGCCCGCATTGGCGAGCAGGAAGCCTGAACCGGTGAAGATGTTCGACTGGAAGTTCCTGATGGTCTGCTTGAACACCGCAAGATTGGCGGTAACGAGGCCCCAGTCGCCCTTCAGACCGGCTTCGTAGACGGTAGAATCCTCGGGGTCGGCATAGCGGCTGCCGGCGCGCAGGTTGGTGACGGCAAGCCCCCGCTGCTGCAAGTCAGCGAGATCGGTCGCGGTCGGCCGGCTGTCGCGCGAGAGGTTGACCGAGGCCGCCTTGTAGCCCGTCGCATAGCTGGCATAGACATTGACCGTTGGCGTCAGGTCATAGGCCACGCGCGCGGTGTAGCTGAAGTCGCCATCGCTTACCTTGCCCGATTCCACCGCATTGGGCACGTTCATGAATGGCGGGAAGTACTGCAGCGCCCGCAGCGGGGCGAGCGGATTGGCGGCCGGGTTATTGGCATTGCCTGCCGCATAGGCAGCGGCATCGCCTGGCGAAAAACCCAGCTGGAGCGCGCCCTGGTAAAGCAGCGCCTGCCGGAACGGGGCATAGGCCGCCGCGTCGAGGTCGATACTAGCAAAAGTATCGTCCGCCATCGTCCCGGTCGCAAAGCGCTTCTGGTCGTGGGTATAGTTGAGACCGCCGGTCACGGTCAGGCCCGGGGCGACCTCGAAGTCGAGCTGGCCGAAGAACGAATAGGCCTCGTTCTTGAGCTTGTAGGCTTCGGTGAGGCCGGTGCCGGGCGTGTAGAACGTGCCGACATACTTTGTCGGATCGCCTTCCAGCGCGCCGAAGGTCGTCTCCAGTGTCGGGATGCTCAGCGCCCCCCCCGAGAGACTCTGGACGAGCAGATTGGCGTAGCTGCGGGCGTCATTGCCCCAGTAGACCTCGTTGTTCTGGTCGATCTTCTCGTTGAAATAGTAAGCGCCGACGAGCCCGTGGATGCGCTCGCCGATGTCGAAGTTGGCACGCAGCTCCTGGGTGAAGGTCTTGATCCGCAAGTCCTGGAAATTGCGTTCCAGAAGGTCCGCGCTCGAGAAGTCGGAATCCTGGTCGGTCACGATGTTTGAGCGACGATAGGCCGTGATCGAGGTCAGCTGGACATCGCCAAGATCGTAGTCGACCTGCCCGGAAAGGCCCCAGTTCTCGATGTCGTTGGTCGAAAGCCGGTTGTTGTAGGTGACGTTGTCGAATTTCTCGTCCGGCTGGTTTACGACGCCGCCAAGCGCGAAGATCGCCGCCGTCGGCAGGGCCTGGCGCAAGTTGACCGCAGCACAGCAGTTCTCGTCGATCTTGCCGTAGTCGCCGATCAGGCGAACCTGCAGATCGTCGTGGTTGTCGAACAGCAACTGGCCCCGCGCGAACCAGCGATCGCGGTCGTTTGTGCGCTTGCCGGTGCCGAGGTCGCGGACGATGCCGTCGCGCTTGTTGAGCCCGCCGGCAAGGCTCACCGCAATGGTATCGCTGACCGGTCCGGTGACGCGGCCCTTCACGGTCACTGCATCGTAATTGCCGTAAGTCGCCTCGAAGTTGCCGCCCAGTTCGAACTGCGGCTTCATCGTGACAATGGAAATCACGCCGGCCGAGGCATTCTTGCCGAACAGCGTCGATTGCGGCCCGCGCAGAACTTCGATCCGTTCGACATCCGGGAAGTCGGCAATCATCGAAGCCGAGCGCGAACGATAGACGCCATCGACGAAGAGGCCCACCGAGGGTTCGATCCCGGCATTGTTGGCACCGTTGCCGAAGCCGCGAATGTAGAAATTGGTGTTGGCCGAGCTTTGCAGCTGGTTGACGCGCAGCGATGGCACGAGCGTCTGCAGGTCCTTCAAGTCGCGGACCTGCGCGCGCTCGATGGTTTCACCGCTGGTTACCGCGACGGAGACCGGCACGTCCTGCAGGGTCTGCTCGCGCTTGGTCGCGGTAACGACGATTTCGTCGACCGACAGCGCCTCACCCTCGGCGTCCTGGGCCGCGGCAGCGGGCGCCCAGCCCCAGATCGCTGCTGCCGCGCCAGTCAACAGGACCGCCCGGACCGATTCCATCCGCCGCGCCATAATCGCACCGCGCACGCAGAAGACGTCTGCGGCCCGACCGCCAGAAAAACCTTTCATGCAATCCTCGCTGAACAAACCCGTCCGGCGGCCCGCATCTTGCCCTGCACGGTGCCACCGCATTTAGAACTTTCGATATTTATAAGGAGATTCAATTAGGCACAATCGTATGTCTGGCCATTCCAGTGAATAAGCGATACCTTGTGTCGCACACGCCACAGCAACTGTCCGATTGTGATTACAAGCAGTACCGCTTGCCGGAATCACTTGTATCGGCTAAGGGCGCGGCAATTTTGCGGTGCAGCAAACAGCATCGCGATGATGCCATTTGGCCCCCTCGAATTGTAAGGCTAACGATGTCCGCCCCGCTTCCCCTGCGCAATATCGCGATCATTGCGCACGTCGACCACGGCAAGACCACGCTTGTGGACCAGCTTTTCCGCCAGTCCGGCACGTTCCGCGACAACCAGCGCGTGGAAGAGCGTGCGATGGACTCCAACGACCTCGAGAAGGAGCGCGGGATCACCATTCTTGCGAAGCCGACCTCGATCGAGTGGAACGGCTATCGCATCAACATCGTCGACACCCCCGGCCACGCCGACTTCGGCGCCGAGGTGGAACGCATCCTCTCGATGGTCGACGGCGTGATCCTGCTGGTCGACAGCTCGGAAGGCGCGATGCCGCAGACCAAGTTCGTCACCGGCAAGGCGCTCGGCCTCGGCCTCAAGCCGATCGTCGTCGTCAACAAGATCGACCGTCCCGACGGCCGTCACTCCGAAGTGCTCGACGAAGTCTTCGACCTCTTCGTCAGCCTCGACGCCAATGACGAGCAGCTCGATTTCCCGACGCTCTACGCTTCGGGCCGCAACGGCTACGCCAGCTACGATCCCGACGCGCGCGAAGGCACCCTGACCCCGCTGTTCGAAAAGATCGTCGAGCACGTTCCCGCGCCGAACCTCGACGTCGACGCGCCGTTCTCGTTCCTCGCCACCCTGCTCGACCGCGACAACTTCATGGGCCGCGTGCTGACCGGCCGCGTCCAGTCGGGCACGCTCAAGGTCAACGACCCGATCCGTGCCATCGACATGGACGGCAAGGTGATCGAAACCGGCCGCGCCACCAAGGTCCTGACTTTCCGCGGCCTCGACCGCGTGCCCGTCGATGAAGCCCGCGCGGGCGACATCATCGCGCTCGCCGGACTCGAGAAGGCGACCGTGTCGAACACCATCGCCGATCCCTCGGTCACCGAGGCAATCCAGGCCCAGCCGATCGACCCGCCGACGCTGGCCATGCGCTTCGCCGTCAACGACAGCCCGCTTGCCGGGCGCGAAGGCGACAAGGTGACCAGCCGCATGATCCGCGATCGCCTGATGCGCGAAGCGGAAACCAATGTCGCCATCCGCGTCACCGAATCGGCGGACAAGGACAGCTTCGAGGTTGCCGGTCGCGGCGAACTCCAGCTTGGCGTCCTGATCGAGACGATGCGCCGCGAGGGCTTCGAACTGGGCATCAGCCGCCCGCGCGTGCTGTTCCAGACCGACGAGAACGGACAGCGCACCGAACCTTACGAAACCGTCGTGATCGATGTGGACGATGAATATTCGGGCACGGTCGTCGAGAAGATGCAGCGCCGCAAGGCCGAGCTGACCGACATGCGTCCCTCCGGCGCAGGCAAGACCCGCATCACCTTCTCGGCCCCCTCGCGCGGCCTGATCGGCTACCACGGCGAGTTCCTTTCGGACACCCGCGGCACCGGCATCATGAACCGCCTGTTCGAGAAGTACGACGCGCACAAGGGTCCCATCGAGGGCCGCCTCAACGGCGTGCTGATCTCCAACGGCACCGGCGAGGCAGTGGGTTACGCGCTCAACAGCCTTGAGGATCGCGGCGTGCTGTTCGTCAAGCCGCAGGAAAAGATCTACGAGGGCATGATCATCGGCGAGAACGCCAAGCCCGACGATCTCGAAGTCAACCCGATGAAGTCGAAGCAGCTGACGAACTTCCGTTCGACCGGCAAGGACGACGCCATCCGCCTGACCCCGCCGCGGGTCATGACGCTCGAACAGGCAATCGCCTACATCGACGACGACGAAATGGTCGAAGTCACGCCGCAGTCGATCCGTCTGCGCAAGGCGATCCTCGATCCGCACGAGCGCAAGAAGGCCAGCCGCAAGAAGGAAGCGGCGTAAACCGATCCAAAAAAGCCTCCCCGGGCCATCTCGGGGAGGCTTTTTTCTTGAAGCAGGGCTTAGATTGCCCGGGCCCTCTCCAGGACACTCACCCTGAGCCTGTCGAAGGGTGGGGATGTGTCTCCCGGCCATCGGCCTGCCGCGAGCAGCGCACGCCTTATTACAAATCGCGACAAGTTCAGTGGCGGTTCAGTACCGGCCTGCCATGGTTCTCTTCTAACGTGCCCACCGATACCGCCGTCACCCGGTTGGCCATCCGAAGGGAGACGCCCAAATGAAATCCACACTGAAATCTCTTGCCACCAAACTCGGCCTCGGCGCCGTGCTGGCAGCCTCGACACTTGCCATGGCCGCTCCGGCCGAGGCGCGCGGCCGCCATCACGACGGCGATGACGCAGCCATTGCCATCGGCGCGGGCCTGATCGGCCTCGCAGTCGGCGCAGCGCTCGCCGACGATGGCGACCGCTATTACTACGACCGCGACTACTATCCCTCTCGCCGCTACGTGACCGTGCGCGGCCATCCGGGCTATTACTATTATTACGAAGGTCGCCCGAACCGCTACTATCGCGACCGTTACTACGATCGCTATTACGGACGCTACTACCGCGAACGCTGGAACCGTGGAAACAACTGGGGTCGAGACCGTCACGACTGGCGTCACGATCGGCGTGACTGGCACCGTGACCGCCGCGACTGGCGCCGCGATCGCCGTCATCGCGACCGCGATTACCGCTACGAACGGCGTTATCGCCACTGATCCTCTGACACACTCCATCCGGGCGGCGGCCACCGCGTGACATAAACGCAAGCCCCGCCCTTTTTCGTTCATCTTCGGATGGGATCCCGGGCCTCTCCCCCTCGCCAAGCGGGGCGGGGGAGGCTATGGCGCTCGCCACCATGGACACCGCCGACCTGCGCATCGCCCTGTTTTCGGGCAACTACAATTACGTTCGTGACGGGGCCAACCAGGCCCTCAACCGTCTCGCCGAGTATCTCCTGCGCCAGGGCGCCAAGGTACGCGTCTATGCGCCTGTCGTGGCCGAACCCGCGTTCGAGCCGACCGGCGACCTCATCGGCGTCCACTCCGTGCCCATTCCCTCGCGTTCGGAATATCGCGTTCCACTGGCGATTTCCGGCAAGGCACGCAGGGATCTCAAGGCTTTCTCGCCTCACATCGTGCATGTCTCCTCGCCCGACCCGGTCGGCCATCAGGCGGTGAGCTGGGCCCGCAAGCGCGGCCTGCCGATCCTCGCTTCGGTGCATACCCGCTTCGAGACCTACCTGCGCTACTACAACATGGCCTGGGGCGAACCGGTGATCGAGGCGATCCTGCGCCGTTTCTACCGCCGCTGCGACGCTCTGGTCGCTCCGTCCGAATCGATGGCGCAATTGCTGCGCGAACAGCGCATGAACTATGACGTCTCGATCTGGTCGCGCGGCGTCGACCGCGAGATTTTCCACCCGGGCCGCCGCGACCTCGACTGGCGCCGTGCCCACGGCATTGCCGACGACGAAGTGACAATCGGCTTTCTGGGCCGGCTCGTCATGGAAAAGGGCCTCGACGTCTTTTCCGACACGCTCGACGAACTGCGCCGCCGCAAGGTGAAGTACAAGGTCCTCGTCATCGGCGAGGGTCCGGCGCGCGAGTGGTTCGAGGCGCGCCTTCCCGGCGCCGCTTTCGTCGGTTTCCAGCAGGGCGCGGACCTTGGCCGCGCCGTCGCCTGCATGGACCTGCTGTTCAACCCCTCGGTCACCGAGACTTTCGGGAACGTGACGCTGGAGGCGATGGCCTGCGGCCTGCCCGTTGTCGCCGCTGCCGCGACCGGCAGCCAGAGCCTCGTCGACGATCGCGTTTCCGGCCGTCTGCTGCCACCCGGCGCGATCCACCAGTTCGCCGAGGCTCTCAAGGCCTATATCGAAGACCCGGCACTGCGGCTCTCGCACGGCAAGGCAGGCGAGGATCGCGCCGCCGAGTTCAGCTGGGACAAGATCAACCAGGCGGTTGCCGACACCTACATCCGCCTGATCCGCCAGAAGTCCGGCGCCAGGGCCTGACCGCGCGCAGGCGCTCTCAGGAAAGCACGTAAAGCGCACGCATGCGCACGGCGAACCAGAGCAGGGCGATGGCGACGATCCAGATCAACGCGCTCATCGCCATGCCGCCCGCCCCGGTGACGGCCGCGGGCGCATCGCTGGTCCACTGATAGACCGTAGTCAGCGCAAGACCGAGCAGCGAGGCGGCGAAAGCCGCTATCGCCCAGCGCGAGCGCATGACCAGCAGGACCGAGCCGAGCAGCGCGCCCCACGTGCCCAGTGCCCAGGCGACGATGGACCAGGCGGGAAACGTGTCGATGTAGTCGATCATGTCGGGCGGAAACTGCGCAAGGTAGGTCGGGCTGCGCGTCACCGTCAGGGTGAAGTCGAGGCAGCCGAAGGCATTCCACGGGATCGACAGCAGCGCTGCCACCCAGAAGTACCAAGGGGTCCCTACGCCGGTCGCTTTGTCCATCGCATCCCACCATTTTGCATTTCCTTGTGGGCGCAAGCCTATCGCGCGCGGCAGACCGGTGCAATTGCGGGCGACTCTCGCTAGATAGGCCCCATGGCCGACCTGTTTGCCGACGATATTCCCGCAACGCCTCCCGACGAACCGCGCGAGGATGCTCCGCTCGCCGACCGGCTGCGACCGCGCACGCTGGCCGACGTGGTCGGGCAGGAGCACCTGACCGGTCCGGAAGGCGCGATCGGACGCATGGTCGCGGCCGGACGCCTGTCCTCGATGATCCTGTGGGGTCCGCCCGGCACCGGCAAGACGAGCACGGCGCGCCTGCTGGCCGATGCCGTGGGCATGCGCTTTGCCGCGGTCTCCGCCGTGTTTTCCGGGGTGGCAGACCTCAAGAAGGCCTTCGCAGAGGCCGAAGTGGCCGCAAGGGCCGGGCAACGCACGCTGCTATTCGTGGACGAGATCCACCGCTTCAACCGGGCCCAGCAGGATGGCTTCCTGCCCTTCGTCGAGCGCGGCACCGTCACCCTCGTCGGGGCGACGACCGAGAACCCCAGCTTCGCGCTCAACGCCGCCCTCCTGAGCCGGGCGCAAGTGCTGATCCTGCACCGCCTCGACGCCGGGGCGCTGGGTGCGCTGATCGACAAGGCCGAGGCGCTGGAAGGCCCCCTCCCCCTCGATGTCGCCGCGCGTGAGGCGCTGATCGCATCGGCCGACGGCGATGGCCGCTTCCTGCTCAATCAGGCCGAGACGCTCTATGCCGCCAAGATCGCGGAAAAGCTCGACCCGGCCGGGCTCGGCCAGTTCCTGCAACGGCGCGTGGCCGTCTATGACAAGGACCGCGACGGCCACTACAACCTGATCTCGGCGCTGCACAAAAGCCTGCGCGGATCCGATCCGCAGGCCGCGCTCTACTATCTCGCCCGGATGCTGACGGCGGGCGAGGAACCGCTCTACGTCCTGCGCCGCCTGGTGCGTTTCGCTTCGGAAGACGTCGGACTGGCCGATCCCCAGGCCCTCGTCCAGTGCCTTGCTGCCAAGGATGCCTACGAATTCCTCGGCTCGCCCGAAGGCGAACTGGCGATCGTGCAGGCCTGCCTCTACCTCGCCACCGCGCCCAAATCGAACGCGGCCTACATGGCGTTCAAGTCCTCGTTCCGCAGCGCAAAGGAAACCGGCTCGCTCAGCCCGCCGGCCAACATCCTGAATGCGCCGACCAAGCTGATGAAGGACATCGGCTACGGCAAGGACTACGCCTACGACCACGACGCGCCCGACGGCTTTTCCGGCGACAATTACTGGCCCGAAGAGATGGCTCCGCAGACCTACTATGCGCCGGTAGAGCGCGGTTTCGAACGCGAGATCCTCAAGCGCATCGACTGGTGGAACCGCAAGCGCGCCGAGCGGCGCGAGCAGTGAACGCCGCGGCGCATGGCGGGCCGCGCTTTCGCCACTTCATGGCGATCGACTGGTCCGGCGCTGTCGGCCCGCGCCAGAAAGGCATCGCGGTCGGCCTGTGCGACCTCAGCGGCGCAGCGCCGCAAATCGTGCGCCCGCGCAATCACGCCGTCTGGTCGCGGCAGGACGTACTCGATCATCTATTGCACGACCTGCCCGACGACACCCTGGTCGGGCTCGACCTCGGCATCTCGCTGCCTTTCGCCGACGCCGGGGCTTTCTTCCCCGGCTGGAACGAAAGCCCCGGCGATGCCCGCGCGCTCTGGGCGCTGATCGATGCGGTCTGCGTGGGCGATGCGGACCTATGCGCCACCAGTTTCGTCGACCACGCCAGGGCCAGCGCCTATTTTCGCCGTCACGGCGGGCGGGAGGGCCAGCAATTCCACCTGCCCGGCGCGGCACATCGGCGCGGGCGGATGCGCGTGACCGAGGAGGCGCAGGCCCGCGCGGGCTGCAAGCCCTATTCGAACTTCAACCTCGTCGGCGCGGCACAAGTCGGCAAGTCCAGCCTGACCGGGATGCGCATGCTCCATCGCCTTGGCGGCACAGTGCCGGTCTGGCCCATCGACCCGCTGCCGGCGCGCGGGTCCGTCATCGTCGAGATCTACACAACGCTGGCCGCCGTAGCGGCAGGCCGCTCGCCTTCCCGCGCCAAGATGACGACGTTCGAGGCCTTGGCTGACGCGCTCGCGGCGCTGGGTTCCCCGCCCGCCCGGGGCAGCGGCGCGATCGACGATCACACCAGCGACGCGCTGCTCACCGCCGCCTGGCTGCGCCGCGCCGCCTGCGATCCGGCACTCTGGCAACCGGCTGAACTGACGCCGGAATTGGCCTGCACCGAGGGCTGGACCTTCGGCGCGGTATAGACCACAACCTGTCCCATCGAGGGCGCCCCTCCCCCCGGTCCGGGCGTCGCTCCACCAAACCGATAGGGACACACTATCACATGAAACACAAACTGCTGGCAGGTCTGGCCTGCCTTGCAATGGGAGCCTGTGCAACCGCCGCGCCCCCTCCCGAAGCGCCGATGGCGGCCGCACCTGCGGCCGAGGCTCCGGCAAGCGCGTGGAAGGCCTTCGTCCAGAAGACCATCGACGACTGGATGATCCAGGACCCTGCCTTCGCCGTCTATCAGGGCGCACACCAGTTCGACGGCAGGCTGCCCGACTGGAGCGAAGCCGGTCTCGCCAAACGTGCCGCCTTCCTCCACTCGGTCATCGACCGGGCGAACGCCTTCACCGGCCTGTCCGACGCCGACAGGTTCGAGCGCGATTACCTGGTGCAGGTTGCCAAGGGCAGCCTCTTCTGGATCGAAGATGCCGACCAGCCGCACACGAACCCGACCTGGTACATCAACGGCGGGCTCGACCCGAACGTCTATGTCAGCCGCAACTATGCCGACAAGGCAACGCGGATGAAGGCCATGATCGGTTTCTTTAAGGCGGTGCCGACTGCCGCGAAGAACATCCGCGCCAACCTCAAGCCCCAGATGCCCGCCAGCTTCATCAAGCTGGGCGTCGCCGGCTTCGGCGGTTTCGCGGAGTACTATCGCGGCGATGCCCGCACAGCCTTTGCCGACGTACAGGACCCTGCGCTGCAGGCCGAGTTCAAGGCCACGTCCGAAGCTGCGGCAAATGCCATGCAACAACTCGCCGACTGGCTCGCCGCAGCCACGCCGACGCAGGACTTCGCGCTGGGAGCCGAGCGTTTCTCGCGCATGCTGGCCGCAACCGAAGCGGTCGATGCCCCGCTGGATGAGCTTGAAGCAGTGGGTCAGGCCGATCTCAAGCGCAACCAGGAGGCGCTGAAGAAAGCCTGCGCCGCCTATGCCCCGGGCAAGGACATCCAGGGCTGTTTCGACAAGATGCGGGCCGACAAGCCAGAGGGTGGACCGGTCACCGCCGCGCGCAAGCAGATCCCCGATCTCACTGCCTTCGTGCGCGCGCACGACCTGGTGACGATCCCGGGAACCGAGCAGGCGCTGGTCGAGGAAAGCCCGCCCTACAACCGGCAGAACTCCGCCTACATCGACCCGCCCGGACCGTTCGAGAAGGGCATCCCCTCGATCTATTACATCTCGCCGCCGGACCCTTCGTGGTCCAAGCAGAAGCAGCAGGACTACATTCCGGGCAAGAACGACCTGCTGTTCACCTCGGTCCATGAAGTCATGCCCGGCCACTTCCTGCAGTTCCTCCACTCGAACCGCTCGCCGTCATGGGTGGGCCGCCTGTGGGTGGGCTATGCCTTCGCCGAAGGGTGGGCGCACTATGCCGAGGAAATGATGTGGGATGCGGGCCTCGGTGACGGCGATCCCGGCGTCCACGTCGGCCAGCTCTCCAACGCCCTGCTGCGCAACTGCCGCTATCTGTCAGCCATCGGGCTGCACGCCCGCGGCATGACGCAGGAGCAGTCCAAGCGCATGTTCATGGACGAATGCTACCAGGACGAGGGCACGGCCGAACAGCAGGCCGCGCGCGGGACCTACGACCCGGCCTACCTCAACTACACGCTGGGCAAGCTGATGATCCGCAAGCTGCGCGACGACTGGACCGCCAGCCGTGGTGGCCGCGGCGCATGGAAGCAGTTCCACGACAGCTTCCTGAGCTACGGCGGCCCGCCGATCCCTCTGGTTCGCCAGGCCATGATGCACGAAGACGCACCGCACGCGGTCTTCTGATCCAAAAGCGTTTGCACCCAACGCATAAAACTCTGGACCGGCGCCCCTGCCTCGCGGTAAGGGCGCCGGACTTGTTTCGTGCAGCCGCGACAGCGCGCCGCACCGGGCCGGCTTAGCTCAGTTGGTAGAGCACCTGATTTGTAATCAGGGGGCCACGGGTTCGAATCCTGTAGCCGGCACCATTTTCCTTTCCCGATAAAGCCAACAGGCCCGCCCAAACCAAGCGGTTCGGACGGGCCTGCGTGAATTTCTCGATTTGTCGGTACCGCCCTTGAGGCGCCCGGGGACGCAGCTTCAGATGATGCGCGCCTCGATGAGCAGGCGGATTGCGGCGTTGATGCCGACATCGCCCAGCTTGGTAAGCAGGTTCGCGCGGTGGATTTCCACGGTCCGGTGGCTGATTTCGAGCTGCTCGGCGACGGCGCGGTTGGTCAGACCCTGGGCAAGACCTTCCAGCACTTCCATTTCACGGCGGGTCAGGCTTTCGATCGACTTCTTGGCCCGGATCGCGCGCGCGCGGATGTGGCCGATGCGGTCTATGGAGACGCGCGCTTCCTCGACCGTCTTGCAGAATTCGTCGACATTGGTCGGGCTGTCGCTGTAGCCCACCGCACCTTCATTCACGGCCCGCACGATCTGCGACGTCGTCGGATTTTCGGCAAAGGCGACGAAGGGAAGCCATTTCTCCATCTGCAGCATGAGGTGGGTGAGCGTGGCGATGTTGTTGTTGTCGTCCGCGATGAGAATCATGCCCGCATCGGGCCAGCGCGATGCCAGTTCCTCAACCGCTTCGAAAGGAACGATATAGATGCCACGCTTCGACATTTCGTAGCTCACCGTCGCGCGGCGCTTTTGATTCTGATCCACCAGAAACAGGTGGAAATTCCCTTGGTACATTGGCTTGCGACCCCATGTTTTTGTCCAATCCGCTGGACGAACAGGGGCCTGACCCGCACCGTTCGGTGCGATCCCCACGTTCATCCACCCCATTTTGGCTATATCTCGAGTTATCTCGATGAGGTGAGATTGGGCAACTACGTAATTGCACGTAGCCAAGGCTCGCCGCGAATTAAATTCGTGAAAGAATCACCCAAGCAATTGCAATGAAATGATTTTCGTCAAGGTAATTTTCTGACGCAGGACGAGAATTTTTTCATCCCGGCACCTCGACGCGAATCAAAAGATAGGGACCGCAGCTTCCAGCACGAAGGCGGCGAACGCCAGAACCAGACCGATCCGAAAGGTTCGAAAGGCATAGGAAAGATAGCGATACTTCTTGCGCTGGAGCACCACGCCGTTCTGGTAGATGTCCCGCAACATCGTGCTCAGCACCCGGCCATCGGTTTCTGCACGCTGCATGGCACGGTCGATGAATTCCTCCTGCGGCAATCCGGTAAAGACCCCGAAGAAGAGAAGATTGTCCAGCTCGTCGTCCGACAACTTTGGCGGAGTCACCTTTGGCGTCACCGCCGCCATCGCGAACAGCGCCGACAGGAAAGCGGAGAGGACGAGGATGAGCAGCGAGACGCGGTAGTTGCCGCCGCCGAACGCGCTCACCGACAAGGTGAACACGAGGAATGTCACGCCCATGAGGATATTCGCCTTGTGATCGGCCATCTGGCTGAGCACGGCGTGATTGGTCATGGCAGTGCGCACCATGTGGATGGCGTGCACCGAATAGGTCCTGTCGTCGTAGAGCCCGGCCTGCCTGCGGTCGGGCTCATGGCGGGCGGGTCCATGGCAGGCAGGCACGTCCGAAGCGGCTTCCTCTGGCTTCACCGTTTCGGACATGCGCCCCTCCAGCCCTGTTACACCACGCCGAACGCCAGCATGGCATCGGCGACCTTCTTGAACCCGGCGATATTGGCGCCGCGAACGTAATCGACATAGCCGCCACCGCGTTCGCCATAAGTCAGGCAGCGGGCATGGATGCCGGACATGATGTCCTTGAGCATCTGCTGCAGTTCCGCCTCGGTCCAGGGACGGCGCCCGGAATTCTGGCTCATTTCGAGACCCGACACCGCCACGCCGCCGGCATTGGCAGCCTTGCCCGGGGCGAACATGATCTTGGCGTCCTTGAAGACGTGCACCGCTTCGAGGTCGGAAGGCATGTTCGCACCTTCCGAAACGGCGATGCAGCCATTGGCGACGAGCGCGCGGGCATCCGCGCCGTTCAGTTCGTTCTGCGTTGCGCAAGGCAGCGCAACGTCGCAGGCGACGTTCCACGGCGTCTTGCCCTCGTGATACGAGGCGCCCTTGAACTCGTCCACGTACTCGCTGATGCGGCCGCGGCGGTGAGTCTTGTGGTGCTTGACCCAGTTGATCTTATCGAGGGTCAGTCCATCGGGATCGTAGATGAACCCGCCGGAGTCCGAGAGCGTCACCGGCTTGCCGCCCATGTGGACGATCTTCTCCGCCGCATGGGTCGCCACGTTGCCCGAACCGGAGATGACGGCAGTCTTGCCGTCGAGGTCGAGCCCGCGCGCCGCCAGCATCTCGGCCAGGAAATAGACTGCGCCGTAGCCGGTCGCCTCCGGACGGATCAGCGAACCGCCATATTCGAGCCCCTTGCCGGTCAGAACCCCGGTGAAGTGGTTGGTGATGCGCTTGTACTGGCCGAACATGTAGCCGATCTCACGCCCGCCCACACCGATATCGCCGGCAGGAACGTCGACGTCGGCGCCGATGTGGCGATAGAGTTCGGTCATGAAGGACTGGCAAAAGCGCATGATCTCGCGCACCGACTTGCCCTTCGGATTGAAGTTCGAGCCCCCCTTGCCGCCGCCCATCGGCAGGCCGGTCAGCGCGTTCTTGAAGGTCTGCTCGAAGGCCAGGAACTTCAGGACGCTTTCGTTGACGCTGGGATGGAAGCGCAGACCGCCCTTGTACGGGCCGATGGCATTGTTGTTCTGCACGCGCCAACCGCGCTGGACGCGGATGTTGCCGTTGTCGTCTTCCCAGCAGACACGGAAGGAAACGACGCGGTCCGGCTCGGCAATGCGCCGCAGGATCTGCTGCTCGTGGTACTGTTCCTTGTCGGCGATAAATTCGAAGATGTCTTCCGCGACTTCCTGCACGGCCTGAACGAATTCGGGCTGGTAGGGATTACGGCGCTTCACGCCCTCCATAAAAGCGTTGAAATCAACGTGGTCGGTGATGGCCATAATTAATCTCCCTTTACTATATTCAGTACTTCCCGCGTCGTTCGCACAGTTCTCCTGCGTCAGAATACGACTGCGGATCAAGGCCGTACAGAGCTAAAGTGGACAAGTCGTTGATTTGGGAAACACCGGCGCGGCGATTGCGAAAGCAGGCCTGACCCACGGCTGCGGCGCCGGCCAGCAGAGTGCCCGAGCGCAGGAGCGCCCGCCATTACCTGGCGGGTTTGGCCGGCGGCTTGGCTGCGGCCGATTTGGGCTTGGCCGTCGGCTTGGCCTTGGGCTTTGCAGGCGCCTCGGGCTCGCTGTCCCGGGCAATCTTCTCAAGCTCCTTCTCAGGGGAGACGAACACATCCTCCCCCTTGGCCTTGCGACCGATCGAGTACCTGTAGATCGCGTAAGCGCCGGCGCCACCAACGGCCCACTTGAGTAGTTTCACGAAGCGTCCCCTCGTTACCTGAACCAGCATCACCGCCCTGCCCGGATGCTTCCGGACAGGGCCGCTACTGCCAATTGGTAGTCGATAAGCGCGCGATTGCAACGCAGGAGCGGGCGGTTTTGCGCCCGGTGCAGGCCGAGCGGATCAGCCTTCGGACACCCATTCACGCCGCAATGCCGGGCCCGCCAGCGCCATGAGCACGGCGGCGATCAGGTAGAGGACGAGACCGAAGAGCATCGAATAGCGCAGCGATTCCTCGCCATAGACCGGCGCCAGCGCCGTGGAGAGAGCGCCCAGCGCATAGATGCCGCCGCCCAGCCCGATCAGGTTGTTGATCAGCAGGAACAATGCCGATGCCGTGGCCCGGGCGGGCGGTTCGACGAGATGCTGGATCGCCGAAGTCACCGGTCCGAGCCAGATATAGGCCAGTGCCTGCGGGACGAGGAACATGAGGAAGGCGAGCGGCACGCTCGAAGTCCAGATGCCCCCGGCGAACAGGGGCACGGCAGCCACGAACGCCATCGCCGGCACCCAGGCGTAGAAGGCACGGTTGGCCCGGCCGAGACGGTCGGCGAGCAGCCCGCCCGACAGCACGCCCACGCTTCCGCCCAGGAGCAGAACCGCGCCGATGAACCAGGACGTCTCGACCAGATCGAGGTGGAAGCTGCGCTGGAGCAGGCTGGGCAGCCAGAAAGCGAGGCCATAGCCCAGCATCGAGCTGGAGGCGGCGCCGAACGAAAGCAGCCAGAAGCCGCGCTTGCGGGCGAGCAAGGCCGCGATCGCGAGGAAGCGCACGCCCTCCCCGGCTGCCGGAGACGCCGGGGCGGCAGGCTTGGGGCGATCGCGCACGACGAACTTGAAAAGCGGCGCAATCAGCAGCCCGGCAATGCCAACGACGAGAAAGGCCGCGCGCCAGTCCACCCTTGCCGCAACATAGCCTCCGGCCAGCACGCCGGTTGCCGAACCCAGCGGAATGCCCAGCGAATAGACCGAGAGCGCGAAGGCCCTGCGTTCGCTGGGAAAATGATCGCCGATCACGGCATAGGATGGGGCAACCCCGCCCGCCTCCCCGACGCCGACGCCAAGCCGGGCGAGGAAGATGTGCCAGAAACCCTGCGCCGCGCCGCAGACCGCCGTGAACAGGCTCCAGATCACCAGCGATCCGGTTATCACCCAGGACCGGCTCGTGCGGTCAGCCAGCCACGCCAGCGGCACGCCCAGCGTCGAATAGAGGATGGCGAAGGCAAGCCCGCCGAGCATCCCCATCTGTGCGTCGTCGAGACCGAGATCGGCCTGGATCGGTGCGGCCAGGATCGCGAGGATCTGGCGGTCGACGAAGTTGAACACATAGACCAGCAGCAGCATCGCGAGAACGAGATTGGGCGAAGCCGGTCGCCGGGGCGCGGTGCTGGTCATCTCAGTTCACGTGCTCCTGGCAGAAGGACCTGATGGCCGGCAGGACCGCGGGCTCATCGAGGATCGGGGCATGGCCGACGCGCGGCACTTCCACGGCGGCATAAGGCCCCTTGTGCCGACTGGCCATCTCCTCGACCGTCGCTCTCGACAGGAGATCGGACAGCGCACCGCGAATGACAAGCACCGGCATCCGGTCGAGCAGGTCCCACAAGGGCCACAGGTCGGGCGGTACGACAGTCGCGTCCTCGTCCGAAAAGCCCTGCGAGATCGCCGGATCGTAAGCGAAGGAAACGGTGCCATCGGCATTCTCGGCGCAAGTGCGCCTGGCAAAGGCCATCCAGTCTGCGCTGCCGAAATCGGGGAAGGCGGGCGCGTTGATCGCACGGCACCGGGCTGCCGCTTCGGTCCAGGAGGCCATCGCCCCGCGCGGGCCAACATAGCTCTTGATGCGATCCAGCCCTTCGTCCTCGAGAACCGGACCGATATCGTTGAACACCACGGCCGATGCGAGTTCGGGCCGCAGCGCGTTGATGATCAGCGCCATCAGCCCACCCATCGAAGTCCCGATCATGCCGACGCGCTCGATACCCAGTCCATCGAGCAGGGCCAGCATGTCCTGTGCGTAGACGTCCGGCCGGTATTGCGCAGGATCGGGGTCCCGGTCGGAGAGGCCCCGTCCGCGCTGGTCTGGCACGATCAGCCGGTAAGTGCCGGCCAGGTGCGCTGCGAGCGGCTCGAAATCCGCACTGTTGCGGGTCAGGCCATGCATCATCAGCAGGACCGGGGCCTCGTCGCCCGCGGCTGCGGGATAATCGCGCGCGGCCAGCTCAAGGCGCCCGCAGGCGCTGCGATAGCGGTGGTCGCGGTAGTCCATCGAACAATCCTTTCACCTGCAGCGGACCTGGCGGGATCTTGCGGGGGGGTGCTCCGTAAGGGTGGAGACGAAGACCCCGCCAGGCTGCTGCGCAGTTGCCCCGATCAGAATTCCACTGTCGCGGTGAGGAAGACCTGGCGCGGATTGCCGTAGAAGGCAGTCAGCGTACCTTCGCTGCCGAGCGTCGGGATCGGGTAGCCATTGGCACCCAGGTTGACCGCGCCCGTCTCTTCGTTCTGCGAGATGTAGCTGTAGCCCGAAGTGATGTACTCCTTGTCGAGCAGGTTCTTGCCGTGCAGGCCGATGCTCCAGCCGCTGCCCGGCGCGGAATAGACCAGGCTGGCATCCCACAGGGCATAACCCTTCTGGTCGAGATAGGGGCTGGGGAACTCGAACTGGTGGGTCTTCGAGCGGTAGGACACCGTCGTCGACATGCTGAGATCGCCCTCGCCGACCGGGGTCGAGTAAGACAGCGTTCCGCTGGCGGTCCACTTGGGCGTATTCTGGATATTGCGATACTGCGCGACGTCGACAGTCTGCCCGCCGATCAGGGTCTCGTACTTCTTGAACTTGGCATCGATGTAACCGATCGCGGTCGAGAAATTCAGCCGGTCCCCTGAGGCGACGAGGTCGCGTGCCAGCCGGGCATTGGCCTCCAGTTCCGCGCCCTGCATCCGCGCCTTGCCGGCGTTGGAAACGACACCGCAGAAGGTCGGCACGCCATTCACCGTGCAGGCAACCGATCCGGGGATCTGGATGTCGGTGTAATCCATGCGGAAGATCGCACCGGCAACATAGAGCGCGCCGCCGAGCAGGTTGCCCTTGTAGCCCAGCTCGTAGCTGTCGACCGTCTCCGGCTTGAAGCTGAGGTACTGGGCGATTTCGGCATCGCTCAGGCTGCCGTCGCCATCGAGGTCGTTGGCGTTCTTGCCGACGCCGCGCGGATCGAAGCCGCCGCCCTTGAAGCCCTTGGAATAGCTTGCGTAGATGTTGTGATCGGCGCTAGGCTTGAAGCTGAGCGACACGCGCGGCGTGAACTTCTTGAATTCGTTGCTGCCGCTGAAGTCGGTGTCGGTCGAGAACAGCACGCCCGGATTCTGGAAGCCTGCCGAGCCGCCGAGAATGTAGTTCTGCTTGAGGATGTTCGCCTTGCGCTTGTCCCAGGTGTAGCGCCCGCCAAGCGAAAGGCTGAACTGATCGGTCAGGTCATAAGTGAAATCGCCGAAGATCGCATAAGTCTTGGTACCGACGTCGGCCTCGGTATGACCGGTGAGCATCGGCAGGACATCGGCAAAGGTCGTGTAGAGCCGGCTGTCGAAGTAGGTGTCGGCCGTGGCGTCGAGATAATAGACGCCGACAAGACCCTGCAGCGGCCCGCCGTCATCCCACTGCAGCTGGAATTCCTGGCTGACCTGCTCGTTGTGATAGAACGCCGGCACATCGAGGTCGACGGTCGGCAGCGCATCGAAGTCGATCGGCGAGGCACTGTTGTCCTTGCGCCAAGAACTGATCGACTTGAACGTCAGCGCGTCGGTCAGCTCGGCCGTGGCGTTGATGGCAAAGCCATAAGCCTCGACGTCCTGCTTCGGATCGGTCAGGCCGCCGCGCGTATCGAACACATCGGAAAGGACCGGCGCGCCCGAAGCGAAGCCGGGGATCAGGCGATGGCCGCCGCGGGCATTCGACTTGTCGTGGGTGTAGTCGCCGGAAATGCGGATCAGCACCGGCGCACCGTAACCGCCGATGTCGAGGCTGCCGCGCGCCGCCCAGACGTTCTTGTTGTAATTCTCCGCCCCGGTAGTGAGGTTCTTGCCGAAGCCGTCGCGGGTGAGCCGCGCTACCGAACCGCCCACGCGCACGAGGTCGCTGATCGGGGCGGAAACCGTCACGACGCCATCGACCTGGTCGTAAGTGCCGATGGTGCCCTTGACCTTGAGGTAGAAGTCCTGCGGCAATTGCTTGGTCACGTACTTGACCGCGCCGCCGATCGTGTTGCGACCGTAGAGCGTGCCCTGCGGTCCGCGCAGCACTTCGATGCGTTCGACATCGTAGATGTCGAGCACTGCGGCCTGCGGACGGTTGAGGTAGACGTCGTCGAGATAGATGCCCACGCCCTGTTCGAAACCGGAAACCGGATCCTGCTGGCCAACACCGCGGATGAAGGCGGAAAGCGTCGAGTTGGTTCCGCGCGAGGGCTCCAGCGTGACGTTGGGGGCCGACTGCGCGGTGTCGGTGACATCGATCGCGCCGGACTTCTCGAGCTGGGCGCCGCTGAAGCTGGTAACCGCAATCGGCACGTCGACGAGGCGCTCCTCGCGGCGGCGGGCCGTCACGATGATTTCAGCGCCGGTCGTCTCCTGCGCTTCGGCTGCTGCCTGCGCATCCTGAGCGAGAGCCGGAGCGGCCAGCCCCAGCGATCCGGCAAGAGCCAGAGTACTGCAACCGAATGTGAGAAAATGCGCCTTGAGCATCACTTCACCTCCCAATGAACCTTGTCGTTGCCGCTATCGATACCGAGAGTTGAATCAGGTTTCAACATTGAAGATTTGCCAATCGCCATTGAAGGGGATAGCTGTGGCATTGTGACCACAGCAGATGCGCCCGAACCCAAGATTTCCGCCCCCTCCGACAAGGCTCCCAGAACCGAGCGGGGACGAAAGACGCTGCGCAAGTTGCTTGACGCCGCCGCTCTCGAATTCGGCGAGCACGGGTTTCACGAGGCATCGATAACGGGAATCACCCGTAGGGCCGGAACGGCGCTGGGCAGTTTCTACACCTACTTCGATTCGAAGGATGAGATCTTCCGCGCGCTCGTCGACGACATGAGCGGCAAAGTGCGCGAGGCAGCCAAGAAGGCCCTGGAGCCGCCCCTTCCCGCGCTCGACCGCGAACGCGCTGCCCTCAGGGCGTTCCTGCACTTCGCGCGTGAGCACAAGGAGATCTACCGGATCATAGACGAGTGCGAATTCGTCGATCCCGCCGCCTTCCGCGCGCACTACGAAACAACCGCAGCGCGCATGACCGACAGGCTCAAGGCCGGTATCGCCAGCGGCGAATTGCGCGACGACCTGGGCGAAGCCCACGCCTGGGCGATCATGGGCATGAACGTCTTCCTCGGCCTGCGCTACATGGTGTGGTCCGACGAAACCAATCCGGACGAAATGGCGGAACTGGCCTGCTCGATCCTGCGCGAAGGCATCGCCCGCCCCAAGGGCGACTGAGAAGCCGCGCAGCGGCCCTCGATGGCTTGATCAGGCACCGGAGTGTGGCCGTTAACTTTTGCGGCCCGGCAGTCCTCCAGCGGGACAGCGCCCCCGCGCCGCTGGTGCTTCACGCCGTTTTAAGCGATCATCGCCAGAACGGTACCGGCAGATTCGTCAAGGACAGGACTACGTGAACGGACGCATCCTCCTCGCTTCGGGCTTTGTCGCCCTGGCCGTCATTGCCGGCGTCCTGATGCTTGCCGCGTCTCCCGACAAGCCGCAGCCCGCATCGCTCTCCGAAGCCCGCGTGGCAGCGGCCAAGGCCGATCCGGCAACGGTGGCCCCTGCCTCCGAAGCCCTCGCCGCACAGGCCGCATCGCCTGTCGCCAAGGCCGACGAGCCTTTCGTGATCAAGCGGATCCTGCCCATCGACGGCCCGATCAAGTACGGCGAATGGCACTGGGACGACGCCAATGTCCCCGACGGTCCGATCGTCGTGACCGTGGACCTCGACGCCCGCGTCCTTTCCGTGTTCCGCAACGGCTACGAGATCGGCGCGACTGCCGTGCTGCTCGGCACCGAGGACAAGCCCACCCCGCTCGGCGTCTTCCCGATCACGCAGAAGGACAAGGACCACGTGTCCAACATCTACACCGGCGCACCGATGCCCTACATGCAGCGGCTGACCGACGACGGCATCACCCTGCACGGCTCCAAGGTCGAGCTGGGCTATGCCAGCCACGGCTGCATCGGCATGCCCGAGCCTTTCGCCGCCAAGCTGTTCCGGACCACGAAGCTGGGCGACAAGGTCTACATCACCCGCGGCAAGCAGGTCGGCATGGGCGACAGCCTCGTCGGCGCGTGACCGTCAGGCCTTGGGGCGGCGAGCCGCGCGCACCGGCGCCTTGCTGAAACTCCAGCGCCCGGCATTGGGACGCACGACAAGCGCGCCAATCGACGCCGGACTGCCCTGAACCAGAGTTTCGAACAGCCGCGCCACTGCACTGCCGCGCGGCTCCGCTCCGTCCAGATCACGCACGATCCGGGCAATCACCCGCAGGACGACGGCACGCGGCGCCTGCGGCCGGTAGCCCAGGCCCATCGGCTCCTTCTTGACGCAGGAACGCCATTCGAGCGCCGCCATCCAGTCGAGCGCGGCATCGGCCTCGGCAATGTACTGCGCGCTCTGGGCGATCGCGGAAACATCGAGCCAATCGGCATCGGCAAGTGCCTTGCGCACCCGCACCCGATCATATTTGTCGTCCGCATTGCTGGGGTCCTGCGCCGCTAGGATACCGGCCTCGGCTACTACCTCGGCCAATTCCGAGCGGCGCCAGCCGAGCACCGGGCGCAGCAAGGGAATGTCGCTATCGGGCACCTGCCCGCGCCCGCGCGTACCGGCCAGCCCGGCGACTCCGCTCGCCCGGTTCAGGCGCATCAGCAGCGTCTCGGCCTGATCGTCGGCATGATGCGCGGTCGCCAGCGCCGCCAGCTGCCGCGCCTCGATCCATCGGGCAAGCGCCGCATACCGGGCGCTGCGCGCCTCGGCCTGGACATTCCCGGGCGCCACCTCGACCCGAAGCGTTTCGTGCGGAACACCCAGGCGCGCACATAGCGCGGCGACGTCGGCCGCTTCCTGCGCGCTTTCGGGGCGCAGGCCGTGATCGACGGTTGCCGCCCCGACCCGGCCCGGCAGCGCCGCAGCGGCGAGGAGGAGCAGCGCCGTACTGTCAGGGCCGCCCGACACCGCAATCGCCAGTCGTGCGGGCTGCGCATCGATCGCCTCGGGCCAGAGCGCGGCCAGTCCCTCGCGGAACCGGGCTACGCGCTCGGCCTGAGGAATCAGCCTCGCGGCCGAGGGATCAGCTGCAGGAGAGTCCATTGCGCGTGGCGTCGTACAGGCTCTTGAGACGACCTGCCGCTTCGGCCGCATAGGTCTGGCTGAATTCGGCCAGCGCGATACAGGCGCGCTTGGTATCCTTGAGCTGCTTCATCGAAACCGCCAGGTAGAGCAGGCTGTCAGGCGCACGCTCGCCGTTCTTGTCGGCCTGGTAGTTCTGGACGAACCACTTGGCCGCCTCGAGCGCATTGCCATCGTCGAGATAAGCGCGGCCCAGAAGGTTGCGTCCCCAGCTTGCACGGCTGCTCTTCGGGTACTTTTCGAGGAACAGCTTCAGCTGCTGCTCCGCCTCGGGATAGAACTTGGCATCCCAGAGACGGTAGCCGTAGCTGTACTCATCGTCGGCCGGATCGTCCGTCTGCGGCTTGACGATGGCCTGCACCGCCTGAAGGCGGGACGCGGAAGGAACCGCTGGCGCGGACGGCTTGGCCGTTACCGGAGTTCGGTTAAGCGAGGAAGGCTGGTTGGCGACACCGCTCATCGTAGAGAGGTTGGCGGCAGGCGCGCTCGTTGCGGGCGCCGAGGTCGCCGCCAGCGAAGCCGCACCCGAAGCGGCCGCGACCGGCGCGTCGGCCGCCAGCTTCGCTTTCAGCTGGTTCAGGCGGTTGGTATTCTGTTCCACTTGCGCTGTCAGGCGGCTCATCTGCGCCTCGACCGCGTCCATGCGTCCGAGCAGGTCGGTCACCGGCGTGCTGGTGGGCACTTGCGGCCCGCTAGACGCCGAAGGCGCAGGCGTGGAGATCTGCGGCTCAAAGAACTTGCCATCGCCGCCCGGGAAGACCTTGCGCTGCAAGGCCCGAACTTCGGCCTCGACCTTGGTCAGGCGGCCTTCCGTGGAATCCTGCGCCAGAGCCGGCACCGTCCCGCAAACCAGCAGGGCTGCAACGGCCGAGGTCGCCAGCAGGCGTCCGCTCATGAACCGCATCCCTCGCCCAGCCCGAAGTGAACCAATCATCGCCAAATCTACTCCAAGTCGGGGCCCACCGCCCCATCACCATTGCCCCCGATGCCATTGCCCCCAATGGCATCGCACTCTGGCCTGCGCCGGCAAAACCGGCGATTAACCATGCGCGATACGCCGGATGTTTGCAGAAAGCGGACGTGTGTGTCGAGGCAGCCTTACTCGGAAACCGTGGAAACCGCAGGATCGGACGGCCGCGGACTGGGCGTTGGCGAAGGCGTCGGAAGAGGCGCAGCTGTGGACGTCGGCCTCGCTTGCGGCGCGGGCCTGGCCGATGCAGCCTCGCTTGGTGCGGCAGCGGCAACGCTGGGCTTCGCACGCACGGTGGCGGATGCCGTTACCGCGGGGCGCGGCGCGGCAGCCCGCGGTGATGCGAGCGGCGCTGGCGCCCGCGATGCCGCGACCGGTGTAGGGCTGGGCGTAGGCAAAGTGCCGGGACGATCCGCCTGCGCAGACGGCACCGGATCGCGCGTCGGCGCGACGATCGTGCGCGGCGTCTGGGCCGGCGCGGGGGCCGCCTGGGTCGACGCGCCGGCCGCACCTCCCGCTCCCCGAGCGAGGACATCGGCCGCCGCCAAGGAAATGCCTGAAACCAGCGTCGGCTTGTCGGAGATCTCGGGCACCGCCTGCCCGCCCACCGTCAGCTGCAGCGCGTCAGGGCGAGCCGTGCGCAGTTCGGGTCCCGCGGCATCCTGAGGCACGGTCCAGCTTTCGCCGAGCGCCAGTTCCTTCTGCAGAAGCTGCTTGCCGTCGGCGTCAGTGACCTTGACCCAGACCCTGTCGGCCGTGGCGGTCATCACGACCGGCCCCGTGTTCGCCGCCATCCGGCTGGGCGCGGCCGCCGGGCCCGGCACAGGCGCCTTGCTGGCGGTTGCCACCGGCTTGTCGGCGATCAGGTCGGGCAACTTGCCCTCGGGCGAAAGGAAGCTGCCCCAGAAGGCCAACAGCAGGCCAACCACCACGACAACGCCGGCCGCTGCGATCCAGGCCATGCGCACCGGCGGAACGCGGGCCGGATCGCCGGGCTCGAAGCTCGGTTCGACGAGTTCGGAGCGCAAATGATCTCCCGCGTGGAGCTGTTCGCGAACCTGCTCGGCGATTTCCACTTCGTCGATGCCGAGGGCGCGCGCGTAGGCACGCGAAAACCCGACGGCGTATGTCCGCGCCGCGAGATCGTTGAAGCGATCTTCCTCGATGGCGATGAGGTGGCGTTCGGCAATCTTCGTCTGCGTAGCGATATCGGCGCGGGTCAGCCCCGCAGCCTCACGCGCCTGACGCAGCCTGCTGCCCGCAGTCGTCGGCGATACTGCCGCTCCGTTGCTTTCGACGTCTTCCATTCCGCTCCCGAAGGGACATGAGGTGATACGGCCCCGATCCGGCCCAACCCAAGACGCACGAGTCCCCGAAGTCAATCAGAAGGCAGGTTTCTGATTCAAGGGCATGCGGTGGGTCGTGCCTGACCGGCGACGGATATCCTCTGCTTGCGCCAGAGTTATGTCAATCCACGAGAATTTCTCGATCCGCAGCCCAGCGCGCCAGCGTCGCGCGCATGTTCTCCGGCGGGTTGACCAGCCACCCGTTCATGGCTTCACGGATTTGCGAGATATCGACCTTGCCGATGATCTCCTTGATCGGACCGACCGACGCCGGAGTGATCGACAGCCGCGTGATCCCCAGGCCAAGCAGGGCGAGGGCTTCCAGCCGCCGCCCGCCCATCTCGCCGCACACGCCGACATCGACGTTGTGACCCTCGACGTTGCGCAGAACCCGCCGCAGGAAACGCAGGATAGCCGGGCTCAGCCAGTCATAGCGTTCGGCCAGTTTGGGGTTCGAACGGTCCGCCGCAAACAGGAACTGGGTCAGGTCGTTGGTGCCGATCGACAGGAACGAGATCTTCGGCGCCAGCAGGTCGAGCTGCTCGGCAAGCGCGGGAACCTCGAGCATGACCCCGTAGCGGATCGCTTCGGGCAGGACCTTCTTCTGCGTCTTGAGATAGGCGAGCTGATTGTCGAACACCGCCTTGGCGGCGTCGAACTCCCAGGGTTCGGCCACCATCGGGAACATGACGTTGAGCGTGCGCCCGGCAGCCGCCTCGAGCAAGGCACGGGCCTGCGCCTTGAGCAGGCCGTCGCGCTCAAGCGCCACGCGCAGCGCGCGCCAGCCCATCGCCGGGTTTTCCTCCCCCTCGCCGTCGTCGTGCCGCAGGTAGGGCAAGGTCTTGTCGCCGCCGATGTCGACCGTGCGGAACATCACCGGCTTGTCCCCTGCCGCATCGAGCACGTCGCGATAGAGGCGGGTCTGGCGTTCACGTTGCGGCAGCGTGGCCGAGACGAGGAACTGGAATTCGGTGCGAAACAGCCCGATGCCGTCCGCGCCGGTGAGGCTGAGATTGGTGATGTCCTCGCGCAGGCCCGCGTTGATCATGACCGTGATCCGCTCACCGTCGCGCGAAACCGGCTGGACATCGCGCAGCGCCGCATAGGCAGCCTGGCGCTCACGGCTCTTGGCGAAACGGGCCTCGAAGGCCTCGATCATGCCCGCTGCGGGCCGAACGATCGCCGTGGCCTGGTCGGCGTCGAGGAGCAGCAGGTCGCCTTCCCGCACGATACCACGCATGCTGCGAACCCGTCCGAGCACCGGCACGCCCATGGCGCGCGCGACGATGACGACGTGGCTGGTAAGCGAGCCTTCCTCGAGGATGACGCCCTTCAGGCGCCGCCGGTCGTACTCAAGAAGCTCGGCCGGGCCGAGATTGCGTGCGATCAGGATCGCATCGCTGCGCAGTCCCATCGAGGCCGCCGTGCCCATCTGGCCTGAAACGATCCGCAGCAGGCGGTTCGCCAGGTCCTCGAGGTCGTGCATGCGGTCCGCCAGCAGCGGGTCGTCGATCTGGCGCATGCGCATGCGGGTGCGCTGCTGCACGCGTTCAATCGCCGCCTCGGCGGTCAGGCCCGAATCGATCGCCTCGTTGATCCGGCGCGTCCAGCCTTCGTCGTAAGCGAACATGCGGTAGGTCTCGAGGACCTCCTCATGCTCTCCGCCCACACCGAATTCCGCCTGGCTGGCCATGCGGTCGATCTGCTCGCGCATCTTCTCGAAGGCGAGGATGACGCGCTGGCGCTCGGCCTCGGTGTCTTCCGCGACGACATGTTCGATGGTCACCCGCGGCTGGTGATAGACCGCGGTACCCGATGCCAGTCCCTTGACCAGGGTCAGGCCATGAAGCTGCTCCGGACCGTTGCTGGCCGCATCGAAGGAATGGGTATCCACTTCGTCGATGAGGTCCGCATTGGTGATGAGCTCTGAGAGCACCATCGCCACTGTCTGCAGGGCCTCGATCTCGACTTCTTCGTAGCGGCGCGGATCGACGTGCTGCACGCACAGCACGCCAACCGCACGTTCGCGCCGCACGATCGGTACACCCGCAAAGGAATGGAACTTCTCTTCCCCCGTTTCCGGACGATAGGAGAAGTCGGGGTGCGCCGTCGCTTCGGCGAGGTTGAGTGTCTCGATATTGTCGGCAATCGTGCCGACGAGACCTTCACCCACCGCCATTCGCGTGACGTGGACAGCCTCCTGGGCCAGGCCGCGCGTTGCGAAGAGTTCCAGCATCCCCTCACGCAGGAGGTAGATCGAGCAGACCTCGCTATCGAGGCACTCGCCTATCACTTCCACCACGTTGTTCAGCTTGGCCTGCGCATTGCTGCGCGAAGCCATGACCTCGTGGAGGCGGGTGAGAATGTTTCTTGCTGCTTCGACGGCTCCGCTGGTCATACCCTGAGAACTACCCCAATCGGAGCGCTTTGGGAACGGAGCGGGACCGTGAAATCAGCTTAATTCGGAACTTATCTCCGCTACGCGGGGGATCGCGCGTCTAACAGCGGGCGATTTCTTCCTTGAGTCTGAGCTTTCGCTTCTTGAGGGACTGGATTACCGCATTGTCAGGCAACGGCCGGGCCATCTCGTCGTGAAGCCGGCGTTCGATCCCGGCATGCTTGAGTTGAAGGGCGCTGACGTGCGAACTATCCATGGACGGTTCTCCTCTTGAAGGGGCCGGATCCGCGCCGAGCTCCCGGATTGGCGACTCGACTCCTGTCGGATACGGCGCAAAGTCATCCAAACATATTCAGGCCACCTTGCGAAGAGGATGATTGATTCATATTCGGTGAATCGCATGGTCGCTGCGTTGAGCAGGCCAGCAGCCAAACCAGCGCCGCGGCCCCAAACCGCGCAAACTTATGAGGAATTCCGGCGTGACCGAAGAGGAAATGCGCAAGCGCCTAGAACTCCTGAGGATCGAGCATCGCGATCTCGACGCTGCCATCGACGCTCTCAATGCCACGGGAGCCTCCGATCAGCTGCAGATTGCCAGGCTCAAGAAGCGCAAACTCATCCTGAAGGATCAGATCGCGCAGATCGAGGATTACCTAATCCCGGATATAATTGCCTGATTCGACGGATTTCTGCGGAGTAATGCTGCCTTTCAGTTAACATCGGCAAACCATGAAACGTGCCACGCAGGGACAGTCCCGAATCGGGCCGTGGATTCTTGCCAAGACGCTGTTGCCCGCGATTCGACCTTCATAAATATCGAATGCAATGTCGAAACCGCTGACCATAAATCCGCGCATCGTCGAAGCGCTCTATTGCGAAGCTCTCACGCTTTCGGACGAAGTGCGCCATGCCTTCACGCTGCCCGGCCAGCTGGAGCGGGCCGGACACGACGAGGACGACGCGCGCGTCGCCCTGTCGAGCGAGGGCCTGCGCACGACGACCCGGATGATGCACGCGATCGCCTGGCTGCTCAATCACCGGGCCTTCTTCATGGGCGAGATCACCGACTACCAGCTGCGCCGCCACGGCCGCCTGTCGGCCGAAATGCGCCGGTCCGATGCGCAGCAGCTGGCCCTGCTCGAGCCCGAAACAGTCGAACTGGTCCAGGCGACTCGGCGCTTTTACGAACGCCTGCTCTGGCTCGATCGCAACTGGCGCCTGAGCGAAAGCCATGAGCCCAGCGCGATAGAGCGGCTGCGCGAACGCATCGAACAACGGCTGGCCGGCTGATCGGGCCCGCGTTCGGGCCGGAAACTCGACAGCGCAGCGATCAGGGGCCATATCGCCTCCATGACCGAGCAAAGCGCCATCGCCGCCCCCTATTCCGAAGCCGAACAGGTCGGCCCGCTCGTGCGGCGCGTACTGGCACGCAATCCTTCGCCTTTCACTTACACCGGCACCCAGACGTACCTCGTCGGCTCAGGCAGCGATGTGGCGGTGATCGACCCCGGCCCGGACGAGGCCGAACACATCGATGCGATCCTGGCCGCCATCGGCGACGCGCGCGTCAGCGCGATCCTGTGCACCCACACGCACCGGGACCACTCCCCCGCCGCTGCCCCGCTTGCCGCTCGCACCGGCGCGCCGATCGTCGGCTGCGCCCCGCTTACGCTGGAAGACGACGGGCCGCGCGCGGATGCCGCTTTCGACGCGCACTATCGTCCCGACCGGGTCCTGACCGACGGCGAGGCGGTTTCGGGCGACGGCTGGACGCTTCTGGCCGTAGCAACGCCCGGCCACACCTCGAACCACTTGTGCTTCGCCCTGCCCGATACCGGCGCGCTGTTTACCGGCGACCACGTGATGGGCTGGTCGACCAGCGTCGTCGCCCCGCCGGACGGCGACATGTCAGACTACATGGAAAGCCTCGCCGCGCTCTACCGGCGCGAACAGGACACCGTCTACTACCCGGCGCACGGCCCCGCGGTCGAAAAGCCGCGCCAACTCGTGCGCGGCATGATCGGCCATCGCCGACAGCGCGAGAAGCAGATCCTTCGCCAGATCGAAGCAGGCCGCCACCGGATCGGCGAGATGATTCCGCACATGTACAAGGGCGTGGACGAGCGCCTCTGGCCTGCCGCCGGGCGGTCTGTACATGCCCATCTAATTGATCTGGAAAGAAGAGATATGGTCACGAGCGAGAACGGCGAGTGGTCATTGCGGACTTGACTTCGCCGCATCTGGAAGACTGACCAACAATACTGTATTACCGCGCGATATAGGAAATAATCGCGGGGGAAATTCGTGGCAAGCATTGCAGGTGAACGCAGTGACGCGCTGACGTTCTGGCAGAAGATGGCAATCGGCATTGCCGCCTTCATTCTCTTCGGTTTCTTCCAGTGGGCCGCACGCGGCTTCGTCGATATCCCGCGCGTGCCCATCTGGATCCACGTCCATGCGCTGGTCATGGTCGGCTGGCTCGGCCTGTTCATCTACCAGCCGACCCTGATCAAGCGCGGCGAGCCGGCACGCCATCGCCGGTTTGGACGGATCGCGCTGGCCCTGGCCGCACTGATCGTGATCCTCGGCAGCTTTTCGGCGATCATGTCGATCCGCACGAATCACGTGCCGCCATTCTTCACGCCCGCCTATTTTCTGGCGCTCACCCACATCGGCCTTGTCCTGTTCGTCGCGATGCTGGTCGCCGCGATCGTGAACCGGCGCGATACCGAAGTGCACCGCCGCCTGATCGTAGGTGCCAACGTGCTGCTGATGGAGCCGGCCTATGGCCGCCTGCTGCCGATGCCCTTACTCGGCCCCTGGGGCGAGACCGTGGGCATGGTTATCCAGCTCGGCACGCTCGCGATCGTGGCACGCCACGACAAGGCGACGCTGGGCAGCGTTCACCGCGCCACGCTGATCGCGATGGTCGCGGTCGTGGCAAACCACGGTCTCTATGAAATAATGGGCCGCACATCGCTCATGGCTTCACTGGCGGCGCGCATTACCGGCAGCGCATGACGCATTTTCCCCTTGGGACACGGGCATTCCATCCCTAGATAGGCCCGGCAACCGGAACGAAACCGGCACAGGAACCAGAGGGAAAGCCTACCATGACCGTAATGCCCGCCGATCTGTCCGGCATCGACGTTCGCGCCGAGATCGAGCGGCTGCGCAAGGAGCGCAATGCCGTCATCCTCGCCCACTACTACCAGAAGCCGGAAATCCAGGACCTGGCGGACTACGTGGGCGACAGCCTCGAACTGAGCCGCAAGGCCGCCGCGACCGATGCCGACGTCATCGCCTTTTGCGGCGTGAAGTTCATGGCCGATACCGCCAAGATCCTGAGCCCGGAAAAGATCGTCGTGCTGCCCGACCTCGAAGCCGGCTGCAGCCTCGAGGATTCCTGCCCGCCCGAAAAGTTCAAGGCGTTCCGCGAAGCCCACCCCGATCACATCGCGCTGACCTACATCAACTGCTCGACCGAGGTGAAGGCGCTGTCCGACATCATCGTCACCAGCTCCAGCGCCGAAACGATCCTGCAGCAGATCCCGAAGGACCAGAAGATCATCTTCGGCCCCGACCGGCATCTCGGCGGCTACCTCAGCCGCAAGTTCGATCGCGAAATGCTGCTCTGGCCGGGCGTGTGCATCGTCCACGAAGCCTTCAGCGAGACGGAACTGCTCAAGCTCAAGGCGCAGCACCCGGGCGCGCCTATCGCCGCTCATCCGGAATGCCCGCCGCACATCATCGATCACGCCGACTACGTCGGTTCGACCAGCGGCATCCTCAAGTTCGCCCAGGATTTCGAAGGCCAGACCCTGATCGTCGCCACCGAGCCGCACATCATCCACCAGATGGAAAAGGCGCTGCCGGGCAAGACCTTCATCGGCGCCCCCGGTGCCGACGGCAACTGCGCCTGCAACATCTGCCCCTACATGGCGCTCAACACCATGGAGAAGCTCTACCTCGCCCTGCGCGACCTGCAGCCGCGCGTGGAAATCGAGGAAGGCCTGCGCGTCGCCGCTAAGAAGAGCCTCGACCGGATGCTGGAAATGGCATCGGGCACGGTGGGCAAGGGAGACCTCGGGGCGCGCTAAGCGCTGCCCCGGGTGGGCGCACGGCCTTCGGCAAACTCAGCCTGAGCGGATGGAGCGAATAACCTTGGCCAATCCTCTCTTGATCCAAGACACGGTTCAGCCAGCCTGAACCTGTCGCAGGCCGGGCGCTGGCCCGACCCGATCAGTTGCGCGAGAGTTGGAACACCGCGTGTTCAGCGCGGAAGTTCGCGGCCGCCGAACTGCACTGGGTGTCGCCGGAGAGGAACCAGCTACCCTCTACGGTAATTCCGCGCTCCTTCACCAGCGCGCGGAAATCGTCGACGGTGAGGTGGTGGATATTCGGTGTCTCGTACCATGCGACCGGCAGCAGCCGGGTCACCGGCATGCGCCCGCCCCACAACAGCGAGAGGCGCACGCGCCAGTGGGCGAAATTGGGGAAACTGACGAAGGCCTTGCGGCCGATGCGCAGCAGTTCCTCCAGCACCATGTCGGGGCGCATCGTCGTCTGCAGCGTCTGCGAGAGGATCGCATAGTCGACCGACTTGTCGGGATAGAAGGCAAGATCCCTGTCGGCATCGCCCTGGATCACCGACAGCCCCTTGCCCACGCACTTGCCCACGTTCGCAGGGTTCAGCTCCATCCCGCGCGCGTCGCACTGCTTCTCGTCGCGCAGGGCCTGCATCAGGGTCCCGTCCCCGCAGCCGACGTCGAGCAGGCTCGATCCGGGCGCGACATTGGCGGCGATCACGGAAAGGTCGGGCCGCAGGTTGCTCATCACCGGGCTCACTGGTTCAGGAATCCTTCGACGACGCGATCGAGCGCGGGAACGTCCAGCAGGAACGAGTCGTGCCCGAACGGCGCGGAAAGCTCGACGAAGCTCACCGGCAGGCCCGCGGCATTGAGCGCGTGGACCACATTGCGCGATTCGGAGGTGGGATAGAGCCAGTCGGTATCGAAGCTGACGAGGCAGAAGCGCGCCTTCGAGCTGGCGAAGGCGTTGGCCAGCATCCCGCCATGCTCCTCCGCGAGGTCGAAGTAGTCCATCGCGCGGGTGATGTAGAGATAGGAATTGGCGTCGAACCGGTCGGTGAAGGACAGGCCCTGGTAACGCAGGTAGGATTCGACCTGGAAATCGGCATCGAAGCCGAAGGTCTTCTCGCTGCGGTCCTGCAGGCGGCGGCCGAACTTTTCGGTCAGCCCGGCTTCGGACAGATACGTGATGTGCGCGGCCATGCGCGCGACCGAGAGACCCTTTTCGGGCCCCTTTCCGCCGTTCTCCTTGGCCTCGTAATAGGCGCCCTCGCGCCAGTCGGGATCGGCCATGATCGCCTGGCGCCCCACTTCGTGGAAGGCGATGTTCTGCGCCGAATGACGCGCGGTCGAAGCGATGACCAGCGCGGCGCGCACGCGTTCGGGGAAGTTCGCCGCCAGCGAAAGCGCCTGCATCCCGCCCATGGAGCCGCCGACGACGGCATGGAGCTGGTCGATTCCCAAGGCATCGAGCAGGGCGATGTGGCCGCGCACCATGTCGCGGATGGTGATGACCGGGAAGCGCATGCCGTAAGGCTTGCCGTCCGGGCCAGGGCTCGCCGGACCGGTCGAGCCCATGCACGAGCCGATGACATTGGCGCAGACGATGAAGTACCGGTCTGTGTCGATCGGCTTGCCCGGCCCGACCATGCGCACCCACCAGCCCGGCTTGCCGGTCTTGGGATGGTCGGACATGACGTGCTGATCGCCGGTCAGGGCGTGACAGATGAGGATCGCGTTGTCGCGAGCCTCGTTGAGGGTTCCGTGCGTCTCGTAAGCGATGCGCACGCCTTCGAGGCTCTGCCCGCCGTCAAGCGGAAGAGGCTGCGCCAGTTCAAGGACTTTGCTGGTTTCCATGTCGCGGGCCGTGGCCATAATGAACCGCCAAGTGGGGGACGTCCCGGCAACTGTCAATCACAGGCTGTCAATCGGTCCCACGCTGCGTTAAAGGCGCGCGCGTGATGACCGACACCGAAACCCGTTCGAAAGCCCCGCAACCCAAGCCCTGGATCGAGGCGATTCACGCCTATGTACCGGGCAAATCCTCCGGCAAGGACGGGCGACCGCTGATCAAGCTTTCGGCGAACGAGAACCCGCTGGGCACCAGCGAGGCCGCGCTGGCCGCAAGAGCGCAGGCCCCCGCGCTCTATCCCGACCCGGACAGCAAGGCGCTGCGCGCCAAGCTCGGCGAGTTGCACGGGATCGATCCGGCGCGGATCGTCATGGGCACCGGCTCGGACGAACTGCTCAACCTCGCCGCACAGGGCTATGCCGGCCCGGGCGACGAAGTGATCTACGTGCGCTACGGCTTTTCGGTCTACGACATTGCCGCGCGTCGCTGCGGCGCGACGCCGGTCGTAGCCCCCGATGCCGACTACGGGACCGATGTCGATGCCCTGATCGCCCTGGTGACGGACAGGACGCGCGTGGTCTTCATCGCCAACCCGAACAACCCGACCGGATCCTACCTGCCCAGGGGCGAGATCGCACGGCTCCACGCAGCGCTGCCCGCCGACGTGCTGCTGGTGCTCGACCAGGCTTACGGCGAATATGTCGCGCCCGAGGACGAGGACGGCGCGATGGCACTGGCCGCCGCGCACGATAACGTGCTGGTCACCCGCACATTCTCCAAGATTTTCGGACTTGCCGGCGAGCGTATCGGCTGGGGCACCGGCGCGCCGGGCATCATCCAGACGCTCAACCGCATCCGCGGGCCCTTCAACGTATCGAGCACCGGGCAGGCGATGGCGCTTGCCGCGCTGGAAGACACCGCGTTCGTCGAGCGCAGCCGCGTACACAACCGCGACGAGCGGGCCCGCTTCGTCGAGAAGATCGAGGCTCTGGGCAACCATGGCCTGCGCGCGCTGCCGAGCCAGGCGAACTTCGTGCTGATCCTGTTCGAGGGCCCGCTCTCCGCCGAGACCGCCTTCGACGGCCTTGCCGAACGCGGCTACATCGTGCGCTGGCTACCCGGACAGGGCCTGCCGCAGGCTCTGCGCATTACCATCGGCAAACGCGCCGATCTCGATGTGATCGCCGATGCCCTGCGCGACATGGCGCAGGCCGCCAAATGAGTTTCAAGAAAGTCGCCATCATCGGTCTGGGGCTGCAGGGTGGATCGATCGGCCTGGCCACGCAGGAATTCCTGCCCGAGGTCCAGACTACCGGTTTCGACCTAGACCCCGCCACCCGCGCCCGCGCTGCGGAGCGCGGCCTCGTCCACCAGGTCTGCGAAACCCCTGCCGAGGCGGTGCGCGAGGCCGATCTCGTGATCTTCTGCGTGCCCCCCGGCGTCATGGGCGAAGCGGCGGCACAGGTGCGGGACGCCCTACGCGAGGACGCGCTGATCAGCGATGTCGGCTCGTGCAAGCAGTCGATCGCGACGGCCTTGCGCGAAGCCCTGCCCGATCACTACGTGATCCCGGCCCACCCCGTCGCCGGCACCGAGAATTCCGGCCCCGACGCAGGGTTTGCCCACCTGTTCCGCAACCGCTGGTGCATCGTCACCCCGCCCGAGCATACCGACCTCGTCAAGCTCTCGCAGCTCGTCGAATTCTGGGAAGCGCTCGGCGCCAATGTCGAAATCATGGACGCGCAGCACCATGACCTCGTCCTCGCCGTGACCAGCCACCTGCCTCACCTGATCGCCTATACCATCGTCGGTACCGCCTCCGATCTCGAGGACGTGACCCAGAGCGAGGTGATCAAGTACTCTGCCGGCGGTTTCCGCGACTTCACGCGCATCGCCGCCAGCGATCCAACGATGTGGCGCGACGTCTTCCTGACCAACAAGGAAGCGGTGCTCACCATGTTGCAGCGCTTCACCGAGGACCTCACCGCCTTGCAGCGCGCGATCCGCGTGGGTGACGGCAATGCGCTGTTCGAGCAGTTCGCGCGCACCCGCGCGATCCGCCGCTCGATCATCCAGGAAGGTCAGGACGATTCCCGCCCCGACTTCGGTCGCGGCGACCACGAGAACGGAACGAAGAAAATCTGAGGCCCGCAGGACCTTTTTCGGCTACCCGGCTTTGAGCGGAGGACAGCCCCCGCACCGGAGCCCTGCCCCCATGAAATTATCGATCCGTACCGAGCTCGACTATTCGCTCCCGGCTCCCGCCGACGTGCTGCTTCAGGTCGAGGCGGCCATCCTGCCCGAACAGAAAGTGCTGCGCGCCCATATCGACCTGCCGCCGGTCGAGCACTTCGCGCGCATCCCCGGGCATGACAACATCGGCGACCGCATCTGGCTGGCAGCGGCAGAAACGCTGAAGGTCCATTACGAGGCTACAGTGGAACCGGTGCGCATGCTCGCCCGTGTCGACGACCTCGCGGCGGTTCCGGCCCACCTGCTGCCCGGGGAGACGGTCGATTACCTGATGCCTTCGCGGTACTGCCCATCGGACACCTTCCAGAACCTGGTCGAGGCCGAATTCGGCGGGCTGCAGGGCGGCGCGCGCGTCGGTGCGATCCGCGACTGGATCGGCCAGCACCTCACTTACGTGGTCGGATCGAGCGAGAGCAGCACCTGCGCCGAGCAGACTTTCGTCACCCGGCAGGGGGTCTGCCGCGATTTCGCGCACCTGATGATCACGCTCACCCGCGCCAGTGCGATCCCGGCGCGCTTTGCCAGCGTCTATGGCCTGGGCGTCGACCCGCAGGATTTCCACGCCGTCGCCGAAGTGTTCCTGGACGGTGCCTGGCACATGGTCGACGCCACCGGCATGTCGCGCCCCGAGTGCATCGCCAAGATCGGCGTGGGCCGCGACGCCGCAGACGTCTCGTTCCTCACCAGCTACGGTGCGGTCACGCTCAATTCGCAAAGCGTGGAAGTCTCCGAAGTGGCATAGCCGCCGAGACCGCTATCACCTCCGTAATCCCTGCGCAGGCGGGGATCCTGCTTTCCTCACCGCCTGCGCCCCGGGCCGCAGGTCAGCCTGGTCAGCGATTGAGCGCGTTGATCGCCTCGGTCACGCGCGCTTCCACTTCCTTGCGCGGCAGACCGGCCTCGATCCGCTCGCCCACCCGCACGGTGATCACTCCGGGTTTTTTCCAGCGCCGGTGATAGAGCCGTCCACTGTCGACCGCGACCGGCACGACCGGCAGGCCGAGCAGCTTGTAGACCCCGGCGAAGCCAGATTGCAGTTCACCGCGCGTTCCATGCGCAACGCGCGTACCTTCGGGGAAGATCGCCAGCGGCCTGCCCCTGGCTGCGAAGTGCCTGGCATTGGCGACCATTGCCCGCAGGGCCTTTGCCCCCTCCTCGCGTTCGACGACGACGATGCCGTAGCGCATCGCCGCAGCGCCCCAGCCGGGAATGCGGGCAAGCTCCGCCTTGGGAAACGGCACCGGCCAGTCCATCAGCGAAGGCAGGTCGATGGCTTCGAAGAAGCTTTCATGCTTGATCGCCACCAGCACCCCGTCATTGGGCATCTCGCCCTCGACGACCACGCGCATGCCCAGCAGCCAGCGGGCACAGGCACGGTGGTATCGCGACCAGCCGCGCACGACGCGGCGTGCCGGCATTTCGCCCAGCCTTGCGGCCAGAAAGAAGCCCAGCACGTAGAAGATCGAGCCGGTATAGAAGGCAGCGTAGAACGCGAGACTGCGCAGGACGTCGGCCGGGGTGCTGCGCATCACTTGCCCCACAGGTTCAGCACGAAGCGCGCCAGCAGCTTGTGATATTCAAGGAACAGCGCACCGAGACTGGGGCGCGAGGATACCGCGTCCGGCTTCAGCTCGACACCGGCAGGCAATTCCCGCGAGATTTCCAGCATGGCGCGGCGCATGTGCCAGTCGGCAGTGACGAGCCGCACCGATTTCGACTTGTGCTCGCTGACCCATTGCGCCGCCTCGATCGCGTTCGAGCGCGTATCGTAGGCGTTGTAGCCAAGCGTGATGCAGCATTCGAGCAGCTTGTCCGAGACGCCGAACTGGGCGGCGAACTCGCGCGGCTTGACCTCGCGGTCGACGCCCGAGACGAGCAGGCGCGAGGCCTCACCCTCCTTCAGGACATCCAGCGCGTGCTCGATCCGTCCGGCGCTGCCGGTCAGCACGATGATCGCATCGGTCTTCGTCCCGTCGAGAGGCTGCGGCAGCGCGATGGCGAACCACAGGAACCCGAAAAGCCAGGCAAGGAACAGGAATGCGACCGTGCGACGAAACATCTTGTGTGTACTATAGCATCTTGCGCAGGGCGTGCATCACCGTGAGCCGCGCCGTGACCATTGCCAGCAATGTGGCCAGCAATGGGACAAGTGCAAGGAGCAGCCAGTCGCTCCAGATCAACGCGCCGTTATCGACCAGCCCTGCCCCCAGCCCGGCGAAGCGGCGGCCCAGTGCGAAGATAACCACCATCGCCAGGACCAGCCCGACCGCCCCGCCGCCCGCCGCGTCGTAGCCGATCGAACGCTGGAAGACGCGCGCGACCTGGGCATCGGTACCGCCGAGCAGGTGAACGATCTCGATTGTATCGCGATTCGCGCCGAGCGCCGAGCGGGCCGCCAGCAGCACCGCCGCGGCGAGCGCAAGCGCCAGCAGGCCGACAAGCACCATGGCAAGCAATTGCAGCGAAACCATCGCGTCGAACACCGGCTTGAGCCAGTTCGACTGCGCATCGATCTTCGCGGACGGCGCCACCGGCATGACTGCCTGCTCCATCGCGGCAAGCCGGGCTGGCGTGGCCTGACGGTCCAGCCGCACGTCGATCAGCGCGGGAACCGGGATCGCCGTGCCCGTCGCATCGTCGATGCCGGTGCCAAGCCAGGGCTCGATCAGGGCATCCAGCTCGGTCTGGGGGACCAGCCTCAGGCCGGCGATGCCCGGCAGGTCCTTGATCGCCGCAACCGCGCGCTTCGCCTGCTTTGCGCGCAAATCACCGCGCGGCTCGACGATCTGGATGGTGACGCCGCCCTCGATCTCGGCGCGCGCGGCGCTGACGGCATTGCCCAGCGCCAGGCCTGCTGCAAGCGCAATGGCCGTCATCGCCACCATGATCGCGATGACCCAGGGCATCGGCCCGGACATGCGCCCCTGCGGGATCAGCTCGGCCTCGCCCCGGCCCATCAGCCGGCGCCCGCCGCCCAGTAAGGTGCGCAGGTTCACTGCATCTTCCTCGGCGGGTAGCGCAGCGCTCCGGTCGGATCGGACAGGCGGCCGCGGTCGAGCCGCATGATCAGGCTCTCGGGCACCTTGCGCAGCAGGTCGAGATCGTGGGTCGCGACGACGACGGTGGTGCCCTGGCGGTTGAGCATCTCGAACAGCCGCATCAGCTTGAGCGCCATCTCCGGGTCGACGTTGCCGGTCGGCTCGTCGGCGACCAGCATCGCGGGACGCGCGATCACGGCGCGGGCGATGGCCACGCGCTGCTGCTCACCGCCGGAAAGAGTGGGCGGGCGCGCATCGATGCGGTCGGCAAGGCCCACCCAGTCGAGAATGTCGCGGACCGGCCCGGCGAGGTCCTTTTCCTGGTGGCCGGCCACGCGCAGCGGCAGCGCGACGTTGTCGAAGGCGGACAAGTGCGGGATCAGCCGGAAGTCCTGGAAGACCACGCCGATCCGCCGCCGCAGCCCCGGCAGGCGGCTGCGCGGCATGGTGATCGCATCGGTCCCGAACATGCGGATCATCCCGCGCGAAGGGCGCTGGGCAAGATAGAGCAGGCGCAGCAGCGAAGTCTTTCCCGCGCCGCTGGCGCCCGTCAGGAAGTAAAAGCGCCCCGGGAACAAGGTGAAGCTCAAGTCGCTGAGAACCTCGCGATCGGTTCCGTAGCGAAGCCCCACGTTGTCGAAGTGAATGATTTCCCCGTCCGCAGTCATACTCATCTGGTTCGTCAGTGTGTCCGGGTCCGAACGGGCGATTTGCGGCCTATAGCGAGCATTGAATGTGGAAAAAAGGCCATTGGGCCGCCTACCCACATGTCCGAAGCTTGTCCCGCGCGAGCTAACCGTGCTTATAACATGACACCATGATCATCGCCTGTCCTGCCTGCTCTACGCGCTACGCCGTCCCGGACAGCGCCATCGGCGTGGATGGCCGCACGGTTCGTTGCGCCAAATGCCGTCATAGCTGGTTCCAGGAAGGTCCGGAACTCGTCCTGGCCGAAACCGAAGCGCAGGCCGCGGCCCAGCGCCCGGTGCAGGAAACCCCGCCGCCCCGACCGGCGCGGACGCCCGCGGCCGATGAGAGCGCGACCGATGAAAGCCCGGCCGACGCAGGCGTCGCAGAGCCGGAAACCGCACGCGAGCCCGAACCGGTGGCACCGGGGCGGACTTCGAGCTTCGCCAGCGAAAATTCCCCGCTGCCGCCGGCACCGCCCAGGACACCGCAGCGCACGGTCTCTTCCTACTACGACGATACCGTCGGTGCGCGCTACGCAGACGAGTCCCCGTCCAGCTTCGATTTTTCGCCGCCGTTTCGTCCGCGCCGCAACTGGACCAAGATCGGCACCATCGCGGCCGGCGTCTTCGCAGTCGCCACTCTTAGCCTGACCGGAGCCGTGGCATGGTTCGGCCTGCCCAACTGGGTGCCGATCCCGCGCCAGAGCTTCACCAAGGCGCAGCCCGACCTGCAGCTGGACTTCCCGCGCAAGCGGCAGGATCGCAAGCCCCTGCCCGACGGCACCGAATTCTTCAGCGTCAGCGGCACGATCAGCAACATCGGCAGCGAATCGCGCTACGTGCCTTCGCTGCTCGTCGTCCTGCGCGACGATCGCGAACGCATCGTCTACGAAAAGGAAATCGTTCCGCCCAAGCGCGAACTCGCGCCCGGCGAAATGGTAACCATCAACGAAGCGCTGACCGACATTCCCAAGGCAGCTGCCGCTGCCGAGATCGGCTGGAAGCCTGAATAAGGCGGGTTCGCGCGCACCGACCCCGAATTAATTTCGCCTCCTTGAATTTTTATCGGAAACAGCGCTTGCAGCCCCCCAATCCCTTTGCTAATGGCGCGCTCCTGCCACGGGGCTGGTGCGAACCAAGCCCCGTTTGATTTAGCGGTCGTGGCGGAATTGGTAGACGCGCAACGTTGAGGTCGTTGTGGGCGAAAGCCCGTGGAAGTTCGAGTCTTCTCGACCGCACCATCCCCTGAATTGGCGAAACAATTCAGGGGCCTGAGGCAAGGGAACAAGTCCCGCCTCAGCCTTGGCAGGCAATCCTGAAAATCGATGCAAGAGCTGTGCCCCCGCCGTCAGGCGACAGCGAGCTGCGGCACGTCTTCCTCGATCCCTTCGGCCTCGCGCGTCTCAAGCAGATCGCGTACCACAGCGTATGTGCGGTCGTCATCGACGTCGATCGCCTGGCTGCCATCTCCGAGAATGACCGCACCGACCTTGAGCGCAAGGCGCCGGGAAGCCCGCGCAATCGCACCATAGAGCGTCTCCAGCCCGAGCATGACCCGCAGCAGGCCAAGCGCCCCGGTTGCGCGCGCGATGCGCTGGCCGCTGCGATCGAACCGGGCGCCGCGAAACACCTCGATCGCACGCAGGGCCTGGCGGCCTGACATGCCGTAAAGGTCGCAGGCAGCGAATTCACCGTCGCGCAGCCTGAGATAATGGCCGTGGCCTGCGCGATGGGCCTCCTCCACCCATTCGCGCCGGGTCAGGGCAAAGGCGATGTCTGCCGTTTCCAGTGTATCGAGCAGGGCATCGATGGATGACCCGGTCAACAACGCATGATCGGCGGTGGTGACGATGATTGCCCCGTCCCAGCCCTCCACCGCGGCGTGTACGCTGTCCGCCAGGGAATCGCGTGCCTCGATCAGGGCCACCGTTCCGCGCCCGGGCAGACGCGTCAGGACGTCGTAGACCGGCTCGAAGCCGTCGCGCTCGATACACACGGCAAGGCTGGCGATCCGCGGGTGGCTGACTGCAGTCTGCAGGACATGCGCGATAAGCGGCTTTCCTGCGAGCGGGATCAGGCACTTGTGGCTCACACCGAAGCGCTGCGCGAGCGGATCTGTCCCTTTACGCGGACGACCGGCGAGAACGACCAGGCGGATCGGCTGCGGCAAGTTGCCCTGGTCGGTCGAGAGACTGCGAACATCCATGGCCTGCGCCTATGCCGCGCACTTGTGACAGTCCCGTGACCGGGAAGCCTTTGTCATGGATTGTCACAAGCTACCTCGCCATGGGCTCGAGAATCCGTCTCTTCATGTGATGGATCCCGAGCCACACCGCGGCGAGCACGAACGGCACCATCAACGCGGTCAGGAAGTGGGCGTGCAGGCCGGGCACGACGCTTTCCACCCCTTCCAGCAGCTTCGCCAACAGGCCCAGGGCATAATAGCTCACGGCTACGACAGAGAGTCCTTCGACCAGTTGCTGCAGACGCAGCTGGCGCGTGGCATTGCGCTCCATCGAGGCGAGGAGCCGCCCGTTCTGGTTCTCGATGCGCGTCTCGATCCGGGTGCGGAACAGCGAAACGAACTGCGCGGTGCGCTGGGCGAGTTGCTCGGCGCGGCGGCGATGGGCAGCGCAGGTACGCACCGCCGGGAAGAAGCGGCGCTGGGTGAAATCGGTCAGCGACAGGTGCCCCGGGCATGGACGGATGTTAAGGTCGACCAGCCGCTCCTCGACGATGGTCGCATAAGCCTCGGTCGCGCTCATCCGGTAATCGCATTCGGCCGAGTGGGTGATGAGATCCATGTAGAGGCTGGTCACTTCTTCCAGCAGCGAATCGTCGGTCACTTCGGGCCGCGCGATAGCGCCGTTCATCTTGCCCAGCATCGCCTCGATGTGATCGAGCCGCTTCCAGCCTTCGCGTGCGACCGGGAGCCCGAGCAGCGCGAGATTGCGATAGTTGCCCAGTTCCTGCAGGCGCTGCACGGTGCGGGTCAGGTCCGCGGGCAGCATCCCGTTGGCCGCCACGATGAGGATGCCGAAGCCCTGCTCGCGCAGGCGAAAATCCGACCAAATCCGCGCCGAGGCGTCCAACGCCTCCCCTGTGCCGATACGGCAGGATACAAGTTCGTCATCTGCAATCCCGATCTGCGGCAGGAGCGCACCCGCCTTGCCCTCGTCCTCCACCAGCAGCAGCCGGGTCGCGCGAATCAACTTGCCCGGCAGGGCATTGGCCCAGGCCACCGCCTTTTCCAGGTCGCTTCCCGGCGCCGGGGCGAACAGCGCCTCGAGGGTGCCATCCCTGACGAACAAGGTGGTCGTGCTGGCCTCGCTGTGCCGTTCCAGCGTAAAGGCAACGCCGGGCGAGAACAGGCCCTTCACATGGCGCGGATTGTCGGCGCAATCGATCCAGGCCCCTCGAGGCAGCTCTTCCAGCGCCAGGCGCTCAGCCTCACGGTCCCCGGCATCGAGCACCCGGACCAGTTGGATGACAAGGGACGGCGCTTCCAGGAGAGGCCAGCGTCGCAAGTGCATTTCGCCGACAACGGTTCGGCGCAACTCGTGCTCATTGTCCATTGCTCATCCCTGAAGCGAGCCCGGTTTCAGCCCGGATTCGATGGAGGCATGTTAACGCCGAAGGCCATGCGTCCACAACCGGACCGAAAGTATGGAATACCAATTCCCGCTGGATTGACCGTCCTGCCCCGCGTGCCCTGCTCCTCCTCCTCCCGCGTCCTGCACGGAACCAAAGTGCAATAGCGGCCATCCCGGCGACCGTGCGAAACCTGCGCCAACATCAGATCCGGGAGATAATCTCATGCGTTTTCACCTTGCTGCGGGACTGTCGGCGTTGGTGCTGGCCGGTTGTTCCGGCGGCAACGAGACAGCCGCCCCTGAACCGACCCAAACGGTCAGCGCCGCTGCAGCCGAAACAGCCCCTGCGACGGTTGCCCCGGTCGAACCCGTCGCCAGCGCATTGCCTGAGGCGGAGCCGACGACCGGTACTTCCGAGCCGACACCGTCAGCCACGCTCGAAGCCAGGTCCACGCCGATCCCGAAGCCAAGCCCTGCACCGGCACCCGCTGCCACACCGCTGGCCGAGCCGGTCAAGGTTGCCGAGGCCGCACCGCCTGCCGCCTTTGCGCGCTGCGCAGTCTGCCACAGCGCAGTCAAGGGCGCTCCGGACCAGCTCGGCCCCAACCTCTACGGCGTCTATGGTGCCAAGGCGGCGCAAGGCAGCTTCGGTTTCTCCGATGCGCTGAAGAATTCGGGACTGACCTTCGACGCGGCGACGCTGGACAAGTGGATCGAGAACCCACGCGCGCTCGTCCCGGGCAACCGCATGAGCTTCCCCGGCCTCAAGGACCCCGGCAAGCGGCAGACCATCATCGACTACCTCAAGCAGCAACGTTGAGGGACCGCTCGTCCCTGCCCGTCATCCCCGCGCCGGCGGGGATGACGCATCCCGCCTCGCCGTGACGCAATCGTCCCCGTCATACGCCCGCCGCATCGGAAAATGCACGTCTGCGCAAAGCCAGTGAAATGCCGCTGGCAACTTCCCGAAATCAGGCTAGCGTCAGCGCAAACAAGTGGGAGAGCCGTTTATGTTCGTGAAGTTCACCGCCACCGACAGGGTGCCTGCCATCGTCAATGCCACACAAGTCACTTTCATCACGCCCGTCGAGGATGGCACGCGCATTCGCTTTGGCGAAAACCGCACTGTCACGGTGATCGAACCCATGGACGAAGTGTGGCGGCGGCTGGACCAGACCGGCCAGTTACCGTCCAACTGACCCCCCCTAGAAATGCGCGCGCAGTGAAACCGTAAGGCGGCGCGGCGCGCCGGGGGCATAGGCGCGCGGGTCGCTGGCACCAGGGGCTTCGACAAGGTCGATCTCTTCGATTTCTGCGAAGGTCCCTGCGGTCGCATAGCGCTTGTCGAATAGGTTGCGCAGCTCGCCTGCCAGTTCCAGTCCCGGAGCCAGAGTCAGCCTGCCGAACAGGTCGAAAACGGCGTAGCCAGGTATGCGCGGATTGTCGTTGCCCTCATCGCCCATAAGCACTTGCGCGGTGCGCGCACGCATCGCGGCGCCCAGTTCCCAGGCGTTCGTCGCGCGGCCCGCGTAGAGGTTCAACGCATGGCGCGGCGTACCGGGCAACCGGTCACCGCGCGCAACCGCGATCGTCCCTTCCGCGTCGGCCATGGGATTGGCCGGACTCGACAACAGGAACGGGCTGCGGAACCGGGCGTCGGTGAAGGCGTAGCCCGCGCTCAGGCGCCAGCCATCGCGGTGCCATTCCAGCGACACCTCAACGCCCTGCCTGCGGCTGCGCCCGAGATTCGCGAAGTAGGCGCGCCCGCGCACTTGCGAGGCAACCATGCGGATATCGTTTCGCGTATCCGCGCGCCAGAGAGACAGGCGCCAGCCCAGTCTCCCCGGCGCGCCTTCCAGACCGACATGCCAGTTGCGCGCGGTGACGGCCCTGAGCGGCGGGTCGGCGATGAAGAAATTGGCCAATGTACACGGCGCTTCGGGGTCGGCGCAGGAAAGCTCCGCAGGCGTCGGGATGCGACTGGTCATCGCGAAACCCGCCGTCGCGCGCAGGTGCTTTTGCAAGGCATAGTCGAATTCGAGCGATGGATTGATCCGGGCGAAGCGGTGGCGGCCATCGAGGGCGGTGCCGAGCCGGTCGTCGAGCTCGACCCGATTGCGTGCCCAGCGCGCGCCCAGTTCGGCAGTGAGCGCACGTGTCAGCGGCTGTTCGGCGCTTGCGAACAGCGCCAGGTCGCTCATCCGGCTATCCACGTCGACCGGGGCGATCGCGCCGTCCGCCGAGGCGAGTACGTGGCCAAGCGCCTCGACCGATCGGTCTTCCTCCAGCGCGCCCAGTTCACTGACGGCGCGAAAGCGTGTGCGGTGCCGCTCCCACGAGAGGCCGACGGCGAACCGGCGCGTGCCATGATCGGTCTCGCGCTCGTCGAGCCATTGCAGCGTCGCGCCGCCGCCGTGCGTCCGCTCGCGGCCACGGTTGAAGACGGCGTAATCCGCGACGGCGGGATCGACGGCAACCGCCGCCCCTCCCGACAGCAGGGGCTCGGAAAAGCCGTCTTCTTCGTCGCCAAGGCACAGGAACCCGGAGGCGCCGTCGCAGGGGCCGAAGTCGGCAAGATCGCCATTGGCGCTTTGCCGCAAGAGGCGCTGGTAATGGCTGCGCAGTTCGATCCTTCCACTCGCTCCCAGTTCGACGTATGGCGCGGCGACAAGGCGCAGAAACGACGTGCGCGTCGTATCGGGGCGGGTGAAAACGGCGCGGTAGTCTGCGGCCAGCAGTTCCACCGGCGAAACGCCATTGCCGGTCAGGCGGGTTCGGGCCGCCAGCGCCTGTACCTCCAGCCCCCAGCCCTGCCCGGCGTGCAATCCCTTGGTGAAAAGCCGATCCAGCCGCGAGGGGCTGGCATCGCGCCAGCCCTCGTCGTCGCGCCGGTCGGCTACCAGCAGGACGCTCGAATCCGCGTCGCCAAGCCCGGCCGACGCGATTCCTCCGATGCTGCCCAGGCTATCCCGGTCGAGCGCGAGCCGCAGACCGGGCAGTGTCGTGCCGTCGTGGGTTTCAAGCAGCAGCGATCCGGCCAGCGCATTGCGGCCAAGGACCGGACTCGCTTCGGTGAGCCGCGCGCGCGCCAGTGCCGCCTCGGGCAGCAGGTCGACAAGCACGACATCGCCGAAAGGCTGGTTGAAGCGCACGCCGTCGAGATAGACGGCAAGGCCCTGCTCCGCGCCCTGAAGCGGCGAAGCGGAAAAGCCGCGCCAACCGATCGATGGCTGCCAGGCATTGCCGGTCGCCCCGCCCAGAGTAAGGCCCGGTACCTTTCGCTCCAGCGCGCGGCCAAGGTCGGGCCGGGCCGCGGCATCGAGCGCCCGGGCATCGATGACCCGGGCTTCGTCGAGATCGATCGCGCCGCCGGGCGCGACGACCGTGATCAGCGGCGCCTCGTCCGCCCGGGACGGGGCCGGCCACACCAGCGCGACCGCAGCCAGTGCCGCGGCCAGGCCGGTCTTCACATCATGCGGCGCAGGATACCGTCCTTGAGCACGAAGTGATGGCGCAGGGCGGCGGCGATATGCAGGACTACCAGCGCAAGCATCACCCAGCCCAGGATCTCGTGACCTTCGTGCGCCGGACCTGCGAGCGGGCCGTCCTTGCTGATCGGCAGCTTGGGCCACAGGAACAGGCCGAAGTAGCTGAGCGGATACTTGCCCGCCGACGAGAAGATCCAGCCGGTCAGTGGCATGATCAGCATCAGGGCGTAGAGCACCACATGCGTGGTCGACGCGACCATGCGCTCCATCGGCGAAACGTGATCGGGCAGCTCGGGCTTTTTCCAGCGCAGGCGCCAGACGATCCGCCCGATCGTGACCAGCAGGATGGTCAGGCCGAACGACTTGTGCACGGTCATAAGCTGGACGACTTTCTCCAGCGGTTCGTGCAGCAGGCCGGACGCCAGATTGAGAATGACGAGAACCGCAAGGGTCCAGTGGAACCAACGGGCCCCCAGATTGTACTTCTCGACCGTCATCAAATGCCCTCATGATCAGGGTCCGGATCACAGACCCCAGCGAAACCCGGCCCACAGCGTGCGGGGCACGCCTAGGTCCAACGAACCGCCAGAGTTACGGGTTATGATCTTCTCGTCAAACAGGTTTTCGCCGCGCAGGATCAATGAGGCACGCGCGCCGAGAGGGATTTCCACAAGGGCATCGAGCGTCGTGGCCGCGGGAAGGACGTCGGTCTGCAGGTCGTCTTCGAATTGCGCACCGACATGGCGCAGGGTCAGCGCCACGCTCCACCTGTCGGCGGGTACGAATGCGAGGGTCCCGCTGGCTGCAAGACGCGGTGTCTGCGCCGGGCGCATGCCGTCGAGATCCCCGGAAATCCCGGAGCCGTGGACCTTCGCATCGTTCCATGCCAGCGTGGCGTCGAGCCTGACCGGACCGGTCGCGAAGTGCGCTGCGGCCTCGATCCCGCGCGAACGGATTTCCGGTAGATTACGGCGCTGACGCAGGTTGGCGGCGATGGTGACGTTGGCAATGGCATTCTCGATGCGATTTTCAAACGCCGTCAAAGAGAGTTTCAGACCCGGTGACGCAGTGAAATCGACCCCGGCCTCGTAACCTTCGAGCTTCTCGTTGCGCAGGGCGGCATTGGCGAGGGTGACGACCGGGAAGACGGTGAAGGGCCGGTAGAGTTCGTTGAGCGTTGGCAGGCGCAGCCCGCTGTAGGCCGAGGCGCGCAGCGCAACGGTCTCGCTTGCATGGAGCAGCACGCCGGCGCGGTAGCTCAATGTCCAGTCGGCCCGGTCCGGGTAGCGCTCGTCGCTGACGGCAAGGCCATCGGGGCTTCTCTCGGTGAAATACCCGCCTGCAATGACCGTCCTGTCCCCGCGCAGGCCACCAGTGAGGACGACCGGCCCCAGCGTCCAGTCGTCCTCGGCGAAGAAGCCGAGGACGGTATTGTGCCCACCGGCCCGTCGGCGCGCGGTGATCTTGCCGGTAAAGGCACTTATCGCCGCTTCCTGCATGGTCCCCGAAGTGCGCCGCCAGTCGGTACCGAGCCGCAGCACATGGGCCTCGCCCAGCGGCGGGCGCAGTTCGAACTTGCCGCCGATCCCGGTCGCGGGCGTCTTGTATTGGTCGAGCACCGGCACGAAGCGTGTCGAGCTGACGACGACATTGCTGAAGTTGCGGGCCTGGACATAGACCAGCGCATCGAACTTCCAGCCACCCCGACCGACAAGACGCAGGCTGGCATCCTGCCCTTCGGTTGCACTGTCCGCGCCCTGGAAGCGCAGGCTGCGGCGGTCCCCGAAGACGAGGCCGCGGGCCTGCAGTTCCACGTCGCCCGCAAGCGGTGCGATCGCACGCAGACTGGCCGACCATGAATCGAAGCGCGCACGGGCAGAAGCGGGAACGCGCTCGTCACCCGGCGTGGTCCAGAAGCCCTTGCCGCGATCCCAGCGCGCGCTGGCGACGACGAATCCCGATCCCAGTTGCGGCGCGATCGAGGCGCTCGCCTCGGTTTCGCCGCGCTGGTTGGCGATGATGCTGCCCGAGACCAGGCCGAGATCCTCGGTCGCGGCGCTATCCAGCTCGATCGTGCCCGAGAGCGCGCCTGAACCGAAGGGACCGGAACCGCCGCCGCGCGTAACCCGGATACGGCCCAGGCGGTCGGGAGCCAGGGCGGGAAGCGGAATGTAGCCGAAGAAGGGATCGGCCATCGGCACCCCGTCGAGCAGGACCAGTGCGCGGCTCGAGGCATTGCCGCCCAGCGCCCGCAAGGTCACGCCCTGCGCCGAAGGATTGGACGAGCGGCTGTCGGAACGGCGGAACTGCTGGAAACCTGCGACCGAGGTCAGCACGTCCTCGATCCGGCCGGACGGCGCAGAGAGGATCTCCTTCCGCTCGATCTCTACCGTGGAATAGGCGGGCGTCCCCGGGGTTTCCTCAAGCCCGCGCCCGGTGACGAGAATTTCGCCCGCGTCGGCGGCCTCCTCGGCCCGCGCGAGGCCCGGGGACAGCAAGGCCAGCGCAAGCGCCGTGGCGGTGATGGTGAATGGGCCACGCATGGCACCCGGGAAACGAAAGTCATCCATATCTCTGCGACCTGCCTACGGGTGACGAAAAAGGGAGCCGGAGATCCCGGCAGCCCCGGTAGGAGGCGGGGCTGCCGGGATGCCCCGTGCGGCGGGGAAGCACGCCGCACGGGGTCGGGAAGCGCCTCAGAAGAAGAGGATCCCGCCCAGCGCCATGGCATCGCTCTCGGCCGCGTTGCCGCTGTGGGCCCTGGCCTTCGAGTGTACGTATTCGCCGATAAGCGTGACCCAGCTCGTCAGGCCGTAGCGAAGCTGTCCGACATAGCTGGAGTTGGTCTTGACCAGATCGGGATTGGCCAGCGCGTCGGCCGCATTGGCATGGTGCAGCGAGCTTTCGCCGTAGCTGGCACCGACTCCGATCTTGCCGAAAGTAGCGAGAGCCTGGGCATAGAAGCCGTCGCTCTTGCGCGGATTGCCCAAGGCGTCGGTATCGAAGAGGCCGAAGACCGTCGTGCCAAGGCCCCTGGCGGTATAGTAGTAACCGGTCACCGCAATCGGTCCCGCCGTGACCTTGCCGCCCAGGTCCAGCCCCTTGCCTGTGTAGCTGCCGCCTGCCGCGATGTCGTGCTTCTGGCTGACGCCGGAGACCCAGAACCGGGTGCCGATACCGCCGAGCTTGCCGTCATAGGTCAGCTTGCCCTGCACGCCCGGACTTGCATTGCTCTGCGCCGGACCGGTCAGGGAATCGAGCGGCTGGAAGACGCCGACCGAGGCCTGGAAACCCGAGAACTTGGGGCTGGTATACGTGATCTGCGGCTGGAAATCGGTGTAGATGTAGCCCACGCCGATGCGGCCCAGCGTCGTATTGCCCGGCGCGACGTTGTTGCCCGGCGTGCCCGAGGACAACAGCGTTATGTCGTTGAGGATGCCTTCCGAGGCAAAGAGGCCGATGTCGCGGCCGATCTTGACCGTGCCCAGCCCGGGCTTGCCGAATGTCAGGTAGGTCTGGCGGGCATCGATACCCGCCGTCGCCAGCGCCGTCGGCTGACCCCCGTTGTTTGCGCCCAGCGCCCCCCAGGCAGTCGAATTGATGCCGGGATAGAGACCGAAGAAGGCGCCGATGTCCCAGCCCTCCTGCTTGGTCGAGACCGAAACGGTCAGGTAGCCGGGCAGCAGACCGTTGCGCACCGCGCTGGAATTGCGGGTGCCGACACTGGCGATGCCGCCCACCACGCTTGTCGTGGCCGAGGGCGTATCCGGATTGTCGTGGACATAGAAGCCGTTGACCGAGCCGGAGAACCTGATCGTGGCGGGGCCGACTTCCATGCCGATCCCGCTTTCGGTCATGCGCACCATACGGCTGGAATCGAGCGTTTCCTGTGCCCTTTCCATCGGTGCGGCGCTGGACGGCGGAGCCGCTTGCGCCTGTTCCTCGGCCAGCAATTCGGCGTATTCGTCATCGCTCAGGATGCCTTTTTCATGAAGGCGCTTGAGCAGCGTTTCGCCCGTTCCGGCATATGCCGGCGCGCTTGCCAGGGCGAGTGCCCCCAGCGCGGCAGAGCCACGTAGAATGATCCTGGAGATCATTATCCTTCCCCCTTCGGTAAGATGGTGTCGACTATTCCTGCGACTGGGGAAGATGATGGGCCGGGAGTGCCCCGGCGGGTATTGGACTTTGGTTCCTGTACTTTGGAACGAGGGCTAATGGCCGATCGCGACGCCCCAAGGTCCTTCGCCCGCAGGGATCGTCGCCGTGACTGACAGTGCCTCGAGGTCGACCACCGAAAGGTCGTCGCTGCCGCCATTGGCAACGAGCGCACGCTTGCCGCCGGGCAGGATCGCCAGGTGCCAGGGCCTCTCGCCCACGGCGATGTAGCCGCGCACCTTGCGGCTGACGACGTCGATCACCGCCACGGCATTGGCCCGCCCCAATGCGACGACGGCGGTGCGGCCATCGGGCGTGAAGCGGATGCCGCAGGGCATGACCTTGTATGCCGGCACGCCGGGCGGGGCGAAGGCGATGGTCGCGATTACCGAGCGGCTCGCGACATCGGCGATCTGGACGACGCCCGCCATTTCCGCGGCCACCCACACATGGGCGCCGTCGGGCGTGAATTCGACGTGGCGCGGCCGGGTCTGCGTCTCCATTTCCTCGACCACTTCGCGCGTGGCGAGGTCGATCCAGGCGACGGTCGCGTCCTCCTCACTGGTGACGAGCAGCCATTTGCCATCGGGGCTTTCGGCGATCCCTTCCGGCTCTTCCCCGACCGGAACCTGCCAGGCAAGGCGACCCTTGGCGAGATCGACCGCAGTGGCCGCGCCGTCGTCCTCGTTGGCAATGAACAGCAGCCTCCCGTCGTGCGAGGCGAAGAACTGCTCCGGATCGGCTCCCGAGGGCAGGACCGAGACGAGCGCCCCGGTCTGCGGATCGCGCATTTCCACGGCGTTGTCGGCACTGGCGCAGACAAGCAGGTACTTGCCGTCGCGGGTGAGCGCGATGCCGCGCGGGCGATGGCCCACCGGCCAGTTCGCCACGGCTTTGCCACTAACGAGGTCGACAACAGTGACCGTCGAGGAACGCTCATTGCTGACATAGGCCCTGGTCGCGGCGCTTTGGTCCCCGGCAAGTGCAGGTGCGGCGCAAACGAGCGGCGAGAGCGCGGCGCAAGCGACCAGCGCGATCCGGTTCAGGCATCTCTCCATGACGGCAAGCCTATCACGGGCCTGCCCGCAGGGAATTGCACCTTGGTCTGGTACCATAGTCCAATTGGGGCGGCGCGCGGCTCTCGGTTATCCAGAACGGCAACAAGGCGGCGGCAACCGGAGGCAATCCGAAGTCGCAAGGCCGCAAGTCGCAGAGGATGACTGACCATGAAACTGACAATCGGCCGCTCGGCCCTGCTTGGCGCGGCGGCCATCGCTTCCCTCTCCATCGCCGGCAACCTCCATGCGCACGGCAACGTGACGCCGCAGGCGGTCGACACCAGCGCCCTGCCCGATATCGAGGGCGGCAACGACCACTGGCTCGAAGAGAACCCCTATACCGGCAACCGGAAGGCCATCGAGATCGGCGAATCCGCCTATGGCCAGAACTGCGCGCGCTGCCACGGCCTGCAGGCGATTTCCGGCGGTATCGCGCCGGACCTGCGCTATCTCGAACTGGGCGCATCGGGAGACGAATGGTTCGTCGAACGCTTCCGCCACGGCTCCAGCCACGACGGCAAGGTCTACATGCCGCCCTTCGGCGATGTTCTGGGGCAAAAGGCCGGTTGGGCGATCCGCGCCTGGCTGGAAACCCAGCACACCGAGGACTGAGAAGTGGCAGGCGATAGCCGCAGGTCGTTCCTGACCGGGCTGGCGGGCGCGCTCGGCGCGCTCGCCCTGCCTGCCGCCCTGCGCCCGGCACCGCTGCTCGCCGCCCCGCTGGAGAAAGTCCGCGAACTGGGCGTGCTGCGCGTCGGGCTCTATGCCGACAACCGGCCCTGGTCGTGGGACCGGGACGGCACGCCCTCGGGGATCGATGTCGAACTTGCCCGCGCATTGGCCGAACATCTTGGCGTGCGCGCCGACATCGCGCTGTTCCCGGCCGACGAGGAGCTGTCGGACGACTTGCGCAACGTCGTATGGCGCGGCGGCCTGCTGGGTTTCCAGCGCTGCGACGTGATGCTGCACGTGCCGTTCGACCGCCAGATCATGGCGCAGGAGGACAACGTCGTCTTCCTCGCACCTTATTACCGCGAGAGCTTCGGCGCGGCCTGCGCGGCCGATATCGGCGATTGCGAGGCCCCACCCGTCCAGATGCGCGGCAAGCGACTGGCGGCCGAACTGGATTCGATCCCCGACTTCTACCTGCTGGGCAGCTTCGGCGGCATTCTTGCCAGGGACGTGACCCACCTGCCGAGCGGCTATGCCGCGGTCGCGGCGCTGGGCGAGGACAAGGCCGACTTCGCCGTCGCCAGTCGCGCGCAGATCGAGGCCGTGCTTGCCGACCATCCCGATGCCGCGATCCGCAAGCGCAAGGGACCGCTGCCCGCGATGCTGTCGCCGGGCTGGGACATCGGCATCGCGGTCAAGGAAAACAGCCGCTCGCTCGGCTTCGTCCTCGAGGAAGAGATCATGGCCATGGCCGCCGACGGCCGGATGAAGACGATCTTCGCTCGACACGGAGTCGAGTGGCAGCCGGCTCTCGCCGCTCAGCCCTCCGCTTCGTGAACCAGGGGGACGGGGACGCCGACTGCGACCGGCGTCCCCCGAACCGCATCCTTCCCCGACATCCGCGCGACCCGCCCGCTTCTGGCCGCCCTTGCCGCGCGCCCTGCGACAGCTTCCCGAAGATGCGCTTACTCCTCCCGTCTTGTCCCAAGGTTCAATTGTCCGCCCCTCTCCAACGACTAGGCTGACCGTCGACGTCCGGGGGCACCAGGTCGACTACCGGCACCTGAACTCGGCGCACAAGCAACAAGGAGGGATAGGATGAAGCGGCGTTTCTCAAAACTCATCGCGGTGCTCGCCGCGGCTGGCAGTACGATAGCCGTACCGCTCCATGCGGCCGGCCCGACCAGCGCCGACCTCATGAAGGATGCCGAATCCACCGGCGACGTTCTCAGCTATGGCCTGGGGCCATGGCAGCAGCGCTTCTCGCCGCTGGACACGCTCAACAGCGACAATGTCAGCAAGCTCGTACCGGCCTTCGCGGCCTCGCTCGGCGGGGAAAAGCAGCGCGGTCAGGAAGCCCAGCCGCTGGTATATGACGGCACCATCTACGTCACCGGTTCCTATTCGCGTCTCTTCGCTTTCGATGCGCGCACCGGCGAGAAGAAGTGGGAATACGACGCCCGCCTGCCTGACGCGATCATGCCGTGTTGCGACGTGGTCAACCGCGGCGCGGCGATTCACGGCGACAAGGTGATCTTCGCAACCCTCGATGCGCACCTCATCGCGCTCAACCGCGAGACCGGCAAGGTCGTGTGGAACAAGAAGCTCGCCGACTATCAGGCGGGATACTCTGCCACCGCCGCTCCGCTGATCGTCAAGGACATGGTCATCACAGGCAATTCCGGCGGCGAATTCGGCATCATCGGCGAAGTGCAGGCGCGCAACGTCGACACCGGCGAGCTGATCTGGTCGCGCCCGACCATCGAAGGCCACATGGGCATGCTCAACGGCAAGGAAAACGGCGTGACCGGCAAGACCGGCGCGACCTGGCCGGGCGACATGTGGAAGACGGGCGGCGGCGCCACCTGGCTGGGCGGCACCTATGATCCGGGCACCAACCTGCTATTCTTCGGCACCGGCAACCCGGCGCCTTGGAACAGCCACCTGCGCCCGGGCGACAACCTCTACACCAGTTCCACCCTGGCCATCGACGCCGACACCGGCGTCATCAAGTGGCACTACCAGACCACCCCGCACGACGGCTGGGACTTCGACGGCGTCAACGAATTCATTCCCTTCGACGCGACGATGAACGGCAAGCCGATGAAGCTGGGCGCCAAGGCCGACCGCAACGGCTATTTCTATGTGCTCGACCGCAGCAACGGCAAGCTTCTGGGCGCGCACAAGTTCGTGATGGAGACGACCTGGGCGAACGGCATCAACCTCAAGACCGGCCGTCCCAACTACGTCGATGCCAACCGCCCCGGCGCACCGGCCGGTCCGGACAAGGGCAAGTCGGTGTTCGCCTCGCCTTCGTTCCTGGGCGGCAAGAACTGGATGCCGATGGCCTATTCGCAGGACACCGGCCTGTTCTACGTGCCCTCCAACGACTGGGGCATGGACATCTGGAACGAACCGATCGCCTACAAGAAGGGCGCGGCCTACCTCGGCGCGGGTTTCACCATCAGGCCGATCGCCGAAGACCACATCGGCGCCCTGCGCGCGATGGACCCGAAGACCGGCAAGATCGTGTGGGAATACAAGAATGCGGCGCCGCTTTGGGGCGGCGTCTTGACGACGCACGGCAACCTCGTCTTCACCGGTACGCCGGAAGGCTACCTCAAGGCCTTCGATGCAAAAACGGGCAAGGAGCTGTGGAAGTTCCAGACCGGATCGGGCGTCGTCGGTTCGCCGATCACCTGGATGCAGGACGGCGAACAGTACGTCGCGGTGATGTCCGGCTGGGGCGGCGCGGTTCCGCTTTGGGGCGGCGAAGTCGCCAAGACGTTCAAGGAAATCAGCCAGGGCGGCATGCTCTGGGTATTCAAGCTGCCCAAGTAAGCGGTCAGCACGGCAACCGGCGCGCCAGTCCGGGACTGGCGCGCCCAACCTCCCCGGGTTAACTTCATGAGCATATTGGTCGCCAGGGACAGAACCATGGAAGAGTTCACCGCACCGGACCGCGTCCTGATCGTCGACGACCATTCGCTGGTCCGTGACGGCCTGCGCTCGATCTTCGACGATACTTTCCCCGACTGCGAGATCCTCGAAGCGGACTGCCTGGAAAGCGCCCTGCAGGTGCTGTCGGCATCGGGCGACGTCGACCTGATGCTGCTCGACCTCAACATCCCCGACGTCTCGCACCTTTCCGGGCTGGAACGCCTGCGCGACGACTTCCCTGCGACACCGGTCGTGATGGTCTCGGGCGTGTGCGACCGCAACGTGGTACGCGATGCATTGGCCGCCGGCGCGGCGGGCTTCGTGCCAAAGTCACTGAAGCGTGCCGCGATCGTCGATGCCCTGCAACAGGTCCTCTCCGGAGAGATCTATATGCCCGAACTGGAGGTCGACGATACGCAAGCCGCGGAAGAAGACCTCATCCGCGCGCGCATCGACAGCCTCACCCCGCAGCAGCGCGTCGTCCTCGGCCATCTCGTCGCCGGGCGGCTCAACAAGCAGATCGCCTATGAGCTGGACGTCTCGATGACGACGGTGAAGGCCCACGTCTCGGCAATCCTGCAGAAGATGAACGTCTTCAGCCGCACGCAGGCGGTGATCATGGCGGGAAAGATCGGTTTCAGGGGGTGATCGCGGCCAGGTAGCGCCAAGTTCCCCAGCCTTCGACAGGCTCAGGATGAGCTTGTCGAAGTTCCCTGCCAAACCGCGCCTGGTCAGATCACCTCGAGCTGGCGCAGCAGGGCCCGCAATTGAGCGGGCTTTACCGGCTTGTGCAGGACCGGAAGCGACAGCCCGGCAAGCCGCGCCTTGGTCTCCTCACCGCGATCGGCGGTAATCACCATCGCCGGCACTTGCGAGCCCGCCTTCTCACGCAGCTGGGCAATTGCGACATCGCCGGTCACCTCGTCGTCGAGGTGGTAGTCGACGATCAGCATGGCCGGGCCCTGCTTCATGGCAGTCAGCGCGGCCGGGTCCTGCGGATCGCCGACGGCGACGACATCGAGCCCCCAGTTCTCCAGCAGGGCTTCCATGCCGGAAAGGATTGCCGGGTCGTTGTCTACCACGAGAACGAGCCCCCCGGCTTCGCTGCCGCCGTTCACGGCTGCAGGCCGCGCTTCGGCCGGCAGCGCAGCCGGTTCGGCGCGCGGCAGGCGGATCGAGAACGCCGCCCCCGCTCCCAGTGCCGTGTCCAGGCCGATCTCATGGCCGAGCATCGTCGAGACGCGGCGCACGATGGCAAGGCCCAGCCCCTTGCCCGGGATCTTCTGCGTCTTGCCGATGCGGCGGAACTCCTCGAAAATCTCGTCACGATCGGACGCGGCTATGCCCGGGCCGGTGTCGCGTACGGTGACGACCACCTGATCGCCCTTCAGGGTCAATTCCACCGCGACGCGGCCCTCTTCGGTATAGCGGATCGCGTTCGAGACGAAATTCTGCAGCACCCGGCGCAGCAGGCGTTGATCGCTGCGCACCCACAGCGCGGTTTCGGGAACGTCGAAGGCAAGTTTGCCGGCCTGCGCCAGCGGGGCGAACTCGATCCGCAAGGCGCGCAGGATCTGGTTGAGCGAGATATCGGTGAACTCGGGCTGGATCGCCCCGGCATCGAGACGCGAAATCTCGAACAGCGCTTCGAGCAAGTCTTCCACCGAGTCCAGCGCGGTCGAGGCCTGCTGCACGAGGCTGTGCGACTTGGCCGGCATGTCCTGCCCGTCCATCGCCGAAACGAACAGCCGCGCGGCATTGAGCGGCTGCAGCAGGTCATGGCTGGCAGCGGCGATGAAGCTGGTCTTCGAACGGTTGGCCGTCTCCGCCTCGTTCTTCGCCTCGACGAGCTGGCGGTTGAGATCGACGAGTTCGGCCGTGCGTTCGGCGACCCGCCGCTCAAGCGTCTCGGCTGTCTCGGTCAACGAACGCTGGAACCGCACGCGATCGGTCACGTCGTCGAAAGTGAAGACCATGCCGCCGTTCTTGAGCGGGACCGAACGCACGGTGAAATGCCGTTCAGCGATCATGCACTGGGTCGCCACCTGCGCAGCCCCGCCCTCGCGCCAGTCGAGCGCATCGGGCCGGTCGAGACCAAGATTGAGGATACACCATTCCGAGAGCGCGGCGTGATTGTCGAGCCCGTTTCCCGGGGCGTCCGTACCCAGCCCGAGGATCGTCAACATGCCCTCGTTCCAGGCCTGCAGGCGCCGCTGCGGATCGAACAGGCAGACGCCTTCGGACAGGGTATCGAGCGTTGCCTGCAGCGCAAGGTTGCGTTCGGCCAGTTCGCGGGCGCGCTGCCGGGCGTCCTCGGCCTTGACCGAGGTGATGTCGGTGTAGATGCCGACGGTGCCGCCGTCGCTGGTCTTGAGTTCGTTGATCTGGATCCAGCGCCCATCCGACAGCGCCTGCACATGCGCACCCTGCGCCAGGCGATGGCGCGCCACCCGGTCCTGCAGCCAGCGTTCGGGTGCATCGCGCGATGCCAGGGCCGCACCCGACTGGGCAAGGTGCGAGGCCAGCTGCGAGAACTCGGGCGCGGCCTCGCTGATGTCCTCGAAATAGGGAAAGATCTTCAGGAAGGCGCGGTTGCACAGCACCATGCGGTCGTCGCTGCCGAACAGCGCGAAGCCGTCGCTCAGCGACTCGATCGCATCGCGCAGAAGGGTCCGGGCCGAACTGGCCGCGGCATGTGCGGCGGCCAGTTCGGCATTGGCATCGTTGAGGCGGCCCAGCGCTTCCTCGAGCGCCCCCGTGCGGTCGCGCACCATGGCTTCCAGCGAAATCGCCGTCTCGAACATCGAGAACGCCCCGCCCTGAATGTCGGTCGAGCGCTCGACCCGATCCATCAGCGCCGCATTGATCTTTTCCAGCCGGGCAATCCGCAGCTTCAGCTCTTCCACCTCGCCGGTATCCGCCGCCATGCCCATCGCCATCAGCGTCCGATCGCCAGGCCGCTGAAGGTCTGGTTCATGTGCGCGGCCAGGAACTGCTCGCCATACGTGCTGAAGCCCAGTACGTTGAACTCGGAGTAGAGCGCCGAAATCTCGCGCGAGATCTGGCGGTCCTCGGCATCCAGCCGGTTGAGCACGCAGTCGAAACCGATGATGTGATCGATCTCGCCGACCCGCGCGCCCACCTTGCCGAACAGTTCGCGCAGCCAGGCAATGCGGTCGACCGGCTCGCCGATGGTCAAGACCACCCCGGTATCGATGGCGCAGTAGAAAGTCAGGCTGCCGTCGGGATTGGCCGACTGGATCGAGCGCACGTGGTACTGCCCGCCGGTGCGCACCATGGGCGGATGGGCTGCGAAGAAGTGGACGTCGAGCGTCTCGGCCGGGCTTCCGGCAAGCCGCCGGTATTCTTCCGCAGCCGGCGCCGCGTTGATCTCGAAGACCGTGCGCGTTTCCGGATCGGCCTGCGTGATGACCATCTTGGCCGGACCGGGCTGGTAGTGACTGGCACTGAAGACGTGCATCGGCCGCCGGCTGGTGAGCAGCGCGATTACCGCGGCATCGGAATGAAATTCGCCCTCGTGCAGCACCGCGGTCTCTGCAAAGGATAGGTCGTCCCCACTCGACCCGCCGATGAGCTGGACATCGCCCAGGGCGTGCTGCGCCGTCATCGTCAGCAGTTCTTCGCGGTGCGAAAGGCCATCGACGAAGAACAGCGCGACCTGATGCAGGTCGCCGGCCGCGCCATGATCCAGCCGCGCGCCGGAAACGAGCTGGCGGATCGCTCCTTGCGCCGTCTGCGGATCGAAATGATCGAGATCGTCGAAGCGCAGCGCCGCCATCGAAAAGCTGGAGGCCGGAAAGCCGATCAGCAGAAGGCTGTCGGTATCGTAACCGCGATCGGTCAGTTCCCCGGCGCTGGTGCAGCCGACCAGTGGCACCCCCGGCAAAGAGCGGCCCAGTTCGCGGGCCAGGTCGTCACGCGGGTAGCGGTGCGAACAGAACAGCAGGCCGCCGGCCAACTCGCAGCCGTCCAGCCCTTCGACAAGTTCGGCCACGGCAGCCACCGGGTCCTGCGCGCGCGAGGTGCTGGCCACCAGCCGGTCCTTGCCATGCTGCACTTCCATGTCCATTCGCCTGTCTCCCGCCGGCCTCGCTTCTGTCTTGCGAGCGAGTGCCGGTCTCCCGGATTCCTAGGGCCATGCCAGCCGGCCGCCAAGGAAATTCGAGCCAATTCTTTCGGTCCTATCGGCTCTCGTTTCCCGGGGGCGCATCCCCGCGTCGAGGCTCTCCGGCCGCCGCCAGCGCCTCGGCCTCGGCATCGCTGAACACGCGCGACCGGATGATGAAACGCACGCCCTCGGGAGCCTCGAGGCTCATGCCCGATCCGCGGCCCGGCACGACGTCTATGGTGACCTGGGTGTGCCGCCAGTATTCGAATTGCGCCGCGCCAATCCAGACCTGCGTATCGCCCGTTAGTGTGCCCAGCAGTACATCCTGACCGCCGACGCGAAACTCGCCCGCGCAAAAGCACATCGGCGCAGATCCGTCGCAGCAACCGCCGGACTGGTGAAACATGAGATCGCCGTGCTTCGCCCGCAAGCGCTCGATCCACGCCTCGGCCTCGGGCGTGGCAAGGATGCGGGCGGGCACGGCAAGGCTCATGGCGCGAAAGGGCGACGCGTGGCCCGGCGGCCACCCGTCGGCGCAAGGGTTCCGGTGCCGGTCATGGGCTGGTGGAGAGAAGGGACCGACACCGGTAAGCCTGCAAAGGCCCGAACCGAGGACATCAGAAGAAACCGAGTGCCTTCGGACTGTAGCTGACCAGCAGGTTCTTGGTCTGCTGGTAATGGTCGAGCATCATCTTGTGGGTTTCGCGCCCGATGCCCGACTGCTTGTAGCCGCCGAAGGCCGCATGGGCCGGGTAGGCATGGTAGCAGTTGGTCCACACGCGGCCCGCCTGGATACCGCGACCGAAGCGGTAGGCACGGGTGCCGTCGCGGCTCCAGACGCCGGCGCCCAGACCGTAGAGCGTGTCGTTGGCGATCTCGAGCGCCTCTTCATCGCTGGAAAACTTCGTCACGGAAAGAACCGGACCGAAGATCTCCTCCTGGAAGATGCGCATCTTGTTGTGCCCTTCGAAGACGGTCGGGCGCATGTAGTATCCTTGGGCCAGCTCGCCTTCCTGCACGAAGCGTTCGCCGCCGGTGAGGACCCTGGCGCCCTCGCCCTTGCCGATGTCGATGTAGGACAGGATCTTCTCGAGCTGGTCGTTCGATGCCTGCGCGCCGATCATCGTCGAAGGATCGAGCGGGCTGCCCAGCTTGATCGCCTCGACCCGGGCAATCGCCTTTTCCATGAAGCGGTCGTAGATCGATTCGTGGACGAGCGCCCGGCTCGGGCAGGTGCAGACCTCTCCCTGGTTGAGCGCGAACATGGCGAAGCCTTCGAGCGCCTTGTCGAGGAAGTCGTCGTCCTCGGCCATCACGTCGGCGAAGAAGATGTTGGGGCTCTTGCCACCCAGTTCCAGCGTGCACGGGATCAGGTTTTCCGACGCATACTGCATGATCAGGCGGCCGGTCGTCGTCTCGCCGGTGAAGGCGATCTTGGCGATGCGCTTGTTGGTGGCAAGCGGCTTGCCGGCCTCGATGCCGAAGCCGTTGACGATGTTGAGCACCCCGGCAGGCAGGATGTCGGCGATCATCTCGGCCAGCACCATGATCGCCATCGGCGTCTGCTCGGCAGGCTTGAGCACCACGCAGTTACCCGCGGCGAGAGCCGGGGCGAGCTTCCAGGCCGCCATCAGGATCGGGAAGTTCCACGGGATGATCTGGCCGACCACGCCGAGCGGTTCGTGGAAGTGATAGGCCACGGTGTCGTGGTCGATCTCTGCCAGCGAACCTTCCTGCGCGCGAACGCAGGCGGCGAAGTAACGGAAGTGATCGATCGCAAGCGGGATGTCGGCAGCCGTCGTCTCGCGGATCGGCTTGCCGTTGTCGATCGTCTCGACGAGTGCAAGCTTGTCGAGATTGGCTTCCATTCGGTCGGCAATCTTCAGCAGGGTGTTGGAACGCTCGATGGTCGAGGCGCGGCCCCATGCCTCGCGGGCGGCATGGGCAGCATCGAGCGCAAGTTCGATGTCCTCCGCCGTGCCGCGCGCGACCTGGCAGACGACCTGGCCGGTGACGGGCGAGATATTGTCGAAATACTCGCCCCGGACCGGGGCCACCCACTTGCCGCCGATGAAGTTGTCGAAGCGTTCGCGGATTAGCGAATCGCCGGTGAATTTGCTCATGGCCTGTTCCAGCATCCCAATCTCCATTCATGTTCTGGCATGAAGTTTCGATGGGCATTGTGCGCCTGTCGGGATGGCCCGCCAATTGTACCTTGGACCGATAGAGCCCCGCCGGCGGCGAACCGCGCCGCAGGCCGCCGGGTGGCCCCAAGCTATGGATAAAAGCGCCTCGCACCTTTGATTCCCCTGGTCCGCCTGCTTAATGCAGGACCGGTGAGTGCAGAAATCGTCATCGGCCAGACCCCCAGCGGGGAGGCGATCAGGATAGACATCAAGGAGCTTCTCGCGACCCGCCTGCTGGTGCAGGGCAATTCCGGGTCCGGCAAGTCGCACCTGCTGCGCCGCCTGCTCGAAGAGAGCGCCGCCATCGTCCAGCAGGTAGTGATCGACCCCGAAGGCGATTTCGTCAGCCTTGCCGAGGAATTCGGCCATGTCGTGATCGACGGAGCGGCCTATGGCGAGGCCGAGATCGTCCGGCTCGGCTCGCGCATCCGCCAGCACCGCGCCTCGGTTGTTCTTGCGCTCGACGAGCTGGAAATCGACCAGCAGATGAAGTGCGCCGCGCAATTCCTCAATGCCATGTTCGATGCCCCGCGCGAACAGTGGTACCCGGCGCTGGTTGTGGTCGACGAGGCGCAGATGTTCGCGCCTGCCGCCGCCGGCGAAGTTTCCGAGGAAGCCCGCCGCATATCGCTGGGCGCGATGACCAACCTGATGTGCCGCGGGCGCAAGCGCGGCCTCGCCGGGGTGATCGCCACCCAGCGCCTTGCCAAGCTGGCCAAGAACGTCGCGGCCGAAGCATCCAACTTCCTGATGGGCCGCACCTTCCTCGACATCGACATGGTGCGCGCGGCCGACCTGCTGGGCATGGAACGCCGCCAGGCCGAACAGATCCGCGATCTTGCGCGCGGCCAGTTCCTCGGTCTCGGCCCGGCCATCGCGCGCCGCCCGGTCGCGGTGAACATCGGTTCGGTCCGGACCGGCGCGAAGTCGGTGACGCCCGGCCTCGCCCCGCTGCCGACCGCCAGCACCGAGGACATGCGCGAACTGCTCCACGCCGACCTGCACGTCGAGCCCGAGCGCCCCGAATTCCCGCGCCCGGCGCCGCGACCGCGCCTCGACGTCGAGGAGCTGTCGGCCAGCATCGCGACGTCCGACAGCGTGGCCGATCCCGCCCCGCGCCCCGAACGGCCCGAACCCGAGCCGGAAGAAAACCGCGCGGCGATGGTCGAGATCCTCAACGCCATGGCGCAGGAGGAGGACTGCACGTTCCAGTCCTCGACCACACTGTTCCAGGATTTCACGATCCGCTGCCGGATGAAGGGCATTTCGATCCGCGGCCTCGACGCCACGATGTTCCGCCGCGGATTTGCCGCCGCCCTTGCGGGGATCGAGGATCCGGAGGACGAACGCTGGCTCGACCTGCTCAACCTTGCCAAGCACGTGCCCGACGACGCGCTGGCGACGTTCTACGTCCTCGCCCGCGCAGCTATGGACGGAAAACCGTGCCCGGACGACATGGAACTGGCGCGCATCTACGGCACCAGCAGCCCGCGCCGGGTCCAGCGCCTGCTCGATTATCTGGAAAAGGACGGCCTGATCGTCGTGCGCACCGACTTTTCGGGCAAGCGATCGGTCGGCCTGCCCGATCTGGGCGTGACGACAACCCCCGTCGAGGCGTAAGACAGGCCGGACATGGCCGAAATCATCAACCTTCGCCTGGCCCGCAAGGCCAAGGCCCGCGCCGCCGACAAGGCGCAGACGGACAGCAATCGCGCCCGGCACGGACGCACCGCGGCAGAGCGCAAGGCAACCGAGGCCGAAGCGGAGCGGCTTGCCCGTACGGTCGACGGTGCACGGCGCGAAAAGGACTCCGGCAACAACGGGGCCCCGGACTGATGCGCACGACTTACGAGAGCGCGACAGTGCGCCTCTATCACCTCGATGCCGGTCCCGAAGGCGGCGCGGCACATACCCTGTTCTACGGCCCCCTGTCCGAAGCCATGCGAATCGCGGCGCAGCAACCCGAAGACGTGCAGGACGGGCTGTTCATCGCCACCGACAACGACGTGGTGGCCTACCTCGACCTGTTCGAAAGCTGATCCCTCGCATTGCACCTGTGCGGCCAGGGGAAAAATGCCCGGTGCAGGATCGCGGAGAGAGAATGGAAGAGAAGCGATCCGGCACCGGGCCAATCAACGCCCGCGTCCGACTTCGGGCGTCAGGGAAGCAACTATGCTATCGATTGTATAGCCCGTAAACTCTTAAAAAATCCAACACGCCCTATCGTTGAAAGACCGTGCCCCTGGCGCCGATTTCCCTAGCGCCATTGTACAAAGGCTCAGCTTGCCATACCGGCACCTGCGATGAGCAGGCTCGATTCCCTTCTCAAGTCCGCGCTCGCGCGGATCGAGAGCGCCGGACAGCGCCGCACCTTGCGCGCGGCTGCCCTTGCCGGCGGCGGCCGCGTGATCCGCGAGGGGCGCGAACTGGTCGACTTTTCCAGCAACGACTATCTCGGACTTGCCCGTCATCCCCTGCTGATCGAGCGTTCGCGCGAATGGACCGCACGATTAGGCACCGGCTCCGGCGCATCGCGGCTGGTCACGGGCACGAGCGATGCGCATCTCGCGCTCGAAGCGCGCATCGCGCAGTTCAAGGGGACCCAGGCCGCATTGATCTTTGCCAGCGGCTGGCAGGCCAATGCCGCGGTCATCCCCGCCCTGCTCGCAGCCGTACCGGGCGCCGCCATTTTCACCGACCGGTTGATTCACGCCAGCATGCACGCAGGCATCGCCATGGCCGGCGTGCGCCAGCACCGGTTCAGGCACAACGACCTCGACCACCTCGAGACGTTGCTTGCCGACAAGGGACGCGATGCCCCGGCCCGGGTGATCCTGACCGAAAGCGTGTTCAGCATGGACGGCGACCGCGCCGACATGGCACGCCTTGCCGCCATCGCCGAAGCGCACGATGCCGTGCTCTTCATCGACGAGGCCCATGCCACCGGCGTCCTCGGCCCCGGCGGCGCGGGTCTTTCGGCCGAAATTCCGGGCCGGGTCGACCTGATCATGGGCACCTTCAGCAAGGCGCTCGGCGGATTCGGGGCCTATGTCGCGGGCTCGCAGGCGCTGATCGACTACCTCGTCAACACCGCCAGCGGCTTTATCTTCACGACCGCGCCGCCCCCTGCGGTGCTGGGCGCTATCGACGCCGCGCTCGACCTCGTGCCCGGCATGGACGCCGAGCGCGCCCACCTCGCGGCGCTGGGCGACCGCCTGCGCGCGGGCCTGTCGCGGCTCGGCCTCGACCATGGCGCCTCGAGCACCCAGATCGTGCCTGCCGTGATTGGCGCAGAAGCCGATGCCATGGCACTTTCTGCCCGGCTGGAAACGGCAGGCTTGCTTGCCTCCGCGATCCGCCCGCCCACGGTTCCGCCCGGCACCAGCCGCCTGCGCATCGCCCTGCGCGCCAGCCAGAGCGAGGCCGACGTCGATACCCTGCTGACAGCCATAGAGGCGCACCGTTGAAGCTGCTGTTCTGTCACGGCTGGGGATTCGACCGGCACTTCTGGGACACGCTGGCCCCGCTCCTGCCCGAATGGGAGCAGCTGCGCGACGACCGTGGCTATTTCGGCGACGCGCTGGCCCCGGCAGTCGAAGGTCCCTGCCTGGCGGTAACCCATTCCTTCGGCACCATGCGGCTCCTCGCCGATCCACCGCCGGGACTGGCCGGTCTCGTCGCCATCAACGGGTTCGAGCGCTTCACTGCCTCGCCCGACTGTCCGGGCGTGCCGACCCGCGTCGTCGAGCTGATGCTGCGCCAGTTCGGCCGCGATCCGCGAACGGTCGTTGAAGACTTCCGCCGGCGCGTCGGATGCGACGCGGCTTTCGCGCGGATCGATCCCGCTCCCCTGCGCGATGACCTGCTGAGCCTGCGCGATGCGCATCCCCCCCTGCCGGAAGTTCCCGTTCTGGTCGTGCAGGGCGCCAGGGATCCGCTGCTTCCGCAAGCCATGCGCCAAGGCTGCTTTGCCGGTATCGCGGCACGGCACCTGAGCCACGAAGGCGGCGGCCATCTGCTCCCGCTCGAAGACCCGGCGTTTTGCGCGCAGGCGGTCCGCGACATGGCTGGGTCCCTCGCATGAGCGGGCAACGCGAACGCATCATCCGGGCCTTCGCCATGGCGCCGGACTACGAGGACCATGCCCGCGTCCAGCGCAGCGTCGCCGAAGCCCTTGCCGCACGCATTGCCGCACTTGCGCTGCCGCAAAGCCCGCGCGTGCTGGAAATCGGCTGCGGCACCGGCTTCCTGACGCGTGCGCTGCTCGCGGCCGATGTCGGCGGAGACTGGACGATTACCGACATCGCACCCGAAATGGTCGAGCGTTGCCGCGCCAGCCTCGGCGATGCGCCCTCGCGCCGATTCGCTGCGATGGACGGGGAATTCGGCACCCCGGAAGGCGGCCCTTTCGATCTCATCTGCTCCAGCCTGGCCCTGCAGTGGTTCACCGACGCCCCGGCCGCGCTGGCCCGCATGGCCGACTGGCTCGCGCCGGGCGGTCACTGCCTCGTGACCACTCTCGGCCCCGGCAGTTTCGCCGAATGGCGCGAAGCCCACGCGGCCGAGGGACTGGTCGCCGGAACCCCGGAATTCCAGCCCGTCGAAGACTTCGTCAGGCTCGCCCCGGCCGCGCTCGACGTCGAGGCGCACGTGGAATGCCATGCCGATGCCCGCGCGTTCCTGCGCTCGCTCAAAGCCATCGGCGCCGGCACGTCTTCGCCCCGCCATCGCCCGCTGCCGCCCGCCGCCCTGCGCAGGGTCATGGCGCGTTTCGAGGCTTCCGGAAGCGCTGTCACGTACGAGGTCGTGACCTGCCACCTTCATCGCGCTAGGTGAGCCCGCGATGCCAAACACCCCCATCATCGTCACCGGCACCGACACGGAAATCGGCAAGACCGTCTTTGCCGCCGGCCTGACCGGCGCGCTCGGCGCTTGCTACTGGAAGCCCGTGCAGGCCGGACTGGAGGCCGACGGCGGCGACCGCGACCGCGTGGCCCGTCTCGCCGGGATCGCGCCCGAGCGGGTGCTGCCCGACGCCTATCGGCTCTCGACACCCTGCTCACCCCACCTCGCTGCCGAGATCGACGGGGTCGTCATCGACCCGGATCGGCTCGCCCTTCCGCAAGTGGACGGCCCGCTGGTGATCGAAGGAGCCGGCGGCGCTCTGGTGCCCCTGACCCGCCAGATGACTTACGCCGACCAGTTCGCGCAATGGCGATGTCCGGTCGTCCTCGTCGCGCGCACCGTGCTGGGCACGATCAACCATTCGCTGCTGTCGATCGAGGCGCTGCGCACGCGCGGCATCGACATTCTCGGCGTCGCCTTCGTCGGCGATGCGGTGGAAGACAGCGAGGCGACGATCTGCGAGATGGGCAAGGTCCGCCGTCTGGGCCGCCTGCCGCGGCTCGATCCGCTGACGCCCGAAACCCTGCGCACGGCCTTTGCCGAACATTTTCGACTGGAGGATTTCACCCGGTGACGTCATCTGTCTGGCACCCCTTCACGCAGCACGGCCTGCGCGAACCGATCCCGCGGGTCGAACGCGCCGAGGGCGCCGTGCTCCACACCGCGGACGGCAAATCCTACATCGATGCGATCTCCTCGTGGTGGGTGACGACGCACGGGCACTGCAATCCGAAGATCATGGCGGCCATCGCCGAACAGGCTGGCAAGCTCGACCAGATGATCTTCGCGGGCTGGACCCACGAACCCGCAGAAGCCGTCGCCGCGGGCCTGCGCGAAATCATGCCGCAAAACCTGACTCGGGTGTTCTTCTCCGATTCGGGATCGACCGCCGTCGAAGTCGCGCTGAAGATGGCGCTGGGCTACTGGCATGCGCGCGGCGAGGCGCGGCACCGCATCGTCGTGATGGAGCACAGCTACCACGGCGATACGATCGGCGCGATGTCGGTCGGTGCGCGCGGCGTGTTCAACCAGGCCTATGAGCCGCTGCTGTTCGACGTCGCAACCGTGCCCTTCCCCGCCGCGGGGGCGGAACAGGCCGCGCTCGATGCGCTGGAGGCGATCTGCCGCAAGGGCGATGCGGCGGCGTTCATCGTCGAGCCGCTGGTGCTCGGCGCAGGCGGGATGCTGTTCTACGCGCCGGAAACGCTGGCGCGGATGCAGGAGATCTGCACGCAGCACGACGTCCTGTTCATCGCCGACGAAGTGATGACCGGCTGGGGCCGCACCGGCACCCTGCTCGCGTGCGAACAGGCCGGCGTTTCGCCCGACATCCTGTGCCTCTCCAAGGGACTGACCGGCGGCGCGGTGCCGCTTGCGGTCACGATGGCGAACGAGGCGATCTTCGAGGCGCACTGGTCGACCGACCGCGCGAAGATGTTCTTCCACTCGTCCAGCTACACCGCCAACCCGCTCGCCTGCGCGGCAGCCCGCGCGAACCTCGAGATCTGGCGCGAGGAGCCGGTGCGCGAGCGTATCGCCGCTCTCGCCAAGCGACAGGCGCAGTGGCTCGATAAGCTCGGCAGCTTCTGCCACTTCGACAATGCCCGCCAATGCGGAACGATTGCCGCGCTCGACCTCAAGACGTCGGGCGAAGGCGGCTATCTCGACACTTTGGCGCCCGACCTCATGGCCTTCTTCCGCGAGCGCGGCATCCTGCTGCGTCCCCTGGGCAACACGGTCTATGTCATGCCGCCCTACTGCATCGGCGAGGATCAGCTGGCCGATGTGTGGAATGCCATCGGCGAAGCCGTGATCAGCTTCTGAGCGGCAGGGCTATTGCGGCTCGACCGGCGTCTGGTCACATGTGGCAAGATCGACGAAGGCCTTGCCCACTTCGGTAAGCCTGCCCCCTGCGACCAGCCCGGAATGCAGCTTCCAGCCGTCGAGCCCTTCGTAGAGACCGAACCATGCGTGCCGCTCGACATAGGGCAAGTCATCGAGCATCGCCGAGGCGCGGCGGAAGAACGCTGCCTGCTCGGCAAAGGAAAAGCGGCCCGGCCGCGACCAGTCCGCCAGCGCCCATTCGGTGACCCAGACGGGACGGCCGTAAGCCTCGTGGACCCGCTCGAGGTAGCCGCGGAAAGCGTCGATGTCCGGCGACTGCGTGTAATAATGGACGGCGATGAAATCGACGCGGTAGCCGCGCTCCGCTGCCCGTGCCATGAAGCGGCCAAGCCAAGTGCTTGGGCCCACTTCGTTGCCCGTACGCGTCGCCGGTGAACCGAGGCGTTTTCCGGTCGCCATCAGCGTCGGCCAGTAGGCCAGCGCCAGTTCGACGCTCATGTTCGCCTGCTTCGCTTCGTCCGGTTCATTGAAAGTCAGCAGGACCGGCGAAGGCGCGGCGAAGACTTGCGGCAGATCGCTGCCAGACCGGATCATCGGCACAAAGCCGGGATCGCGAAGATCCGTCCGGGCCTGCCAGGTATGGAACCACCCCCCGTGGAGCCGCTCCAGATCTGCTTCCAGTGTGCTATCGCCCTCGAGGGGCCAGGCGCCGATCCCGAGTTTCCCGGCATGGTCGACCGGGCATCGCCCCGCATGGGCCCCGCCCGGCACAGACAGACTGAGGGCCACCGCGAGTAGGGGCAACAGGCGAATTGCGGGGATCGCGGCGCGGGCCATGGCAAGGGCTTCAACGCGCGGGGGAGGTGCGCGGTTGCGGCGGGGCCTTGCGTCCCCGCCATCGCTGCGATCAGGCGTAAGGCGGCTTGTGCTGGCCTGCCGGGCTGAGCGTGAAGATCTCGCAGCCGTCCTCGGTAATGCCGATCGAGTGTTCGAACTGGGCCGAAAGCGACTTGTCGCGGGTCACCGCGGTCCAGCCGTCGTTGAGAAGCTTCACCGGCGGCTTGCCGAGGTTGATCATCGGCTCGATGGTCATGAACATGCCCGGCTTCAGCATCGGCCCCGTGCCGGCGCGACCGGCGTGGACCACTTCGGGCGCATCGTGGAACAGGCGGCCGAGGCCATGGCCGCAGAATTCGCGCACGACGCCGTAGCGATGCGCTTCGGCATGGGCCTGGATGGCCGCGCCGATGTCACCCACGCGGTTGCCCGGCTTGGCCTGCTCGATGCCGATCATCAGGCACTCGTAAGTCACCTCCACCAGCTTGCGCGCCTTCAGCGAGGGCTCGCCCGCGAAATACATGCGGCTGGAATCGCCGTGCCAGCCGTCGAGCAGCGGGGTCACGTCGATGTTGAGAATATCGCCTTCCTTCAGCGTCTTTTCCGAAGGAATGCCGTGGCACACGACATGGTTGATCGAGATGCAGCACGAATGCGCATAGCCGCGATAGCCCAGCGTTGCCGGAACGGCGCCGCCATCGAGCGTCAGTTCGCGAACCTTGTCGTCGATTTCAGCCGTGGTGACGCCCGGCTCCACCATCGAGGCCACTTCATCGAGGATCGCTGCGGCAAGGCGTCCGGCCTTGCGCATGCCCTCGAAAGCCTCGGGTCCGTGCAGCTTGATGGTGCCGTCGCGCAGGACGGTTTCACTTCCGGGTTCGACAATCTGGTATTCGCTCATGGCCCCCACATAGCGATCTTGCTCGCCAAATGCGAGATGCTCGCAAGCGCGAAGATCAGCCGCCGGTCGAGAAGCTATCCTTGTAGGCGGGCTTCACCGTGTCGAGCACGGCCGGAGTGACCGGCAGGGTGATCTCGTATGTGCCTTCGGCATAGGGCCCGGCCGCGTAGGGACCGACGAGGATTCCGAGGCGATCGAAAGTCTTGCCGTTCGACGAGCCGAGAATGACCGTACTTTCGAGCGGATCGATACAATCGCTGAACATGTCGTCGCTGCCGCGGCGTACCGGCACCCCGCGCCGCTTCTCACGCTCCTTGTCGAGCGCATTGCAGAAAGGCCGGCGGATTGCCGAGCGCAGCGCCGATTCGCTGGTGAACAGGGCCTCGGGCTTGCGGGCCGCGTCGGCCTGCTTGTCCCACAGCAGCGAATCGAAACCGCTCATGCCATGGGCACCGCCGGAAAAGACGTAGAACTCGGAGGACAGCGACAGCCAGCCCGGCAAGTCGGTCACCACCTTCCAAGAGGTCTGGCTGCTATGCGCGTGATAGGGAAAGTCGTTCTTCTTCGCCTCGCGCCGGTCATCGCGCGATTCGGAGATGAGCGCCTTGCGGGTTTCGTCCAGCTTGGCATCGAGCCTTGCGCGCAGCCCGGGGATTGCGCCGGCCTGGTCCGGGTACTCGTAGGCGAATTCGTAAAGATCGTTCGAGGCTTCTTCCTTGCGGCCCATGGGCGCGGCAGCTTGCGCAACCTGCGAAGCCCCGTCGCTGGCCGCCCCTTGCGAGGCCATGCCCGCTCCCGCAGGACCGGCACTGGCCTCGCTCGAGGCTGAAAGCGAAGGCTGATCCTCGGGGGCATCGGCCTGCTTGCCCGAACAGCCACCTGCCAGGAGAACGCTTGCCAACACCAATCCGCCAATTCGCATAATTTTCCTCTCGCACTCAGGCCTGAGCCAACGCTAGAGAAACTCTGTATGAGCGACAAGAACCCATTGATTCAGCCGGACCGGGGCCAGAAGGCCGTGGCGATCCACCTCGTCGACAAGGACGGACTGGACGCCTTCCTCAAGGAACGCACCGCTGCCCAGCGCGCTGCGCTCGAAGCGCACAAGTTCTCCGCCGATGCGGGCGAACACGCGATCGTCCCCGATGGCGACGGCTGGATCGTGGTGGCAGGCGTTGCCCGGACCGGGGAACTGTCGAGCTGGTGCCTGGCCAAGCTCGCCGATGCCCTGCCCGCCGGCACCTATCGCTGCCATGGCGCCGAACCGGGCCGCGCCATGTTCGGCTGGATCACCGGGCAGTACAGCTTCGACCGTTATCGCTCCGATCCTTCCGAAGAAGGCCCCCGCGTACTGCTGACCGCCGAGGCGGGCAAGATCGACGCAATCACCGCCGAGGCCGAGGCCGTCGAACTGGTCCGCGACCTCGTCAATACCCCGGCCGAGGACATGGGCCCCGGCCAGCTCGAGGCAGAGGCCGAGAGCCTTGCCAAGGCCTATCGCGCCGAGATCCACGTGACCCGCACCGACATGCTCGAGCGCGAGTTCCCGATGGTCCATGCCGTGGGCCGCGCCGCCGGGCGCAGCCACGCGCCGCGCATGATCGAGCTGGAATGGGGCGATCCCAGGCATCCCAGGATCGCCATCGTCGGCAAGGGCGTCTGCTTCGATTCGGGCGGGCTCGACATCAAGCCGTCCTCGGGCATGCTGCTGATGAAGAAGGACATGGGCGGCGCGGCACATGCCCTGGCACTGGCGCGTCTGATCATGGACGCGAAGCTGCCGGTGCGCCTGCACCTGCTGGTCCCCGCCGTCGAAAACGCGGTTTCAGCCAATTCCTTCCGCCCGGGCGACGTCCTGCGCAGCCGCGCAGGCATCTCGGTGGAGATCGGCAATACCGATGCCGAAGGCCGCCTGATCCTCGGCGATGCCCTTGCCCGGGCCGGCGAGAAGGAGCCGGAGCTGATCATCGACTTCGCAACTCTCACCGGCGCGGCCCGGGTCGCGCTCGGCCCCGACCTGCCCGCACTCTTTGCGCGCGAGGATGCAACCGCGCAGGCCCTGCTCGACGGCGGCCTTGCCAGCGACGATCCGTGCTGGCGCCTGCCGCTGCACGAAGGCTACCGCGAAATGCTCAAGTCCGACGTAGCCGACATCAACAATGCAGGCACCGGCGGCTTTGCCGGCGCCTGCACCGCGGCGCTGTTCCTCGACCGTTTCGTGCCCAAGGGCGTCGACTGGGCCCACTTCGACACTTTCGCCTGGCGCCCCTCGGCCAAGCCGGGTCGTCCGAAAGGGGGAGACGCTTTGGGTCTGCGGGCAAGCTGGAATATGCTAAGACAGCGCTACGGCAAATGACTCGCCGAAACCTTGCTTCTTGGCCATGCCCCAGCTAAGCGCGCCCATCTTTGACTTTGGAGACATGACCGCGTTGGCCATCCAGGATTCCCATACCCGCCCCCCCCGGATCGACGGCATTCTTGCCATGACCGGGCCGAGCGTGACCGCGGATCCCGGCTGCCTTCCGGTTCGCGGAGACCTGGCGCACATCAAGCTCGCCGGTCTCTACTTCGTGCCGCACTACTCGGTGCCGATGCCGCACAAGGTGCTTCCGGGCGCCGTCCTGCGCAGCGCCGGGCGCGAGGATGCGGACGCGATCCGCGAACTGCCCGCGGGCGAAACCTTCAACGTGCTGGATATCGCCGGCAACTGGGCCTGGGGCCAGCTCGGCGAGGAAGGCCAGGTCGGCTACGTCGCGCTTTCCGGGATTGAGGTGATCGGGCAGTGAGCGCGACGGTCTTCATCGACGGCGCCGCCGGCACCACCGGGCTTGAAATTGCAGAGCGGCTCGGCAGCCGCAGCGAGTTCGACCTCATCGTTCTCGACGACGAACGCCGCAAGGACGCCTCGGCGCGCGCCGAAGCGCTGAACGACGCGGATTTCGTCGTGCTGTGCCTGCCCGACGACGCCGCCCGCGAAGCCGTGGGAATGATCCGCAACGACCGGACCCGGGTGATCGACGCATCGACCGCCTACCGCACCGCCGATGGCTGGACTTACGGCTTCCCCGAGCTGGTCGGCCGCGATGCGATTGCATCGGCCATGCGCGTCAGCAATCCGGGCTGCTATCCCACCGGCTTCCTCGCCCTCGTCGCGCCGCTCGTGGCCGCGGGACTGCTACCGGTCGACTGGCCCTATGTGTGCCACGCCGTTTCCGGTTACTCGGGCGGCGGCAAGGCGCTGATCGGCCGATTCGAGGAAGACCGCGACATCGCATTTCGCGCCTATGGCCTGACCATGGGCCACAAGCACGTGCCCGAAATGACGGTTCATGCTGGCCTTTCGATCCCGCCGATCTTCGCGCCCGCCGTCATCGCTGCGCATCGCGGCATGGTCGTCGAAGTGCCGCTGCACCTCGGCGCCATGAAGAACGCCGGCTCGCCCGAGGCCCTGCGCGGAAAGTTAAGCGAGACTTATACAGGCAGCCCGATCGTCTCGGTCGTCGACGACGAACCGGGTGAACTGCTGCTGCGCGCCTCGATGCAGCCGGTCGACACGTTGACCCTGCGCGTCTTCGGCTCTGCCGACGGCAGCCAGGCCCGCCTCGTCGCCATGCTCGACAATCTGGGCAAGGGCGCCAGCGGCGCCGCGGTCCAGAACCTCAACATCATGGCCGGCCTGCCGGAAACAGCAGGACTGCGTCTCTGACGAGCCGGCCTTGCGCACCGGTGCCGTTGCAGCGCCGATTGCCCCGCCAAACAGTGCTCCCGGGGTGGGAACGACCGGCAAGCCCTTCCGGCTGCCCGTTGCCTTACCCGGTTTCCGAATCCAACCCACCGCGCCTCGTGTCGACGCCTTCTTGGGCGCACTGCACAATTTTGAGGCAGGGCTTGCCTGAATATTGAACAGATGTTGTGCACTGCGCCTGTCGAACATTGCCGAAACACCCTATTCGATAGGGTAAATCGAGCGATTCCGGTCTTTTCGCGACTGCACACATGCCCTACCTAGTGGGCAACCGTATTGGCACGATTCTTGATGGGAGTCGCGCGCGAGGCATCTGGTTCCCGGACCGGAAAACCTCTTCGGAAATCCGGGATCAAGTGCAGGGGTCTAGACAGGCGTGAAAAAGATCGAAGCCATCATCAAGCCGTTCAAGCTCGATGAAGTGAAGGAAGCGCTTCACGAAGTGGGCGTTTCGGGCATCACCGTCACCGAAGCAAAGGGCTTCGGGCGTCAGAAGGGGCATACCGAGCTTTATCGTGGTGCCGAGTATGTCGTGGACTTTCTGCCCAAGGTGAAACTCGAGGTCGTTGTTGCCGACGCCCTGGCGGACCGCGTGGTCGAGGCGATTGCCGAAGCCGCACAGACCGGGCGCATCGGCGACGGCAAGATCTTCGTCATCCCGGTCGAGACTGCGGTGCGCATCCGTACCGGCGAGCGGGACGACGACGCCCTCTGATCCGAGGGCCATCTCAAAATTCCGGCTTGAGCCGGACTGGGGAACAATCCGGCACGGGGGGCCGGTAAAATTCCTGGAGTGCCAATAACCCCTGATCCCCTGCCGCGCGGCGGCAGGGCAAGACTGGAGAACAACGCAAATGGCAAGTGCAAAGGACGTCCTCAAGCAAATCAAGGACGAGGAAATCGAGTGGGTTGACCTCCGCTTCACCGACCCCAAGGGCAAGTGGCAGCACCTGACGATGGTGTCCTCGGTTCTTGGTGAGGACGAACTGGAAGACGGCCTCATGTTCGACGGTTCGTCGATCGAGGGCTGGAAGGCCATCAACGAGTCGGACATGATCCTCAAGCCCGACCTCGACGCCGTCTATGTCGATCCGTTCTCGGCCACCCCGATGCTGATCCTGTTCTGCGACATCGTCGAGCCTTCGACCGGCGACCTCTACGGACGTGACCCGCGCTCGACCGCCAAGCGCGCCGAAGCCTTCGTCAAGGCTGCCGGTTTCGGCGACACCGTCTATGTCGGCCCCGAAGCCGAATTCTTCATGTTCGACGACGTGAAGTTCTATGACGGCTACGACGGCAACGGCTTCAAGCTCGACGACATCGAACTGCCCGGCAACTCGGACAAGTCGTACGACACCGGCAACCTTGCGCACCGTCCGCGCGCCAAGGGTGGCTACTTCCCGGTCGCTCCGGTCGACTCGGCTGTCGACATCCGCGCCGAGATGGTCTCGACCATGATCGAAATGGGCCTGCCCTGCGACAAGCACCACCACGAAGTGGCCGCCGCGCAGCACGAACTCGGCCTGACCTTCGGCACGCTGGTCACCACCGCCGACCGCATGCAGATCTACAAGTACGTCGTGCACATGGTCGCCCAGGCCTATGGCAAGACCGCCACGTTCATGCCCAAGCCGATCATGAAGGACAACGGATCGGGCATGCACACGCACATCTCGGTCTGGAACGAAGGCAAGAACACCTTCGCCGGCAACGGCTATGCCGGCCTGTCGGATACCTGCCTGTACTTCATCGGCGGCGTCATCAAGCACGCCAAGGCCCTCAACGCCTTCACCAACCCGACCACCAACAGCTACAAGCGCCTGGTGCCGGGCTACGAAGCCCCAGTCCTGCTCGCCTACTCGGCGCGCAACCGCTCGGCCTCGTGCCGCATCCCCTACGGTGCGGGCGACAAGGCGAAGCGCGTGGAATTCCGTTTCCCCGACGCGATGGCCAACCCCTACCTGTGCTACGCCGCGCTGCTCATGGCCGGCCTCGATGGGATCAAGAACAAGATCCATCCGGGCGACGCCATGGACAAGAACCTCTACGATCTGCCGCCGGCCGAACTCGCCGAAGTGCCGACCGTCTGCGGTTCGCTGCGTGAAGCTCTCGAGGCCCTGGCCGCTGACCACGAGTTCCTCATCGAGGGCGGCGTGTTCACTGCCGACCAGATCGAAGCTTACCTCGAACTGAAGTGGCCGGAAGTTCTGCGCTGGGAAACCACGCCGTCGGCCGTCGAGTTCGACATGTACTACAGCGCCTGATTTCGCTCCCTTCTCCGGAAGGGACAATCGGTTCGCCGAGTGGGGCGCCTGGAGCAATCCAGGCGCCCTTTTCCGTTTGCGCGCTCCTGCTCCCCCCTTGTGGTGGCAAATGCACACCGCAGTCAGCGCCGATTAATCGCAGCCGGTCCACCCCGTCGCTCGCCCGAGGCGGCGAAGAGTCCCCAAGGAACGAACTGTCGCCGATCCGCGTTGCAACTGCCAACCCAAGGAGATGCAAATGATGCAAAGGATCTTCATCGGCAGCGTGGCAAGCCTGGCCCTGATCGCCGGGGCCGCTTCCGCCGCGCCCGGCGGCAACGACCATGGCAGCGATCACGGTAGCGGCCACGGCAAGGCCCAGGGCGGCGGCAGGGAAACCGTGCAGGGCAATGCCAAGGGGCCGCAGAATGACCACAAGGGCCCGCCCGCATCAAGGCCCGACAACAAGCCCGACAAGCCGCAATCTGGCGGTAATGCCCATGTCCAGGCAAAGCAGGACAGAGCGGCAATGCAGGCTTCGCATCCGACCATGCGCTCGCCGGTCCGCGACGCCCCGGCCAAGGCGGAAAAGCACCAGCAGGCCGGGAACGGGGCCCAGCACATGGCCGAGCGCAAAGTCGACAGGAAGGCCGACGACAACCATCCCGGCAACAAGGGCGACAAGGCCGTTGCTGCCGGCCCGCGTCCACCACAGCGCAAGGACGTCAAACGCGTCAGCTACAAGGGTCATGGCGGCAAGAAATTCATCGTTCCCACCAACGACCGGGTCCACGTGATCACCGATCGCCGCATTTTCGACTGGGCCTCGCTCGAGCGTCGCCATGCCTACGACGGTTGCCCGCCGGGCCTCGCCAAGAAATACAACGGTTGCACTCCTCCCGGCCTCGCCAGACCGCGCGACGTCAGCTGGGTCGATCCGGCCTGGTACTTCAGCGACTACGACCGGTCCTATCGCTACCGCTATGCCGACGGCTACATGCTGCGCCTGGGCGCTGGCGACAGCATCCTGAGCTACATTCCGCTGCTGGGCGGCGCGCTGGGTATCGGCCAGACCTGGCCCTCCGCCTATCAGCCGGTGACGCTGCCGTCATACTACGACAGCTACTACGATCTCGGCCCCGCCAGCGGCTATCGCTACTACGACGACACGATCTACCGCGTCGATCCGGATACGTCCTCGATCCGCTCGGTGGCGGCGCTGCTGACCGGCAACGACATCCGGATCGGCCAGCCGATGCCGATGGGCTACGATGTCTACAACGTGCCTTACGACTATCGCGACCAGTACTACGACGGACCGGAGGCAATGTATCGCTATAGCGACGGCTACGTCTATCAGATCAATCCCACTACGCGGCTTGTGCAGGCCGCCATCGAACTGCTTGTCTGATCGGGAGGGAAACCAGCATGCGGATCAAACACCTCGCCATTGCGCTGCTTGGCGGCGCCAGCCTTGCCACCGCCGCCTGCTCGGGCGGAACGCCGGAGGACACCGGCACCGGAGCCGCCGAGCTTGCCACGCCCGAAACCGAATCGCTGCCTGCCCTGCTCGACGATGCGGATGGCCTGCAGACTGTGGCGGAAGCCATCAAGGAAACCGGCATCAGCGGCATTTTTGAAGGAAAGGGCAGCTATACGCTGCTTGCGCCCGAGGATGCCGCCTTTGCGGCCCTGGGCGATTCGGCCAAGGAGCTGACGGGCAGCGAAGACCATGCAGCGCTTGCGGCCTTGCTCAAGGATCACCTGATCCCCGGCTACCTGACCCCGCAGGACATTTCCGCGGCGATCGACGCCAGCAAGGATGGCGAAGTCTCGATGCCCACGGTGAGCGGGGAAGAGCTGATCTTCACCCGCAAGGGCAATGCGATCTCGGTCTCCGCGCCGGACGGATCGGAAGCAACGTTCGACGGCGAAGCGCTCGCCGGCGGCTCCAGCATCGCCATACCGCTGACCGGGATCCTCAAGAAGATCTGATCCCCTGCACCTGTCACGAAGGCCCGCTTCACTTCGCTGCGGCGGGCCTTTGCCTGCCGGGGTTCCAAAAACCATTTTCCTACAGACCCGCTTGCGGTTTACTTGGATCGCCTTTCCGCACCGAACCGGGGAGGTCCCTTCCAGATGAATCGCAAACCGATTTTCGATGCCGTGCGCCAATTGCTCGGCCGCGGCTTCCGGCCATCCGACATTGCGCTGCTCGACGCAGCCATCGACCGCGCCGACAACGACAGCCCCGTCCCTGCCGATCTTGCCCTCGGCGAGGCAGGTCGCGCCCTGATCCGCAAGTGGGAAGGCTGTGCCAGGCGCCGGTCGGACGGCCGCTTCGAAGCCTATCCCGATCCCGGCAGTGCCACGGGTGAGCCCTGGACGATCGGTTGGGGTTCAACCGGAGCGGACATAGGCAAGGGTCTGATCTGGACGCAGGCGCAATGCGACGCCCGCTTCGACAGGGACATCGCGCGCTACGTCAACGAGGTCCGCGATGCGGTAGGCGATGTGGCGACGACGCAGGGGCAGTTCGATGCCCTCGTCTCGTTCCACTACAACACGGGCGCCATCCGCAAGGCCACGCTCACCCGCCTGCACCGCGAGAGGCGCTTTGCCGAGGCGGCTCTGGAATTTGCGAAGTGGATCTACAACGACGGCAAGCCGCTATCCGGCCTCAAGAATCGACGCGCGGAAGAAGCAGCGCTCTACCGCGCCTGACCGAATGCGCGTCGCGCCGGATCGTCAGTTGGCGATGGAGGGTACGCCGTCCTTGCGCCCACCGGCACCGGCCTTGCCATGTCCATCCGGGTTCTTGACGACGGCAGCGATCAGCTTGTCCTGCTCTTCGGGCGAAAAGCGCTCCCAGCCGGAACGGCCAAGGCGTTCCATCGGCCGGTAACGCACCTTGTACTGCATGCGCGGCGAGCCTTCGACCCAGTAGCCGAGGTAGACATAGGGCAGGCCCATTTCCTGCGCCTTATGGATATGGTCGAGGATGATGTAGTTGCCCAGCCCTGCCCGCGATTCATGCTCCGGATCGTAGAAGCTGTAGATCATCGACAACCCGTCGCACTGGCGATCTGTAAGGCATGCGCCGACAAGGCGGCCCGGAGTCACGCCATCGGCCGAGGGTTCGCGATATTCGATGACGAAGCTGGTGACCGGCGTGTGCTCGACCATGTCGGCGAAGTCCACCTCGTCCATCGAGGTCATCCCGCCTTCGGGATGGCGCGCGCTAAGGTACTTCTGCAGGAGCTGGAATTGCTCACCGGTCGACCAGGGACGACATACGGTGGCGATCAGGTCTCCGTTGCGCTTCATCATGCGCTTCTGGGTTCCCGATGGCGTGAACTCGCTGGCGACGACACGCACCGAGACGCAGGCATTGCAGTCAAGGCAGGACGGGCGATAGGCGACGGTCTGGCTGCGGCGGAAACCGATCCGGCTGAGCGCATCGTTCAGGGAGTCCGCGTGTGGCCCCTTGAGTTCCGTGAACACCTTGCGTTCGCTCCGCCCAGGCAGATAGGGGCACGGCGCAGGGCTCGTTACAAAGAACCTCGGAAATCGAACGGGAGCCGTCACGGAGGCGCCTCTTCCTTTACTTGTTTGCGACCATAGGCCTTTCAGTTGCAGAGCGAATATGCATGCGCGGGCAGTTAGTTGAAAGTCTTTTAACTACAAAACTGCCCTCGAACCGGAGGTTTCGCCCCGGAGTACCCCTTGCGATATCAACTTGTCCCGGTTCGGGGCGTAAGTGAATCAGAACCTTAGCACTTCCATGACTGGTCCATTCCCGATCAGGCATCTTGCGCCACCTTGAGCGAAAGTCCCCCGTCAATCCTGACCGTAGCCCCGGTAATATAATCGGCTCGGTCGGAAAGCAGGTAGCCGACAAGCTCGGCGACTTCCTCCGGACGACCCGCCCGGCCCCAGGGAATCGCGTCGGCCTTGCGCGCCCGCACCTGCGGATCGTCCAGCGCGGCCTGGTTCATCGGCGTCAGGATCATGCCCGGCGCCACGCCGTTGACCGCGATTGCGCGCGGCGCCAGCTCCAGCGCGAGCGTCGCGGTCAACTGGGCCAGCCCGCCCTTGGCGCTATCGTAGTCGACGGCCCCGGCCCGCGGCGCCGATTCGTGAATGGATGAGACATTGACGATCCGGCCCCCGCCCTGCCCCTCGAGGCCGCGGACGAAACGGCGACAGCTCAGGAACGGACCGTAGAGGTCGGCACGCATGACGGCATCGAAATGCTCCAGCGTCATGTCCTGCACCGCCGTCCCGCTCATGTTGCGGCCTGCACTGTTCACCAGCAGGCGGACCGGACCGAAGGCGGATTCGGCAGCTGCGAAAAGTGACTCGACGTCTTGCTCGTTGCCGACATCGGTATCGCAGGCGATAGCCCGCCCGCCGTTGGCGTGGATCCGGCCGATGACTTCGTCCGCTTCGTCCGGTGCATGAAAGTGCGTGATCGCGACCGCCAGCCCGCGTCCGGCCAGCGCCATCGCGCAGGACTTGCCGATCCCCGAGCTGCCGCCGGTCACGACCACGCAATCGCCGGTGAAGTCGAGATAATCGAGTGCCATGCCCCAGCAACGCGCGGCAACGCGTCCGGGTTTCAAGGGCCGGCCAGTTTCAGCCTCGTGCAGCCTATCCGGACGAAGCCGGACCAGGGCAGTTCGTCAGTCGGTCTCGACCTGGCGCACTTCGTACCCCGCCGAACGCAGGGCGGAGACGAGCGTCTCGAGCTGCTCGCGGTCGCGCGCCTCGCACTCGATCTCGGTCAGCAGTCCCTTGGCGGGCAGGTTGGTGAAAATGCGGTGATGCAGCACCTCGACGATGTTCACATTGTGCTCGTGGAACACCTTGGCGACCTTGTAGAGCGCACCGGCACGGTCCTGCAGGCCGATCTTCAGGCGCGCGAGCCGGCCCGAGCGGGCAAGGTCGCGCAGCAGCACATTGGCAAGCAGGCGCGTGTCGATATTGCCGCCCGACAGCACGATGCCGACTTTCTTGCCGGCGAACAGTTCGCGATTGGCCATGACTGCGCCCAGGCCGGTCGCTCCCGCGCCCTCCACCAGGGTCTTTTCGATCTGCAGCAGGAGCGCCAGCGAGCTTTCGATGCGCGATTCGCTGACCAGCAGGAACTCGTCGAGCAGGCCGCGCAGCACCTTGGAAGTGAACTTGCCCGGCTCGAACACCGCGATGCCCTCGGCCAGCGTATCGCCGCCGACCGGCAGGTTGGTGCCCTTGAGCAGGTTGTACATCGAGGGGTAGAGCTGCGCCTCGACGCCGATCAGGCCGATGCCCGGCTTGATGGCGCGCGCCACCGTGCCCATGCCCGATGCCAGGCCGCCGCCGCCGATCGGCAGCACCAGCGTATCGATCTCGGGCACGTCCTCGAGCATTTCGAGCGCGACGGTGCCCTGCCCGGCCGCGACGTGCGGATCGTCGAAGGGATGGATGAAGGTAAGGCCGAGTTCGGCCTCCATCTTGCGCGCATGGGCATAGGCTTCATCGAAACTTTCGCCTTCGAGCACGACCTTGCCGCCCACGCTTTCGGTCTGCATCACCTTCACCAGCGGAGTGGTGTTGGGCATGACGATCGTTACCGGCACGCCCAGCCGGGTGCCATGGTAGGAAAGCCCCTGCGCGTGATTGCCCGCCGAAGCGGCGATGACACCGCGCTGTTTCTGTTCTTCCGAAAGCAGCAGCAGGGCATTGAGCGCTCCGCGCTCCTTGTAGGCGGCGGTGAACTGCAGGTTTTCGAACTTGAGCCAGACGTCGGCACCGGTGATCGCACTCAGCGTATTGGAGTGCTGCGTCGGCGTGCGCACGACCTTGCCCGAAATTCGCGCCGCCGCCGCACGAACGTCGTCGGCAGTCAGCAGGGCACCATCGGTCCCCGGGGCGGTCTTGAGCGTTTGCTGGTCCATAGGGTGGCGCGGGTAAAGGAAACCGGGGCAAATTGAAAGCGTGGGCTTAGGCCCGGCTTAGATTGATAGCGTCACAGACCCTCGCTAGAAGACATCCCCATGACCGAACGACGCAAGGTTTCCTTCCTCGGCCTCGGCGTGATGGGCGGCGCTATCGCGCGGCACATCGCCAAGGCGGGCCATGAGCTCACCATCTACAACCGTTCGCCCGAACGCGCGCAGAAATGGGTGGAGGACAATCCCGGACTCGCCCATCGCATCGCCGCGAACCCGGCGCACGCGGCGCAGGACGCCGACGTGGTGATCACATGCGTGGGCAACGACGACGACCTCGCCGAAGTCGTGCTCGGCCCCAACGGCGTCTTCAAGATGCTCAAGAAGGGCGGCGTCTTCATCGACCACACGACCGTATCGGCGCGCATCGCCCGCCAGATCTCGGTGGAGGCGCGCGACCTGCAGGTCCATTGCATCGACGCGCCGATGACCGGTTCGCAGATCGGCGCGGAAAAAGGCACGCTCACATTGATGTGCGGCGGACGCAACGAAGCGGTGGAAGCCGCGCGTCCGGTGATGGAAGCCTATTCGCAGCGCATCGTCCACGTCGGCAAGGCCGGCTCGGGCCAGATCGCCAAGATGGCCAACCAGATCTGCATCGCGGGCAATGTCGCCGCGCTGGCCGAGGCGGTGCGCTTCGCGCAGGCCTCGCACCTCGACATGGACAAGGTCTACGAGGCGATTTCCGGCGGCGCCGCGCAGTCGTGGCAGATGGACAACCGCTGGCAGTCGATGGACGAGGACCGCTTCGACTTCGGCTTCGCGATCGACTGGATGCGCAAGGATCTCGGCCTCAGCCTCGACGAAGGGCGTGGCCTTGGCGTCTCGCTGCCGGTGGCCGCGCTCATCGACCAGTTCTTCGCCGAGATCCAGGCCATGGGCGGCGGCCGCCTCGACACCAGCGCGATCATCAAGCGACTGCCGAGGAAAGGCCGCAAGTGAAGCATCTCGCCGCGGCAGCGCTCGCGCTGCTGATCGTCACGCCCGCCCATGCGGACGTGCTTGTCGACAATGTCGAGGGCCTGACGCCGGACGGCAAGGGCGGGATAGAGCGCTTCGAGGGCTTCCTGATCGGCGAAGACGGCCGCGTGATCGAGGTCTACCGCCACGGCGACAAGCGCCCCAGGAAAGTCCAGTACCAGGTCGACGGCAAGCATCGCGTGGTCGTGCCCGGCATGATCGATGCCCATGGCCACGTCATGCAGACCGGCTTTGCGAAGATGACGCTCGACCTCTCCGCGACGAAATCGCTGGACGAGGCGCTGTCCCGGATCGCGGCATGGGCCGCCGCCCATCCCGAAACGCCCTGGATCCTCGGCAGTGGCTGGAACCAGGTCAACTGGGGCATCGACCGGATGCCGACCGCGGCCGAGCTCGACAGCGTGACCGGCGGCAAGCCCGCGTGGCTTACCCGAGTCGACGGTCATGCCGGCTGGGCCAACAGCGCCGCGCTGGCTTCTGCCGGTATCACCGCCGCCACCACCGATCCGGCTGGCGGCCAGATCCTGCGCAAGGTGGGCAGCAAGGCCCCTGCCGGCGTGCTGGTCGATGCCGCCACCGCACTGGTTGAGGCCAGGGTACCGCGTCCCCGCCCCGAAGACCGCGATACCGCGTTGGGTGAAGCGCAACTGGCGCTGCTCGCCTCGGGCGTGACCGCAATTGCCGACATGGGCACGACGATCGAGGACTGGCAGGCCTATCGCCGCGCCGCCGACCTCGGCCATTTGCGCATCCGCATCGTCGCCTATGCCGCAGGCATCGACAACATGACGCTGATCGGCGGCCCCCGCCCGACACCGTGGCTCTATGGCGACCGGCTGAAGATGAACGGGGTGAAGCTCTACCTCGACGGCGCGCTCGGCTCGCGCGGGGCATGGCTCAAGGCGCCTTATGCCGACGCGCCCGAAACGAAGGGCCTGCCCCAGATCAGCGAAACCCAGCTGGGCAACCTCATGAGCCGGGCGGCGATAGACAACTTCCAGGTGGCCGTCCACGCCATCGGCGATGCCGCCAATGCGGCGGTCCTCAATTCCATCGACGAGCTATCGCAGACCTACAAGGGCGACCGCCGCTGGCGCATCGAACATGCCCAGATCGTCGATCCCGCGGATATCGCGCGCTTCGGCGAACACGGCATCGTCGCCTCGATGCAGCCGCAGCACGAAGCCTCTGACCGACCGATGGCCGAAGCGCGACTGGGCCCGAGCCGGCTGTCCGGCGCCTATGCGTGGAACTCGATCGCCGCCACCGGCGCACCGCTGGCCTTCGGATCGGACACCCCTGTCGAACCGGCCCACCCCTTCGAAGGGATCGCCGTCGCCGTGACGCGCCAGGGCGCGGACGGTCAGCCGACAGGTGGCTGGCAGCCGCAGGAGATCCTCTCGCGCGAGGCGGCCATCAACGCCTATACGACCGGCGCGGCCTACGCGATGTTCGCCGAGGACCGCCTTGGCCGCATCGCCAAGGGCTATGACGCGGACTTCCTCTTCGTCGATACCGATCCGATGGAAGCGACTCCCGAGCAACTGCGCCAGATCAGGGTTCTCGAGACGTGGATCGGCGGCAAGCTCGCCTGGTCCAATGCCAAGGATCGGGTGCTGCCGACCAAGGCCGAAGGCGACGTCTCTCCGATCGAGGGCCGCTGAACCGAGGATCGGGCGGCACTCACGCGGCCCTTTCGTGCGCCCGCCTCGCGACAGGCCCGGGGTAAGCGGACATAGCCAAGGCCCGCGTGAAGCTCAGTTGCTGGCAGGAGCCTCGGGCTCACCCGCGGGTTCCGCTGTGTCGGTCTTGGCCTTTTCGCGCGCATCGCGCTTTTCGGTGAACCACATCACGATCAGCGTGCCTTCGAACAGCAACAGCAGCGGTACGGCCAGCAGGAGCTGCGAGATGACGTCGGGCGGCGTGGCCACGGCGGCGACGATGAAGATGCCGACGATGGCGTAGCGGCGCGCGGCGGCGGTCTGAGCGCGGGTGATAATACCGGCGCGGTTGAGCAGCATCAGCAGTACCGGCATCAGGAAGCTGATCCCGAAAGCGAGGATGAACTGCATGACGAGCGCAAGATAGTCTCCCGTGCCCGGCAGCGCTTCCAGCTTAAGGCCGCCCTTGTCCCCCTGGAAACCCAGGAAGAAGTGGAAGGCGGTGGGCATGACGACGTAATACGCCATCGCCGCGCCCATCGTGAACAGCACAGGGGTCGCGATCAGGAACGGCAGGAAAGCCTTCTTTTCCTTGGCGTAGAGGCCCGGCGCGACGAAGGCCCAGAGCTGGTTGGCAATCACCGGGAAGCTCACGAAAAAGGCCGCGAAGATCGCGATCTTCACTTCGACAAAGAAGGCTTCGTAGAGCTTGGTGTAGATCAGCCTGCCCTGCCCTGCCGGGAAGGCCTCGGTCAGCGGACGAACGAGGAAGCTGAAGATGTCGTTCGAGAAATAGAAGCACACGCCGAAGGCGACCGCGAAGGCGGCGAAGGCGCGCATCAGTCGGCTGCGCAGTTCGATCAGGTGATCGAGGAGCGGCGCCTGCGTGTCGTCGATATCGGAAATCTTGAAAGCCATGGAGCGTTCGATCAGGGCGGCGGCGGCGGGAGATTCAGTTCGGCCTGCCGGCTTTGCTGTTCTTTCGCATCTCGCGGGGCTTCATCTTGAGCAGCGGACTGTTCGCCGCTCAGCGGCGCAGGGGTATCGGTTGCAGCAGCTTCAGGCGACTTCGCTTCGCCAACGGAACCCGCATCACCCTGACGCGAGGCGATCGGGGCCTGCATCTCTTCGGCACTGGGCAGCTGCGGCGTCGACTTCATGATCGCCTCGTTCTGCGCGCGCCACTGCTTTTCCATTTCCTCCAGCTCGGCCTCGCGCACCATGGCGTCGATCCCGGCGCGGAAGTGGCCGGAGATCTTCCGCATCTTGCCGATCCAGCGGCCAGCCGTGCGCATCGCCATCGGCATGTCCTTGGGGCCGATGACGACGACCGCCACGATGATTACCATCAGCAGTTCTGATGCGCCGATGTCGAACATCGCTTAAGTCGCTTTCTGCGCTGGCTTACGACTGCTCGGTCTTGTTCTCGCTGGCGCTCGGCGTGGCCGAGGGATCAGCGGGCTTCGACGAAATCTGAGCCGGCGGGGTGGAGGAATCTTCCGACTTCTCGTCGTTCATGCCTTCCTTGAAGCTCTTGATGCCCTTGCCGAAGTCTCCCATGATTTCGGAAACCCGACCGCGGCCAAACAGAACCAGTACGATCACGAGCACGACAAGCCAGTGCCAGATCGAAAAGCTACCCATAACTTCAACTCCAAACCGTGCGACCGATTCCGGTCGCCACGAGGCTCATCTAGGGATTTTCGGGGGAACTTGCCACCCTGTCATGAATTTGACCCGGTCAGGTCATGTCGCCGTCATCCTCGTCATGTCCGTCCCGGTCATCCGCCTCTTCCGGCGCATCGCGCTCCTGTGGAACGGGACCGGAAAGCGCCGCCTCGATCATGTCGTCATCCACAGGATCGAGCAGCCCTGCGGCGCGCAGCTCGTCAATACCCGGCAGCTCCTTGAGCGAACGCAACCCGAAATGCGCGAGGAACTCGGGCGTGGTGGCGTAGATCACCGGCCGGCCCGGCACTTCGCGGCGCCCGGCCACGCGTACCCAGCCCGCCTCCATCAGCACGTCCAATGTGCCCTTGGCCGTCTGCACCCCGCGAATCGATTCGATTTCGGCGCGGCTGACCGGCTCGTGGTATGCGACGATCGCCAGCACCTCGGTCGCCGCGCGCGACAAGCGCCGCAGTTCTTCCTTTTCGCGGCGCAGGAGATGGGCAAGGTCAGGCGCGGTTTCGAAATGCCAGCGCTTGCCGCGCTCCACCAGATGAATGCCGCGCCCCTCGTAATGGCTCTGCAGTTCGGCCAGCGCCGGACGGATGTCGGCCTGCCCCAGGTGCGCGGAAAGCGCTTCGACGGTCATCGGCTCTTCGGAAGCGAACAGCGCTGCCTCGACCGCGCGGACCAGATCGTCGGGTCCCGTCGCCCCGGCCGCCCCGGCCTCTGCAAAGCTCTCTTCGGTCATTGCGTCTTCATTCATGGCTTCACCGCCTTCAGCCTTAGCGGCCCGAATGTTTCGTCCTGCGCGATCTCCGCCTTGCCGGTGCGCGCCAGTTCCAGTGCAGCGACGAAGCTGGATGCCAGCGCCGACTTGCGCAGCTGCGGATTGGCCCACGAATCGTGCGCGGGCGGCAGGAATTCGCGCAGTTCCATCCAGTCGAGCGAAACGCCCAGCATCGAGGAGACGCGGGTAATCGCACTTTCGAGCGTCATCACCATGCGCTCGCGCACCATGTGGACCACCGGTTCGCTGCGGATCTTGATGTCGCCATAGGCCCGCACGAGGTCGAACCAGGTGCATTGCCAGGCATTGCGACGGGCCACCCGCAAGCCTTCGGGTGCGCCGCGCGGGAAGACGTCGCGGCCCAGCCTGTCGCGGCCCATGAGGCGCGCTGCCGCCTCGCGCATCGCGCCCAGCCGCTGCAGGCGCAGCTGCAGGCGCAGTGCCAGTTCCTCCGGGCTGGGATCGGCCTGTTCGTCCTTGGGCAGCAGCAGCGCCGACTTGAGGTAGGCGAGCCAGGCCGCCATCACCAGATAGTCTGCCGCCAGTTCCAGCCGCAGCGCTTCGGCCTGCTCGATATAGGTCAGGTACTGGTCGACCAGTTCGAGGATCGAGATGCGCCGCAGGTCGACCTTCTGCCGACGGGCAAGGTCAAGCAGGAGGTCGAGCGGGCCTTCCCAGCCTTCGATCTCGAGGTAGAGCGCTTCCTTGTGCGCCTCGGCCGCCGCCACGCCGTCCCATTCCTGGTCCGCCGCTTCGAAGGAAAGACCGGATTCCGGCGGCAGGTCCATGGCTCAGGCCGCCACCTGCGCCAGCAGCGCATCGCGCCGGGCGATCAGTTCCGCGTGGTCTCCCGCGGTTCCGCTGTCGCCGACGGCGGTCAGCGCCCGCTTCAGGCGGAGCGCGGTCTCCTCGCTCATGCTTGGCAGACGCTCGGCGATGCCGACCATGTCGTCCATCTTCGCCCAGCAATTGAGCGCGATATCGCAGCCCGCGGCGATAGCGCGCTCGGCGCGTTCCGGCACCGTGCCGGAAAGCGCCTGCATGTCGAGGTCGTCGGTCAGCAGCAGCCCTGCAAAGCCGACGCTCTTGCGGATCACCTCCCGCACCACGACGGGCGAAAGCGTGCCCGGATTCTCCTTGTCCCACGCGGTGTAAAGGACATGGGCGGTCATCCCGATCGGCGAATCGGACAGCGCGCGAAAAGGCTGCAGGTCCGTTTCGAGGTCTTCTGCGCTCGCCTCGACCCTCGGCAGCTCCTTGTGGCTGTCGGCCATCGCCCGGCCGTGCCCGGGAATGTGCTTGATGCACCCGGCGACACCGGCCCGTGCCAGCCCGGCAAGGATCGCCCGGCCCAGTGCGGCAACGCGCATCGGATCGGTGCCGAGTGCGCGATCGCCGATAACGTCGTGCGCGCCGGTCTGGCGCACGTCGAGCGAGGGATGGCAATCGACCGTGATGCCGACTTCGGCAAGGTCCAGCCCGAGCGCCTCGGCGTTGGCCCGCGCTGCCTCGATCGCGGTGGCCGGGGCGATGTCGTAGAGCCGGTCGAAGGCTTCCCCGGGCGGATAGACCGGCCAGACCGGCGGCTTCATCCGGGCAACGCGGCCGCCTTCCTGGTCAATGCAGATGAACAGGTTGTCGCGGCCATGGATCGCGCGCAGTTCGTCGGTAAGGGCGCGCATCTGCTCGCGGCTTTCGACGTTGCGTCCGAACAGGATGTACCCGGCGGGATCGGCATCCTTGAAGAACGCGCGCTCGTCCTGACCGAGAGAGAGTCCGGAAAGGCCGAAAATTGCAGGAACCATGACGGATTCGTCGCAGAAATCCGCGCTCTTCGCAAGGAAGCGGCGTCCTTGAGGTGTGGAAATGCGCCAGGGCGGGCCGAGCCCGCCCAGCCGCGCTCAGTTCTTGACCTGGCAGCTCAGCCCGGCGTCCTTCATGCCATTGCACAGCGCCTTTGCGGCAGCGAGATCGCCCGGCACCGCCTGGAGGCGATAGACCGTACCGATGTCCGCCTGCCCTTCGAGCACGCGATGGTTCACGCCCGAAAGGTCGGGATACTGGGTCTTGAGCGTATTCCAGCCGGTTTCGGCCGCCTGCTTCGAAGTATAGGCGCCGACCTGCACGCCAACGCCGGAAACCGGTGCAGGCGCCTTTGCCGGAACCGAAGCCTTCTCGGCGGGCTTGTCGGCAGGCTTGTCGACCGATTCGAAACCGGGCCCGGGCACTTCCTCCTGCTCGCCGATCTGCGGCTGGCGGGATTGGCCTTCGGCTACCGCGAAGCTGGTGTCGCCGGTCCCCGCCACGACTTCGCCGCCCGGGTTTTCGGGCTTGGTCTTGTAGGGCTCCTTGGGCGCGGCGATGACCCCGCCATCGGCGACGAGCGGCTTGTCGGAAGATCCCTTCATCGCCCAGAAGACGATCCCGACGATCACCGCGATGGCAAGCAGACCGAAGATGCCCAGCAGCAGGCCCTGGCTCATGCCCGAGCCGCGCTCGTCCTCGAATTCGTCGTCATCGCCCTCGAGCCAGGGCAGGCGCACGTCCTCGTCACCCAGCTCGAGCTGCGGCGGCTCCTCGAACGAAGGCTGGCCTTCCGGCGCGACGCCTGCGAAACCGGCGCCTTCGAATTCGCCGTCGTCACCGTCGACCTTCGGACCCTGCGGATCTCCGCTCCGGTCCCCCTGACCCGTGTCCGAGAATGCCATCCTTACATTTCCTCTACAGCCTCTACGCCGAGCAATGCCAGGCCGTTACGGACAAGTTGCCCGATCTGCACAGCCAGGAAAAGCCTCGCAGCAGTAAGGTTAACATCGAGTAAGTTAATAAACCGCTTCTCGACGCGATCATTGCCGAGATTCCAGTATCCGTGGAACGCGGCGGCAAGGTCGCCAAGGAAGAAAGCAATACGGTGCGGCTCGCGCGCGGCTGCCGCCGCCTCGACGATGCGCGGGAACTGCGCGGCCAGCTTGACCAGCTCCAGTTCCTCCTCACCCAGCAGCTCGAGGTGATCGGCCGCAGGCGTCAGCCCTTCGGCCGCGGCCTTGCGCAACGTCGAATGGACGCGGGCATGGGCGTACTGGACGTAGAATACCGGGTTGTCCTTCGAGGCTTCGACGACCTTGGCGAAATCGAAGTCCATCTGCGCTTCGGGCTTGCGGGTCAGCATGGTGAAACGCACCACGTCCTTGCCCACTTCGCGCACGACGTCGGCCAGCGTGACGAAAGTGCCCGCACGCTTGGACATCTTCACCGGCTCGCCGTCGCGCAGCAGCTGGACCATCTGCACCAGCTTGATCTCGAATGGGGTCGGCTCCCCGTCCGCGCCGGTCATCGCGGCAACCGCGGCCTTGATCCGCTTGACCGTGCCGGCATGGTCGGCGCCCCAGATATCGACGAGCGCGTCGGCTTCCTGGGCCTTCTGGTAGTGATAGGCGAGGTCGGCGCCGAAATAGGTCCAGGTGCCGTCCGACTTCCTGATCGGGCGATCCTGATCGTCGCCGAACCGGGTCGACTTGAACAGCGGCAGCTCGACCGGCTCCCAGTCCTCGGGCGTCTTGCCCTTGGGCGCTTCGAGCACGCCGTCATAGACGAGCCCCTTGGACCGCAGCCAGGCTTCCGCCTCGTCGGGCTTGCCCGATGCCTGCAGCTCTGCTTCGGACGAGAACACCTCGTGCTCGATGCCGAGCAGTGCGAGGTCGTCCTTGATCATCACCAGCATCGCGGCGACCGCCTTTTCGCGGAACAGCGTGAGCCATTCCGATTCGGGCGCATGAGCGTATTTGTCGCCGAATTCCTCGGCGAGCGCCTTGCCGACCGGGACGAGATAGTCGCCCGGGTAGAGGCCTTCGGGGATCGCGCCCACGTCCTCGCCCAGCGCTTCGCGGTAGCGGATGTGGACCGAGCGGGCGAGCACCTGCACCTGCGCGCCGGCGTCGTTGACATAGTATTCCTTGACCACCTTGTGCCCGGCAAACTCGAGCAGGGTCGCCAGCGCATCGCCGACGACCGCGCCGCGGCAGTGGCCCATGTGCATCGGCCCGGTGGGGTTGGCCGAAACGTACTCGACGTTGACGGTCGACCCGCCGCCCATGGCCGAACGGCCGTAATCCGCGCCCAGATCGGCAATCGCGCGCAGCTCCGCGATCCAGGTCGCAGGCGCGAGGCGCAGGTTGATGAAGCCCGGCCCGGCGATTTCCGCCGAAGTCACGGCATCGAGCTTCGCCAGCTCGGAGACCAGCGCCTCGGCCAGGTCGCGCGGCTTCATGCCAGCGGGCTTGGCCAGCACCATCGCCGCATTGGTCGCAAGATCGCCGTGCGAGGGATCGCGCGGCGGCTCGACCGTGATCGCACCTCGCTTCAGCCCGCCCGGCAGCGTCCCCGCCGCTTCCAGCGCATCGAGCGCAGCGTTGAGGTGGCCCGCGAAAGCGGCGTACAGGGTCTGGTTCTCACGAGTTGCAGTGTTCATGGGCGCGCGGATAGCCGATGTGCGCGCAAAGGGGAACAGGCTGGCTCGCGCATGACCGGCAAGGCAGGTTTACACGGTTTACACTGTCCTGGACAGAAACGGCGCCGCCCCCACCGGGCCTTGCCCGCCACCGTGAGAATGGCCGCGTTTGCGAGACAGGTCCTATCGAGCCGGGGCATGACAGCGAAACTAGCGCAGACACATGCCTGTAGGAAAACGGATTGCGACGGCCGTCAATGCAAAGGCGGCCTGCGCCAGACCCGCCCCTGATCGACTCGATTCACCCCCCTCCTCGTCAACCGGCTCCCGCGACGATGGACCAGCGGTGAGCCGAGGTTGACAGACACCCGACCCTCGTTCTCGGGAGCGCCTGCGATCCTCGGCATCTCGCCCGGCCGCCACCGGCATCGCGACAACCTCGACTCAATGTGACCGATCCCAAGATAGAACTGCATCGGGACAAACTTCGCTCAGAACATCCGAAAAAACCATAAAAATACGCGCTTTTTTGGTTTTTCGATTGCACACCGCCAGCACTCTCATTAATGGGACCGATATCACAGGGATGATTGGCCAGAGCCGATCACGCAACGAGAGGAGGTTTGGATGTGCAAGTTCGATAAAGTGCGTTGGTCGCTCGGAGGCAGCTGCGCCCTAATGGCACTGATGGCCGCAACCAACGTTCAGGCTCAGGATAGTGCTGCAGGGGCAACCGATTCTCGCGCTCCTGCCGGAGCGGTCGTCCAGACTGCGCCGGCCGCAGAACCGGAGATGCAGCAGATCATCGTCACGGGTTCGCGCATTGCTCAGAACGGCATGTCCGCGCCTACGCCCGTCACCGTTGTCGGCGATGAACGGCTTCAGGCCCGCGCAGAAACCAATGTGGGCGATGCTCTCAACGAGCTGCCCTCGTTCAGGGCCCTCACCACGCCCAACACCCAGCAGGCCGTTGGTGGCAACATCGGCGCGCGCGTACTCGACCTGCGCGGCCTGGGCGCCACCCGCACGCTGGTTCTGGTCGATGGGAAGCGCTTCGTACCCTCGACCACGCAAGGTACGATCGACGTGAATCTCATCCCCAGCCTGCTGGTCAAGCGCGTGGAAATCGTGACCGGCGGCGCTTCGGCTGCCTACGGCTCCGATGCCGTTGCAGGGGTCGTCAACTTCATCCTCGACAAGAACCTGGACGGCTTCAAGGGCACGGTCCAGGCCGGCATCTCCGGCGAGGGCGACGGCGCAGAGCGCTCTGCCCAGGCCGCGTGGGGCACGAGCTTCGGCGATGGCCGGGGCCACTTCCAGATTGCCGGCGAATACACCAAGTCCGAAGGCCTTGGCGATTGCTACACGCGCGACTGGTGCCCCAACGAACAACTGATCGGCAATTCGCCGGCAGGCTTTGACGGACTTCCCGCCAGCATTCGCGGCGGGCCGGCCGGAACCGGCACCCTGTCCTCGGGCGGCCTGATCGTTGCGAATTCAGGCCCCCTGCGCGGCCTCGCCTTCAATCCTGACGGCAGCACCTACAACTACGACTACGGTACGATCTACGGCAGCAACCCGTCTCCACTCTTCACGCTGGGTGGATCGGAATCGGGTCGCAACGGATTTCTCGACGGTATCCTGCTGGCCCCGCCGGTTGAACGCATTGTCGCCTATGCACACGGCGACTACCAATTGACCGACAGCATCAAGGCCGGGCTCGACCTGTCCTATGGCAGGGTCAAGGGCATGGTGATCGGCTCTGACGCAAGGTCCACCCTGACGGTCCAGCGCGACAACTACTACCTGCCCGACAGCGTTGGCACGATCATGGATGACAACGGGATCGACAGCTTCACCTTGGGCCGCGCATTTACCGACCTGGGCGGTTCGGTAGATTACTCCAAGAACGAAACATACCGGGCCGTCTTCTCGCTGGAAGGCGAGCTGTCGGACACCTGGAAGTGGGACGCTTACTACGAGTACGGCCGCAACAAGTTCCGACAGGACTATTCCGGCAACGTCGTCGCTTCGCGTGTAGCCAAGGCAGCCGACGCAGTGGAAGCGAACGGCTCGGTCGTGTGCCGGGTGAATGCCGATGCCGATCCCGGCAACGATGACCCGGGCTGCGTTCCGATCAACGTCTTTGGTTCAGGCAATATCTCACAGGCCGGGGCAGCCTACATCGCACCCTCGGGCTACCAGACGACCGACCTGACCGAGCACGCCATTGCCGCCAACATCAACGGCTCCCTCTTCGCCTTGCCGGGCGGCGACTTTGCGCTGGCCGCGGGCGCAGAATTCCGCAGCGATCACGCCTCCGGCTCGGCCGATGCCCTGTCCACTGCAAACGCCTTCTGGTCCTTCAACGGCAAAGCGCTTACCGGCACCATCAAGGTCGTCGAAGGCTATCTCGAAGCGAACGCACCGATCCTTGCGGACGTCCCATTTGCCCGCACGCTCGAACTCAACGGCGCGGTGCGCCAGACCCACTACACCCGCAACAGCCCGGGCGTCGATTCGAGCACGGTCGACGCCACCACATGGAAAGCGGGCCTCGTCTATGCACCGGCGGATTTCCTGCGCTTTCGCGTCACCCGCTCGCGCGATATCCGCGCGCCGAATCTGACCGAGCTGTTTGGCCCCGTATCCCTTGGCCGCACGACAGTTGTCGATCCGGCCAACAACGGTTCGCAGATCCAGGTCAATGCCTATTCAGGCGCAAACGGCCAACTCAATCCCGAGAAGGCCGACACCTGGACCCTGGGCGCGGTCCTGACGCCGGGCGGCGCGCTCCATCGCCTGCGCTTCTCAGTCGACTACTATGACATCAACCTGAAGGGTGCCATTTCGACGCTCGGTGCACAGGTTCTTGTCGACCGGTGCTATGCCGGGGTCTCTGCGCTTTGCGACTATGTTTCGCGCGATACGACGGGGACGATTACGAGCGTATCCGACGTGCTTCAGAACGTGAGCCAGATCCGCAACCGCGGCCTCGATTTCGAACTGAACTACGGGTTCGACGTTGGCAGCATGGGCAATGTCGACATGCGCGTCCTCGCGACCAAGTACCTCAAGTACTCGATCGCGGGTGTCGATCGCCTCGGCCAGACCGGCTATCGTCCCGGCACCACCACGGGCGTTCCCGACTATCTGATCGACGCCTCGGTGACCTGGAACATGGACCGCGTCTCGCTTAACGCCCACGGTCGCTACATCCCCGAAGGCATCTTCGACACGACGATGATCGGACCGCAAGATTCAGGCTACGATCCCAACCTGCCCAACAGTGTCAACGACAACCGCGTGGACAGCTACTTCACGCTGGATCTGGGCCTGACCTTCCGCGCGACGGACCGCTTCGAATTCTTCGGGCTGGTCAACAATGTCTTCAATACCGACCCGTCCGCCGCGGCGAGTGCGCAGGGCGGCACCAACCAGGTCTATTTCAATCCCTACGGTCGCTACTTCAAGATCGGCGCCCGTGTGACGATGTAAATTCAAAATCCGCGCCGGCGATGCCGGCGCGGGCCTGCAAATAGAAGGAATGCGCATGGCAAAAAAGTCGCTCCAAGAGCTGCTCCAGACGACCGAGAAATGCATTGTCGCCCCATGTGTCTACGACTGCGCATCCGCGCGTGCGGTGGAGCTGGTTGGCTTCGAGGCCATGATGCTCTCGGGCGGGGAAGTCTCGATCGCCATGAACGGGGTGATCGACTACGGCTTTTCGAACCTGACCGACATTGAGTGGATAACGAGCCGGATTTCGCAGACTTCCGGAATCCCGCTTGCCGCCGACATCGAGGACGGCTTCGGCGGTCCGCTTGCCGTCTATCGTTCGGCAAAGCGGATGGCGATGGCCGGCGCCAAGGCGCTCCAGCTCGAGGACGCCTCGGACATGGAGGAATCGACCGGACTGATTTCACGCGACAAGTACATGGAGAAGGTCAAGGCCGCGCTGGCGGCGCTGGAAGGGACCGACTGCTTCCTGATCGCACGCACCAATGCAGACCCCGAAACCGAAATGGAAGAAGGCTGCATCCGAATGGCGATAGCCCATGAACTGGGCGCCAAGATGACGACCGTCGTCAAGATCGGCACTTACGCACATGCCCAGCATGTGGCCGAAAAGGTCCCGGGCTGGAAGATGTTTCCGGACGTACGCGACATCGACGGCAAACCGGCAGTCACCGCCGACCAGATCTACCCGCTGGGCTTCAACTTCATGACCATGCACTATACGCTCAAGGCGGCAATGGACGGCATGCTCGAACATGGCCTCAGGAACGTCGAGCAGCAGGGCTGCCACTATACCTGCCAGAAGCAGGACGCGACCGGCGTGATGGGCATGAGCGCTACACCGCTTTTCGACCCGCAGAGCTACATGGAACTGGAAAACCGTTTCACGGGCGGCGGCAAGGAATACACGATCGTGGGCAATGCGGTGGAAGACTTCCCCGAAGGCTTCAAGCGGGTGCCGATCGAAGACCGCCTCTGATCCCGAAGAAATACTGACCCTCCCTCGGGGCCCGGCAACGCAGATCTCCTCTGCGTTGCCGGGCCCCTTTTTTATGGCTCTCGCCCCCAGGCAAAGACACCGCCACCTACGGCCGAACAGCGGCGGGCGGGATGAAAGATCTGCTTGCCTCCCCGGCCCTCGTGGCCTTCCGGAACGCGCTTAGTGTACCGCAGGCACCGCACGTCTCCGGGCAAGCGGAGGTCGGGATCGGTGGGATTGCGTACAGGGCACCGGCCCATCACCGGTGGGCAAGGCACCAAAAAAGGGGCAGTCAATGCGACTGCCCCCCTCAAGATTACCCTCGCCTCAAGCAGAAGCTGGCGAAGAGCCTACAGGTCCATCGCTTCGCGCAAGCTGCGATAGGGCTTCAGCGCGAAGAGGAGCAGGACCCACATCAGCGGGCTGGCAATCCCGACGACGATGGCCATCGAATAGCGAATGTCGGTGGGGCCGGTGAACACATGATCGTTCATGAAGCCGATGATCATCGGGCCGATGCCGATGCCGACAAGCGAGATGATCATGATGTAGAGAGCAGTGACCTGCGCGCGCGCGCGGTTCGGGACGATCAGCTGCAGCGCGGTTCCAGCACAGGGCACCGGCATGCAGGACAGGAACATGGTCGGTCCGATAAGGGCAAGCGATGCCCAGGCATTGGGCATGAGCGGCGCGACACATCCGAAGATACCGCAAAGCAGGAAGCTCCATGCAGCGACCCGGAGCGGCGCATCGACCTTGCCGCTTGCCGCAACCTTGTCTGCCAGCACGCCTGCAAAGAACGTGCCGCTGGTACCGAAGATGATCATGATCAGGCCGAAGCCGAGCCCGACCTGCGCCGGGTCCCACCCGTAAACACGACCGAAGAGCGCGGGCATCCACACGTTGTAGGCAAAGTTCACGACCGTAACCATGGAGAAACCCGAGAACATGAGCGTCAGCGCAAGGCGGCGATCCTTGACCACCTTGATCACTTCGGCGATCGTCATCGGCCTGTCATGACCGGTGCCACGCCGTGCGGGCTCTCGAAGCAGCCAGAACACGGGCGCCAGCAGCAGGCCGGGAAGGCTCACGAGCAGAAAGCACGCCTGCCAGGGCAGCAGGCCCAGGGGAAGCCCTCCGCTGGTATCATGAGCGGCCGAAAGCCCGTCCAGCAACTGACCACCCACGAGATAGGCGAGGCCGATACCGAAGGGGGCGCTGAGGAAGAACACACCCACCGCGCGGCCGAGGCGCTGTGGCGGGAAAAGATCTGCAAGCAGAGACAGCCCCGTCGGCGTCACGCTTGCCTCACCCACCGCCACCCCGACACGCGAGGCAAAGAGCTGGGAGAAATTGCGGGCGAGGCCCGAGGCCATCGAGAAGACGGAAAACAGCAGCAGGGAAATTCCCAGCAGACCGGTCCTGCGGTGCCTGTCGGCAAGGCGGCCGATCGGAACGCTGCAGATCGTATAGAATATTCCGAAGGCGACGCCCTGCAGCATGGCGAAGCGCGTGTCATCCATGCCGAAATGCGCCTTGACGGGCTCGACCGTGAGATTGAGCACGACCCGGTCGAACTGCGAAGCGATCGAGGCCAGCGCGAGAAGCGTGGCAATCATCCAACTGCGCCGAGCCGCGGGCCACGCGGCCTTGCGCTCGGGAACAGGATCCGGCGGCAAGGCATCGGTTTGAAAGTCGTGCTGAGCGGGCACAGGATTTGCCATTTGCATCCTCTTCGTTTTTGTCATTGCGGGCCCGCCCTTGCGTGAGCTGCCGCCAAGACTGCCGGGAGCGAATTGCCATTCCCGGTCAGGCAAACTTCGTTTCAGGAATTCTTCGCCTTGCAGGCAGCCAACTCTTGCAGGACTTGCGAGACCTGCTGGGCACCGGGCAAATGTCCATCGAGGAGACAGGCATTCTCTTCGCCAGTCGGCGCTTCGAGCGTGGCCAACTGGCTTTCCAACAGCGACACCGGCATGAAATGGCCCGGGCGCGAGGTCATGCGCTGTTCAAGGCCGGATCGATCAAGCATGGGCAGCACGAAAAGCACATTTCCGACCCGCGCGCGCAGCCGGTCGCGGTAGCTGCGCTTGAGTGCGGAACAGGATGCCACCGCGCCGCGCGGACTGGCCACCAGCGCATCGCCCACTGCGTCGAGGAACGGCTCCCGGTCGTGATCGCTCAGCGCGATGCCGGCAGCCATCCTGGCGCGGTTCGCGGGCGGATGAAGCTCGTCTCCCTCGATGAAGGTCCAACCCAGAGCATTCGCGAGCGCATGGGCCAATGTCGTCTTGCCGCAACCGCTGGGCCCCATGACCACGATGGCGCGCGGCACAGCCCCACTCATGCCCCCTTGTCCCTGGCCATGTCGAAGAGGCGGACATATTCGGCACTGTCCGAAGAACCGAGGCCCGCGGCCACCAACATGCGGTGAAGGTCGGCAGCCAGCGACGTAAGCGGCATGGCCAGGCGCTTGTCCATGGCGGCGGACTGCACGGTCTCCAGGTCCTTGAGCATGTTGTCGATGCGTCCCGTCGGCGTGAAGTCGCGCACTGCCATCTTGCCCATGAACTCTTGCAGTATCCGCGAATCCGCCCGTCCGCCGGCCAGGGCCGCCGGGATGCGCGCGGCATCCACACCCTGTGCCTCGGCAAAGCGCACCGCTTCGGCGACGGCCAGAAAGGTATTGGCACACAGTAACTGGTTGACGAGTTTGACCGTCTGTCCAGCGCCGGGACCTCCCAAATGGGTGGCATTTCGGGCCAGCGCATCGATCAGGGGCCGGACCCGTTCGACGGCACCATCGTGACCGCCGATCATCAGGGTCAGAGTCCCCTTTGCCGCAGCCGGCGCGCCGCCGGAAAGCGGTGCATCAACCCATTCCATGCCTGTTTCGCGCAGAAGGCGCGCGGCCATCCGGGTGGTGAGACCGGCATCGATGCTCGACATGTCGAACAATACCTTGTCCGGGCCCGCTGCACCGGCGATGCCGTCCTCGCCGAATACCGCCGCTTCGACGATCGCGGCCGAATTGAGGCTGGTGATGACGAACTGCGCGGCTTCAGTGGCCCCACGCGCATTTCCGGCAAGTACCGCCCCGCGGGCCACCAGTTCCGCGCATTTCGATTCATCGCGGTCATACACCGTAAGCGCCGCGCCTGTTTCGAGCAGGCGACCGGCTATGGCCGAGCCCATGACTCCGACACCGATGACCGCGATCTTCATGCTATTGGGTTCCCTTGACTGAGGCGCGCTCGATCAGGCTCAGCCCGACATCGATGCGCTGGGCAGGACGTTCCTGCGCATCCGCGGACAGGATACCCAGCAGGGCATGTCCCGTTCGTTGGCCAAGCGCATGAAAGTCCACATGGATGGTGGTGAGCGGAGGATTGATTTCCCTGCCGATCTCGAAATCGCCGAAGCCCATGATCGAGACCCGCCCCGGGACGTCGATACCACGGCGTTGGCACTCCATGACCGCACCGACAGCCGACATGTCGGACACGGCGAAAACCGCTTCGACGTCCGGATGCGCCTCGAGCAATGCGCCCATGGCATGTGAGCCGTGCGAGAAGCTGACCGGTGCCTGGCCATGCCGCAGCACGAAATCCCTGGACAGACCGGAGGCAGACAATTCCTCTTCGAAACCGCGCACGCGCTCCTCACCGCGGTGATCGGTCACCGTTTCGCCCGCAGTCGCCGCGAGCGCGCCGATCCGGGTAAAGCCCTTCGCGATGAGATAGCGTGCTGCGGTACGTCCAACTTCGTAGTTGGAAAAGCCGATGGCATGCTCGATCGGCTGGCTGGGAAGGTTTGCAACCTCGATGACCGGGATGTCCGCCGCCAGCAGCATGCGGTTGGCGTTGCGCCGGTGCATGGCGCCGGTGATCACGATAGCCTCGGGCCGGCGCGCGAGGAGCGCACGCATCTGGCGCTCCTCCTCGGCCGTATCGTAGTCGGTATAAGCCACCAGGAGATGATAGTCGCGTTCCCGAAGGACTTCGGTAAGACCATGCGCAACCGCCGCGAAGTTGGCGTTGTTCAGCGTGGGCAGCATGAGCGCAATAAAGCCGGTCTTGCGGCTCGACAGACTTCCCGCCGCGCGGTCCGGAACATAACCCAGGCTGTCGATCGCACGCAGAACCTTGTCGCGGGTCGCCGGAAGCACGAGGTCGGGCGTACTGATCACACGCGAAACGGTCATGCGAGAGACGCCGGCGAGGCGCGAAACGTCGCGAATTGTCGGTCGGCCGGTGGACTGCTGGGACTTCCCACCTGCGACCGGGGCTTCGCGATTGCCGGCATCGGCGGAAGAGTTGGATGAACTGGACATCGCGACTGGATCCTTCAGGCAACAAAACTCCGGCATATCACCGGGTTTGCGCCGCCTCCACCGTCTCGACCGCGTTGCCCTCGCTCACATAGTGATAGAAGCGCCCTTCGAACATCTCGAGGACTTCCAGCGTCGCTGCGCGCGCGGCATCGCGGGCGGGTGAGGCCAGCGCTTCAGCCAGGGCCTCGCGGCTTGGATAGTCGATCTGCTGCATCATGACGATCGGCGGCGCGCCCTCGTCCGCGTCTTCAATGTAGAACAGGCGGACATCAAGCGCGTGCGGAAAGGCCTTCCAGGCCGGACCCAGCCGCGTGACCACGGCATGTTTGAATGCCTCTTCACGGCCCGGCTTGATCGTCCCCTCGAAGACGGCGGTGCGGGTAATCATGCGAATTGCTCCGGGTTCATGGCTATATGCAGCTTGACGACCTGCGAACGATCGCCTGCACGTTCAAAGGCAGTGACGGAATCGGCGAGCGGATAGGTACCCGAAAGGATCGGGGTGACGTCGATCGCGCCCGACACGATCAGATCGACCGCAAGCCGGAATTCGCCATTGGCACGAAACGCTCCCACGAACTCGATCTCGCGCGCCTGAAGCCTGTTGACGGGGACCGGAGCATCGCCGGGCGGAAGCATGCCGACCTGGACGATACGACCGCCGCGCCGCACGAGGTCGAACAACGAGCCAAGCGCCGCTGCCGCGCCCGATGCCTCGAAGGCGACATCGAAATGATCCTTCATCGCCAAGAGCGCGTCCGGCGCGCTGGCCACGTTGACGGTGCGATCCACCCCCATGCGACGCGCCACTTGCAGAGCGGCATCCTCGATGTCGGTAGAGACGACTTCCAGCGCGCCTGCCCATTTCGCACAACGCGCGGTCAGCAATCCAATCGGCCCGGACCCGGTGACCAGGACCCTCTTCCCCATCAGCGCGCCTGCCCGGGCAACGGCGTGCAAACCGACCGAGAGCGGCTCCGCAACCGAGAGCCGGAGCAGATCGGCATCGTCGGGAACCGGGATGATCTGATCGGCCCGAAGCACGAGATGCTGGGCGAACCCGCCCTGGACATGCGGGAAGCGGCCTGCACTGCCGAGGAAGTACATATCCTCGCACAAGTTCATCCGGCCGGCACGACACTGCGCGCAGGTCAGGCACGGCCGGCTCGGATCCAGGGCAGCGCGCATGCCCGGACGCAGCCCTTCGACGCCGGCACCGCATTCGGCGATTACGCCGGAAATCTCGTGCCCCAGCACCATCGGCTCCCGGACAACGTTGTCCCCCACCGACCCTCGGTGGAAGTAGTGCATATCGGAACCGCATATACCACCGTAAGCGACCGCCACGCGCACTTCGCCGTCAGCCAGCCCGCGGTCCTCCCGCTCCTCGACGCGCAAATCCTTCTTTCCGTGGCAAATCGCTGCAAGCATAACGCCCTCTCCTATTACGGTGGGACCGATACCATCGGTGACCATGCGTGGCAACACGTCAATCGGAAAAAGATAATTCCATCGTAAAAATGAGCGCTTACCGCATATCACCTCAATCTCGGGCAACTCGATAAGACTTGTCATGTGACCGATCCCATACTAGGGCAAGGCCATGAAGGAGAGCATGTCGTGAACCTATTCAACCTTGAGGGCCGCAGAGCCCTCATCACCGGCTCCTCGCGCGGAATCGGCTATTCGATCGCGCAAGCCCTTGGGCAGGCCGGCGCCTCGCTGGTACTGAATGCGCGATCGCAAGATGCGCTCGGCTCGGCTGCCGATGCACTGCGCAGCCAGGGTTTCCGCGTAGCCACAAGCTGCTTCGACGTAACCGACCCGGATTCGGTGAACCGCGCCATCGAAGAGATCGAGAGCGAGGACGGCCCGCTGGATATCCTCGTCAACAACGCGGGAATCCAGCGCCGCGCGCCACTCGAGCAGTTCGATGACGACGATTGGCGCGCGCTGATGGCGACGAACCTGGACAGCGTCTATTTCGTGTCCAAGGCCGTTGCGCGTTCGATGATCGCGCGCGGTCGCGGCAAGATCGTCAACATCGGCTCGGTTCAGTGCGAACTCGCCCGCCCCGGAATTGCGCCCTATACCGCCAGCAAGGGGGCGGTAAGGAATCTGACCCGCGGCATGTGCGCCGACTGGGCGCGCCATGGCCTCCAGATCAATGCGATCGGACCGGGCTATTTCGCAACCCCGCTCAACAAGGCGCTGGTCGAGGATCCCGAATTCGATGCCTGGCTGCGTAAGCGCACGCCAGCGGGCCGCTGGGGAAATCTGGAGGACCTGCACGGCGCAGCCGTCTTCCTCTGCTCGGGCGCATCCGATTTCGTCAACGGCCAGACGCTTTACGTCGACGGCGGCATACTCTCGGTAATTTGAGCAGGAGACAGATTTTCATGGGGGATTCTTCCGCAGCCGTCGCACTGCAGCTGTGCCCGTTTTCACCGAATCTGGAAGCTGCGGTCGCGGCCCGCTTCCAGGTTCAGCGCTGGTTCGAGAAGGACGTTGCCGAACAGAAGGCCTGGCTTGCGCAAAATGCCGCGCAGGTTCGCGCAGTCGTGACAGGCGGACACATCGGCTGTCCGCCCGAGCTCATGGCCGCACTGCCTTCGCTGGGCATCGTCGCGATCAACGGAGTAGGCTTCGACAAGGTCGATCTCGCCGCAGCCCAATCCAGGGGCATTGCCGTCACGACGACACCCGGGACCTTGACGGATGACGTCGCGGATCTCGCCGTCGGGCTTGTCATCGCCATGCTCCGGGGACTGCCCTCGGCCGATGCCTACGTACGCCAGGGCCGCTGGCTGCAGGGTGACATGCCCCTGGCTCGCAAGGTCAGCGGACGCCGCTTCGGCATTCTGGGGCTGGGCCAGATCGGACTTGCGGTGGCGCAGCGCCTCGCCGCATTCGGTCCGATTGCCTATTGCGACGCCGGCCCCAAGCCGGTCGATTACGCTTACCATGCAAGCGCGGCCGAACTGGCCGAAGCCTGCGATGTCCTTATCGTGGCCTGCGCGGCCACGCCCGAGACTCGCGGAATCGTCAACGCCGAGATTCTCGCCGCGCTCGGCCGCGATGGATATCTGGTCAATGTCTCGCGCGGCGCGGTAATCGACGAGCCCGCCCTGACCCGGGCGGTGACAGAGGGCGTAATTGCGGGCGCGGCGCTCGATGTCTTCGCCGACGAGCCGAACATTCCCCAGCCGCTTGTCGATAGCGAAAGGACCGTTCTCACCCCCCACATCGCCAGTGCGACCGTCGAGACCCGGCAGGCCATGGCGGATCTCGTGGTGGCCAATCTGGACGATTTCCTGGCGGGAAGAGCTCCGCGCGCGGCACTTGCCCCACGATGAGCAGAACCGCCCTCATCACCGGTGCCGGTAGCGGGATCGGCCGGGCAGTCGCAGTGACCTTGGCGAAGCGAGGCTATCGTCTCGCTCTGGCGGGGCGCAGGATCGCGGCGCTGGAAGAAACGCGTGCGCTGCTTGGCGGGAGCGATCATCTTGCCATCAGCGCCGACGTAACCGATCCAGCCAGCGTGGATGCCCTGTTCGCTCGCACTGTTGACGGCCTGGGACGTCTCGACCTGCTTTTCAACAACGCCGGAGTGAGCCTTGGCGGTGCGATTGAAAGTTATGCGTACGAGGACTGGAAGCGCACCGTGGACACCAACCTGACCGGCGCCTTCCTGTGCCTTCAGGCCGCATTCCGCGTGATGAAGGCGCAGACTCCGAAGGGCGGTCGCATCATCAACAACGGATCGATATCGGCCCACGCCCCGCGGCCTGACTCGATCGCCTATACCGCGACGAAGCATGCCGTTACCGGCCTTACCAAGTCGTGCGCACTCGACGGCCGCGCGCACGACATTGCCTGCGGCCAGATCGATATCGGCAATGCTGCCAGCGAAATGGCCTCGGCCATGGCCGAAGGAGTGCCTCAGGCCGACGGCAGCATCCGGACCGAGCCTCTCATGGATGCTGCCCGGGTCGGCGAGGCTGTCGCCTACATGGACAGCCTGCCGCTTGAGGCCAACGTTGCTTTCATGACCGTAATGGCTACCAAAATGCCGTTCATCGGCCGCGGATAATCCAGACGCGGCAACCACTTGGCGGCAGGACGAGGAGAAAGACATGAAAACGCCAGCACGGGCCGCGATCTGCAGTGGCCAGACCGAACCTTTCGCCATCGCCGATGTCGAGCTGGATGCGCTGCGCCCTGACGAGCTTCGGGTGCGTATCGTTGCCTGCGGCATCTGTCACACCGACCTTGCCGTGCGTGACGCGCAATTGCCGGTCCCTCTGCCGATCGTCCTTGGCCATGAAGGTGCCGGCATCGTCGAGGAAGTGGGAAGCGCGGTGACCTCGGTCAGCCCCGGGGACCGGGTCGTCATGAGCTTCAACTCCTGCGGCGATTGCCCCAATTGCAGCGCCGACGCGCCGACATATTGCTACGAGTTCTTCCCCAACAACTGGTCGGGCGTGCGCCCCGACGGATCGCCCACGCTCTATCGCGACGGCTCCCCGCTCAATGGCAACTTCTTCGGCCAGTCGGCCTTCGCCACCCATGCTATCGCGCACGAGCGCAACGTCGTGCGCGTTCCCGCCAACCTCGACGACACGCCGCTGGAAGTGCTCGCCCCGATCGGCTGCGGCCTGATGACCGGAGCCGGCGCGGTGTTGAATGCGATGGAAGTCCGCAAGGACATGCCGATTGCGATCTGGGGAGCAGGAACCGTGGGCATGGCCGCGATCATGGCGGCAAAGATCGCAGGTGCGCATCCCATCATTGCCATAGACGTGCACGATTCGCGCCTCGCCATGGCCCTTGAACTGGGAGCGACGCACGCCTTCAACGGCCGGAGCGACAACGTCGAGGAGGCTATTCGCGGGCTGTGTCCAAGCGGCCTTGGCTACGCCTTCGATACGACGGGCGTGAACAAGCTGATCGAGCTGGCCTTTTCCCTGCTGGCGCCGAAAGGCATACTGGGCATGGTCGGGGCCTCTGCGCCGGAAGACATGCTCGCCTTCAACGAAGCGACGTTCATGGGCCACGGCCGCCGCGTCATGGGCATCCTGGGGGGCGACAGCGATCTCCAGACATTCCTGCCCACATTGATGGATTACTATCGCCAGGGCCGCTTTCCGTTCGACCGGCTGATCGGCTTCTTCCCCTTCGAGCGGATCAACGAGGCGATTGCGGCCAGTGAAAGCGGCGATGTGATCAAGCCCGTCCTGCGGATGTCCTGACGCACCTTACGCAATTTCGTGGCGGAGCCGGGCAGCTGCGATGGCTTGCCATCGGTTGCAGAGATAGTGACCGGCTCCACCGCGTATCATACGTCCGCTCATGGCAGCGGCGACCACGGCGATTTCTTTGACGATGAACCGGTTCGCGCCCGCCTACCTGCTCTGGCCGAGGGTGGCGCAGCCTCTCAGCCGGGCAGTGTCGCGGTCTGGCGCAGGGCCTCGCCCAGCGCCAGCGCGGCTGCGGTCGCAAGGTTCAGGGAGCGGACTTCCGGGCGCAGGGGGATGCGCACGCGCGCGTCGCTGGCTTCGACCACGGGCGGCGGGACGCCCGCGCTCTCCTTGCCGAAGAGCAGGACATCGTCGGCGCGATAGGCGAAGTCATAGGACGATTGCGTCGTCTTGGTCGTGAACAGGACCAGCCTGCCCGAACCGATGGTGGCCCTGAAAGCCTCGAAGCCCGAATGCCGGGTGATGCTGACGTGGTCGATGTAGTCCATCGCGGCACGGCGGACGCGGCGGTCGTTCCACGCGAACCCCATCGGTTCGATCAGGTCCACCGCGGTACCCATGCAGGCGCCCAGCCGCAGGATGGCGCCGACGTTTCCGGCAATCTCGGGTTCGAAAAGAGCAATGCGCATCGGCGCTGATTGGCGTCGCAATCGGGACCATGCAAGCCCGTTGCGCCACTGCCGGACCGCGACTTCCCCATGAATCTGGCCCAATCGGGTATGCGGCGCTTCATCCGGCGGCGCCTCTCCGGGCGAGCCCCGCTGCACGCCGGGCGCAGCGCCCCTTCAAAAGCCGTGCAAACGCGTGTATCGGGCCGCCATGCATCCTACCCAGACTCCCAAGACCTACCGGGTCAAGAGCTTCGGCTGCCAGATGAACGTCTATGACGGCGACCGCATGGCCGAACTGCTGGCCGAACAGGGCATCGCCCCCGCGCCCGAAGGCGAGGATGCCGACCTGGTCGTGCTCAACACTTGCCACATCCGCGAAAAGGCGGCCGAGAAGGTCTATTCCGACATCGGCCGCCTGAAGCGCGAGGACGGCTCTTCGCCGTTGATCGCCGTGGCCGGCTGCGTCGCGCAGGCCGAGGGCGAGGAGATCATGGCACGCGCGCCCAGCGTGAAGATGGTCGTGGGCCCGCAGGCCTACCACCGCCTGCCCGACATGATCCGCGAGGCCAGCGAGGGCCGCCGCGTCACCGATACCGACATGCCCGCAGAGACGAAGTTCGACGCGCTGCCGCGCCGTCGCCGCTCCGGGCCCACCGCCTTCCTCACCGTGCAGGAAGGCTGCGACAAGTTCTGCACCTACTGCGTGGTGCCCTATACCCGCGGCGCCGAAGTCTCGCGCCCGCATGGCGACCTGATCGAGGAGGCCAGGCGCCTCGTCGAAGCCGGCGCGCGCGAGATCACGCTGCTCGGCCAGAACGTCAATGCCTGGACCGGCGAGAACGCGAAGGGCCAGACGGTCGGCCTCGACGGCCTGATCCGGGAACTGGCGCAGATCGCCGACCTCGCCCGCATCCGCTATACCACCAGCCATCCCAATGACATGACGCCCGGCCTGATCGCGGCGCATGGCGAGATCGACAAGCTGATGCCCTTCCTTCACCTGCCGGTGCAGGCGGGCAACGACCGCGTGCTCAAGGCGATGAACCGCAGCCACTCGGCGGAAAGCTACCTGAAAATCCTCGAGCAGGTGCGCGCGGCGCGGCCCGACATTGCGCTTTCGGGCGATTTCATCGTCGGCTTCCCCGGCGAGACCGATGCCGAATTCGAGGACACGCTCAAGCTGGTCGACGCGGTCGGCTATGCCCAGTGCTTCAGCTTCAAGTACTCGCCGCGCCCGGGCACGCCCGCCGCGACGATGGACGGGCAGGTCCCGCTGGCGGTTATGGATGAGCGCCTGCAGCGCCTTCAGGCCGCGCTCAACCGCGACCAGTACGCCTTCAATACCGCGACCGTGGGCAAGACCTGCTCCGTGCTGGTCGAGCGCAAGGGCAAGCACCCCGGCCAGTGGCTGGGCAAGTCGCCCTGGCTGCAGTCGGTCCACTTCGAGGCGGACGTGCAGGTGGGCGACCTCGTCGAAGTCGAGATCACCAGCGCCGGGCCCAACAGCCTGGGCGCCGCCGCGCGGATGGTCGCCGCGGCGTGAGCGACGGCGTGGAGGGCCGCCAACCGCTCGTCCTGATCCCCGGCCTCGCCTGCGACGCCGCCTTGTGGGAAGCGCAGGTCTCCGGCTTGTGGGACATTGCCGAGTTCACCATCGGCGACACCTTGCGCGACGATTCGATCGCGGTCATGGCCAGCCGCATCCTCGCGAACGCGCCGGAGCGGTTTGCCGTCGCCGGACTGTCGATGGGCGGCTACGTCGCGCTGGAGATCTGGCGGCAGGCCCCGGGCCGCGTCACACGCCTTGCCCTGCTCGACACCAATGCCCGCGCCGACAATCGCCACACCTCCGCCATGCGCCGGGGCACGATCGCGGCGGCCGAGCAGCGCGGCTACGAAGCCGTTGCCCGCGAGGGGCTGGCGCGGCTGGTGCATCCCGAGGCGCCGGAAGACCTGCGCGAACAGGTCGTCGCGATGGCGCTGCGGACCGGCTTCGAGGTCTATGCCCGCCAGCAGAACGCGATCATCACCCGCCCCGATTCGCGCGACGACCTGCCGGCGATCAAGGTCCCCACCCTGGTCCTCGTCGGCGAGCAGGATGCGCTGACGCCGCCCGCGCTTTCGGAAGAGATCGCCGCCGCCATTCCCGGCGCCGTGCTGGAGCGAATAGCCGACAGCGGCCACCTTTCCGCCATGGAGCAGCCCGCAGCCGTGACCGCGGCGATGCGCCGCTGGCTCGAACGTCCCGCCTGAGAACGCACGTCCCGCCTGAGGACGTACGAGCGGTGCTTACGCGCCGGTCTTGAGCGGCTTGAGCGGCTTGTCCGCAATCAGTTCCTTGCCGATCGAATCGACCGGCTCCGCCGGGCTGACCGTCGGGTTGCGGGCATAGGCCTTGCCATCGAAGGGCACGCGCATGATGCCGCCCGGCCTGCCGCCGCCCGAAACCGAGACGGCGAGGTCCTTCCAGCCGTTCGTCTTGCTGGACAGCACGCCTACCGGAAGCTGGACCACCGAGAGGTCGCCGACCTGCCTGTAGCCTTCTCCATCGCGCTTGAGCACGACGAGATTGCAGCCGCCCGTCCCGCACATCATCGGGCCGCCGACATAGGCGAGCACTTCATCGACGCCGTCGCCGTCCAGATCGGCCTCGGCGCGGGCGTACTGCAGCGAATCGGTCTGACCGCCCAGATCCTTCGCGGCGCTTTCTTCAAGCCAGCTTTCGACCGTAACCGGCGTGACCGCGGCTTCGGAGGCCTCGCCGGTCGCGGTTGCGCTGGTCTCGGGAGCGGGTTCCTCGCCCTTGCACGAGGCGAGCAGCAGGGCCGGGACAGCCAAGAGGGCGAGCGGGAAAATGTGCTGGCGGTTCATGGGACATGGATAGCCTTGGTCCTTCGCCCCGGCAATGCGCCTTGCCTCGATCCGGCTTGCGGCGGGCCCATCCCGCAGGATCCGGGGAGGTTTATGGGTTATCCACCAGGAATCGATCTGCGCCATGTGCGCGAGAGCTTGCAAGCTGCCCGGAGCGGGACCATCTTCGCTTACAGAACAGCACACGTTTTGCCCGAAAGGAGCGCATGGCCCGCAAAGCAGCCCGTGCCGATGACCCGGCGCAGTTCAGGCCCGAAACCCACCGCCGGGCCCGTGTCGAAATACAATTCGACGAACCCACGCTGCTAGGCGCCCTGTTCGGCCAGTTCGACGCCAATCTCGTGCAGGTTGAGAACCGGCTCGGCGTTTACATCGCGGCGCGCGGCAATCGCATCCAGATCGAAGGTCCGGAAGATGCCGTGGCCAGGGCCCGCGAAACTCTCACCGGCATGTACCACCGCCTCGAACAAGGACAGGATCTCGATGCAGGCGCAGTCGAATCATTGATCACGATGTCGGCCGAACCTACGCTCGAAGGCATCATCTCCGGCGACCAGGGCGCGCCGCCGATCATGATCCGCACCCGCAGGAAAACGATCGTGCCGCGCTCGGCGACGCAGATCGACTACATGCGCGCGCTGGCCCGTTCGGACGTCATCTTCGCGCTCGGCCCGGCCGGCACGGGCAAGACCTACCTCGCCGTCGCACAGGCGGTCAGCCAGCTCATGACCGGATCGGTGCAACGCCTGATCCTCTCGCGCCCGGCAGTCGAAGCCGGTGAGAAGCTGGGCTTCCTGCCCGGCGACATGAAGGACAAGGTCGATCCCTACCTGCGGCCCCTGTACGACGCGCTCTACGACTGCATGCCGCCCGAACAGGTGGAACGCCGCCTCGCCTCGGGAGAGATCGAGATCGCGCCGATCGCCTTCATGCGCGGCCGCACGCTGGCCGATGCCTTCGTCATCCTCGACGAAGCGCAGAACACCACGCGCGAGCAGATGAAGATGTTCCTCACCCGCTTCGGCCAGAACAGCCGCATGGTCGTCTGCGGCGACCCCAGGCAGGTCGACATCCCCGGCGGCGACCGCATGAGCGGCCTGGCCGACGGCGTCCAGAAGCTGGAAGGGATCGACGGCATCAACGTCACCCGCTTCACCGCCGCCGACGTTGTGCGCCACCCGATCGTCGGGCGGATCGTCGAGGCTTACGAGGGACCTCTGTCGCAGTACGACGAGAGCAAGTAGGGCAGTCTCGGTTCGGCCCTGTCTGTGTAGTCGCTGGATCCCCGCCTTCGCGGGGATGGCGGCTGAAGGCTGACGTGCGCGTCCTGCCCCAGCCAATTGAACTCTCATCATCCCCGCGCGCCCGTCATCCCTGCAAAACCGGGGATCCAGCTTCCTTGCACCGCCGCAAACCGCTAGAGGCAGTAGCGATGAATCTCGAAATCGATATCGAAGAGCCCTGGCCGGAAAGCACCGATTGGGCAGAGCTGACCGAGCGCGCCTGCGCGGCTCTGGCACAGGTGGCGCCCGAACTCGCGAATCCGCGGCTCGTGACGAGCGTGCTGTTCACCTGCGACGCCGAAGTCCACGTCCTGAACCGCGAATGGCGCGAAAAGGACAAGCCGACCAATGTCCTTTCCTTTCCGATGCTTGAGCGCAATCAGGTGCTCGAACTGGAAGCCGATGGCCCGCCCGAGATGCTCGGCGACATCGCTCTCGCCTTCGAGACCTGCGCCCGCGAAGCCGCGGAAAAGGGCATATCGGTCGAGGATCACGCCAGCCACCTCGTCGTTCACGGACTGCTCCACCTGGCCGGCCACGACCACGAGATTTCCGATGCCGATGCCGAAGCAATGGAAGCGCTGGAGACGAAAGCACTTGCCCAATTGGGGATCGCCGACCCATATGACGACTGAATCAGGTTTGAAGGGGTAACCAGTCACGATGGCCGACAATGGCCGCCACACCGAGCCCGGCTCGGGAGATCCGGACAGTAGCGGCACGCTTTGGCGTGTCTTCCGGAGACTTTTTCACGCAGACGCAGATCAGTCGCTCAGGGCGCAGATCGAAGACGTCATCAACGAACACGAGGGCGACGCCGAACATGGGGCGCAGCCCAACGGCGACCTGTCGCAGCTCGAGCGGCAAATGCTGCGCAACCTCCTGCACTTCAGCGAGCACGATGCCGACGACGTCGCGGTGCCGCGCGGCGACATCATTGCCATCCCGGCCTCGGCATCGTGGGAAGAAGTGGTCGAGGCCTTTGCGGAACACGGTCACAGCCGCATGCCGGTTTACGGGGAATCGCTCGACGAGATCCGCGGGATGATCCACATCAAGGATATCTTCCCGATCCTCGCGCGCGGACTGCCGGCGCCGGCCGACTGGACCAGCCTGATGCGCCAGCCGCTCTACGTGCCGCAGGCGCGCGGGGCGCTGGACGTACTGGCCGACATGCGCGCACGCCGCACGCACCTGGCCGTCGTGATCGACGAGTACTCGGGGACCGACGGCATCATCACCATCGAGGATCTCGTCGAAGAAATCGTCGGCAGTATCGAAGACGAACACGACGATGCGCCCGAAGAACTTCTGCTGCCGCTGGAAGACGGCATGTGGGATGCCGACGCCCGCGTGGAACTCGATGAAGTTGCGGAACGAATCGATCCACGACTTGCCGAAGTTGAAGAAGCAGTAGATACACTGGGCGGCCTCGCATTCGTACTGGCTGAGCAGGTTCCACAGGTCGGAGCGATCCTGGAACACGACAGCGGCTGGCGAATCGAGGTAACCGAAGGAAATGAGCGACACGTCACCCGATTACGGTTGCATCCGCCGGTAGAGGAGCTCGAGAGCGCAACAGACTGAAGCCGTCATCTGCCCAGCAGTTGACTCGTGACCGGATGAAAAGACGAAACATTGCCCGTACGCCGCCTCCCCCCTCTGCGCGCACTTGAAGCCTTCGTGCGCGTCGTCCGCCTTGGTTCGGCCAAGGCGGCAGCCAGTGAACTTGCCCTGTCGCCCTCCGCCCTCTCCCGCCGCGTCGCCGCGCTGGAAGATTTCACAGGCAAGCGCCTGTTCACCCGCCAGCACCAGGCGATGAAGCTGACCGAAGAAGGCCAGGCTTTCTACAACGTCGTCGGCCCCAAGCTGGAAGAACTGGCCGAAGCCGTCGAATCGCAGATCGACCGCGGACAGGTCCTGCGCCTGCACCTTGGCGTGCCGACCCTGTTCGGCGGCCAGCGCCTGTTCCCGCGCCTGCCCGAACTGCGCAAGCTGCATCCGCGCCTGCATATCGACATCGATACCGGCGCCCACCTCGAGGATCGCGTCGGCGACACCCTCGACGCGGCGATCATCCTGGCCAAGGAGCCCGATCCCAATTTCTACCGGATCCAGCTCGACCACAACAAGGTCTATGGAATCGTGTCCAGAGGACTTGCCGAGGAAATCGGTTCAGCACCCGATGTCGAGACGCTCTCGAAGCAGACCATCCTGATCCACAACGACCTGTTCGACAGTTTCGAGGCCTGGAAGACCGCAATCGGCATGCCGCAGCTCGAACCGGCATCGATCGACCGCTTCGACTCCGGCCAGCTCGTCCTCGAGGCAGCGGCGCAAGGGCTGGGCATCGCGATCATGCACGACGACCACTTCCGCCGCTCGCACGACAATCGCCTCGCCCGCCTGTTCGACATCGATGTCGAGAGCCCGTACCGCTACTGGTTCGTCTGCCGTCCCAAGGCGCTGGAAACCCGCCCGGTGCGCATCTTCCACGAGTGGCTGCTGCAGGCGGGGCTCTGAGCCGGGTAGCGCCGCAGGCCTTGACAGGCTCAGCTTGAACCTGCCGAAGGACGGGATTGCTGGCACCGAGCCAACGAAAAAGGGGCGCCCCGGCCGGGGCGCCCCTTCCTGCATTCGAACCGGTAGGGCTCAGCCTTCCGATACCGTCGCCTTGACGATCTTGCCCGGCTCGCGCGGCGGCTCGCCCTTGGGCAGCGCATCCACGTGTTCCATGCCTTCGACCACCTGACCCCAGACGGTGTACTGCTTGTCGAGGAAGGTGGCGTCGTCGAAGCAGATGAAGAACTGGCTGTTGGCCGAGTGCGGGTAGCTGGTGCGGGCCATCGAGCAGACGCCGCGCACATGGGGCTCTGCGTTGAATTCGGCCTGCAGGTCCGGCTTGTCCGAACCGCCCATGCCGGTGCCCTGCGGGCAGCCGCCCTGTGCCATGAAACCGGGGATCACGCGGTGGAACTTCACGCCGTCGTAGAAGCCCTCGCCGGTCAGCTCCTTGATGCGCTCGACGTGGCCGGGGGCCAGGTCGGGGCGAAGCTTGATCTTGACGTCGCCACCGCCGCTGCCGGTGTCGAGAGTGAGCGTCAGGTATTCGTCGGCCATCTGTAATCTCCTGTTGTCCGCGTCGATGCGGATCCGGGCACCGGCCCGATATAGGCTGCGTCTCGCCAATGTCACGCACGCCTGTCCGGAACAAGTATCCGAACAGCTATCTGCCGCGGCCCTTCCTTCGCCTGTTGCAATTGCGAAATTGGCGCTTAGACCGGCGCTTATGAGCGGCGCGGACCTCGACGACGAACTGAAGCAGGACGATGCCGTCGCTGCAGAGGCAGAAGCTGAATCGCCTGCACCCGAGAGCGAGAGCCTCGACGAGGAGAACCGGCTCAAGCCCGAATTCGTGCGCAACGTCATGGATGCGCTCGACGAGGAGGACTCCGACCGCGTCTACGAACTGGTCGAACCGCTCCACCCGGCCGACATCGCCGACCTTTTAGAGCTGGTCGACGAGGATGAGCGCCTCCAGCTCGCCCGCTCGATTCGCGACCTCATGGGCGTCGAGGTCATCGCCGAACTCAACGACTGGGTCCGCGAACTCCTGATCGAGGCGCTGCCGGCCGACGTCGTCGCCGAAATTGCCGAGCAGCTCGACACCGACGACGCCGTCGCGATGATCGAGGACCTCGACCGCGAGGACCAGCAGGCGGTCCTTGCCGAACTCGATCCCGAAGACCGCGCCGCGATCGAGGCCGCGCTTTCCTATCCCGAGGAATCCGCCGGCCGTTTGATGAGCCGCGAGTTCGTCGCGGTGCCCGAGACGATGACGGTGGGCGATCTCATCGATTTCCTGCGCGAACACCGCGAACTGCCGACCGAGTTCTGGGAAGTCTTCATTGTCGACGCGATGCACCGCCCGGTCGGCACTTGCGCGCTGTCCTGGATTCTGCGCTGCCCGCGCAACATTCCGCTCTACGACGTGATGTCGCGCGACCAGACGCTGATCCCGGTCGACATGGACCAGGAAGAAGTGGCTCTGCGCTTCCAGAAGTACGCGCTGATCTCCGCCGCGGTGACCGATTCCGCCGGGCGCCTGATCGGCCAGATCACCGTCGACGACATCGTCCACATTATCCAGGAAGAGGCGAGCGAGGACATCCTGCGCCTGTCCGGTGCCGGTGATGGCGACATCAACGAGCCGATCCTGATCACCGTGCGCGCGCGCCTGACCTGGCTGTGCGTCAACCTTGCCACCGCGATTCTGGCATCGTCCGTGGTCGGACTGTTCCAGGGCGCGATCACCCGTTTCGCGCTGCTTGCGGTGCTCATGCCGATCGTATCGGGGATGGGCGGCAATGCCGGGACGCAGACGCTGGCCGTGGTGGTGCGCGCCATCGCCACCAACCAGCTGACCGATTCCAATACCGTGCGCATGATCCTGCGCGAACTGCGCATCGCCACGGCCAACGGCGCTGCGCTCGGCCTGCTGATCGGCGGGGGCACCACGCTGTTGTTCTCCAACCCGCTGCTGGGTGCCGTCATCGGGGCGGCCATGGTGATCAACAACCTCGTCGCCGGTCTTGCCGGCATCCTCGTGCCGGTCACGCTCGACCGCTTCCGCATCGACCCGGCCGTATCGTCCGCGGTTTTCGTCACGACGGCCACCGACACCATGGGATTTTTCTCGTTCCTCGGGCTTGCCGTGCTAACCGGACTCGCCTGACCCACCGCGAATACCTATCTTCGTTCCCATGCCGCTGCACATGACCAAGATCGCCTATTCCGCCGAGAGCCCGGCGGACCTGCGCGCATGGCTGGAAAGCCACGCAGACATCGGCGAAGCGCGCCTGACGACGCGCTACCTGCCCAAGCGGCACGAGGAAATGGCGGGCGGTTCGCTTTACTGGATCTACGAACACGCCCTCATCGGCCGCTCCCCGATCCTCGGCTTCGAACAGCGCGAGGACGGCCGCTGGTGGATCCGCCTCGCCCCCAAGCTGATCCCGGTCGTGACCAAGCCCAAGCGCGCCCACCAGGGCTGGCGCTATCTCAAGGAAGAGGACGCCCCGCGCGACCTGGGCGACGGCGAAAGCTCGGGCGATATCATGCCGCCCAAGCTGGCGCGGGAACTGGCAAGGCTCGGCCTCGTCTGAAGGTTCGGCGCCAAGGCCCGGCTTCCTCCTTGCCGCGCCCTGAGCGGAGCCTCAGCCCCGGTCGATCCACCAGCGCATGAGGACATGGGCAATCGCCGTCTTCGGCGGCGCACCGAAGGCCCGGCCCAGTTCGCCGCGGCCGATCGCCTCGAGGGCATCGACCACGTCCTCGCGGCTGAACCAGCGGGCATCGTCCAGTTCGGTTTCGTCGATGGTTATCTCGGTCGTCTCGGCATAGGCGTGGCAGCCGATCATCAGCGAGGACGGGAACGGCCAGGGCTGGCTGGCGATGTAGGTCACGTCGCGGACCCGGATCCCGGCTTCCTCCAGCACTTCGCGGGCAACCGCCTCCTCTATCGTCTCGCCCGGCTCGACGAAACCGGCAAGCGTCGAATAGCGCCGCTCGGGAAAACGCGGCTGGCGCCCCAGCAGCACCTTGCCCTCATGCTCGACCAGCATGATCGTGACCGGATCGACGCGCGGAAAGTGCTCCGCACCGCATGTTTCGGAGGTGCACGTGCGCTGCCAGCCGCCCTTGGCGAGCCGCGTGGGCTGCCCGCATACGGCGCAGAAGCGGTGACGCGCATGCCAGCCGACCAGCGAGCGGGCGCCGCCATAGGTCGCCAGTTCGCCCGCGCCCAGAACCGACATTGCATTCCAGCTAGCCGGTCCGGCATGGGGACTGCCCGAGGGATAGGACGATCGCACTTCGGCAAAACAGCCGCGTTCGCCATCGAGGCCGAGGAACACCAGGTCGCTGTCGGGCGCGGCATCGGCAAGGCTGCCCCATTCCAGCGCGCCATCGGGCGTCAGCACCGGGTCGAGCCCATCCATGCGCAGCAGCCGCGCCTTCCACGTCATCAGGGCATCGAGCGCGGCAGGATCGCTGCGGACATGATCGGCGCGGTCGAGGTGCGATCCGGAGAAGGCAATCGGGGTAGAATCGAGGGCAATCACGTCAGCGTTTCTCCAGCATGGCCATGACATCGGCTTTGAGTGCGGCCTGGAACTCGGGAAGCAGTCCCACCGCGTTGGGCGGCATGAACTGCACGAATATCTGCGAGCGCAGGGCATGGACCATATCGACCATGCCGACCGTGCCCGCCGCGCCCGACCAACCGTAGATCCCGGCCTCGCCGCCGCGCCCGACGCGCCCCCCGGCGCCGAAACCTGCCGCCCCGCCGAACGCGGCCGGGATCGTCACGCCAGCGGGCAGGAGATCGCTGGTGCCGGTGCGCACGGCCTGTGCAGCGAGCACGCGCTGCCCGTCGATCGTACCCGACTGGGCAAGCATGCGCAGGAACCGGTCGTAGTCGCGCGGCGAACTGACAAGGCCCGCCCCGCCGAAGGGGAACGGCGGTTTATCGAGAAAGATCGAATCCATCCCGCTATCGATAGGCACCAGCAACTTGCCGAGCGCGCCATAGTTGGTGGTCAGGCGGGCGGCATCGGACTGCGGCACCTGGAAGAAGGTGCTCGACATCCCGGCGGGTTCGAAGATCGTTTCGCGCAGGTAATCGGCAAAGCTGCGCCCGCTGGCCACTTCGATCACCCGGCCCATCAGGTCGAGCCCCATGGAATAGCTCCAGCGCGTGCCGGGGTCGGCCACCAGCGGCACTTCGGCAAGCCGGTCGGCAAAGCGATCGAGGCCGTGGACCGGCTCGCCTTCGAACACGCCGGGAATCTTCATGCGGCTGATCTGGCCCGCGACCAGGCCCTTGCGCTCCATCAGGTCCTTGATCGGCCCTTTCTGGATGATCGTGTAGCCGATGCCCGAGGTGTGGGTGAGCAGGTGCCGGATCGTGATCGGCGAGCGGGCCGGGTGCAGCGCGGCAACCGATCCATCGTATGTGTCCTGCACCTGCATGTGCCGATACTGCGGCAGGATGTCGTAAAGCGGCTGGTCGAGACCGAGCCTGCCTTCGCTGACAAGCTGCATGGCGGCCATGCCGGTAATCGGCTTGGTCATCGAATAGATGCGGAACAGGCTGTCCGCCGTCACCGCATCGCCATCGGTGAAGCCTTCCGAACCGCGCGCGACATATTGCGGTTCGCGCCCCGGGATACCGAGCGAAGCGACCATGCCGGGAAACTTGCCCGGCCCCACCCAGCGCTCCACCACCGCGCGCACTTGCGGCAGCAGGTCCGGATCGGCAGCGGCGAGCGCAAGGCGCGGCATCAGCGCAGCGCCGATCCCGGCACAGGCGCCCATGCGCAGCAGCGCGCGCCGGTCCATCGCGGCCTCGAGCTGGGCGAGAGTGCGAATCATACCCTCTCTCCCGTTCCGGCGAGCGCCAGATGCGCCGCCTTGGCGAAAAGCGTGGGCAGGCCGGCCTCCCCGATCCGGTCCAGCGGCCACCACTCGCCCCCTTCGGCGGGAAGACTATCGCATTGATTGCCGTGATAAACCGCAAGGTTCAGCTCTAGCGAGAAGTGCGTGAAGACGTGGCCGACCTTGCCGGCGCTTTCCCACGGTCCGTCCAGCGGCCCTTCACCGGTGCCGTCGCCGCGCGAATGCCAGCCGTCGTCGGGCAGCGCCCGCATCCCGCCAAGCATCCCCTTGCCGGGACGGCGCACCAGCCAGACGCGTTCGTCGCGCTCGATCCAGAAGGCCCTGCCCCGGCGCGCCGGCCTGGCCTTTTTGGGCGCCTTGACCGGGAAGCGCTCCGGCTCGCCAAGTGCCCGCCCCTCGCACTCGGCCGAAAGCGGGCAGAGCAGGCAGCGCGGCGCCCGGCTGGTACACACGGTCGCGCCCAGATCCATCATCGCCTGTGCGAAATCTCCGCTGCGCCGCTCGGGCGTGATCGCATCGGCCTTCTCGCGGATTGCGGTCCGTCCACCCGGCAGCGGCGTATCGAGGGCGAAGAGCCGGGCGACGACGCGCTCGACATTGGCGTCGACCACCACCGCGCGGCGGCCGAAAGCGATGGCGGCAACCGCGGCGGCAGTATAGGCGCCCAGCCCCGGCAGCGCGCGCAGTTCCTCCTCGCTATCGGGAAAGCGCCCGCCGCGCGCCGCGACCTCGCGCGCGCAGGCCAGCAGGTTGCGGGCACGGGCGTAGTAGCCAAGTCCCGCCCAGGCGGCCATGACCTCCTCGTCCGGCGCGGCGGCCAGCGCGCTCACGTCGGGCCAGCGCCTCGTGAATTCGGCGAAGTAGTCCTTCACCGCGGCAACGGTGGTCTGCTGCAGCATGACCTCCGAGAGCCAGACGCGGTAGGGATCGGGAGACGGCGCACCCGGGCGCGCACGCCACGGCAGGTCCCGCGCATGGGCGTCATACCAGTTGAGAAGCTTGCGCGAGATCGTATCGGAACTGGCTTCCATGGGCCCGCTATGGCATTGCAGCGCCGGTAATGGAACGGGATCGCGGCAAACAATCGAGCAAACCGGGCAAGACCTCGCCCGCCCTCAAGCGCTACGAGCGTCCGCGCGGCGGGCAGGCGCGCGCGATATCGGACCTGATGCCCGAAGTCGGGCGCACCGCCTTTCGCCGTTTCGGCTTTGTCCAGTCCAGCGTGGTGACCCGCTGGCCCGAGATCGTCGGTGCCCGCCATGCCCGGGTCTGCTCTCCCGAGTCGATCCGCTTTCCGCCCGGCGAAAAAAGCGACGGCATTCTCCAGCTCGTCGTGCTGCCCGCCCATGCCCCGATGATCCAGCACGTCATTCCCGAGATCATCGACCGGGTGAACCGCTTCTTCGGCTACAATGCGGTGGCCAGGGCCAAGATCCGGCAAGGCGAGGTTAAGGCGCCGCCTGCTTCAGACCGCAGGTCTGCTCCGCCTTCGCTCAAACCGGTGCCGATGGAACTGGGAGAATCGCTGCGCGACATCGGCGACCCGGAACTTCGGGCCGTGCTGGAATCGCTGGCGCGGAGCATGGCTGCCAAGGAAGACCAGAAGGACAAGTGATGAAGCCGTCATTCGTGAAGTCCATTGCCCGTAACGCCGCCCGTACGATCGCCCTTGCCTCCTGCGCCGCGCTGAGCCTCGCCGCCAGCCCGCCCCAACCCGCACCTAAGCCCACGCCCACCGCAAAAGCGAGGCAGCAGCTTGCCGCGAAGGGCAACTGGAACGGCACGATGGGCGTGACGGCGGACGGCAGCCATACGCTGGGCAATCCCGACGCGCCGATCAAGATGACCGAGTTCGTCAGCTACACCTGCCCGCACTGCGCCGTGTTCCACCGCGAAGCGGACCCGGTGCTGCGCACGACGCTGATCCCCAAGGGTCAGATCCAGGTCACCGTCACCAACCTGCTGCGCAACCCGATCGACCTGACGATCGCGATGCTGACCTCTTGCGGCGATCCGAACCGCTTCTGGGTGCGCCACAATGCGTTCTTCGCCTCGCAGGACCAGTGGCTCGCCACCGCGCAGAAGATGACGCCGGAACAGCTTGCGCGCTGGGGACAGGGTGAAATCCCGGCCCGCATGCGCGCCATCGCCGGCGACCTTGGCTTCTACGCCAAGATGCAGCAATGGGGCATCGACCGCGCCCGGGCGGACCGCTGCCTCAACGACGCCGCGATGCTCGACAAACTGCGCGCGCAGCAGTCGGCCGCCGGATCGCTGGGGCTGACCGGCACGCCCAGCTTCGTCATCAATGGCGAAGTGCAGCAGGTTCACGATTGGGAGCATCTCTCGAAACTGCTCAGCGACCGCGCCGCGGCGCTGCAGGCCGGCAGGATCTAGACCGCGAAATCGGTGCTTTCGCCGAATTGCGGGGGTTAGCTGTGGAGATGTCCCCTCCCGGCCCCCGCACGCCCTTGATCTGTCCGGACCATGGGTTAGCCATTTTCAATTCGCAAAGGATTCGCTTCGATGACCCGTTTTCGCTTCCGTAACGTCGCGCTGGGCCTGATCGCCGCTCCGCTCGCCCTCGGCCTGGCCGCCTGCGGCGACAAGAAGGACGAGGCCGCGCCGGTTTCGAACGAGCCGATCGCCCCGATCGCCGCTCCCGCCGGCAAGAGCTGGTCGGACATGGTCGCCAAGACGGACGAGGGCGGCTATCGCCTCGGCAATCCCGAGGCACCGATCAAGCTCGTCGAATATGGCGCGCTGAGCTGCTCGCACTGCGCCGAATTCGCCAAGGAAAGCTTCGCCAAGCTGCGCGATGACTATGTCGCCAGCGGCCGCGTCAGCTACGAACTGCGCTACTTCATGCTCAACCCCTACGACGTGCCGGCCTCGCTGCTGGCCACTTGCGGGTCGACCGAGGCGGTGATCCCGCTCAGCGAACAGTTCTGGGCCTGGCAGCCCAACATGTTCCAGAACGTGCAGGCGCTGGGCGAGGACAAGCTCAAGGCTATCGGCGCAATGTCGCCGCCGCAGCAGATCCCGGCCATCGCGCAGGCATCGGGCATGACCGAATTCTTCGCCTCGCGCGGGATCGCGCTCGACCAGGCCAAGTCCTGCCTTGCCGACACCGCCAAGGCCAAGGCCCTTGCCGACCAGACCGAGAAGGCGACGAAGGAATTCAACGTCACCGGCACGCCCACGTTCATCATCAACGGCTCTTCGGTCGGTTCGATGGGCTGGGACGAGCTGGAAACCAAACTGCAGCAGGCCGGCGCGCGCTGATGCGCCGGTTCTGGCTTCGATAAGGGCGACCCGATGCGCATAAGGCGGCTCAAGCTCAGTGGATTCAAGAGCTTCGTAGAGCCTTCCGAACTGCGCATCGAGCCGGGGCTGACCGGCGTCGTCGGCCCCAACGGCTGCGGCAAGTCCAACCTTCTCGAAGCGATCCGCTGGGTCATGGGCGAAAGCTCGCCCAAGTCGATGCGCGGCGGCGGCATGGAAGACGTGATCTTCGCCGGCACCTCCAGCCGCCCCCCGCGCAGCTTCGCCGAAGTCGTCCTGACCGGCGAGACCACCCCCATCGACGGCAAGCGCGAAGAGCTTGAAGTCGTGCGCCGGATCGAGCGCGGGGCGGGCAGCGCCTATCGCGTCAACGGCCGCGACGTGCGCGCCAAGGACGTGGCGCTGATCTTCGCCGACGCCGCGACCGGCGCGCATTCGCCCGCGCTGGTCAGTCAGGGCAAGATCGCCGCGGTCATCGCCGCCAAGCCGACCGAACGCCGAGCGATGCTGGAAGAAGCAGCGGGCATCGCCGGCCTCCACGTGCGCCGCAAGGACGCCGAGCAGAAGCTGCGCGCGACCGAAACCAACCTTGCCCGCCTCGAAGACATCATGGCCGGGCTCGACAAGCAGGTCGCCACGCTGCGCCGCCAGGCCCGGGCGGCCGAGAAGTACAAGGCCCTGACCGACGAGATCCGGCTGGCCGAGGCGCGCCTCGTCTATGCCCGCTGGCGCGATGCCGCCGCTGCCGCAGAGGCCGCGCGCAAGGAAGCCAAGGCCGCGGAGGCCCGCGTCAACGAGGCGCAGGAGGCCGCGAAGCTGGCGCAGAACGCACAGGCCGCCGCTGCCGAAGCGCTGGTCGAGGCGCGCGACGAACTGGCCGACCGCCGCGACGATGCCAATGCGCAAGGCCACCGCATGGCAACGCTCACCAGCCAGCTCGAAGCGGCAGAACAGCGCTTGGCCGATCTCGAGAGGCAGAAGGCCCGGCTCGAGGAAGACCGCGGCGATGCCGACCGCGTGACCCGCGATGCGGCGCAGGCGCTTTCCCGCCTCGAACGCGAACTGGCCGAGAGCGAAAAGCAGCTTGCAGCCGACGAGGCGCACCGCCCCCGTCTGGCCAATGCCCTGGAAGGCGCCGAACGCGCCGCCCGCACCGCCGAACTCGAACTGGCGCAGGCGACCGCCCAGCAGGCCGGCGTCGAGGCCGAATGGCGCATTGCCGAGGCCGAACTGGCACAGGCAAGGAACCGGCTTGCCCGCCTCGATTCCGAGGCAGAGCGCCTGCAGTCGCAGATCGGCGCGCTCGAGGCGGCAGGTGACCTCGACGCCGTCGTCGCCGCTGCACGAGCGAAAGCCGAAGCTGCCGGAAAGGCCCTTGCCGAGGCCCGCGAGGGACTTGAGGCGCAGCAGGCCCGCAAGGCAGAGCTGCAGGCCCAGCGCGATGCCGCAGCCTCGGAACTCGCCGGCGCGCGCGCCGACCTCACCGGCATCGAACGCGAACACGGCGCCCTCGTTCGCGACCGCGAGGCCCGGGCCAAGGGCGCCAAGGCCGCACATGGCCTGCCCGTCGCGATCGACGCGGTGCGTGCCGCGCCGGGCTACGAACGCGCGCTGGCCGCCGTGCTGGGCCGCGACGCCAAGGCGCCGCTGGGCAAGGTCGAGGGCGCCGATGGCCGCTTCTGGACCGGCGCCGAGGCGCCCGCGCCAGTGGCCCAGAGCCTTGCCGCGCACGTCACGCAGTGCCCGACCGAACTCGCGGCGCGCCTCGCGCTCGTCCATGTCGTGGACGAGGATGACGGTCGCGTCCTCAAGGCCGGCGAGTGGCTGGTCACGCGTTCGGGCGTGCTGCGCCGCTGGGACGGTTTCGTTGCGCGCGGCGAAGGCGCCGCCGAAGCCGCCCGGCTCGAGGCCGAAAACCGCTTTGCCGAACTCGACGCCCAGCTGCCGCCGCTGCGCGAAGCCGTGGCGGTTGCCGAAGCGCGCCAGACCGGGGTGCAGCAGGAACTCTCCGCGCTGCAGGCCGCGGTCATTGCCGCCGAACGCGCCATCGCGCAGGCCACCGATGCCGAACGCAGCGCCCTGCGCGCCGCCGACCAGGCCGAAGACCAGCGCCAGCGCCAGCGGGCCCGCCGCGCCGAACTCGATACGCAGGTCGGCGAGCTGGCCGAGCAGCGCAAGACCGCCGCGCAGGACCTGTCCGCCGCCGAAGGCAAGCGCAAGACACTGCCCGATCCCGAAACCGGTCGCGCCGCGCTGCAGGCCGCAAGGGAGAGGAACGAAACCGCCAAGAGCGGGCTGCAATCGGCGACGGCCGGACTTGCCGCGCACGATCAGGCGCTGGCGGTGGGGCGCGAACGCACCGCGTCGCAGCGCAGCGACATCCGCAACTGGCAGGGCCGTGCCGGCGACGCCACCAATCGCCTCGCCCAGATGGCCGGCCGGCTTGAGGAAATCGAGGCCGAGCGCGCCGTGTTCGCCGCCAAACCCGCCTCGATCATGGCCGAGATCGAAGCCGGGGAAGTCGTGCGCAATCGCCTCTCCGATGAACTGGGCAAGGCCGAAGTGGCCGTCACTGCCGCGACCGAGGCCGCGCGCAAGGCCGATGCCGAACTGGCCAATGCGCAGGAAAAGCTCGCCAGCACGCGCGAGAACCGCGCCGGTGCCGTCGCCCGCGCCGAAAACGAGGACGAGCGCCGGGTCGAGATGACGCGGCTTTCGGGCGAGCGCTTCCAGTGCCCGCCTCCCGTCCTGCCGGAACGCTTCGCTTTCGATTCCTCGCAAGTCTCCGGCGCGCAGGCCGAGACTGCGACGATGGACAGGCTCGTCGCCGACCGCGAGCGCATTGGCCCGGTCAACCTCGTCGCTGCCGACGAACTGGCCAAGGCGGAAGAAGAACTGGGCGTCAGCGTAACCGAGAAGGCCGAGCTGGCCGAAGCGGTCAACCGGCTGCGCGGTTCGATCGGCAACCTCAACCGCGAAGGGCGCGAACGCCTGCGCGCGGCTTTCGAGGCAGTCGATGCGCATTTCCGCCGCCTGTTCCAGCAGCTTTTCCAGGGCGGGCAGGCGCACCTGGCGCTGGTCGATTCCGACGATCCGCTCGAAGCCGGACTGGAAATCTTCGCCCAGCCGCCGGGCAAGCGCCTGCAATCGCTGACGCTGCTGTCGGGCGGCGAACAGGCGCTGACAGCCGTTGCCCTGATCTTCGCCCTGTTCCTCACCAACCCGGCCCCGATCTGCGTGCTGGACGAGGTCGACGCGCCGCTCGACGATGCCAATATCGAGCGGTTCTGCGACCTGCTCGAGGCGATGACCCGCGAGACCGACACGCGCTACCTGATCGTCACCCACAATGCCGTGACGATGAGCCGGATGCACCGCCTGTTCGGCGTGACCATGGTTGAAAAAGGCGTCTCGCGCCTCGTCAGCGTGGACCTCGGCGCGGCCGAGGAACTGCTGGCTGCCGAATAGCTATTTCAGCACGAAGCGCGGCCCGGGGCCTTCCGCCCCGGCTGCATCCTCGGCATTGTAGAGGCGGCATTTCGTCAGGCTCAGGCAGCCGCAGCCGATGCACTCGTCCAGCTTGCGCCGGGTAAGTTCGAGCAGCGCGATCTTCGCGTCGATCGCCTCGCGCATGGACAGGCTGATGCGCTCCCAGTCCTCGATCGTCGGCGTGCGCCCCTGCGGCAGCTGCGCCAGCTCGCGCTCGATCTCCGCGAGGCCCAGCCCCAGTTTCTGCGCGATCAGGATGAAGCTGACGCGGCGAATGTCCGAGCGCAGGAAACGCCGCTGGTTGCCCGAAGTGCGCAGCGAGACGAGCAGCCCCTTCTCTTCGTAGAAGCGGATCGCCGACACCGCGACGCCGGTCCGGCGCGAGAGATCGCCGATCGAGATGAAGCGGTCGGTCACGCCCTTGGCAGTCATCTCAATACCTCCAGTTTCCGTTTGACCTCAAGTTAACTTGAGGTTGCACCTTGGGCAAGCCGAGTGATTCGCCGCCGGGGCGGATCGCTGAAATCCAAGGAGAAATGCACATGCCCAAGGGAAGACTGGAACACGCCAACATCACCGTGAGCGACATCGAGCGCTCGTCCAGGCTGCTGCAGGACCTGCTCGGCTGGGAAGAACGCTGGCGCGGTCCGGCCCTTAACGGCGGCGAGACGATCCATGTCGGCGAGGAGTTCGGCTACATCGCCGTCTATACCGACCGCAAGGAACATGACCGCTTCGCCAAGGGGGCGCCGCTCAATCACCTCGGGATCGTCGTCGACGACCTCGACGCTGCCGAGAAGATCGTGGCCGATGCCGGTCTCGTCCCCTTCAACCATGCCGACTACGAACCGGGCCGCCGGTTCTATTTCCTGGACTGGGACGGCATCGAATTCGAACTGGTGAGTTATGAATGAGCCGCTGATCACAAGAGCCGGGGCGTGGTATTCCCACCGCCCCGAGCCGGCTGCCCGCCGCCGCTCCACAATTCGTCCGTCCGGTCCACCGTCAGGGGAAGGTCGGGTGTGCGACACAGGCGAAACGCCTCCTCCGGTGTGCCGCTGATCCATTGCCCCCACGCATCGCGGGGCAGGAGAACCGGCATGCGATCGTGCACATCGACCATCTGCGGGCAGGAATCGACCATCACCATGGTATAGGCCTGCCCCCATTCGCCGGTCGGCCGCCAGAGCCCGGCGACGGCGAAAGTCTCTTCCCCTTCCACGCCATACCAGGTGCGGGTCATCCGTCCCTTGCTGCCCTCGGCCTCGGCCCAGGCGGTGACGGGCACGAGGCAGCGGCGCTTTTCGAAGCTGTCGCGCCAGAACGCGGTGGAGAGCTTGTCGTCGCGGGCATTGGTGACGGGCCTGGGCTTGAGCGGCTGCCCTTGCTTGCCCTTGAGCACGAGCGGAAAGCCCCATGTCATCGCCTGTGCCCTGCCCTCGGCAACGACGAGGCCGGGATAGCCGGGATAGACTTCCTCGGCGAAATTGGCGCCGCGTTCGGGCAGGACTTCGAAGAGCCTGGCGACTTCTTCTACACCCTTGGTCATCCGGTAGAGGTTGCACATGGCAACCCGTCCTAGATCACGCCGGCGTTGCCCACCACCCAGCAGGCCAGTGCCATGACGAGGCCGGCATCGCGGTTGGAGCGGAAGCGGGCAAGCGCATTGTCGCCGTCATCGGTATCGAGGGTCACGACCTGGAAGCCGAGATGGGCAGCCACCGGGGCCAATGCGACGAGCGCAACCCAGTCGCCGCGCAGGGTCCAGAAGGCCAGCGCCCAGAATGCCACTGCAAGCGCATAGAACGCGGCGACACCGGCGCGCACGTGACGGCCCAGGCGCAGCGCTGCGGAGCGGATACCGACAAGGACGTCGTCCTCGCGGTCCTGCAGGGCGTAGATAGTGTCATAGCCGATGCACCAGAAGATGCAGCCGCCGTAAAGCGCGACGAGGACGTCGATATGGTCGCTGCGGATCTCCATCCAGCCGACCAGCGAACCCCAGGTGAAAACGAGGCCGAGCCAGACCTGTGGCCACCAGGTGATGCGCTTCATGAAGGGATAGGCGGCAACCAGGGCCAGACTGCTCAGGGCCATGACCTGCGCCTGCCAGCGCAGCTGGAACAGCACCACGAGACCTGCCGCGCAGAGCGTGAAGAGCCAGATCGTCGCGGCCTGCCGGCTGACCCGACCGCTCGCGACCGGGCGGCTGGCCGTGCGCGCAACCCTGCGGTCCAGATCTGCGTCGACGATGTCGTTCCACACGCAGCCCGCGCCGCGCATCGCCATCGAGCCGACGAGCATCCACAGCACGAGACCCCAGCGCGATTCGCCGCCCGCCAGCATCACGCCCCAGGCGCAGGGCCAGAACAGCAGCCACCAGCCGATGGGCCGGTCGAAACGCGCCAGCATGGCATAGTCGCGCAAGGACGGCGGCAGCATCGACACGAGGCTGCGGCTTTGCGTATCGGGCACAAATGCGGGTTCGGTCACGCGAAGGTACGTAGTCGATTGTAGCCCGTCTGTCATGACCGATCGCAAGCCGGCACACATGTCGGCATGCCTGGCCAGGGCACGGAGCAGTGGCTTACGCTCCTGCGCACGATTGCGAAGTAAGCCCAGCACAGTAAGAGAAAGCATGGTTGCAACCCCTGCCTGGCCGCCGCGCTCCGCGCCGCGCCTGTTCGTCCCCGGTCCGATCGCGCTGGCCGCGCATGTCGCGATCGAGGGCGCGCAGGCGCATTACCTGTCCAAGGTCATGCGCGTCTCGGCAGGAGACGCGGTAATCCTGTGCGATGACGAGACGGGCGAATGGGCCTGCGCCGTCGTTTCGGCGGGCAAGCGTGACGTTGTCCTCGAGGCGCGCGAAAGGCTGCGCCCGCGCGAGCAGGTGCCCGACTTCACGCTGTGCGCCGCACTACTCAAGAAGCCGAACTTCGACCTCGTGCTGGAAAAGGCGACCGAACTGGGCGTGCGGCGCATCCAGCCGGTGGTGACGCGCCGCTGCGTGGCGGACAAGCTCAACCCCGAGCGGGCGCGCACCATGGTGACCGAGGCGGCCGAGCAATGCGCCCGCACCGCGCTGCCCGAACTGGCCGAACCGCTCAAGCTCGAGGCGCTGCTGCGCGACTGGCCCGAAGATCGCGCGCTGTTCTTCGCCGACGAGCTGGGCGGTGAACCCGCCGCCGCGCAATTCGCCGCGCACCGGGGCCCAGCCGCCCTGCTGGTCGGGCCCGAAGGCGGCTTCGACGAAGGGGAACGCGCGCTCATCCGCGCCCTGCCGCAGGCGCGCCCGATCACACTGGGCCCGCGCATCCTGCGCGGCGAGACCGCCAGCATCGCCGCCACCGCGCTCTGGATGGCCGTGGCAGGCGATTGGTTGCCTGCCGGAAATTGACTATCACCGCAGCAAATAGTGCTGGCGTCCGTGCCTTGCCGCCACTACTTCCCGGCGCATGAGCACCCGCGAGATATCGGATCGCGCCGATCCGCTGATCGAGAGCCTGGACCAACTCGCCGAGCCGATGGCTGCGGGCGAAAAGCCGCGCGCCGCGTGGCGGATCGGGACCGAGCACGAGAAGTTCGTCTACGACAAGACCGACCTTCACGCGCCGTCTTATGACGAACCCGGCGGCATCCGTGATCTGCTCATGGCGCTGACCGAATTCGGCTGGGAGCCGATCGTCGAAGGCGGCAACGTCATTGCCATGAAGGGCAGCGACGGCACTGTCAGCCTTGAGCCGGCGGGGCAGCTCGAACTGTCCGGCGCGCCGCTGGAAAGCCTGCATGAAACCTGTGCCGAAACCGGTCGGCACCTGGCGCAGGTCAAGACCATCGGCGACCGCATCGGCAAGGGTTTCCTCGGGCTCGGCATGTGGCCGGACAAGACCCGCGAAGAACTGCCGATCATGCCCAAGGGCCGCTACGACATCATGCTGCGGCACATGCCGCGCGTGGGCTCGATGGGGCTCGACATGATGCTGCGCACCTGCACCATCCAGGTCAATCTCGACTATTCCAGCGAAGCGGACATGGTGCAGAAGTTCCGCACCTCGCTGGCGTTGCAGCCGCTGGCGACCGCGCTCTTTGCCAATTCGCCTTTCACCGAAGGCAAGCCCAACGGCTATCTTTCCTACCGCAGCCACATCTGGTCGGACACCGACCCGGCGCGGACGGGCATGCTGCCCTTCGTGTTCGAGCAGGGCTTCGGCTACCAGCGCTACGTCGACTACATGCTCGACGTGCCGATGTATTTCGTGTTCCGCGACGGCAAGTACATCGACGCCGCGGGCCAGTCGTTCCGCGACTTCCTCAAGGGCGAGCTGCCCGCGCTTCCCGGCGAACTGCCGCGCATGAGCGACTGGCAGGATCACCTGTCCACCGCCTTCCCCGAAGTGCGCCTGAAGTCCTTCCTGGAGATGCGCGGCGCCGACGGCGGACCGTGGAACCGCATCTGCGCCCTGCCCGCCCTGTGGGTCGGCCTGCTCTACGACCAGACCGCGCTCGATGCGGCCTGGGACCTGGTGAAGGACTGGGACATGGAAGGGCGCGAAGTGCTGCGCAGCTCCGTCCCCAGGCTCGGCCTCGACGCTCCGCTTCCCCAATCGGCGAAAGGGAGTGGCGGCACCTTGCGCGACATTGCCGGCGAAGTGCTCGACATCGCCCGGTCCGGCCTTGCCGCGCGCGGCAAGCTCAATGCCGGGGGCGACAACGAGACCGGTTACCTTGAACCGCTTGCCGAGATCGTGTCTTCGGGCAAGGTTCCGGCCCAGCGCCTGCTCGAACGCTTCCACGGCGAATGGGGCGGCAACCTGTGCGAGGTCTACAAGCAGAAGAGCTTCTGAATGGAAGCTCGCCTCGTTTCTCTCCTCGGATAAATCCCGTAGTCATCTCCGCGCGGGCGGGGGTCCCGGATCAAGCCCGGAATGACAAAAGCGGGCGAGCCGAACCTGGCCCGCCCGCTTACTCCGCTGCCTGCAGCACCGGCCGACGCGGGCGCAGCTTGCCGAGAAGCCAGCCAAGGCTGCGCGTGATCGGCGCGTTCCGGGCCATCCAGGCGTGGTATTCGCGGTACTTGGCATCCTCGGCCAGCAAGTGCGCTTCCTCGGTCCTGGCGCGCCAGAAGTAGATCGTGCTGACCACGCCGAGCAACACGGTGTTGCGCACCACATCGCTCATCGCATGGCTGGTGACGAGAAACGGCAGGGTCGAGCACCACCAGAACAGGTTCTTCGACAGGTAGGCAGGATGGCGCGTGAAGCGGTAAGGCCCGCCCGTCAGAACCCCGCGATAGGTCAGGTTGGAAAAGCGCAGGCCGAAGGCAAAAGTCGCCCAGGCATAGATTGCGGTGAGGCTCACCAGCAGCGCGGCCCAGCACCACAGCAGCAGATCGTGGCCCTGTAGCCAGTAGGCCCAGCCGCCGGTATTGACCTCATAGCCCAGCACGTCGGCCCGGCCCATCGTGCCCCACACGAACGGCGGATAGCAGATCAGCGCGGCGACCCAGCCGGCCAGCAGCGGGTTGCCGCTGCGGATATGCGCATCGAGCGGGCGGAAGGTGAACAGATAGCCGACCGTGCCGATCTGCACGTCGACAAGGAACAGCCCTTCGATCAGCATGGTGCCGAGCGCCACCGGATCGTGGGCGATGGCGCCGAAATCAGCCTCGACGATGCGGGCGAAGCCGCCGGGCAGGATCGAGATCATGAAGGCCCCGAAGAAGGCCTTGATCGCCCACGCGCGGCCATGCTTCCTGACTTCCTCAGCCGACCATGCCTCGCGCCCGATCAGCATGGCGCCGAAGTGCCAGGAATGGTCGCGCGGTTCGATCATGTAGCGGTCGAGCCAGAGCACGTAGGGAACCGATAGCGCGAAAAGCGGCACCGCCGCCGTGCCGATCACTTCCATCGCGAAAAGGTACTGCCCGTCCCAGTACCAGCGGCCGATGCAGTAGAACATGCCGATCGCCGCCCAGGTCGCCCAGAGCCCGGCAAGCTTGGTAATCGAGACGTCGAGCGATTGCGCCAGCGGGCGGGGACTGCGCCAGTCCATCCCGGTGCTGGGGCGCAGATGGACCTTGTCGACCAGCACCGACCACAAGGTCATCGTCAGGCCAGTGACGAACAGCGTCAGGACTGCCGCGTAAGGCCCGCTGAGCGGTTCGCGGGGGCCGCCCAGGTCGAAGGCATCGGCGATGCCCGCCCAGTTGCGGCAGACCAGCAGCCAGGCGATCAGCGCGGCCAGCCCGGCGAGGCCGACACCTGCCGAAACATCGCTGACCGGCCGGCGGGCGGTGAACGTGGGGGCATTGCTCATGCCCGCTTGCCTAAAGGCAAATGGTTAAGGCGTCCGAAACGGCATTCGCAGCGAATGCCGGCCGGGGCGCCCGCGTGCCGCATCAGCGATAGGCGGTGATGCGGCCGGAATCGTCGAGGATGTAGAGCGTCTGGTTGGCCACGACCGGAGCCAGCGAGACCGCGTCGCCCAGCTTGGTGAAGGGCGTCCACTCTCCGCTGGCGGGATCGACCGAGCCGACTTCACCTTCGGAATTGGCGACCCACAGCTTGTTGCCGGCCAGAACCGGGCCGACCCAGAAGATCGGTCCCTTCTTCTTCTTCGCCTTGCGGTAGCGCTTCAGGTCGGTGAGCCACTTCACCTTGCCGGTATTGCGCTGGATGGCGAGGATTTCCGCGTGATCGTCCAGCGTGAAGATCCAGTCGCCAGCCACGGCCGGGGTCGAGATACCCGCCAGGTTGAGTTCCCAGATGCGCTGGCCGGTCACCAGTTCGTAGGCGGCCATGCGTCCGCCCTCACCCAGCGCGTAGACGCTGCCGCGATCGATGATCGGATCGGCATCGACGTCGGTCAGGCTGCCCACTTCGGTCGAGATCGAGGTGCGTGCAAGCGCGTCCGACCAGAGCTGGCGGCCGTTCTCGTAGCGATAGGCGACCAGTTCGCCCGAGGAGTAACCGGCGATGACGGTACCCTGGCCTGCAGCAGGAGCGGCGACGCCGAAGACGCCGGCCTGCGAAAGCGAGCCGGATTCGTTCCACGCCAGTTCGCCATCGGCCGCATTGAGCGCGATGATCTGGTTGTCCTGGGTCATCACGTAGACCGAGTTGAAGCCGACGGTGGGCGAACCGCGCAGCGGGCCTGCGGGCTTCTTGGTCCACAGCTGCTCGCCGGTAGCCGCGGTGAGTGCGGCCACTTCACCAAGGCCCGTGGTGATGTAGACCTTGCCGCTGTCATAGCTGACACCGCCGCCGAAGATCGCCTTGGAGCCGTCGCCCGAGACGGCGAAGCTCTTGGTCCAGACTTGCGCGCCGCTCTGCGCGTCGAAGGCGTGGACGACGCCCCTGGTGTCCATCACATAGAGGCGTCCGTCGCCGATCACCGGCGAGGCCGCGAGGCGCTGGCGCTGGGAAGACCCTTCGACATTGGCGGTCCACACGCGCGAAGGCGTCGCCGAAAGCGAAAGGTGGCCGTAAGCCTTGCTGGCCGTGCCGCCGGCCTGCGCCCATTCGGCATTCACCGTTTCGGGGGGCAGGATCACCGAGACTGCGCCAAGCGTCGGGTCGACCTTGGCGCCGCTCTCGATCCGCGAGAGGATCGGCACGCGTTCGCCGACGGTCGGGGTCTTCGGGCCCTCCTTGCTTCCGAACAACTTGCAGCCCGAAAGGCCCATGACCAGGGCCAGGGCCATCATCGGCACGACCTTGCGGGCGTTGGACCGTCGGATATTCGGGGCAGTTGCCTTCATGCGCAGATCCTCAAGAAAATGGGTCATTCGCCGGCCCCCTGGGCGGCATCCTCGTCATTCGCCCCGGCATCCGCGGCGGTCTTTGCGCCGTCCTTGCCGATGGGCTCTCCCTTGTCATCAACAACGTCGTCCAGCGCGTCGACGCCCAGCACCGCCGCCAGTTGGCGGGCGCGGCTGCGCAGTGCTGCGCTGACGCCCTCGTCCTTGGCGATCGCACCGAACAGCGGACCGGCCTGGTCCTTCTTGTCCATCTTCAGGTAGGCCATCCCGACAAGTTCGCCAGCCACGCCGAACCACGGGTTGCCCGGGGCGGCATAGGGCTTGAGGCGATCGACCACGTCCTGCGGCTTCATCGCATCGAAGTTCGCGCCGACTTCGCGGATCGTGGCGAGGTCGCGCATCGGCTGCGGCGCCTTTTCGTCCCTGGCGACTTCGGCGTAGAGCTTGAGCGCGTCGTCCTTCTTGCCCTGATCGAGGGCGATCCCCGCCAGCATCAGCTTGGCCGCGGAGGCGCTGCCGTCGGAACCTTCACCGGCAAGCGTCTTGAGCTTGGCATCGGCATCGTCGAGCTTGCCCGCCTTCAGGCTGTCCAGCGCCTGCACGAAGGCCTCGGCGTTCCCTTCACGCTGCTGGGTCTGCTTGTGATCCCAGTAGAGGTAACCACCGAAGGCCGCGAGAGCGATGACGATCAGCGCAATCAGCGGCTTGCCATAGCGGGCAAAGAAGCTTTCGAGCTGATCCTGGCGCACGGCATCGTCAACCTCGCGCAGGAATACATCCTGCTGCGCGGCGAGTCGCTGTTCGGCCTTGTCGTTGGACGGAGTGTTTTGAGAAGGAGGCAGAGCCAATTTTCGGGCGCTTTCTGCGGAAATCAGGATGGTTGCGGGCTGTTTAGCGAATGGCTGGGGCTTTTCAACGGGGATGATCGCTGCACGTCCCGTGGTGAAGCACCGCTGAATGAGCGCGGGACCTAGATCGCGGACATCCGGCCCACCGCCTGTCCATAGACCATGCGATACAGGGAAATCATTGTATTTTCGTCATAATGTGCATTGGCATGGGCGCGGTTGGCAATGCCGATGCGGGTCCGCAACTGCGCGTCGCAGGCCAGTTCGACCAGCGCCCTGGCCAGTTCCGCCTCGTCGCCGGGCCTGGTGATATGTCCCCGGTTTTCCTCGGAAACCATGGATGCGACATCTCCCACCGCCGGCGAAGCCACCGCAAGGCCCGCCGCCATCGCCTCGACGACCGATATCGGGAACTGCTCGCTATCGGAGGACAGCGCGAAGAGATCGAACAGCCCCACCGCGTGCGGGGGATCGGCGACGAAGCCGGGCAGATGCACCCGATTCCCCACGCCGCTCGCCTCGGCCTGCGCGGCGATGGCACCGCGCTCGGGCCCTTCGCCGAGGATGACCAGCCGCCAGTCCTGCGGCATCTGCGCAAAGGCGCGCACCAGACGGGGCAGGTTCTTGACCGGGCGCAGCCCGGCCAGCGTGCCGACCCATTTCTCGCCGGGCTGCTTGACGAGGCCCGGCAGGATGTCCGGACGCGGCTTGTCGACATAGGCCGCGCAGTTGATGCCGTTGACGATCAGCCTGACCTTGCCGCGCGGCTGCTTCCACGCGTCCAGCGCGATCGCCTTCAGCCGCTGCGAAGGCACGATCACCGCCGAAGCCCCGGTCAGGGCCACCCGGCGAAACCAGTTGCGCGCGGGCTTGAGCCGATTCGCCTCGTCCTCGTTGAAGCCGTCCTCGTGGTGGACCAGCGGCGGCAGGCCGAGAGATCGCCTGAACAGGGCATGGGCCAGCACCGCGTCCATCGCCCCCCAGTTGTAGGTCAGGACAAGGTCGTGATCCCTGAGCGCCCGGGCAATGCCCAGGAGCCGACGCGGCAGGGGCCTGCCCTGAAGACTGGGGAAGTCTTCCGGATAAGTCACCGAAAGCGAGGGATCGACGGCAATGGCCGCGCCATAGGCACCCGGCTGGGCCGAGACGACCGTGTGCAGGACCTTCGGCCCGAAGGCATTCATCAGGCGCGCCGCGCGCAGTTCCTTGCCGCCGGCGGAAAAGCTCGAATGGAGATGAAGCACCCGCAAGGGCCGCGAATCCTGCATGTCCCTCCGCGCCCTCAGTCGGCCCTGTCGAGCAGGCGATCGATCGCGGCCACCGCTTCGGGTTCGTCCAGCGTCGGCGCATGGCCGACATCTGAGAGCGTGACCGCCTCCGCTTCGGGCACCCGCACCAGCATTTCCTTCAGCGTCTGCGCGCTGAACAGGTCCGACAGGGCGCCGCGCACGACCAGCAGCGGTCTTCCCGCCAGCGCTTCCCAGGCGGGCCACAGCTCCGGCTGGTTGTCGACGTCGAGTCCGGCGAGCGGTTCGGCGATCTTCATGTCGTAGTCGAAGACGATGCGTCCGTTGCTGCCCAGCGCCATCAGCCGCTTGGCCCGCCCGATCCAGAAATCGAGCGGCTGCCCCGGGTGGGCATCGCCCTGCGTACCCTCGATCGCGCGGGCGGCATGGACCCAGGTGGCGAAATTGCGCCCCTGCCCGACATAATCGAGAATGCGCCGCAGTCCTTCGGGCTCCAGCACCGGTCCGATGTCGTTCAGAACGGCACCGGCGATGCGATCCGGGATCATGAGCGCAAGGCCCATGGTCATCATGCCGCCCAGCGATGTGCCCACGGCCACGAACCGGTCGATACCTTCCTGTTCCAGCAGCAAGAGCAGGTCCTCGCCGTACTGGACCGGATTGTAGCTGGCCGAATCCTTTGCATATTCGCTATCGCCGCGCCCGCGCATGTCCGGGCACAGCACACGCCGGGAGCGCGCCATGTGCGGCGCCAGCAACTCGAAATCGCGCGCATTGCGGGTCAGGCCGGGCAGGCACACGACCGGCAGCCGCGGTGGACCTTCCGGTGCATCCGGCCCCGCGTAATCCCGAAAATGCAACTTGACCCCGTCGCGGCTCGTCCAGAACCGATCCTCGTAATCCGACATGCCTTAGTGGGGTCCTCCAAGCCTGCGCGCCTTGAACGACGCGCGTCATGCGCCCACTATCGCCTGATGCAGACAGAACCGCAAGCAAGTGCCTATAAACCCGAGCCCCGGATCGGGAAGATATCCTCTTGGCTGGGGGACGAAGTGGACGCCGCCTCCTTCCCGCGGCACGAGCTGCGCTTCCGCAACGACCGCTGGGCCGCCGCCATCGGCCTTGCCGATCTCGACGATGCACAGTGGATCGAACATTTCGGACGCTTCGCGCCGCTGGCCGACAACCTCCCCCGGCCGCTGGCGCTGCGCTATCACGGCCACCAGTTTCGCCATTACAACCCCGACATCGGTGACGGACGCGGATTCCTATTCGCCCAGATGCGCGACGGCGAGGGGCGACTGCTCGACCTCGGCACCAAGGGCTCGGGCCAGACCCCGTACAGCCGCGACGGCGATGGACGCCTGACGCTGAAAGGCGCGATGCGCGAGATCCTCGCCACCGAAATGCTCGAGGCGCTGGGCGTCTATACCTCCAAGACCTTCTCGGTGATCGAGACCGGCGAATCGCTGTGGCGCGGCGACGAGCCCTCGCCCACCCGCTCGGCCGTGCTGCTGCGCCTCAGCCACGGCCATATCCGCATCGGCACCTTCCAGCGCCTGCTCGCCTTCGAGGAGCGCGAGCACATGGAAGCGCTGGTCGCCTATTGCCTCGAGACATACCCCGGCAGCACTCCGCCCGAAGATGCGCCCGGGCGCGACGAGCCCGCGGTGATCCTGATGCACCAGGTGGTCGAACGGTTGGCCGACACCGCCGCTGCATGGATGGTCGCTGGCTTCGTCCACGGCGTGCTCAACACCGACAACATGAACATTTCGGGCGAGAGCTTCGACTACGGCCCGTGGCGCTGGCTGCCGCAGTGGAACCCGCGCTTTACCGCCGCCTACTTCGACCAGGGCGGGCTCTACGCCTTCGGCCGCCAGCCCGAGGCGGTGCTGTGGAACTGCGGCCAGCTGGCCGTGGCACTGCGGATGCTGGCGGAAACCGAACCGCTGGTTGCCGCGCTCAATCGCTTCGCGCCGCTCTACCAGGAAGCGATGGCCCGCCGTTTCGCCTGGCGCCTGGGCGTCGAACCGCAAGGGCTGGAAGCGGATACCCGGCTGATCCAGGCCGCCGAGAACCGCATGGTCGAAACCGGCCTGCCGCCCGAACAGCTGTTCTACGACCATCGCGGCGGCCGCGCCGCGGACGACAGCGACTTCGGCCGGATCCTCTCGGGATATACGCCGGCTGCGGGCACCGACGATCCGTTCTGGGCCCGCGGGACGCCGCCCAGCACGCTGATCGACGAAGTCGAGCGGATCTGGTCGCATATCGACAGGGACAACGACTGGGGCCCGCTTCACGCCAGAATAGAAGAAATCCGGGAGTTGGGCCGCCAGCTCGGTACGCCTCCGATTCCCGCCGGACACGATGATTAACAACCCCTCGTTAGCACCCCGGTAGGAAAGCGAGTGTAAGGTGCAGCGGAACTTCGATTTATCTTGGATAACGGATCTATTGTCGTAATGACCGCGCAAGCGACACAAGAAGCTGCACTTTCAAGTGAGCGGAGACCGGGTACCGACGTGAGCAAGGCGGACATCATCTCCTTCGAGCCGGCTACCGGGGCCGAAATCTGGCGCGGCAAGCCCTGCGAGATCGACGAAGTCGTGACCCGCGCCCGGCAGGCATGGCCCGGCTGGGCCGCGCAGCCGCTGGCCAACCGCATGGAACTGGTCCGCCGTTTCGCCAACGAGGTCCGCAAGGAAGCCGATACGCTGGCGCGCACCATCGCCCGCGAAGTCGGCAAGCCCCTGTGGGAAGCCAACGCCGAAGTCGAGAGCGTGATCAACAAGGTCGAAGTCTCGATCCGCTCCTATGCCGAACGCACTTCGCAGCGCAAACTGGACAGCGCTTTGCAGGGGACGATGGCGGTACGCCACAAGCCGCATGGCGTGCTTGTCGTGCTCGGCCCCTACAACTACCCGGCCCACCTGCCGGGCGCCCACATCGTCCCGGCGCTGATCGCGGGCAACGTCGTTATCTTCAAGCCGAGCGAGAAGGCCCCGGCCTCGGGCGAGATCCTGATCCGCTGCTTCCACCGCGCCGGCATGTCCTCTTCGGTCGTGCAGCTTGCCGTGGGCGGCCCGGAAGAAGGCCAGGCCTTCGTTGCGCATGAAGGGGTCGACGGCATCCTCTTCACCGGCTCGGCCAACACCGGCCTTGCCATCAACCGCAGGCTCGCCACCCGGCCCGACAAGGTCGTGGCGCTGGAAATGGGCGGCAACAACCCGATCGTTGTCTGGGATACGCCCAAGCTGACCGACGCCGCCGCGATCGTCGTGCAATCCGCCTTCGCCACCGCCGGACAGCGCTGCACCGCGGCGCGGCGCCTGATCGTGCGCGATACGATCTATGATGCGCTGATGGCCGAAGTGAAGGCCCTCGCCGACCGCCTGATCGTCGGTGCACCGTTCGACGATCCGGCCCCCTTCATGGGCCCGGTGATCGACAATGCCGCGGCCGACGGCCTGACCGAGAGTTTCCTCTACCTGCTGAGCAACGGCGGACGGGCGATCAAGCACCTCGTGCGCCCGGACGAAACCCTGCCGTTCCTGAGTCCGGCGATCATCGACACGACGGCGATGGCCGACCGCCCCGACGTCGAGCTGTTCGGCCCGATCCTCCAGGTCATCAAGGTGAGCGATTTCGACGGCGCGATTGCCGAGGCGAACAGGACCCGCTTCGGCCTTGCCGCATCGCTGGTGGGTGGCACGCCGCAGGAATACAACCGCTTCTGGGCCAACGTGCGCGCCGGTATCGTCAACTGGAACCGCCCGACCACGGGCCCGTCCCACGCCGCGCCGATGGGCGGCATTGGCCTGTCCGGCAACCATCGCCCGAGCGGCTACTACGCGGCCGACTACTGCGCCTATCCGGTCGCCTCGGGCGAAATGGAACAACCGCGCGCGATGATCGGCGTCGGACTGAAGTAAAGGCGGAGCCCTCGCCCCTGGCGCTTACTTCCCGCTGGTAACGAGATCCACTTCGGTCACGCCCGAGCCCAACTTGCGGGCATAGACGACATAGGCCTTGCCGCCCTTGCGCCCGCCGACGACGTGATCGTCGCCGTCAAGACGGTATTGCGCGCCGTAGCCGGCCTTGTTGGCCATCGTGTAGTAGAAGCTCACCACATCCTCGGGCGATACCGGCGTCGCGTAGTTGACCACGCGCAAGGCGCAGCCGTCGCTGTCGGTGCCGGCCGCTTCCTGCACCGCGCCGCGCGGATAGACCGGGATCTCGGCCGGGAGGCGGGCCGCCCAGGTGTTCGAGTACTGCACCTTGGCCGCGCAATCGGTGTGCGCGGTCCTGGCAGCGGCGGCCACTTGAGCCGCGGTTGCCGCGGTTTCGGTGAGCGCTGCGGCGCTGCCCTTGGTCGGCTGCGGAATGTCGGTCAGCTTGCCGCCGGCGACGTCCGCCGCATCGGCCTTGGCTGCCGCGATCGCTTCGGGCGAGCGTTCTGCAGGCGGAAGCGTGATCTGGCCGCCGTTCGCGCCCAGCGCCGCGCCATCCTGCCCGGTCATCTCCGGATCGACCATGATCTGGTCGCCCAGCGCGCCGCTCATGGCCGGATCGGTTTCGGCGCCCTCGGGCTGCTTCTTGTCCGAATTGCAACCGGCAAGCAGCAGCGAACCTGCAAGGCCCAACACCATGAAACGGGCGGAGTTCTTCATCTTCTTGTTCCTTCCTTGCCGCAAGCGGACAGGATGCCAGCGCCCGGGCATCGCGCCAAGTCGCCGTCTTTGGCCGTTCAATACGGTGAAAAGGAAGGAAAAACGAGGCTTGGGACCCGCCAATCGCGGCGGCGTCCCATTCCGGGAAGGGTCGCTGGCCAAGTGTTTAGGACGCAAACTTCGAGGGCGCCCGCGGACAAGCCGCAGGCGCCCTCCCGCCCGGCAGAACGTGAAGCACAAGACCGGACGGTTCCCCCGCGCGTCGCCGTCCGCGCGGGGTGTCTCAATCGTTAGGGGACAGCGCTATCAGCGGCAGCGGTTGCCGCCACGGTCGACTTCGCGGCCGATCAGGGCGCCCACGACGCCGCCGATCAGGGTGCCGGCGGTGCGGTCGTAACCGCCGTCGACTTCCCGGCCGAGCAGCGCGCCTGCCGCGCCGCCGATCAGCAGGCCGGTGGTGCCGTTCTGCTTGCGGCAGTAGTAGCGGCCATTGTCGCCGCGCCACACGCGAGTGTTGCGATAGACCGGCTCGCCGTAGTTGCGATAGCTGCGGTAGTCGCCGCGGTAGCCGCGACGATAGTCCTCGCGCGAGTAGCGGCGGCTGTGCTCGTAAGTCTGCTCACCGGGCGCGCGGAAGTCCGAGGCCGAACTCGGCGCATAGCTGGGCGCGGCCATGGCCGGGACAGCGGTGGCGAGGCTGGCGGTCGCGGCAGCGAGGGCGGTTGCCTTGATGAATGCGTTCATGTCGTTTCTCCTGCGATGGCGGAGGGGCCGTGTTGGGAGGCGCGATCCGCGGTACGCATTCATCTTTAGAGCATTGAACCTGAACGGGCTGCAACGCGGCTGTCAGATTTGGTAATATCGACGAGCCGAGGTCCTGGCCGCGACGAACCGCTTGCTGCGCGCATTTCCGGCATTTATGCAGCGCTGCCCCCCAACCGAGTTCCCCCGCGATGACCGTTTCCACTGTTCCGCCCGCGCCCCGTACCGGCGGCTTGCCCCAGGCGTTCGCCGCTTATGGCATCTGGTGCCTCTTCCCGCTGTACTTCGCGCTGCTCAAGGCGGTGTCCCCCTTCGAGGTGGTCGCCTGGCGCCTGCTGTTCACCCTGCCCTTCTGCGTGGTGGTGACGGTGCTGCTGCGACAGGGCAAGCAGCTTCGCGATGCACTGAGGCAACCCCGGATCCTCGGCGCGCTGACCGTGAGCGGGCTGCTGATCGGGACCAACTGGCTGGTTTACGTCATATCCGTACTCCACGGCCATGTGCTCGCCGCCAGCCTTGGATACTATATCAACCCGCTGCTCAACGTGCTGGCCGGAACGCTGTTCCTGCGCGAGAAGCTGTCACGCCTGCAGTGGGTGGCGGTGATCCTGGCTACCTGCGGCGTCGCCATCCTCTCGCTGGGGGCGCTGGATACCTTGTGGATCAGCCTCGTGCTGGCCATGAGCTTCTGCGGCTATGGCCTGACCCGCAAGCTGGCCCCGGTGGACGCCCTGCCCGGCCTGACCATCGAGACGCTGGTGCTGCTGCCGCCCGCGCTCGGCCTGTTGGCATGGCAGGCGTTGACGCCCGAGGGGCTGGCCATGGGCACGTCGCTCAAGCTCAACCTGCTGCTGCCACTGGCGGGAATCCTGACCGGCACACCGCTGCTGCTGTTCGCCTCGGCGGCGCGGCGGCTGGATTTCTCGACGCTCGGCTTCATCCAGTTCGTGACGCCGACCGGCCTGTTCCTGATCGGCCTGTTCGTTTTCCACGAACCGCTCAAGCCCGTGCAGATGGCCTGCTTCGTGCTGATCTGGGCCGCCATCGCGGCGTTCTGCTGGGACCTGCTGTCGAAGCGCGCGCCAGCCTGACCGCCGCCGCGCGCTTTCACCGATCGATCAGAGCGCGCCGGCGAAGCGCAGCGCTTCGCCGCGGGCGGCATTGGCAAGCTGGCCTTCCCACATTGCCGAATGGCCGCGGATGATCGTGCCGACGACGCGGCCCTGCAGTTCCATCCCGGTGAAGGGCGACCAGCCGCAGCGGCTTTCCACCCAATCCTCGCTGATCGTGAAAGTGCCCTTGCGGTCGACCACGGTGAAGTCGGCGTCATAGCCGGTGGCGATGCGGCCCTTGCCGACGAGCCCGAAGACCCGCTGCACCCCGTTGGAAGTCATGTCGATCAGGCGCTCCAGCGTCATGTTGCCCTTGGCGACATGGTCCAGCATCAGCGGCAGCAGGGTCTGGACGCCGGGCATCCCCGAGGGGCTGTTCGGATAGGTCTTCGCCTTTTCTTCCTTGGTGTGCGGCGCGTGATCCGAACCGATGACGTCGGGCACGCCCTGGCGCAACCAGTGCCACAGGCCCGCGACATGTTCGGAAGAGCGGATCGGCGGGTTCATCTGGGCATAGGAGCCCAGGCGCGGGTAGGCGTCCTCGGCCGCCAGCGTGAGGTGCTGCGGCGTCACTTCGCAGGTCGCCACATCGCGGTGCTGGGCGATCAGCTCCAGTTCGGCCGGGGTGGTGACGTGCAGGATGTGGATCGGACGCTTCGCTTCGCGCGCCAGGCGCAGGATGCGCTTCGTCGCCAGCATCGCGCTCTCGTCGTCGCGCCACACCGGGTGGCTGGAGGGATCGCCCTCGACGCGCAAGTGCTTGCGCGCGTTCATGCGCTCCTCGTCCTCGGCATGGATGGCGACGCGGCGGCGGCCGTGGGCCAGCACGCGCGCAAGCTGCTCATCCTCGGCGACGAGCAGGCTGCCGGTCGAGGCGCCCATGAAGATCTTGACGCCGGCCGTGCCCGGTATGCGCTCCAGCTCGCCCAGTTCCTCGGCATTTTCCGCCGTTGCGCCGACGTAGAAGGCGTGGTCGCAGTACATGCGGTGACGGGCGCGATCGAGCTTGTCGTGCACGCGCATCACGCTGTCGGTGTTGGGCGAGGTGTTGGGCATCTCGAAGACGGCGGTAATGCCGCCCATCACCGCGGCGCGGCTGCCGCTCTCGAGGTCCTCCTTGTGTTCGAGGCCCGGCTCGCGGAAGTGGACCTGGCTGTCGATCACGCCGGGCAGCACATCGAGCCCGGTGCAGTCGATCCGCCGCTCGGCATCGGGATAGCTGCCCACGCCGACGATCTTGCCGTCGCGCACCGCGACGTCGGCGACGCCGGAGCCGTTGGGCGTGTGGACCGTGCCGCCTGAAAGGACGAGTTCGGGTGCGCTGGCGGTCATGGGGGGCCTCTTTACTGGTGACATGGACGGGCTCGGGTCGATTCCGGCGCAAGCACCGGTTCGGCCCACAGCCGGGAACTAGGCGTCCCGGGCCGCGTGCGCAAGGATGCGCAGGCGATTGACGCCTAGCCGCCCCGCCCCTTGCGCAGGAGCGCCTGGCAGAACGCATCGAGATCGTCGATGTCGACGTCGAGCACCTCGTTCCAGTCGGCCAGCACCGTTTCGATGTCGTCGCGGGTATAGGCGGGCGCAAGCGGCGGCGGAACGCGCACCGGAACGTGCGGCCAGGGATGCCCGGTCATGTTGTTGTAGAGCCATCCGGTCGCCGCCAGCGCCGCGACATTGGCGGCGATGGAGCCGATCCAGGCCCATTGCCAATGCTCTGCGCCTGCCGCGCCCAGCGCATAAAGAAGCGCGCAGGCACCGCCCGGCGGATGCAGGCAGCGCAGCAGCGACATCAGTGCGATCGCGATGCCCAGTGCGATGCTCGCGGCCAGCCATGGTACGCCGACCGCATGACCAACGGCCAGTCCTACCGCAGCGGAAACCAGGTCGCCGCCGATCACCGGCCACGGCTGTGCCAGCGGGCTGGCCGGAACGCAGAAGACAAGTACCGCCGACGCCCCTAGCGGCGCGACGAGCAGCGGCAGCGGCAGGGGAAGTGCGCTGACACCCAGCAGCATGGCGGTCAGGCCGGCAGCCAGCGCAATCGCCAGCGCCGCGCCGAGCGCGCCGCGCAGCCAGCCGAGGTGACCGACCGCCGCCTGCGGTACAGGGGCTGCAAGGTTTCGGATCCAGTCAAGCATGGCGCGCCCTGTGCCCGCTGGGCCCAAAGGAGGCCAGCGAGATCTTCTTTGGTATGCCCAGCCGAGACTTTGACCCTTCGTCAAGACGCCGCCGTCCGTCGCCATCCCACGAAAAAGACCCGGCCTGCCGCGAGGCAGACCGGGTCGGTCGAAGCGTTCCGATGTGGGGGAGGGGAAGGGTCGGAACGCCTCTGAGGGGTAGGGTCAGCGCCTGCGGATCAGGCGAACTTGCCGGCGCGGGCGATCTCGGAAACCGGCTTGCGGCCGACCGCGACTTCGCGCTCCTGCAGGAATTCGGGCAGTGCTTCCTTCGGCCCCTGGCGGCCGATGACGAAGGCGGCTTCAAGGCGGTGATCTTCGGGGATGCCCAGCGCGGCTTCAGCCTCGCCGAACTTGATGCCGGTCATGCCATGGGTGTGGTAGCCCATGGCCTGTGCCTGGATGGCGGCCAGGGCCCAGGCAGCGCCTGCGTCGAAGCTGTGGCTGTGGTTGTCGGAGTTGCCCTTGTCCGAGCGCATGTACTTGTCGGAAACGATGAAGACGAGCGCCGAGGCGTCCTTCGCCCAGCCCTGGTTGAATTCGACGAGCTGCGAGAGCAGCAGGTCCCAGTTGGCGTCGCCCTTGCGGGCATAGAGGAAGGTCCAGGGCTGCACGTTGTAGGCCGAGGGGGCCCAGCCGGCGGCTTCGAGGATTACCTCGAGGTCTTCCTGCGGCATCTCGCTGCCATCGAACGCGCGGGGGGACCAGCGCTCGACAATGAGCTTTTCGATCTTCGGATGGGCAATGCGTCCGGTCATGTCTTGATCCTTCAAATGGAAGTTGTTGGGAGAGTGGGAGGCTTCAGGCTGCATCGACGAGGACCAGTTCGGCATCCTCGAGTGCAGTTACGGTAATGGTGTCGAGTCCGGTCACGGCAACCCCGTCGCGGGCATTCGCCTCGACCTCGCCGATTCGGATGCGGCCGGTAGCGGGCACGAGATAGGCATGGCGGCCTGCGGACGTCGCGTAAGTCACGGTGTCGCCCGCCTTGACCGACGCGCCCAGCACGCGGGCATCGGCGCGGATCGGCAGCGCGTCGTCGTCGCCGGCGATGCCGCTGGCAAGCGTGACAAAGCAGCCGGCGCGGTCGTCCCTGGGAAAGGGACGTGCGCCCCAGCCCGGTTCTCCGCCGCGCTCGTCGGGCAGTATCCAGATCTGGAATACGGTCGTATCCTCGTCCTCGAGATTGAACTCGGAATGGACGATGCCCGAACCCGCGCTCATCACCTGGACATCGCCGGCGCCGGTGCGGCCCTTGTTTCCGAGGCTGTCCTGGTGGGTGATCGCTCCGGTGCGGACATAAGTGACGATTTCCATGTCGCGGTGTGGATGCGGCGGAAAGCCGGACCGGGGAGCGATGGTATCGTCGTTCCAGACCCTGAGGCGGCCCCAGTTGGTCCGCGCCGGATCGTGATAGTCGGCGAAGGAGAAGTGATGATGCGCATCGAGCCAGCCGTGGTTGGCGGCCCCGATCGTGTCGAAGGGACGGAGTTCAATCATGGCTTGCACTCCTTTCTCTAAAGGCGTTGGAGGCCGCTGCAATTACAGGTTCGGCCAGTGTTCGCACATCAGATAGGCCTTGCAGGCATCTCGGATAATTGTGATAAAATCGACTGAAATGTTCGACAAAGTCGAATAGAAGAGGTTCCATGCCCGACATAGCCCCTCCCAGTCTCGATCACTTGCGCTGCTTCCTTGCCGTGGTCGACGAAGGCAGCTTCAACCGTGCCGCAAAGAAGCTGGGCCGGGCGATTTCGGTGGTCAGCTACGCCATCTCACAGCTCGAAAGCCAGCTCGACGTGTCGCTGTTCGATCGTGAGGGATCGCGCAAGCCGCAGCTGACCGAGGCAGGCAAGGCGCTCTTGACCGAGGCAATCGCCATTTCCGACGACGTCGATGCCCTCCTCGCCAAAGTGCGCAGCCTGCGACAGGGACTGGAAGCAGAGCTTTCGCTGGCGGTCGACGTCATGGTCCCCGGTCCCGTCCTCGCCTCGCTGCTCGCTGCCTTCCAGGTGATGTTCCCCAGCGTCGCCCTGCGCCTGCATGTCGAGGCGCTGGGCGCGGTCGCGAGCCTCATTCTCGATGGCAAGGCGACGCTTGCCATCGCCGGGCCGGACATACAGGACCTGCCGGAACTGCAACGCGAAACGGTCGGCTCGGTGGAAATGGTCCCGGTTGCCGCGCCTTCCCATCCCCTGGCCCGTGCCGAGGCGATCGCACCGGGCGAATCGCGCAAGCACCTGCAACTCGTCCTCACCGACCGCTCGCCGCTGACCGCGGGGCGCGACTTTTCCGTGTTCAGCCCCCGCACCTGGCGACTCGCCGATCTCGGCGCCAAGCACGTACTGCTCAAGGAAGGGATCGGCTGGGGCTCGATGCCGCGCCATGCCATCGCGGCCGACCTCGAAAGCGGCGCGCTCGTCGAACTGCACCTGCCAGAGCGTCCCCCTCTCGACTATTCGCTCGTCGCGCTCTGGCGCAAGGACGGTCCGCCCGGTCCCGCCGCGCTCTGGGTCCTCGACGAGGTCCGCGAAAGGCTTGCCCGCGGCGTGTAAAAATACCGGCGCGCCCTTGCCGACTTCGCAGAAATGCTCATCTAGGGGGGCATGTCAGCGACACGTCTATTCGAGCGCGCCGTGCTGCGGCTCTCCCCCCGCGAAAATTCAGGCGAAGATGTCGCCGATTTCCTCCAGGGCCTCGTCACTTCCGATATCAAGGGCAAGCTCCCGGTGTGGACGGGCCTGCTCTCTCCGCAGGGCAAGGTCCTGTTCGATTTCATCGTCTGGCCTTCGGGCACGGACCTGCTGATCGATTGCGAGGCTGAATTCGCCGATGCCCTGGCGAAACGCCTTTCGATGTACCGGCTGCGCCGCGCCATCGACATCGCGCGCGCCGAGAAGCTGGCCGTACACTGGCGCCCCCACGTGGGTGACGGCGCCGCGCCCGACCCGCGCCTTGCGGCACTGGGCGAGCGCTGGATTTCCTCCATCGACACGACCGACGAGCATGAGCTGGAGAGCGCCGATGAAGCGTGGCGCGCCCACCGCCTGCGGTTCGGGGTGACGGAAGGCCGGGCGGAACTGGGAGACGGAACGACGCTCTGGCTGGAATGCAACGCCGCCGAGCTGCACGGCGTGAGTTTCGCGAAAGGCTGTTACGTCGGCCAGGAAAACACGGCGCGCATGAACTGGCGCCAGAAGGTCAATCGCCGCCTGATCGTGCTGCCGCTGGCCGAATCGGACGAGAAGCGGCAGCGGATCGCCTATCCCGACCTCGGCCTTGCCGTGGACCATGCAAGGACGGACAGCATTGCCGCCGCCCGCTTGCCGGGCTGGCTCAAGCTCGAGGCATGACCCTTCGCCCGGCGACTGTCAGGCGCCGCGTCCCCCGTCCCTCAGAGTGAGGCCAGGGTCGGTTCGATGCGCGGGCTCGTGCGGCGTTCTAGTTCGGCGACGTAGATCCGCGCGGTGGTTTCCATGCCCAGCCCGGCGCTATAGCGCGAATGGACCCGGCCGGTATCGTGGAAGCCGGCCGATTCGAGCGCCTTTGCCGGAGCACTGCTGTCCACGAAGTGATTCGCGTAGACCTTGCGGTAGCCCAGCGTGCGGGCCTGGTTCAGAACCGCGCGAACGGCTTCGGCCGCATAGCCGCGGCCGCGGAAGCGCGGGACGATCCAATAGCCCATCTCTATACGGTCACCTTCGCGGGCAAAGCCGATCCCGCCCACCAGCTCCGCACCCCTGGCGGAACGCAGGTACATGACGAAATGAGGCAGGCGCGGATCGCGCGGGCGCTCGAGAAACTCGCGCACTTCTCCGGCCGTACGCGGCAAAGGCGCGACGAATGCGTCCGGCTGGACGTCGTCGTCCTCGAAGACTTCGAGCAGATCCTCGAGGTCCTCGGGCCAACCGGGTCTTAAAAACAGTCTCTCCGTGCGGACGAACATTTCACGGTTCTCCGTTATTATCTGTTCCGCGATTCCAGCTTTTCCCGATCGGCACGCAAACACGCGCCCAATCAGGTTCAGGCCGAACTCTCTCCCTTTTTAACCCTGACTCTGCCGCATTAAAAAATTATTGCGATCTTCCTCAGGGCAATCCCTTATCCAACATTCCGGTCGGAATTTCAGCAAAAATCTTGCCCGACCGCATCCGAGGCGCGGGATGCGGTCGGGCAGCAACGCTCAAGCCGCACGCTTCTGGTCGCCACCTGCCGCCAAGCCATTCATTTCATCGTCAAAGCCGCCCGATCCGGCAGGGGTCAAGACATATTCCCGCGCCGGGGAAACCCGCTTGCGCGTGACGCTGTAACGCTCGGCAACGCGTCCGGTTCGCCGGAAACCCGCATCATGCAGAACCCGCCCCGAGGCCGGACTGTCGACGAAGTGATTGGCGACGATTCGTGCGTGTCCCAGCGACCATGCCAGTTCGACGACAGCCTTCACGGCCTCGCGGGCATAGCCCCGACCTCGGTGGTCCGGCGCGATCCAGTAGCACAGCTCAACCTCGTCGCCGCACCGGTCGAGGCCGATGCAGCCGACGATACGGGCGCCGTCGGCACCGGGCACAGTCATGAGGAACTGCGGCAGCGCGTGGGCCTGCTCGTGCGCGACGAAGCGCAGGGCATCTTCGTGGGCGCAAGGCCAGCACGCGCTCGCAAGATTGCAGGCGGCGCTGTCGTGCGCAATCAATGTTTCCAGCTCCTGCAGGTCCTCCGGCCACGCCGGGCGCAGGAACAGCCTATCGCTGCGAATGAACACTTCGGTCTCCACTCATCAGTCCCGGGCCCACATAGCGCAGGCACGTGACATTGACGTTACGCCCGGGTCCTCAAGCACAAGGATGCTGCCGCGGATTGGATAATTGCGGCAAATGCATCCGCATCGGCTCGATACGGGCAACGGAAGAGGGAGATACGAAAAGAGGGAGACGGGCGGGGCCCTCTCCCTCATTCTGCCGGACTTGTGCAGTCCAGCGGGGGCCATCCCGTCAGGATGGCCCTTTGCAAGACCATCCGATTATTCGGCGGCTTCAGCCATGACGTCTACGGAGACGTACTTGCGGCCTTGCTTGCCATCGTGGAAGCGCACGCGACCTTCGGCAGTGGCGAACAGGGTGTGATCCTTGCCGATGCCCACATTCACGCCCGGGTACACCTTGGTGCCGCGCTGACGCACGATGATGTTGCCGCCGATCACTTCCTGACCGCCGAACTTCTTCACGCCGAGGCGGCGACCTGCTGAGTCGCGACCGTTGCGCGACGAGCCGCCTGCTTTCTTATGTGCCATTGCTCAGTTCCTTCCGAAGTCTGGGCTCAGCCGACCGACACGATGCGCAGCAGGGTCATCTGCTGGCGGTGGCCGTTCTTGCGACGGTAGTTGTGACGACGGCGCTTCTTGAACACCATGACCTTCTCGCTCTTGGCCTGAGCGATGATCTCGGCCGAAACCTTGATCTTCGAGGCGTCAGCAACTTCGCCGTCCTTGCCTGCGAGCAGAACGTCGCCCAGGGTGATGGTCTCACCGGCTTCACCAGCCAGCTTTTCGACCGCGATCTTGTCTCCGGCGGCAACCCGGTATTGCTTGCCGCCCGTGCGCACAACTGCGAACATGGTGCCCTTACCTAATCTCAAATTGCCCGAAAACGAGCCGAAACAACCTTGCCCCGGCCGCTCTGGTCCAGGAAGAACCGTGGAGCCTTGCGGGCGACGCGCCGGACACCCCACCTGATGCGGGGGCCGGAAAGAGTGCGTGCCGTTAGTCCAAGGCCTGAGTCGTGTCAACCAGAGTCTGGCGATTGAAGGCAATTGCCCTGCGCCGACGACCTCGCGTTTCCCCCCTCGCGCAAGGCCCGCGCCGTGCTATGGCGGGGCCATGATCCGCGCAACTGCACGCCTGTTCCTGTCCGCCGCCCTGCCCGCCGTGCTGGCGGCCTGTTCCGCCACCAGCGGCTATCCCTCGCTCGCCCAGCGCGAGGTAGAGCGAATCGGCGGCTCCGCCACGCCGGTCGCCGGTGAGCAGACGCCCGAGGAACCCGCCCTGCCCCCGGCCAGCGCCGACCTCGTCACCCGGCTAGACGGGCTGGTCGCCGCCGCGCAGCAAACCGACGCACAGTTCAGGGAGCAGCAGGGCCCTGCCGAGCGCGCCGTAGCAGGCGCCGCCGGAGCCGCCGTCACCAGTGACAGCTGGGCCACGGCGCAGATCGCCCTCGCCGCTCTCGAATCGCGCCGCGGGGCGACCGTGGCCCCGCTCGCCGAACTTGACACGCTCTATGCCGAGGCGCGCGATGCCGCCCCGCTCGAACTCTCGCCCAGCGCCCAGGCCATCGAGAAGGCGCGCGCGCAGGTCAGCGACATCGTCGCGCGTCAGGACGGCGTGATCGAAAGCCTCGCCGCGCGCCTGCGCAGCTGAAGCAACCTCCAGACATGCGAAAACCCCTCCCTCTTGCGAGGGAGGGGTCTCCGAACGTCCATCCGAAGATGGAACCTGAAAGCCCCCCGGCTCAGGTGAAGGCCACGATCACCGCGACGGCCAGACCCCAGCCCAGGATCAGCACGGGCAGCATGAGGACCTGTATCGCCGCCTCGCTTGCGGTCAGCCTTCCGCTCAGAGTATCGATACCGCGACTGCCGAACTGCCCCCATGTCAGCGGTGCGGTATCGTTGTCGGGCTTCATCTTCGCCCAGTAACCGGCAAGGCCGAAGGCGAAGACCACGAAGCCGGCAAAGACGACCATCGGAATGGCCAGTTCCGGGTTCATGAACAGGCTGGCCATGACCCCGATAAAGCCGAGATAAAGCGCCACTGTCGCAACATAGAGCCCCGTCGGCAGACCGAAATTGCGCTCCACCCGGGTGCGCACTGGCGCATCGGTGATTCTGGCAAGTTGCTGGAGCTGTTCATGGGACAAACGCTGCGACATGGTGCTGATCTCCTTCTTGAAGGGAATCATGCTTCGCCATGCAGACGATTTGTTTGACGGCGGTCAATTCGCGAGAACGAGTTGAAAATTTTTCGCGAAGGAACTTGTCCGGCCCCGCGAGCGTGTCAGCCCCAGCGGGCGATATCGTCGAAGTCCTGCTCGCGCGGCTCGATCCAGTGCCATTCGCCGCCGCGCTTCTCCCGCTTCCAGAACCAGGATTCGCTCTTGAGGTGATCCATCGCGTAGTCGGCCGCGGCGAAGGCATCGCGGCGGTGTCGGGCGGCGGCTCCGACCAGCACGATCGGCTCGCCCGGTACCATCACGCCGCTGCGGTGAACGATAAGCACCCCGTCGAGATCCCAGCGACGATGCACGCTCACGGCCAGCTTCTCCATCGCCGGCTGGGTGAGCGGTTCGTAGTGCTGCAGTTCGAGCGCCTCGACGCCGTCGCCCTCGCGCACCTGTCCGATGAAGCTGACGACGCCGCCCGATTCGGGATGGCTCCCCGCGAAAGCGGCGATCTCCTTCGCCGGAGCGAAGGGCGAGGTCAGCAGGCGGACGTCCGAATGCTTCTCGCAGCCCACTGTTTCAGCCGCCCGAAACCGGCGGCAGGAAGGCAATCTCGTCGCCGTCCTTGAGCACCGGCGCATCGGTATCCTGCACCAGGATCCCGTTGACGGCGAGCTTCACCCTGGGCGCCTTGAGCGCATGACCGAGCGACGGCTCGAGCGACGCGATCACGGCATCGATACACGGCAACACCGGAACCGTGAGCTTTCCCCTACCGGCCACATCCTCGAGCCGACCGAGGAAAACGAGATTGAGCGACATCGAAGTCAGCCTCCTGTCATGGACATATGACGGGAAAGTGCCGGAGCCGCGCCTGGTTCCTCGATGGCGAAATGGTGGCGCGCGGGCTTGATCCGCATCGCCACGTCGAGCGCTTCGGAAAGCGCCGCCTCAGGGTCTTCGCTGCGCAGTGCCGCGCGCAGGTCGACCCGCTCGTTGCCGCCGAGACAGGCATAGAGCTGGCCGGTCGCGGTAACGCGGATCCGGTTGCACCCGTCGCAGAAATTGTTGGTGAGCGGCGTGATCAGGCCCAGCCTTCCGCCGGTCTCGGCCACGTCGAAATAGCGCGCCGGGCCGCCGCTGCGGTGGTCGCTGGGATTGAGCGTCCAGCGCTTCTCCAGCGATTCGCGCACGGCAACGAGCGGCAGGTAGTGGTCGAAGCGGTCTTCCTCAACCTCGCCCAGCGGCATCACCTCGATCAGCGTGGCATCGAAGCCCTGACCGTGTGCCCATGCGACGAGATCGGCGATGTGGTCCTCGTTCACGCCCTTGAGCGCAACGGTGTTGAGCTTGACCCTCAGGCCCGCCGCCTTGGCCGCTGCCAGCCCTTCGAACACCTGCGGCAGCGAATCTCGGCGCGAAAGCCTGGCGAAAGTCTCGCGGTCGAGCGTGTCGAGCGAGACATTGATGCGCCGCACACCGAATGCGAAGAGATCGTCGGCAAACTCGGAGAGACGGGTTCCATTGGTAGTGAGGGTCAATTCCTCGAGCCCGTCCCCGATCTTGCGGCCGAGCGCTTGCACAAGTTCCATCATGTCGCGCCGCACGAGCGGTTCGCCCCCGGTCAGACGCAACTTGGTTATGCCCCGGTCAATGAAGCCGAGCGCAAGATCGTGCAGTTCCTCAAGGCTGAGGACATCCTTGCGCGGCAGGAAGGTCATGCGCTCGGGCATGCAATAGGCGCAACGCAAGTCGCAGCGGTCGGTCACCGACATGCGAAGGTAGGTTATCCGCCTTTGGAACTGGTCAACGAGTGGCGCGCGCTTCGTCATTGCAAGGGGTTATAGCACCGGACCCGCGCCAGTACCATCCAGCGCCATGACCTGCCCGGTGACACTGGCCGCGCCCGCGAGCCAGTCCAGCGCGGCGGCGATCGCCGCTTCGTTGTCGCTTTCCAACCCATTGATTCGCGAGGGTGAGAATGCGCGGGCGAGCGACTGGATCGCAGCAAGCCGCCAATTGCGATGTTCATGGCTGGCAGGCGGGAAAATGACCGTCAGCGGGTCGGCCCCGCCGCGCAGGGCCGCTTCGATCCCGGGCAGCAGCCGGGCATGGAAATCGGCTGCAGCGGCGAGCGGCTCCTCGGGGAGCGGTCCGACATGCAGCACGTCCTGCACCTCAGCGCCGTTCCCGGTGCAGGGTCATGCCGATCTTCTCGCCGGCCTCGCTGATCGCGAGCTTGACGATCTTGACCGTCACCGCCTCGACGCGCGCATCCTGCAGGAACAGGGTTTCGCAGACGTGATCGGCAACCGCCTCGATCAGCTTGAAGTGAACCCCCGGCGGCAGCGCTTCGGACGCCGCGAACTTGAGGTCCATGTAGTTCTTGCTTTCACTGAGCGGCGTGTCCGGCGTGTAGCGATCGGCCGGCTTCATCTGCACCATGATCGAGAAACGCAAAGGCTGCGGCTTGCCGGTTTCCTCCGAATAGATGCCGGTGAGAACATCGACCTCGAAGTCATCGATCTGAAGTGTAAGCGAATCAGCCATGGCGTCCCTTAGCCGGGATTGGACCAGCGTGCGAATATGGCAGTGGGCAGCAATCGCCCGTCCCGGCCGTCCTCGCGAACGGCCAGGTCGCCATGCTCGATCGTACCGGGCAGGTCGGCGAAGAGTTCGCCCATCAGCCCGGCAAGGGCGAGGGAGGACATGCGCACCGCATAGACGGTGAGAAAGAGAAACCGGCTCTCGCTGTCGAGCAGCTTGCGACAATCGCCGAGCAGGCCCGGCAGGCCTTCCTCCAGGCGCCAGGTCTCGCCGCCAGGTCCGCGCCCGAACTTGGGCGGATCGAGGATGATCCCGTCGTAGCGCTTATCGCGGCGCACCTCGCGCGCGGCGAACTTGGCGGCATCGTCGACCAGCCAGCGCACCGGACGCTCCTCCAGCCCGGCGAGCGCGGCATTCTCGCGCGCCTGGGCTACCGACTTCTTGGAGGCATCGACGTGCGTAACCTGCCCGTGCGCGGAGAGCGCCAGCGTACCCACCCCGGTATAACCGAAGAGGTTGAGCGTGCTGGCATCCTCGCGTCCGGCCAGCATGGTGCGCATCCAGTCCCACACCGGCGCCATGTCGGGGAAAAACCCGAGATGGCGGAACGGCGTGCACTGCGCGGTGAACGAGACCTCGTTCCAGGCGAGCGGCCACCCATCGCGCGGGACGGGCTGGTCGAATTGCCACCTGCCGCCGCCGTCCTCGTCAGAGCCGGGCACGAATTCGCCGTGCGCGTCCCAGTTCGCGAGGCGCGGCGTCCACATCGCCTGCGGCTCGGGCCGGATGAAGCGGTAGTCGCCGTAGCGCTCGAGCTTGCGGCCCTGCCCCGAATCGACAAGGCCGTAGTCCTCCCAGCCTTCTCCCGAAAGGATCAGGGGTTGGGTGGCGATGTCTGCCATCAGACCTTGGGCGCGGCGTGCTGGGCGACGAATTCGGCAACCGCCTCGAACGAGCCGGGCAGCGACGTGAAGCGCTCCTCTCGCTCGAACAGGTCTCCCACGCGTTCGGGCAGCCCCGGGCGGTGCCCGGTGGCGCGCTCGACCGCTTCGGGGAACTTGGCCGGGTGCGCGGTTGCCAGCGTAACGACCGGGATCGAGCCGTCGATACCCGAGTTGCGTGCGGCGAAAAGGCCGCAGGCGGTGTGCGGATCGATCAGCTCGCCGCAATTCTCCCAGGCCCAGCGGATCGTCGAGGCCATCTCGTCGGCATCGGCACGCGCGGACTGGAACAGCGCCGCGGCTCCCTCGCGCTGCGCATTGGTCAGCTGCATCGCCTTGGTCGATTCGAAGCCGGCCATCTGCTCGGCCAGCGCCTTGCCGTCGCGTCCGCCCAGGTCGAACAGCAGGCGTTCGAAGTTCGAAGAGACCTGAATGTCCATCGAAGGCGCCGCGGTGGGCGTCACCGTGCCCTGCGAATAATCGCCATTGGCAAGCGCGCGGTGGAGAATGTCGTTCACGTTGGTGGCCACGATCAGCTTCTCGATCGGCAGGCCCATCTGCGCCGCGACATAGCCGGCGAAGACATCGCCGAAATTGCCGGTCGGGACCGAGAAGGCGACCTTGCGGTGCGGTGCGCCAAGCTGCAGCCCGGCCGCGAAGTAATACACCACCTGCGCCATCAGGCGTGCCCAGTTGATCGAGTTGACCGCGCCGATGGCGAAGCGGTCGGTCATGCCCTTGTCGTTGAACATGCGCTTCACGATCGCCTGGGCATCGTCGAAGCTGGCATCTTCAAGCGCGAGGTTGTGGACGTTGGGCGCCAGCACCGTCGTCATCTGGCGGCGCTGCACGTCGGACACGCGGCCCTTGGGGTGCAGCATGAAGATGTCGACCTTGGCGCGGCCAGCGACGGCATCGATGGCGGCCGAGCCGGTGTCGCCCGAAGTCGCGCCGACGATCGTCAGGTTGCGTTCGGAGCGCGAGAGGAACTCCTCGAAGAGCAGGCCGAGCAGTTGCAGCGCCACGTCCTTGAACGCGAGCGTGGGGCCGTGGAACAGTTCCAGCAGCCACTGCTGTTCGTCGAACTGCTTGAGCGGCGTCACCGCCTTGTGGGCGAAGCGGCCGTAGGCCTCGCTCGTCAGTTCGAGCAGGCGCTCATGGGTGAGGCTGCCTTCGACGAAGGGGAACATGATCTTCGCGGCCAGCTGCGCATAAGGCAGGCCCGCCATGGCGGCGATCTCGTCCTGCGAGAAGCGCGGCCATTCGCGCGGCACGTAGAGGCCGCCGTCCGAAGCGAGACCGGCGAGCGTTGCGCCTTCGAAATCGAGCGCCGGAGCGCTGCCGCGAGTGCTGATGTAGTCCATGGGAATGCGCGGTTAGCGGGGGAGCGCGCCTTACGCAATCCTCGCATGAGATTGTCGCCGCGTTGGCCGCCTCCCGATCGGTCAAATCGAAAAGGCGATCTGGGCCCTTGCCTAACCCCGCGCGCGCTTCAGCACTGCCAGTACATAGATCACCAGAGCAGTCGCGGCGAAGAAGAACCACTGGATTGCGTAGGAGAAGTGGTTGTTCGGGATTTCCGAAGGATCGGGGATGGCATTGGCCTCCAGCCCGTCTAACGGCGGATTGGCGACGAGGCGCGGCCCCGGTGCGATTACCCCGTGGACAATGCCGCCCTGCCAGTTGGCCGCGGCATTGGGCTGGCGCGACCAGCCCAGCACGACCAGTGCCTGGGCGCCGTCGGGCAGCATGCAACGCGCGGTTTGCGCCGCGCCCGATTCGCCCGAGGCATTGCGCCCGGCCATGCTGGAATGTTCGGTCACGCCCTCGCAGGTCAGCCGGGCATGGCGATAGAGCAGGTCGGTCTGCGCAGCCCCGTGGCGCGGCCAGAGGACTTCCTCGGCATTGCTGCGCGCCTGCGCGTAATGCGCCAGCAGCGCTTCCTTCTGGTGGAGGCGCTTGAGCTGCCACACGCCAAGGCCGATCATGATCGCAACGGCCACCAACACGATCAGCGTCGCGAGTATCGGAAATTTGCGCATGGTGGCTCCCGTCAGTCTTCCTTGAGCCGGCCGTCACCGGCGCGGCGGCGATACTCGGCGCCGAGCAGCCATGCCTTGGCGATTCGCAGCCCGCCGATGACCAGCAACGTCGTCAGCGGAATCCACAGCAGGGCATGCACCCAGAACGGCGGATCGAACGAGAGCTGCAGCCAGATCGCAAGCATGGCGATCACCGCGCCCACGATCAGGGTGAGAAAGGCCGCTGGCCCATCGCCGACGTTGAACTGCGCGTAGTCCAGCCCGCAGGCGCGGCACCGCGGGGCGAACGAGGCCAACCCAGCGAACAGGGTTCGCGCGCCGCACTTGGGGCAAAGACCGAAAAGGGCAGCCGAAGCGATCTCCGGCTGCCCTTCAGTATTCGATTGGTGGCTGTCCGCCATGATCAGTGCGTCGGGTAGCCCCAGCCGCCCCAGATGTAGACTGCGACGAAGAGGAACAGCCACACGACGTCGACGAAGTGCCAGTACCATGCCGCCGCTTCGAAGCCGAAGTGCTGGCGCGGGGTGAAGTCACCCTTGTAGGCGCGGATCAGGCAGACGATCAGCATGATCGTGCCGACAATGACGTGGAAGCCGTGGAACCCGGTCGCCATGTAGAAGGCCGAGCCGTAAGTGTTCTGACCGAAGGGGAACGGCGCGTGGATGTACTCGTAGGCCTGGATCGAGGTGAACAGCAGGCCGAGCAGCACGGTCGCCCAGAGGCCCTTCTTCAGGCCCTCGCGGTCACCGTGGATCAGCGCGTGGTGCGCCCAGGTGACGGTCGTGCCCGAGCAGAGCAGGATCAGGGTGTTGAGCAGCGGCAGGTCGAAGGGATCCATGACCGCTTCGATCGCCTTGGGCGGCCATTGCCCCGCCACCACCTCGGAAATCGTCGAGGGGAAGAGCGAGAAGTCGAAGAAGGCCCAGAACCAGCCGACGAAGAACATCACTTCCGAAGCGATGAACAGGATCATGCCATAGCGCTGGTGGAGCTGCACGACGGGCGTGTGATCGCCGGCATGCGCTTCCTTCACGATCTTCGAGAACCAGGCGAACATCGAGGCCAGCAGCAGCGCCATGCCCAGCCACGGCACGAAGTGGCCGCCCGGCATGTCGTGCATGAACAGAACCATGCCCGAGGTGAAGGTGAAGGCGCCGATCGTAGTCGCCAGCGGAACGATGTCCGGCGGAAGAATATGGTAATCGTGGTGCTTGGTACCGGCCATGGTGCCTTCGTCCCCGTTTATCGAATATGTCACACGAGCGCATCCGGCCGGGCCGGTACGCAGGTTTCCCATGCGGCCCTTAACCGCCAGTTTGTTCGCGGTCCAGTGTCTTTGCATCCCCGATCGATGTGACGTGGAACGTATAGCTGAGCGTGATCAGCTCAACGTCCTTGTTGTCGGGATCGTCGAGAATCGCCGGATCTATGTAATAGAGCACCGGCATGCGCACTTCCTCGCCCGGTTTCAGGGTCTGTTCGGTGAAGCAGAAGCACTGGATCTTGTTGAAATATTTTGCAGCCTGCTCCGGCTCCACGTTAAAGCTGGCGGTGCCGGTCACGGTCTGGTCCGAATCGTTCTTCGCCCAGAAAAGCGCCATGTCGCGCGCACCGATAGAGACGGTGTCGGTGACCTGCAGCGGCTTGAATTCCCAGGGCATGTCGCGCGCGACATTGGCATCGAAGCGCACCGTGATGGTGCGACCGCTGTCCTTGACACTGGCGGCCCGCGTCTCGTCCACCCGCTTGGTGGTGCCGCCATAGCCGGTGACCTGGCAGAAGATCCGGTAAAGCGGTACCGAAGCGTAACCCAGGCCAAGCATCCCCAGCGCGATCGCAAGCGCGATAAAGGCAGTCTTCCTGTTGCTGCGCTCCTGGCGGGTCACGGCCGTCATGCGCTTCAGCTCATCTTGGCAATCGAGATGAAGAACACGAGGATCACGAATGCCGCGAGGCTGAGTGCAAGCACCCGGTTACGGCTCTTGCGGATGTCCTGGGGCGTGCGCGGGGTAGGATCGTTATCGGCCATGGATTGAGGTCCTCAGATGACCACGAAGCGGTCGACTACGAGCGCTGCGAAGAGTGCGAAGAGATAGATCACCGAATAGGCGAAGAGCTGCTTTTCCGGCTTCATCGTGTCTTCCGGCCCGTCCTTCTCGCGCAGGCCGACACGGACGGACAGCGCCAGGAACAGGGTGGACAGGACGATGGCAGAAATGCCGTAGACCGCATGCGTTCCACCGATCCACCAGGGAACGACGCTGAGCGGCAAGAGCAGGATCGCATAGGCGAGGATCTGGCGGCGAGTCGACTTCTCACCGGCAACGACCGGCATCATCGGGATGCCCACCTTGGCGTAGTCGCTCTTCACGAACAGCGCGAGCGCCCAGAAATGCGGCGGCGTCCACATGAAGATGATGGCGAAGAGCACGACCGGCATCAATGTGATGTGCCCGGTGGCCGCAACCCAGCCGATCAATGGCGGGAAGGCCCCCGCCCCGCCGCCGATGACGATATTCTGGGGCGTGCGCGGCTTGAGCCACATCGTGTAGACGACGGCGTAGTAGACGATCGAGAGAGCAAGGATCGCGGCGGCCAGCCAGCTGATCGCGAAGCCCATCAGGAATACAGAGGCAGCGCATAGCACGCCGCCGAAATCACGCGCGGTGGTACGGTCCAGCCGCCCTTGCGGCAGCGGACGGTTCGCGGTGCGCTTCATCCCCGCGTCGAGATCGGCTTCCCACCACTGGTTGAGCGCGGCGGCACCGCCGGCACCCATCGCGATGCACAGGATTGCGGTGAAGGCGAGGACCGGGTGGATGCGATCGGGCGCGGCGAGCAGACCGCACAGGCCGGTGAAGATCACCAGGCTCATCACGCGCGGCTTGGTCAGCGCGAAGAGATCGCGCCAATCCGCCGGAAGCTGCTGCGTTGAACTGGGACTCGTCACGGACATGGTCTTAGGATCTTACACTCACAAGGGCCAACATTGCGAGGCGCCAATGCGCCGAAGCAATCCAGAGCGGCTCGCGAAGGAGGCTCTGGATTGCTTCGTTCATACCCGCAATGGCGCGCGGTTGCGTTCTCAGTGGTGGTGCACTTCCTCGATGACCGGAAGCGTCTCGAACTGGTGGAACGGCGGCGGGCTTGACAGCGTCCACTCGAGCGTGGTCGCACCTTCGCCCCAGTAGTTGTCTTCCGCCTTCTTGCCGGCGATGAACGCGTAGGCAATGTTGGCGAACCAGATCACCAGCGAAGCCGCCATGATCATGTAGCCGTCGGTCGCGACCTGGTTCCAGTGCGCATAGGCCTCGGCGTAGTCGGGGTAGCGACGCGGCATGCCCTGCAGCCCGAGGAAGTGCATCGGGAAGAAGATCAGGTTCACGCCGATGAAGAACACCCAGAAGTGGACATGCGCCAGGAACTCGGAGTGCATGCGGCCGCTCATCTTCGGGAACCAGTAGTAGAACCCGGCGAAGAGCGCGGTCACTGCACCGAGCGAGAGCACGTAGTGGAAGTGCGCCACGACGTAGTAGGTGTCGTGCAGGTTGTCGTCGATGCCGCCGTTGGCGAGAACGACGCCGGTCACGCCGCCGACGGTGAACAGGAAGATGAAGCCGATCGCCCAGACCATCGGCGACTTGAAGGTGATCGAGCCACCCCACATCGTCGCGATCCACGAGAAGATCTTGATGCCGGTCGGGACTGCGATGACCATGGTCGCCGCGGTGAAGTACATCTTCGTGTTAACCGAAAGGCCGGTGGTGTACATGTGGTGGGCCCACACGATGAAACCGACCACGCCGATCGCGACCATGGCGTAGGCCATGCCGAGGTAGCCGAACACCGGCTTCTTCGAGAAGGTCGAGACGATCTGCGAGATGATGCCGAAGCCCGGCAGGATCATGATGTACACTTCGGGGTGGCCGAAGAACCAGAACAGGTGCTGGTACAGGACCGGATCGCCACCGCCCGAAGGATCGAAGAAGGTGGTGCCGAAGTTGCGGTCGGTCAGCAGCATGGTGATCGCGGCGGCGAGAACCGGCAGCGCGAGCAGCAGCAGGAAGGCCGTGACGAGCACCGACCACACGAACAGCGGCATCTTGTGCATGGTCATGCCAGGCGCACGCATGTTGAAGATGGTGGTGATGAAGTTGATCGCGCCCATGATCGAGCCGGCACCGGAAAGGTGCAGCGCGAAGATGCCGAAGTCGACGGCGGGTCCGGGCGAGCCGGTGGTCGACAGCGGAGCATAGACGGTCCAGCCGGTGCCGGCGCCCAGGCCCGTGCCGCCCGGCACGAAGGCGGAGCACAGCAGCGAGCAGAAGCCCGCGACGGTCAGCCAGAACGAGATGTTGTTCATGCGCGGGAAGGCCATGTCCGGCGCGCCGATCATGATCGGGACGAACCAGTTGCCGAAGCCGCCGATGATCGCGGGCATGACCATGAAGAAGACCATGATCAGGCCGTGCGCGGTGATCAGCACGTTCCAGACGTGCAGCGTCGAGTTGAAGTCCGGGTTAACCGCACCGAACCACTTTGCGAAAGTGTCCAGGTACTGGATGCCCGGCTGCGCCAGTTCGACGCGCATCATGCCGGAGAAGGCACCGCCCACGATCCCCGCGATGATCGCGAAGATCAGGTACATCGTGCCGATGTCCTTGTGGTTGGTGGACATGAACCAGCGGGCGAAGAAGCCCGGCTTGTGGTCATGGTCGTGCGCGTGATCGTCAGAGTGCGCCGGGAAATGTTCTGGGGCTGTGGTTGCCATGTTCTGGTGACCCTGTCCTTGAATGCGGGCTTATTCGGCGGCAGCAGTGGCTTCGGCGGCCGGAGCCTCCGACGCTTCGCCGGCGGGCTCTTCACCCGGCAGGTAATCGGTCTCGGATGCGGCGGTCGCCTGACCGTCGATCTTGCCGCCGGCATGCGTCAGCACCCAGGCGTCGTACTTGTCGCGCGGCAGAGCCTCGACCGCGATCGGCATGTAACCGTGCTTGGCGCCGCAAAGCTCGGAGCACTGGCCGTAGTAGACGCCCGGCTTCTCGACGAAGAGGACCTTCTCGTTGATCCGGCCCGGAACCGCGTCCAGCTTGAACCAGAGCGAAGGCACGGCGAACGAGTGAATCACGTCGGACGCAGTGATCTGCAGACGGATCGGTTCACCGACGGGGACGACCATGCGGTTGTCGACCTCGAGGTGCGAAGGACCGTCCCAGGGCTCGGAACCGACTTCGCGCACGCCGTTGTTGATGGTCGGCTGGCCCGGGATGTTGAGCATGTTCGAGACGACCTCGAACTCGCCATTGTCGGGATAGCCGTAGGTCCAGAACCACTGGTTGCCGGTGACCTTGATGGTCAGCGCGCCCTTCGGGGCAGGCTTGTACTGCTTGGCCAGCAGGTCGATCGAGGGAACCGCGATGCCGATGAGGACCAGCACGGGGACCAGCGTCCAGACCACTTCGAGCAGCGTGTTGTGGCTGGTCTTCGAAGGTACCGGGTTGGCGCGGCGGTTGAAGCGCACGACGATGACGACGAGCAGCAGCAGCACAAAGACGGTGATCACGGCGATGATCGGCAGCAGCACCGAATTGTGGATCCACTCGCCATATTCGCCGAGCTTGGAGAACTGCTGCTGGAAGCCGATGCCGCTGTCGACGGGCATGCCGATCCCCGGGGTCGGGGCCATCGGCGTGTAGCTGCCGGCAGAAGCGGCGGCGTCCGCAGTCGCGGCGGCGGCAGGTTCGGATGCCGCGGCGGCGAGAGCCGCCTGGGGTGCCATGACTCCGGCAGCCATGATGCTTCCAAGGGACAGGCCCAGAGCCTTTGCGGTATGGCTCGCGGCGCGTGCGGTTTTGCCCAAATTCATATTTTTTTGCGCTTCCGTTTTCCAAATCCGCGCACGCGAGTCGCCCCCGCATACGCGCGCCCTGATGCGGAGCCGGAGGCCCCCCTTCCGCGGGGCCTATACGCGCGCTTGCCGCGTGTCTCAAGCGCCTCTAGGGGAATTTTTGGCAAACGGCGTGTCGAAGGTGCGCCAGATCAATGAAATATGCATCGAAGGAATAGGTCGTAATGCAGGAAGAAGAAGTCCTCGCAGAGTTCCGCGCCAGCAAGGCATTGCTTGAGGGGCACTTCCTGCTCTCCTCCGGCCGCCACAGTGCGCATTACCTTCAGTGCGCGCGCGTCCTCATGAGCCCCGACCGCGCCGGACGACTCGCCGTCGCGCTCGCCAGCAAGCTGCCGCACGACGTGCGCAAGCAGATCGACAAGGTCGTCTCGCCGGCCATGGGCGGCGTGATCATCGGCCAGGAGATGGGCCGCGCGTTGCAGGTCGACGCGATGTTCGTCGAACGCCCGGAAGGTACTTTCGAGCTGCGCCGTGGATTTGAACTGGATCCCGGCGACAGGGTGCTGATGGTCGAGGACGTGGTCACCACCGGCAAGTCCTCGCGCGAGGCGATAAAGGCGATCGAGGCGGCAGGCGGCCGGGTCATCGCGGCGGCCTCGCTGGTCGACCGTTCGGGCGGCGCCGTGGATCTGGGCGTACCTTACTTCCCGCTCGTCGAGATCAACTTCCCGACATACGCCGACGACGAACTGCCCCCCGAGCTGGCGGCGACCCCCGCGATCAAGCCGGGCAGCCGCGTCCAGCCCTGACCCTTCGACCCGCCGGAAAACCCCAGGATTATCGGATGAACGCCCTTACCCCCTCGCGCCTGCGCCTAGGCGTCAACATCGATCACGTCGCCACGATCCGCAATGCGCGCGGCGGCGAGCATCCGGATCCGGCACGCGCGGCGCAGATCGTCGCGCAGGCCGGGGGAGACGGCATCACCGTGCACTTGCGCGAAGATCGCCGCCACATCCGCGACGAGGACCTGGTGCGCGTGCAGGCCGCCACCGGCCTGCCGCTCAACCTCGAAATGGCAGCGACCGACGAAATGCTGGAGATCGCGCTGCGCCACAAGCCGCACGCGGCCTGCATCGTCCCGGAAAAGCGCGAAGAACGCACGACCGAAGGCGGGCTCGACGCAGCCGGACTGCACAACCAGCTCGCCCCGATCGTCTCGCGCCTGTCGGACGCAGGCGTACGGGTGAGCCTGTTCATCGCCCCGGACCCACGGCAGATCGAAGCGGCAATGAAGCTGGGCGCGCCCATCGTCGAGTTCCATACCGGCGAATATGCCCATGCAGAGGGCGAGCAGGTCGCAGTCGAGCTCAAGCGCATCGTCGACATGGCCGCGCTGGCTGCCAAGAACGGCATCGAGCCCCATGCCGGACACGGCCTCACTTACGAGAACGTCCAGCCGATCGCAGCCATTCCGCAGCTCGCGGAACTGAACATCGGACACTATCTCATTGGAGAGGCCATATTTTGTGGACTCGAAGCGAGCGTAACGAGAATGCGCGCGCTGATGGACGAAGTCCGGTGACTTGAAGCCCCCGATCCACCATCGGGGGAAGGAAGCCGGCTGCAATATCGGCCGCAGGACGGAGAGTGCGTCGTGATCATCGGAATGGGTTCCGACTTGTGCAACATCGAGCGTATCCAGGCTTCGCTGGACCGCTTCGGCGAGCGCTTCGAGAAGCGCGTCTTCACCGAAATCGAGCAGGCCAAGGCCAATCGCCGCCCGTTCACCAAGGCCGGGACCCTCGCCAAGCGATTCGCGGCCAAGGAAGCCTATTCGAAGGCGGTCGGCACCGGCTTCAAGGCCGGGGTGTTCATGAAGGACATCGGCGTCATCAATGCGAAATCGGGCGCCCCTACCCTTGCCCTCACCGGCGGCGCGAAGGCCCGGCTCGACCTGATGGTTCCCGCCGGTCACGAGGCCGTGGTTCACCTGACGCTCACCGACGATCATCCATGGGCCCAGGCATTCGTCGTGATCGAGGCCCGTCCGCTTGCGGCGGCTCCCGCCCCGTCCGGTTCCTAGACTTTTCCGAGCGCTCCACCGAGAATGACCGAACACACCGCCGATACCGCCTCCACCCTTTGCGCGCAGGAGAGCCCCGTTAGCAATCCGAACAAGCCCAAGGTCAACTGGCTGCACGAACTGCGCGGCCTGGCGCTGATGCTGCTGGGCGTGCTGGCGTTCCATTCGCTGATCGCCAAGCCCTTCTACATCCCGTCGATCTCGATGATGCCCAACCTGCTGGTGGGCGATCGGCTCGTGGTTTCCAAGTACGCCTACGGCTGGAACTGGTCCTCGGTGAGCTTTCACATGCTTCCGCGCGCCAAGTGGCGGCTGTTCGGCTCGACGCCGGAGTACGGCGACATCGTGATCGTGGTGCCGGGCAACCGCAAGGCTGACCTGATCAAGCGCGTCGTCGCGCTTCCGGGCGACCGCATCGCCGTGGTCGACGGGCGCATCCGCCTAAATGGCAAATTCATCCCGCGCGAAGTCGAGCCGCCGGTCGAGATCGCCGCTGACGACGCCCTGCAATGCGAGGGCGATGCGCAGCCGGGGCACTGCTACAAGGGTTTCGAGCTCTACCGCCGCCGCCTGCCCAGCGGTCGCGAAGTCTATGACCTTCCCGCCTACCGCGAGACACTGCCCAACGGTGCGACCTACCAGGTGATCGACTATACGACGCAGGTCATGGACAATTATCCTGAGATCACCGTGCCTGAAGACCATGTCTTCCTGATGGGCGACGACCGCGACCGTTCGGCCGACAGCCGCTTTCCCTTCGAGACGGACTACCAGGGCACGCCGGGCGGCGGCCTTGGCGGTCCGGTGCCACTCTCCGACATCGGCGGGCGCGCCGAATTCATCACCTTCTCGCTAGACGGTACGCAGACCTGGAACCCGCTGAGCTGGTGGAGCGCCCTGCGCGAAGGGCGCGCCCTCACCAGCCTGCGCCCGCGAATCGAAAAGCACCCGTCCGACAGCAGCACCGGCCAGCCCGGCGGGACTGCCACCTGATGGTCCGCAAGTTCCTCTATGCCGTCGCCGCCATCATCGTCCTGATCACGGTCGGGCGCATTGCCCTGCTGTTCTGGGCCGAAGACCTTACGGAAATGGCCTTCGTGCCGGACGTCACGTTCCAGCCGCAGCCGGCGATGGCGATGAACGCCTGGGACAAGACGGACATGTGGATTGCGCGCCCTGGGATGCTGCCCAAGGCCGATCCCTCACGCTACCTGCCGCAGGGTGCAAGCCAGCCGGCCGGAGATCCGCTCGCCGCCGCGGTCTTCTTCGTCCATCCCACCAGCTACGTCGAAAAGGACGCGTGGAACGCGAGCCTGAACGACAAGGCCTCGCGCGATCTGGCGGGCCTTTACGTCAAGGGCATGGCGACGCCTTTCAACGCAGCCGACCAGCTCTGGGCCCCGCGCTACCGCCAGGCCGCTGTCGGCGCGTTCCTGACCGACGACCCGCAGGCCGACAAGGCGATCGACCTGGCCTACGGCGACGTCCTTGCCGCCTTCGATGCCTTCATCAAGACGGTCCCGCAGAACCAGCCGATCGTGCTGGCAGGACACAGCCAGGGCGCATTCCTGCTACGCCGTCTGCTGCGCGACCGCGTGGCCGGCACCCCGCTGGCCGAGCGCATCGCCGCGGCATACATCGTGGGCTGGCCGGTCTCGATCGACCACGACCTGCCCGAAATGGGCCTCGGCCCCTGCGACAGGCCCGACCAGGCCGGCTGCGTGATGAGCTGGCTCACCGTGGCCGACCCTGCCGAGACCGAGCAGCTGGTCAAGGCCTACGTGCGCCGCCGCGGTCTCGACGGACAGCCGCTCACGCAGACGACTGCCGAGGGCGTGGCAATCGACAGCCCGTTCCTGTGCAGCAATCCACTGACTGGTACGCGCAACGGCGTTGCGGACGCACAGGCCAACCTCGGCACACTGGTGCCCGATCCGGCAAGCTGGAACGGCGAACTGGTGAGGCAGGTCGTACCTGCGGCTTGCGAAAGCGACATGTTCCTGCACATCGGACCGCCGCCCAGGCTCGACCTCGGCCCCTACGTGCTGCCGGGCAACAATTACCACGTCTATGACTACACCCTGTTCTGGGCGAACATCAGGGCCGACTTCGAACGGCGGATAGCGGCATGGCAGAAGCAGCACTCATAACCACCAGCGCGCTCGACTATCGCGATGCCTTGCCCGACGCCGGGCCACTGCTGGCGCTCGACCTCGGCACGCAGACCATCGGCACGGCTTTCTGCGATGCAGGCTGGCACTTCGCCTCGCCCGGAAAGACGCTCAAGCGCGGCAAGTTCGGTGCCGACAAGGCGCTGCTCGAGGGCCTGATCCGCGAACGCTCGATCAAGGGCATCGTCATCGGCCTGCCGCTCAACATGGACGGATCGGAAGGCCCGCGCTCGCAATCGAGCCGCGCCTATGCCCGCAACCTTGCCGCGCTCGGCCTGCCGATCCTGCTGTGGGACGAACGCTGGTCGACGATGGGCGCCGAACGCGGCCTCATCGCCCAGGACATGAGCCGCGCCAAGCGCGCCGAACGCATCGATTCCGCCGCCGCCGCGGTAATCCTGCAAGGCGCAATCGATGCGCTGGCCGGGGGCGTACTCTAGGCGCGGCCCCCCAGGACCGCGCGCGTTTCGACTTGCCGGGCGACCTCGGCGGGCGGCCTATCCGCAAAGCATGCCGCGTCTGTGCTTCGCCACTTGCGCGACGAGGCGGCTACCGCTGGCTTCGGCCTGACGCCAGATCCCCTCGCGCGCGTGCTCGCTCTCGGCGCAGGCGGACAGCGCCTCCCACGCGTTTAGGCGCATTCTATCGCTGGCGTGACTACGCCCGAAATGCTGCGCAAGCTCCTTGGCCTCTTCGCTGCCCAGCGCCACCGCAAGGCGCAGAAAAGTCTCGCTCGGTCCGCTTCCCATGACGCGCGTGATGCGCGCTTCGACCGTGTCGAATTCGTAATGGCTAAGCCATCCCTGCACGGCCTGGGTGTGGACCAGCTTGAGCGAAACCGAGAGCGAAGCGGGCGGGTTGACCCGATGGATGTCGCGGTGCGCGCGGTAGTGGAGCACCCGGCCCTTGCGCAACCGGGTCCGGCCCAGCCGCTTGAGCGCGATCGCCTCTCCCGCACGGCCGATGACACGGTGCCCGTCGTACTCGAAGTCCTCGATCTCGCAGCCTGGGCCGAAATAGCCGAGCGTGAGGAAGTCGTAGTTGTGGTCGTGGGCAGTGCCATAGCCGAAGGCCCGCGCACCACTGGCCCGCATCGCGTAGTCCGCGGCGGCCGGCCAGATATTGGCGCGGATGCAGAAATTGCCGCGCCCCGGCGTTGCCAGCACGATCGATTGCGGGCCACCGCTGCTGATGGCGTCCACCGCAGCCGGCGAAGGCGCGAAGCCCGCCAGCAGGTCAATCAGCAGATCGCCGAGGAAGACCCGGTCGTTGCCAAGCCGGCGCAGCCAGTGGGCTGCATGTGCGACGCTTTCCCGCTCGCGCGGATCGAAACCCCACGAGGACAGCGCATCGATGCACTCCGAAAGCGAAGCCGGCGTGGGATCGCGCATTTCGATCAGCTGCGCCACTGCGATACCCTTTCCAGCTCCGGCCAGGTGCGTAGCAGCGCGCGCTGCGTTTCCTGCGCCAATGCGGCGAGCGGATCGTCGTCCGAAGCGGCGATCTGGCCGAGCAGGATCATCCCGGCGCGGGTATCGAGGGCAAGCAGTTCGCGCATGGCCTGCCAGCGCAGGCCTTCGTGCCCGTTCCCCGTCACGATGCGCGAAATCACCGGCACTGCGTCTCGCCGTCCCATGCGCGAAAGTACCGAGATCGCGAGCTCGCAGCGGCTGTCGTGCAGGTTGGACGCAGCCTGATGCACAAGCTCTCCATCGGCGAGCGCGAATTCGCGGACCGGTTCGCTCGCGCCGAGGAAGCGCTGCAACCGCAATTTCACCAGGCTGCCTGACGCACCGCGCATCTGTATCGTCTCGCGCCGGCCGTCCCTGTGGATCACGGCACCCGGATGCATGGACAGCGCCTCAACCTGCAGTTCGGCCCGGCGGTCCTGCACATTCATGCAGCGCACGCGGCCGGCCGTGGCCGAACCGGCCAGCACGAAGGACCAGCTTTCAAGCGGGGTAAAGGCCACCGTCCGTGCCTCGGGCAAAGCGGAAAGCCGTTCACCCTCATACGAGACAAGGGCCAAGGTCGCGGTGCCCCAATGCGAAAGCAGCAGGGTCTGCCCGGCATGGCCTACCCCGTGGCGCAGCGGCAAGTGACCCAGCGGGTGCGAGCGCAAGCCCCACAAGCCCAATTCCAGGAAGTTCGCGACGAGTTCGTGCGCGGCGCCGCTTCCCTCTTCGAACAGCCCGGCAAGCGAAGGACAGGCCTCCAACGGATCTCCATCGCCGAAGCGTTCGAGATCGGCGAGAACCCGGCTTGCCTCGGGGCGCGCGCGCCACTTCCCCACAAGTGCCGCGAGATCGCGCTGCCCCTTCATCCAGCCTTCGTCGTTCTCGCGCAGGTCTGCCAGCGTCTTGTCATGAAACATATGCGTTCGGATCAGGTGCCGGGGTGGAGTTCGTAGAGATAGGCCTCCAGCGAAGCCTCTGCCGCGTCATGGACCTGACGGCCCGCAGCATCGGTGTAGCTACCGAACAGGCCGATCGGCTGCGCCGGATCCGGCAGCGACGCGGGATCGATTTCCGGCAAGTGCAGAAACCCGGGTTCGGTCATGTCGTGGTGTCCCTCATTGGGCCAGGCACTGCCTCGCCGTTAGCAAATTACGCTTAACGGTCGCCCTGCGAGCAATTAAAACATTGTAATAACAACGCGGAGCCACGCGTCCCGAGTTTAACTGCCGGACACGATGTTTAGGATCGGGTTACTGACCGGGCGAAGACGCGGTTGGGGTCCGGGCGACTCGCGTTGTGCCCGAGGGGCAGCTCAGTCGGCTCCGGGGGCCATGCGCAGGAGGATGGTAAGCCCTTCGCCCGTACGCGGGCTCTCGCCCGTCGCGACCATGACCCGCGCGGCATCGGCGCGGGCACGGTCCAGCACCGCGCGGGGAACTTCGGTTTCGTAGGCGATCAGGTCGGCCGATCCCAAGAGGCGCGCCTGACGCAAAGTCAGGTCCTCCGGATCGTCACTGTGCAGGACGATCTCCACCACGCCCACCCGCTCCTGACCGGCTGCCGAGAGCCAGTCGTCGATCCTGCCGGCGCTGGCTTCGTCGAGCGGGTCCAGCGGTCCGCCCGAGCCGAGCGCGGCATCGAGCGCGCGGCGGCGATCTCCGGCATCGGGGAAGCGCCCACGCAAGGCAGCCCGGGCGGCGCCCAGCGCCTTTGCAAGCGCTCCGAGCGACTGCGGCAACAGCAATTCCAGACGCAGGCGCAGCTGCTTGGCGAGGCCCGCCGAAGCGCCGCCCGTCCCGATGGCGACGAGAACCGGCGAGCGATCGAGGATCGAGGGGACGGTAAAGTCGCACAGCGCCGGACGATCGGTGGCATTCACCAGCAATCCCGCACAGCGCGCACGAACCGTGTCGCCTTGTGCCGCTGTCTCGTCCTCATGGGCGATGAAGGCGAGCCGCGCGCCCTTGTCGATCCCTTCCTGCAGGTCGTCGACGACGATGCCGCCCGCCCGCTCGACCAACCGCCGTTTCGCCTCGGCCGCTTCCCCCGCGCCCAGCACCACAACCGGCTGGCCGGCGATGCGGTGGAACAGGGGAAGGGTTTCGATCATCTTCGGATCACTCCGCGCAATTACGCCTGCTTCAGCCACTCCGGCACGCGTTCGGCGGCCAGGATGGTTTCAGGCTCGATGCGGTTGGCGACGAGGCCCCACTTCGCGCCGTCGACCATCACCTCGGGCACCAGCGCACGGCTGTTGTAGGTATTGGCCATCGTCGCGCCGTAGGCACCGGCAGTGCGGAACACGCCGAAATCGCCTGCCTCCACTGCATCGATCTCGCGCCCCATGGCGAAAGTGTCGGAGCTTTCACAGATCGGGCCGACGATGTTCGCAACCATCGTCGCGCCGGTCGGGTTGACCGCCGCGAAATCGTGCCAGGCATCGTACATCGCCGGACGGGCGAGGTCGTTCATTGCCGCATCGACCACCACGAAGGGGTTCGACGCGCCCTGCTTCACCCGGATCACCTCGGTCACGAGCACACCGGAATTGCCGGTGATGACGCGGCCCGGTTCGAACATCAGGGTGACGCCCCAGTCCTTCGCCACATCGTGGACCATGCGCCCGTAGTCATCGGGCGTGGGCAGGCTTTCGCCCACCTTGTAGGGCACGCCCAGGCCGCCGCCGAGGTCCATGTGCGTGACTTCGTGGCCTTCGGCCCGGATCGTCTCCATCAGCGCGCCCATCTTGATGAAGGCCTGGCGCGAGGGTTCGAGGTCGCTGATCTGGCTGCCGATGTGCACGGCAAGGCCGCGCATCTGCAGGCCGGGCAATCCGGCGAGGCGGGCGTAGATGCCGGCGGCCACGTCATAGGCGACGCCGAACTTGTTCTCGGCCTTGCCGGTCGAGATCTTGGCGTGGGTCCTGGCATCGACATTGGGATTCACGCGCAGCGCGCAGGAGGCCCGCTTGCCCAGTACCGCGGCGATTTGCGCCAGCTCGACGCCTTCTTCCTCGCTCTCGAGGTTGAACTGCCCGATGCCCGCCTCGACCGCTGCCTTGAGCTCACGCTTCGACTTGCCGACGCCGGAAAAGACGATGTCACGGGCCGGGATGCCCGCGGCCAGGGCCCGGCGCATCTCGCCTTCCGACACTACGTCAGCGCCGTAGCCTTCGCTGGCCAGCAGATGCAGTACGGCCAGGTTGGGGTTGGATTTGACGGCAAAGGCGATGTGCACGCTGGGCAGGGCCGAAAGCGCCTCGCGAAAGACGCGGGCATGGCGCGTCAGCGTGGCGCGCGAATAGACGTAGACCGGCGTGCCGACTTCGCGCGCGATCGTTTCGAGCGGCACGTCCTCGGCGTGAAGCGCGCCGTTCTTCAGTTCGAAATGGTCCATTGTTGTCCTGTCAGGGGCTTATTCGGGCGGCGGGAGATCGTAGGGATCGTCCTCGCGTTCCTCGGATCGGGTGCGCAGTTCGACGCTGCGCTCGGGGATCGCCAGGGTCGGCGGATTGAGCAGTTCGTCCGATGTCGGCCTTTCCGCACGGCCATAGGGCGCGGGCGGCAATTGCTGCCCTTCCCGCAGCGACAGCCCCTTGCGCTGGCCGCAGGCAACCAGCGCAAGAACGAGAACGAGCGGGATGAGCTTGCGCAAGGTAGACTTACTCCAGACCGAGCGCGGACCGGGCCTCGGCCACGCGCAGGCGAACCTGATCGGGCGCGGTGCCGCCGTGCGAATTGCGCGCGGCGACCGAAGCCTCGACCGAGAGCGCCTTGAATACGCGCTCGTCGATGCGGCTGTCGATCTCTTTCAGGTCGGAGAGCGGCAACTGGTCCAGCGCCAACCCGCGCGTTTCGGCGAGCTTCACTGCAGCGCCGGTTATGTGATGCGCCTCGCGGAAGGGAATGTTGCCCTCGCGCACCAGCCAGTCGGCAAGGTCGGTGGCCGTGGCAAAGCCCAGCTCGGCCGCGCCGCGCATGCGGTCGGTGCGGAATCTGGTGTCGGCGACCATCCCGGTCATCGCCGCGACCGACAGCGCCAGCAGGCTGGCGGCCTCGAAGACCGGTGGCTTGTCGTCCTGCATGTCCTTCGAATAGGCGAGCGGCAGGCCCTTCATCGTCATCATCAGCGCAGTCAGGCAGCCGGTGATGCGACCGGCATGGCCGCGCACCAGTTCGGCGGCGTCCGGGTTCTTCTTCTGCGGCATGATCGAGCTGCCGGTCGACAGCGCATCGGGCAGAGCCACGAAGCCGAAGGGCTGGCTCGCCCAGATGATGAATTCCTCCGCCAGACGCGAGAGGTGCAGCGAGCACTGCGAGGCCGCCATCAGGTAGTCGAGCGCAAAGTCGCGGTCGGACACCGAATCGAGACTGTTGTCGGTCGGCGCATCGAAGCCCAGCGCCTGCGCGGTCATCTTGCGGTCGATCGGAAAGCCGGTCCCGGCCAGCGCCGCCGAGCCGAGCGGGCTGCGGTTCATCCGTTTGCGGGCATCGGCGAAGCGCGAACGATCGCGCGAGATCATCTCGTAGTAGGCCATCAGGTGATGGCCCAGGGTAACCGGCTGCGCGGTCTGCAGGTGGGTGAAGCCGGGCATGATCGAATCGGCATGCTCACCGGCGCGGGTGACGAGCGCGACCTGCAGCGCCTCCAGACCGGCGTCGATCTGGTCGATGGAGTCGCGCACCCACAGGCGGAAATCGGTCGCCACCTGGTCGTTGCGCGAACGCGCCGTGTGCAGGCGACCCGCCGCCGGGCCGATCAACTCGGTGAGGCGCGATTCGGTCGTCATGTGGATGTCCTCGAGGTCCCAGTCCTCGGGCACGCCGTTTGCCTCGTACTCGGCCGCGACCTTGTCCAGCCCCTCGGAAATCAGCACCGCGTCCTCGCCCGCGACGATGCCGCAGGCACCCAGCATGGCGACGTGCGCCTTGCTGGCGGCGATATCCTGACGCCACAATGCCTTGTCGAAGGGGATCGAGGCATTTATCTCGCGCATGATTGCCGACGGTCCACCTTCGAACCGTCCGCCCCACATCTGGTTGGAGCCTCCCATCTTGCTGTCTTCCCGATCGCTCAAGTGTCTCGTCCTTACTGGCGCCCTGCTGGCCGCGGGCTGCGATAGGCAAAGCGAAGGGGAGTCGCAACCGCAGGCTTCGCAGGCGCCTGCCGAATCTGCCGCGCCGGCCCAGGCCGCCTCGAAAAAGCTGGATCGCTCGCACAAGGGCGATCCGATGCCGGTAATCACGCTGGTCGACAATACCGGCGAAACGCTCGACCTTGCCTCGTTCAGGGGCAAGCCGCTGCTGATCAACCTGTGGGCCACCTGGTGTGCGCCCTGCATCGAGGAAATGCCGACGCTGAACGCCCTGATCGCCCGCGAAGACGAGACCGGCGTCGCCGTCCTGCCGATCTCGCAGGACATGGGCCAATCGGACAAGGCCGTGGAAATCCTGCGCCGCCGCAAGCTGGACCACATCCAGCCATGGGTCGACGACAACGGCGACCTCGGCTTCCAGTACGGCGGCAACCTGCCGGTGACGGTGCTGTTCGACAGCAAGGGCAAGGAAGTCTGGCGCTACACCGGCGGCAACGACTGGACGAGCCCGGAGGCGCTCAAGCTGATCGCCGAGGCCAAGTAGGCTCTCGGCGGAGGGAGGAGAAGGCCCTGCGCCATCGGCCTTCCGGGCTGACCACCTCCTCCTGCCCCACCAAGACAAGCAGCATGGACAGCGTGCCAACGGCACCGCGCGATGAACTTAAACTTGAGGAAAGTGGTGGGCGGTGAGGGGCTCGAACCCCCGACCCTCTCGGTGTAAACGAGATGCTCTACCAACTGAGCTAACCGCCCGGCCTGCCGGAGCCCCGGGCCTTTACGCGAAAATGGCCGCTCGTCAACCGGAGGTTTCGTTTCCGGCGCGTCGGACGTTTGCCGGGTTTCAAATCGTTGCTGGCCGCGCTTGGCGATTGACCTGCATGGCGCGGGGTGGAAGCCAGCACATGACAAGCATCGGTAGCCGCGCAAAAGGCGAACCGGCCGAGAGAGGATCGAGATCAGTGGCCCGCCCAGTCCCTACCCGTCTTGCAGCCTACGTGGCGGTCGTGTTCCTCGTCCTTGCACTGGTGCAGCTGGGCGCGAGCCTGCTGTTCTACAGCGCGATCGATCGCCAGACGCTTCGCGACGATCATGCGCGGCGCGTGGCCGAGCTGCTGGTGGTGAGCGACAGGGTGCATGCGCTCGATCCCTCGCGCCTTGCCGAGAGCATGACGACGCGGCACCTCTCCGCCCGGGTGGCAACGGCTCCGCTGGTCGCCGCGCCGACGGGCGATGCCGCGCTCATGGCGATTGCCGCACGCATCGTGGAATGGGAGCCCTCACTCGCCAATCGTTCGCTGAACCTTGCAACGACGCGCGCGTCCGGCGGCGGACGGGACCTGATCGGCTCGATCCGGCTGGGCGAGAAGGGCTGGCTCAACTTCCGCTCGCGCGACATCAGTTCGATGTGGCCGGTCGCCCTGCGCGCGACCGCGCTGACACTGGCGACGACGCTTGCCTGCCTGGCGCTGGGCCTGGGCGCGCTGCATCTGCTGACGCGCCCCTTGCGACGGCTGGCCGATGCCGCCGAAGCGATCGGTCAGGGACGGCAGGTGCCGATCCGCGAAGGCGGCCCCAAGGACTTGCGCAATCTGGGCCATGCCATGAATGTCATGCAGGCGCGCATCGAACGCCTGCTGCGCGACCAGGCGCTTTCCTTCGAGGCGATCAGCCACGATTTGCGCACGCCGCTATCACGCCAAAAAGTCGCCAGCGACCTGATCGACGATCCGGAAATCGCCGCGCTGATGCGCGAGAGCGTCGATGAAATGGAGGACCTGCTGGCCTCGCTGCAGCGCTTCCTGCGCGCGCAACACCTCTCCGCTGAGCCGGAGAGCATCGACCTTGCGTCGTATCTCGCCGACCTCCTCGCCGGGTTCGGCAACCGCGCGAGCCTGGAAATGCACGGTCGTTCCACCGCGCGCACCTACCGTGAGCCGCTGGCGCTCGCCATATGCGCCCTCGTCGAGAACGCCGTGCACTTCGGCAAGCGGGCCCGAGTTTCACTGGTGGAAGAGAACGGGCGTCACGCGGTGATTATCGAAGACGAAGGGCCGGGGATCCCGCCCGACTATTTCGAGGCGATCCTCGACCCCTTCTTCCGTCTCGACGAAGCCCGTCAGCGCGACACGAGGGGCTTCGGCCTGGGTATTCCCACGGCGCACCGGCTGATGATGCGCTTCCACGGCGGGCTCTCGTTCGCCGCTGCGCCGGGCGGCGGATTGATCGCCCGACTGGAAGTGCCCAGCCCGCCGCCCTGACAGGCAGAGCCCGTCAGGCTGCGGCGCGCTGGCCCAGTCGTCCGGCGTCCTCGACGAGCGCCCCGTGGAGAGCGCGGATCGCCGCGTCGAAATCGTGCGAGTGGATGATGAACTGCACGTCGACGTTGCGGATCTGGTGCTGCATCGCGAGCACGTCCACTTCGGCGTCCATCAAGGCCGCAAGCGCGTGGGGGACGAGGCCCGGTTCGGACAGGTCGCTGCCGATCGCCGAAACCATCGCCACCGGCTGCGAAGTGATTACCGCACCCGGATAGGCACGCTCAAGGTCGGTAACGATACGCTCCATCTTCGCTGCGGCGATACCGCTCAGGTAATGGGTGATCGTGTTGGCGTTCGAGCTCTTGCTGACGATCCACGCCCCGTGCTTGGTGAGGGTTTCGAGTATCGCGGCGTCGTAGCCCTTCTCGCCGACCATGTCCTGCTCGAAGAACTGCAGGGCGTGGACGGTCTGGAGCCCGGTGACGATCTCGACGCGCGGCTTGTCGGACACATAGTTGCCGCGGATGAGCGTGCCTTCGTCCTCGCGGTCGAAGGTGTTGCGCACGCGCAGCGGGATTTCCGACTGGCGCAGGCCGCGGCCTGCGCGCGGGTGGATCGCTTCCATGCCCAGGTTCGCGAGCTGGTCGGCCACATCGTAGTTGGTGCGGCCGATCTTGCGGGCCTTGCCGGTGCCGACGAGCTTGGGGTCGGCGCTGGAAAGGTGGAACTCCTTGTGGATGATCGCCTCCCGCGCCTCGGTCAGCACCGCGATGCGCGAGAAGGTCATTTCCGAATAGCCGCGGGCATAGCGGCGCACCATGCCGCCTTCGCAGCCGGCATAGCCGGTGACGATCGGCATCTGCGTCGCCAGGTCGATCGGCTCGAGCGCCTTGAGGATCTGGTCGTCGAGGCTGGCAAGCTCGTCATGGTTCCAGGTGGTGAGGTCGACGAAGACCGCGTTCACGCCCCGGTCGCGCAGCAGCAGCGCAGTCGAGTGCGCGGAATGCGCTTCGCCGAGACCGGCAAGCATTTCGCGCACGGTGACCATTTGCTCCTTGAGACAGAACCGGCCATGCGAGCGCAGGCGGTCGAGATCGTCGAGGCAGGCATCGAGCGCGGCAACACGGTCGTCGACGAAGCGGTTCGCCTCGCGCAGGCTCTCCGGCCTGACGAACATCTGCGCATTGCGCTCATGCATGGCGTCGCGCACGCGGGCGAGCGCATCCTGCCAGCCACCTTCGACATCGTTGGCCGAGAAGTGGGCATAGACGCCCGCCTCGCCCGACTTCTTGTGCTCGAGCAAGAGGTCGGTCATTCCGGCATAGGCCGAAACGACGAAGATGCGATTGTACAGCTCGGCGCCTTCGCGTCCCGCGATGAGGACATTGTCGAAGACGGTAGAGGTGGCGGCCATCGAGGTACCGCCGATTTTCTCGACGCTATGGGCTGCAGTCATGCGGCAACTCCCATGAGTTCGCCCGAGACCGGCCGGATCGGCTCGACCTTGCGGGCAGCAATGAAATCGGGGCGGGGCTTCTCCGCGCCGAAAGGAGCAACGAGGCGATTGCTCACCGCGTTGAATACGAAGAATGCATTGGAACGGGGGAACGGCGTGATGTTGCCGTTCGAACCATGCATGGTGTTGCAGTCGAACAGGATCACCGTGCCGGGCTTGCCGGTAGGCGCATCGATGCCGTGCCTGTGGGCCAGTTCGGCCAGGCTGTACTCATCGGGCACGCCGAACTCCTGCTTGCGCAGCGAGTGCTTGTAGTGATCGTCCGGCGTCTCCCCGACGCAGCTGACGAAGACCCGCTGCGAACCCGGAATCAACATGAGCGGGCCGTTGTTGGCATCGTTTTCCGCCAGCAGCACCGACATCGACAGGCAGCGCATCGACGGCATGCCGTCTTCGGTGTGCCAGGTCTCAAAGTCCGAGTGCCAGAAAAATTCCTTGCCCTTGAAGCCCGGCTTGTAGTTGAGGCGCGACTGGTGGATGTACACCTCGTCGTCGAGCAGGTAGCTGGCGACGCCCGCCAACCGCTCGTCGGCGGCCAGGCGCTCCATCATCCGGCTCTGTCCGTGGATGCGAAAAATCGAACGGACTTCGCGGCTGTCCGGCTCGGAAATGACGGTCTCGTCCTCCAGCCCGGCGGGATGGGAGAGAAGACGGCCGGTCTCGGCCTGGAGTGCGGCAATTTCAGCTTCGGAAAAGACGTTTTCCAGTACGAGATAACCGTCCCGGTCGAACCGCTCGATCTGCTCGGCGGTCAGCGGCGCGCCCGGTTCCCAGGCACGCCGCGCGACAGGTTCGTGACGCGCGAGCAGCTCGGGCTGCCCGGCGCATCGCGACGGATATTGGTCCTGCATTGCTACCCCCGTCTGCGTTCAGTCCGAAAGCGCGGGTTCGCGCTCTGCGTCGACATCGGCGGGGTAGGCACCGCTCTCGTCATGGACCTCGCGGCCGGTGACGGGCGGGTTGAACACGCAGGCACACAGGATCTCGGTCTCGGGACGGACGATGTGCTTGTCGTTGTTGTTGAGCGCATACATCACGCCCGGCTTCAGCTCGTGGGTCTCGCCGGTACCCAGGTCCTCGATCGTGCCGGTGCCCTTGAGGATCAGCACCGCCTCGAGGTGGTTCTGGTAATGCATGTGCAGTTCCGCGCCGGCGTACAGGGTCGTGACGTGGAACGAGAAGCCCATGCCGTCATCCTTGAGCAACAGGCGGTCGCTGGTCCAGCCTTCGGATTTGACGTGCTTGTCGCTTTTGCGAATGTCCTTGAGCTTACGAACGATCATATTATTTTTCCTTGGTTTCTTATGGGAAGCCGCGTGGCAAGGGGCGGCCGCGCGGGGCCGCCTTCCAGGCCTCAGGCGGCGACGTTGAGCTTGCGCTCGGAGCGCGTGTCCGCATCGTCGACGGGGGCGATCGCCTCGGCGATCGCTTCCTCGAGAATGTCGAGGCCGGCGTTGAAGGTCTCGTCGTCGATGACGAGCGGGGCGAGCACCTTGACGATCTCGTCATGGGCGCCGCTGGTCTCGATGATCAGGCCCTCATCGAAGCAGGCCCCGGTAATCTTGTCTGCCACTTCCCCGCTGCCGACATTGATGCCGCGCATCATGCCGCGCCCGCGGGTCGAAAGACCGTGGCGGCGGGCAATGCGTTCCAGTCGCTGCTCGAGAATGCCGCCGCGGCGGGCGATGTCGTCGGCGAAGGACGGATCGGCCCAGAATTCGCGCAGCGCCGCCGTCGCGGTGACGAAGGCGTGGTTGTTGCCGCGGAAAGTGCCGTTGTGCTCGCCCGGGTTCCACACGTCGAGTTCGGGGCGGAACAGGGTCAGCGCGAAGGGCAGACCCATGCCCGAGAGCGACTTGGCCAGGGTGACCACATCGGGGGTGAAGCCCATGTCCTCGAAGCTGAAGAAGCCGCCGGTACGGCCGCAGCCGGCCTGGATGTCGTCGACGATCATCAGCGCGCCGTGCTTCTTGGCGAGCGCGGCGATCTTGCGCAGCCATTCCGGACGCGCTGCATTGAGGCCGCCTTCGCCCTGCACCGTCTCGACGAGGAATGCCGCCGGGGCATCGAGGCCGCTCGACGGGTCGGCAAGGCGCTGTTCGAGCAGGTCGGCGGTATCGACCTCGTCGCCGAAGTAGCCGTCGAACGGCTCATGGCTGACGTGGCTGAGCGGAACGCCGGCGCCGCCGCGCTTGCCGGCATTGCCGGTGCAGGCGAGCGCGCCCAGGGTCATGCCGTGGAAACCGTTGGTAAAGGCGATCACCATTTCGCGGCCGGTGACCTTGCGGGCCAGCTTGATCGCGGCCTCGACGGCGTTGGTGCCGGTCGGACCGGTGAACATTGCGCGATAGTCCAGGCCGCGCGGGCGCAGGATCACGTCCTCGAAGGTCTGCAGGAAATCGGCCTTGGCATCGGTGTGCAGGTCCAGCGCGTGGGTCACGCCATCGCTGGCGATGTAATCCATCAGCGCCTGCTTGAGCACCGGATGGTTGTGTCCGTAGTTGAGCGAGGAGCAGCCCGACAGGAAGTCGAGATAGCGTCCGCCCTCGCTGTCATGCATCCAGACGCCCTGCGCGCGGTTGAACTGACGCGGCATGGAACGGGAGTAGCTGCGCACCCCGGATTCACGGCGGTCATAAATGGCGGTATCAGGCGTCTTGGCGCTCGGCTTGGGAGTCGTCATCATCTCAGGTGTTTCCCTGTTCAGTTGAATTGGGCGGACGGCAGCGGCGAAATGCTCGCCTGCCATTCCGTGTCGTGCGCACCTGCGAAGTGCGCCTCGCGCTCGAAGCGCGGTTGTTTGGTCAGCTCGGCGCCATGGCGGCGCGCGAAGGCCTGGAAGAGGCCCCATGAAGCGTCGTTGGTTTCGGTCACGGTCGTCGTGAGCGTGGTCGCCCCCTTCACGGCGGGGCGCGCAATCAGTTCATCGAGCATGCGCCCGCCCAGACCCAGGCCGCGCGCCGAAGCGTCGACGGCGACCTGCCAGACGAAGATTCGCTCGGGATGCGAAGGGGGCCGGTAGCCGGAAATCCATCCGACGATCTGGCCGTCCCTCTCGGCGACGACGCAGGTATCGGCGAAGTCGCTGCACTGCAGGAGGTTGCAGTAAGCGGAATTGGTATCGAGCGGCGGCGATGCTGCGATCAGCGCCGAGATCGCGGGCCCGTCTTCGGCCCGCGGACTTCTCAGCAACAGGCGGTCATCGCCGCTCGTTCGTTTAGGGCCCTCCGGATCGTCCCGGTGGCCCGGCTTACTCAAACTTTCTTCAAAAATTCCTTCACCCTCCAAAGCACATTTCAGTGCTTGGTTATCCTCGCTCTCACGCTTTGGACGGCTTCACATAGTTTTTCATGGGATTTTTGCAACAGCCAGCACGGCCGCGTTCGGGGAGATCCTTCACATTTCGAATGAGATAGTTAGGCCGAATAAGCATCTGCCAACAGGCCGCAAAGCCCCGCAAACACTGGCGCTTGCGGGGGTCGGCGAAAGGCAACCACCGGCCCCCTCGCTGCACTGCGAAAAAAATTATCCCCGAGAGCGCTTCACACGCGCTTCGAGCGGCGAATCAGCAAAAGGCCGGACGCAGGCACGCGCCGAGCGGACCAAAAGCGGCCCGGATTCGGACGAAAATTCGGAAAGGCGCGCCTTACAGGCGCGGCAGGGTCACACCGCGTTGACCCATGTACTTGCCGGCGCGGTCCGCATAGCTCGTCTCGCACGGCTCGTTCCCCTTCAGGAACAGGAACTGGCAGGCGCCCTCGTTGGCATAGATCTTGGCCGGCAGCGGCGTCGTGTTCGAGAATTCGAGAGTGACGTGCCCTTCCCAGCCGGGTTCGAGCGGAGTGACGTTCACGATGATGCCGCAGCGGGCATAAGTGGACTTGCCCAGGCAAATCACGAGGATGTCCTTGGGCACGCGGAAATATTCCACCGTGCGGGCCAGAGCGAAGGAATTGGGCGGGATCACGCAGACGTCGGTTTCACGATCGACGAAGGAGTTCGCGGCGAAGTCCTTGGGATCGACCACGGCCGAATCGACATTGGTGAAGATCTTGAACTCCGGCGCGACGCGCGCGTCGTAGCCATAGGAAGACAGGCCATAGGAAATGCATCCGTCGCGGCGCTGTGCCTCGACGAAAGGCTCGATCATGCCGTTTTCCTGCGCCTGCTGGCGGATCCACTTGTCGCTCAGAATTGCCATGCCCGGTTGATTCCCCAAGGGCGCCGCCGGAGCAAGTGGCCAGCCCCGGTTGTCCACCGAGGCGAGAGGCACGAGCCACCACGGACATCGCCCCGCCAGTCGTCGTACGGGCGCGAGAAGCACCCAGCGCGCTTGGGCGACAAGGGCCAAACCGGGCGATGCCATCCACCGGCCGAATCGCCTGGAGCCGGCGATTCGGCTGGGAAGGCCTTGGGCACAGCGCCAATCACATCCGTAAAGCCATGGAAAACGGAGATAGTTTACGCCCAGCCTTTTGCGACTGGATCGAATCGGCCCCGTATGATCTACTTAGAGATGCGACCCGAAGGGCCTGTTTACACAGTAGGCTCTGAACAACTTGAACGGCGGCTTGTTTAAGCTGCCGTTTCTTTATGCGGCAGCACAGACGGACATTGTGACATTCATCGCCAAGTAACATTGGCGCGCCATGACTATATCTTGTTATGACCGCAATTTTCATCCTGCGAACTGACAGCACTATAGCGAAAGCAAGGACTTTGCGCACGTTCATTTCAGCCGAAATGGTACAGTAAGGCATTAAAATGTCGTCACCTTCCCGTATCGGCATGGCGCCTGCCGCAAATGCCGCGCAGGATGGTGTCCGATCCGGGCCGCGAGGCGAGCCTTAGATCAAGGTTAACTACAGGGTGCTATTTCCGGCGCGATGACCCAGACTTCCCGCATTCTCGTGATCTTCGGCACCCGCCCCGAGGCGATCAAGCTCTTCCCCGTCGTCCATGCACTGAAAGCCGATCCGCGCTTCGAATGCGTGGTCTGCGTCTCGGCGCAGCATCGCCAGATGCTCGACCAGGTGCTCGACATCGCACGGATCGTGCCCGACCACGATCTCGACGTCATGCAGCCCGACCAGACGCTCGACGCACTGACCGCCAACCTGCTGACCGGCATCGGCAAGGTCATGGACCAGGTGAAGCCGGACCGGGTCATCGTGCAGGGCGACACCGCCACTGCCATGGCCGGCGCGCTCGCCGCCTATTACCGCAAGGTTCCGGTCGACCATGTCGAGGCGGGCCTGCGCTCCTACAATATCTACCATCCCTGGCCCGAAGAAGTGAATCGCAAGATCATCGGTGCGATGGCCAGCCTGCACTTCGCGCCGACCGAGACCTCGGCCGCGGCACTGGTCAAGGAAAACGTCGATCCCCAGCGCGTTCATGTCACCGGCAACACGGTGATCGATGCGCTGCACTGGGTCAGCGCACGGATCGAGGCCCAGCCCCATCTCGCCGCCGGATTGGCAGACCTCGAAACGAAATTCGCCGGCAAGCGGATCATCGGCGTCACCAGCCACCGGCGCGAGAATTTCGGCGAGGGCATGGAGCAGATCGCCACGGCCATCCGCCGCATCGCCGAGCGTCCGGATACGGCGGTGATCTTCCCGGTCCACCTCAATCCCAACGTGCGGCGGGTGATGAACGATCGCCTGTCCGGACTGGAAAACGTCGCCCTGATCGAGCCGCTCGACTATCCGCATTTCGCGCGCCTGCTCAATATCGCGGAGATCATGCTGACCGACAGCGGCGGCGTGCAGGAGGAAGCCCCGGCGCTGGGCAAGCCGGTCCTCGTCATGCGCGAGACCACCGAACGCCCCGAAGGCGTGGAGGCGGGAACCGCGAAACTCGTCGGAACTTCAGCCGAGACGATCGTTACCGAAATATCAACCTTGCTCGACGATACCGTGGCCTACGAGGCCATGGCGCGCGCCCACAATCCCTTCGGGGACGGGCAATCCGCGCGCCGAATCGTGGAGCTGCTAGCGAATGAAATCGGACAAGAAGCCTGAGGTCTGCGTCGTCGGACTGGGCTATATCGGACTTCCCACTGCCGCCGTGATCGCCCGCGCCGGATGCCGGGTGCTGGGCCTCGACGTCTCTCAAAAGGTCGTCGACACGATCAATCGCGGCGAGATCCACATCGAGGAAGTCGATCTCGATGGGCTCGTCCATGGCGTCGTTTCGCGCGGATTGCTGTCCGCCTCGACGCAAGTGGCGCCAGCCGATGTCTTCGTCATTGCCGTGCCCACGCCCTTCGACAAGGATCACGCCCCCGACATTTCCTATGTCCTGTCGGCCGGGCGCACGATCGCCCCGGTGCTGAAGCAGGGCGATGTCATCATCCTGGAATCGACTTCGCCGGTCGGCACGACCGAACAGCTGCGCGACCTGATCGCCGGGCTGCGCCCCGACCTCAAGATTCCCGGCCTCACCGGCGAGATACCCGACATCTCGATTTCCTACTGCCCCGAGCGCGTGCTGCCCGGCCGCATCCTGGAAGAACTGACCAACAACGACCGCTCGATCGGCGGCATCACCCCGCGCTGCGCGCGCAAGGCGCTGGCCTTCTACAAGCGCTTCGTGCGCGGCGAATGCGTCACCACCGATGCCCGCTCGGCCGAGATGACGAAGCTGGTCGAGAACGCCTATCGCGACGTCAACATCGCCTTCGCCAACGAGCTTTCCATCGTCGCCGACCGCATGGGGCTCGACGTGTGGGAAGTGATCCGCCTTGCCAACCGGCACCCGCGCGTGAACATCCTGTCACCCGGCCCCGGCGTGGGCGGCCACTGCATCGCCGTCGACCCCTGGTTCATCGTCCACGGCGCGCCGGAGGAGACCCCGCTGATCCGCACCGCGCGCGGCGTCAACGATGGCAAGATGCATCACGTGATCGCCAAGGCCGAGGCGCTGGTCGAAGCGCATCCCGGCGCGAAAGTCGCCTGCCTCGGCCTCGCTTTCAAGGCCAACATAGACGACTTCCGCGAGAGCCCGGCGCGTTTCGTCGCCAGCCGCCTCGCCCGCAAGTTCGGGGATCGCATCCATATCGTCGAGCCCTATGCCGCCGAATTGCCGATCGAGTTCACCGGCACCGGCGCGCGCCAGATCGACATCGACGATGCCCTGGAAGCCTGCGACATCCTGATCGTGCTGGTCGACCACGATGTCTTCCGCGTCGTGCCGCTGGCCGAGCGTGCGGACAAGCTGGTCTACGATACCCGCGGCATCTGGCCCGACCAGCCCCGCGCATTGCGCGAGACGGAAACCGCCCTGCGACTGGTCGGCTGAGAGGGCCGCAAGCGCCCTTCGGCAAGCTCCGGGCGTTTTGCGGGCGCCTTTCGGCAGGCTCCGGGCGTTTTGCGGGCGCCCTGCGACTGGTCGGCTGAGGGCCGCAAGCGCCCTTCGGCAGGCTCCGGGCGAGCGGGCCTCCGTGTGCCCGCTGCCTTTCGCTGCGCCATCGACTTACCCCCGCCCATCCTGAGCTTGTCGAAGGATGAACGGGGCAGCCGGGGCCTTATTCCTCGCGCATCGCCACGTGATGATCGTGGCCTGCGTCCTTCTCGCCCCGGGCGAGCCTGAAGACCACGCCTGACAGCGCCGCCAGCGCAATCAGGTTGGGCACGGCCATCGTCGCATTGGCGATGTCGCCCAGACGCCACACCAGCTGCAACGGCTGGCTCGCGCCGATGAACACCGCAAAGCACCACAGCACGCGCCAGATGTAGTGCAGGATCTTCTCACCGCGCGCACTGGCGCCGGGCACCTTGTCGTAGAGGAAGGTGATTGCGCGCTCGCCGTAGTAGCTGAATGTCAGCAGGGTGGAGAAAACGAAGAGGATCAGCGCCAGCGAGGCGATGATACTGCCAATCGCAAGACCCCCGATCTGTACCGGGAAAGCCGCGGCGAAGGCCCCCGAAGTCATCGCGAAGCCGGTCAGGTCGGACTGCCATGCGTGCTTCACCGCATGTCCGCCACCGGTGAAGTTACCCTCTACGGTAAGGATCACCAGCGCGGTCATGGTGCAGATGACGATGGTGTCGATGAAAGTGCCCATCATCGCCATGCGGCCCTGCACTTCCGGGTCGTCGGTCTGGGCGACGGCGTGGGCCATCGGGGTCGTGCCCTGCCCGGCCTCGTTGGAGAACAGGCCGCGCGCAACGCCGGCGCGCAGGGCAAGCATGATCCCGGCGCCGACGAATCCGCCGACCGCCGACTGCCCCGAGAAAGCGCCGCCGAAGATGCGCCCGAAAGTCTCCGGAATGTCCTTGATGTCGAGCAGGATCGCGATGAGGGCCATGAGGATATAGGTCCCGGCCATGAACGGCACGATCTTCTCCGCGACGGCACCGATGGACTTGATGCCGCCGATGATGACCACGAAGACCGCGATCGCGGCAATCAGGCCGCCGAGCCATTCGTCGATGCCGAACAGTTCGTTCATGCCGTCAGCCACCGCGTTCGCCTGGATGGCATTGCCGGTGATGATGGTCGAGATCAGCGTGCCGATGCAGAAGATGACCGCAAGCCAGGTCCACTTGGGGCCAAGGCCGCGCACGATGTAGGTCATCGGGCCGCCGCGCCAGTAGCCTTCCAGCGACTTCTCGCGGAAGCGGATCGCCAGCGAACCTTCGGCAAAGGCCAATGCCATGCCGATCAGGGCCGTGACCCACATCCAGAAGATCGCGCCCGGACCGCCCAGCGCAAGCGCGGTGGCGACGCCGGCCATGTTGCCGGTGCCGACCTGTCCGGACAGCGCAGTCGAAAGTGCGGCAAATGGACTGATTTCACCCGACCCGGCGCCCTTGCGGCTGCGAAACAGGCCGGCAAAGGCATTGCCCAGCTTGCGCAGCGGATAGAAGCGCAGGCCGATCATCATGTACAGGCCGATGCCCAGCAGAACGATGACCATCGGCGGGAAAGGCAGGACGATCGCCCCGTCCCAGGTGCCGCCCCAGATGAAGTCCGAGATATTGGTGATACGGTCGATCAGGCTGGTATCCTGCTGCGCTGCAGCCGCCGCCATGTTCAAGATTGTCATTCGCTGGCTATCCCCTGATTGCTGCCTTGCGATATCTTTTGCCCGCTCTGTGGATCGACGGGCTCAATTGCGGATTCGTGAACTAAAGTTGCGCGATGGGAAAGGTCCTATCCGCAACGGGCGAAGGGTCCAGCGCTACGCGTTCAGCAGGCCACGACGTTGATCGCGAGGCCGCCCTGGCTGGTTTCCTTGTACTTGCTCGACATGTCGACGCCGGTCTGGCGCATCGTCTCTATCACCTGATCGAGCGAGACGCGCGGCGTTTCGCCTGCGTGTAGCGCGAGCTTGGCGGCATTGACCGCCTTGACCGCGGCAATGGCATTGCGCTCGATGCACGGGATCTGGACGAGTCCGCCGACCGGATCGCAGGTGAGGCCAAGGTTGTGTTCCATGCCGATCTCTGCCGCAGCGGTGACCTGTTCGGGCGTGCCGCCCCAGACCGCCGCAAGCCCTGCGGCCGCCATCGAGCAGGCAACGCCGACCTCGCCCTGACAGCCCATCTCCGCGCCCGAGATCGAGGCGCGCTGCTTGTAGAGCATGCCGATCCCGGCTGCCGTGAGCAGATAGCGGCGAGCCTTGGCGGCAATCGCACTGTTGCCCTCGCTGCAATACTGGCGCAGCAGCGAGGGGATGATTCCCGCCGCGCCATTGGTGGGCGCGGTGACGACCCGGCCGCCCGACGCGTTCTCCTCGTTAACTGCCATGGCATAGAGGTTGAGCCAGTCCATCAGCGTCTCGGCCTGATTGTCCTGCGGCCGCGCAATCAGGTTCTGATGAATGGCGCGCGCCCGGCGCCGCACCTTGAGTTCGCCGGGAAGATGCCCTTCGCGCGACAGGCCGCGGTCGATACAGGCATTCATCGCCTGCGCTATCGCATCGAGGCCAGCCAACGTCTCCGCCTCGGGGCGCCAGGCCGCTTCGTTCGCAAGGACGACTTCGCAGATCGCCATGTCCTCGCGGGCGCAGATCTCGAGCAATTGCGCGCCGGAACCGAATGGCAGGCGTACTGGCGGACCGAAGATCAACTGGTCGTTGCGCGCCGTCTGCTCAAGCTGCGCGCGGCTGGAAAAGAACCCGCCGCCGGTCGAGTAGAAATCCGCTTCGTCGATCCGTGCGCCGGCATCGTCGTAAGCGGATAGCACCATGCCGTTGGGATGGAGGTCGGGCATGGAGGCGAAGTCGAGGACAAGGTCCGTTTGCGGATCGAAACCGATCTCGCGCTCGCCCAGCAGCGTGACGCGGCCCGTTTCGCGCACGTCAGCCACGGCTGCGTAGGCTTCCTGGGGATCGACGGTTTCCGGGCGGTAGCCGCACAGGCCGATGATGCAGGCATCCGGCGTACCGTGCCCTTCCCCCGTCAGCGCCAGCGATCCCTGCAGGCCAATGCGCACCCGCGCTACCTCGCCCAGCCTGCCGCGTTCACGCAGTTCGACGAGGAACGCAGTGACAATGCGCATCGGGCCGACGGTGTGGGAGCTCGAAGGACCAAGGCCGATGCGAAACAGGTCGAGAGCGGAAATCACTGCTGGGGACTACTCCTGCGTAGGGCTGAGGTCATGCCCGGAGCCTTGCGGCCTCGAGGGGACACCAAGTGGGAAGACGCAGGAATAGGCCCGCTCCTCATTACGTCACGGGCCAAGGCGTCAAATTCCGGCATACCAGGCGTAGGCGCCCTGGTCCTCCCAATAGCCGCCCCTGCCGCCGTAGAGCCCGTCGAGCGACGCGCGCGCCTCGATGCGGGTCACGAACTTGGCGTGCTTGTAGCCTAGCTGCTTTTCGACGCGCAGGCGCAGCGGCGCACCGTGCTGCTGCTCAAGCGGCCTGCCATTCATCTGCCAGGCCAGGATCGTCTGGGGATGGAATGCATCGACGAGATCGATGGATTCGTAGTAGGGCCGCCCGCGATAGAGATCGGCGCAGTGGAAGACGATGTACTGCGCCTCGGGCTTGAGCCGCGCGAGATCGAGGACTTGGGCGAGGCGCGGCCCCTGCCACTGACCGATCGCGCTCCAGCCTTCGACGCAGTCGTGCCGGGTGATCTGCTTGCGCTGGGGCAATTGCCTCAGCGCGGTGAGCGGGATCGCCAGCGGCCGTTCGACCAGCCCGTCCACCTTGAGCGACCAGTTCGCAAATCCCTGCGCAAGGTGACGGCGATATTCCTCGCCTGCGCCTTCGCGGCTGCCGTTGGCGCGGAACACCGGCGACATGTCGCCGGCGGAGAACTCACGCGCAAGGGCATTGCGGCCCAGCGCGCGCTGGCTGGCCTTGTGCAGGTCTTCCCCGCTTTCGAGCGCGGAGCGGAAGGCGGGATTCTCGAAAAGCTTGTCGCAGCCCGACAGGAGCAGGCCGCCGGTCCCGACCACCCCGGTGCGGATCAGGGTGCGGCGCGAAAGGATCAACTGGCGGCTCATTGGCCTTTCTCCTTCGGCAGCCGGTACCTGCCGGTAATCATCGAGCGCACTTCGTTGATGGGCCCGGCCAGCACGACCATGACAATGTGCACGACGAAGAAGGCCACGAGCAGGAAGGCGCAGATGAAATGGACCGAGCGCGCCGATTGCCGCCCGCCGAACAGTTCGGTGACGATGGGCGCCCACGCATCGGTGCCCGGCGACATGGCAAGGCCGGTGACGATCATCAAGGGCAGCAACCCGAACAGGACCCCGGCATAGGCGAGCTTCTGCAAGGCATTGTAGCGCAGCGCCGCCGCGCCTTTCGGGAAACGCAGGCGCGCGTGCTGCTTCACGTCTTGCCACAGGTGCCGCGGGCTCCATTCCCTGCGGGTGATATGGATGTCGCGCCGCAAGTGCCCGTTGACCAGCGACCAGAGCAGGTACGCCAGCAACCCGAGAGCCAGCACCCATGCGAAGGCAAGGTGCCAGATACGCGCGCCGGCCAGGCTGTAACGCGAAGGGATCGTCACCCAGGGCGGGAAGGCATAGCGTTGCTGGCGCCCGTCGCCGTCCTCCCACAGGCCGAGGACGCCGGTGGTGTCGACCCGCGCGTCGCCTACCTGCAGAAACCCGCTGTACTCGCCGGTCCGGGTATTCTGCAGGGTGCCGATCTTGAGCCAGGGCTGGTCGAAGTTCGCCCCGTATTCGCCCCAGTAGAGCCGCGGGTGGGCATTGAAGATCATCAGACCGCTCATCAGCATCACGAGCAAGGTGACGGCATTGATCCAGTGCCAGAGGCGGGTCGAAAGGCGATGGCGGCGCACGAGGTCTCCGCCTTGCGCGCGCTCGGGTGATTCATGTTTTCCCATCCCTGCCGGCTCCTTTCGGCTATTGACCCAGAAGGTGGATCGCCACTTGCCGGCGATGCGGCATGCGGCGGTGCTCGGCAAGGTAGATGCCCTGCCACGTGCCCAGCGCCATCCTCCCGCCGATCACCGGGATCGACAAGTTCACGCCGGTCAGCGTCGCGCGCAGGTGCGCGGGCATGTCGTCCGGCCCCTCATCGTCATGCGCGTAGTGATCGCCTTCAGGCGCAAGGCGCTCCAGCCAATCGAGCAGGTCGCTGCGCACTTCGCGGGCGGCGTTCTCCTGGATCAGTAGCGACGCCGAGGTATGACGGCACAGCAGGGTCAGCAGCCCTTCATCCACGCCTTGTGCAGCAAGCCATTCGGCAACTGCGCGCGTGATTTCGGTCAGGCCCCGTCCGGGCGTGTCGATGGAAAGGAGTGTGGTGACCTGCTGCATGGAGGCGGCGATACTGCGCCGGGCGCGGCTGGCTTTCAACCGGTTCCGCGCGATCGTGCAAATGCCATCACATTTTTGCAGTCCACATCATTTTTACGAGAATGGCGCCCGATGGCGTCGGCGCTCTCCGCCAGAATGTACGGCGCAAGCCACTGGTAAACAGAGGAAATCGTTAGCTTCCCGACATCTGTCGGACAGGCAATTGTCATAATACTATTATAAATCTGAAACCGAACTGTCCCTGAACTTTTCGCGCCCTGTCACAAACCCCTCCTAGGCGCCGCCCCGAAGACAGATCACTTCAGGGAAAGACCAGCAGATGAAACATCTTTCGTACCGCGCGGCGGGCCTCGCCAGCGCGCTGGCCATTGCAGTATCCGGCGCCGGAATGGCGCGGGCCGCGGATTCCGGAGCTTCCGACCTTGCCGCCGCCGAAGCGGGCGTTTCGCCGCAGGACGACATGATCCCGGGCGGCGAAATCGGCAACACCATCATCGTCACCGGCACCATCCTCGCCTCGCAGCAGGCCTCGGTCGAAGCCAAGCGCAAGGCCGACAATCTCAGCGACATCGCCGCAGCCGACGCAGTGGGCCGCTTCCCCGACCAGAACGCCGCGGCCGCGCTGGCGCGCCTGCCCGCCGTCGCCGTGCAGCGCGACCAGGGACAGGAGCGCTACATCCAGGTGCGCGGCGCGCCCAACCGCTGGACCTCGGTCTCCATCGACGGCATCCCGATGGTCGGCGTCGACGAAGGCGGCGACACCCGCGCATACCGCTTCGACGCGATCCCGGCGGTGATGCTCTCGGAGATGGTGGTCAACAAGTCGCTGACCTCTGACATGCAGGCCGATGCCATCGTCGCGACGATCGACCTGCGCACCTATTCGCCGATGGAGCAGCGCGGCCTGCACGTCTCTGGCGATCTGGGCTATGGGTTCATGGGCCTGGGCGGCGGTGAGCAGCGCCAGGGTTCGCTGCGGCTTTCATGGTCCAACGATACCTTCGGCTTCGTGCTGGGCGGTTCGCACTATCGCCGCAAGCAGCTTACCGACAACCGCGAGGTGGGAGCCTACGACGCCGAAGGCCCGACCGAGTTCGACATCCGCCAGTACGAGCTCGAACGCTGGAACAACGGCCTGTTCGGGGCCGTGGAATACAGCCCCGAAGCGGGCCAGCGGATCTATGCCAAGGCGATCTTCTCCGAGTTCAACGACGACGAGCAGCGCAACCAGTACGAACTGCGGCTCGACAAGGCAGCGGGCGGCACCCGCGGCTTCTCTTCGGGCGACCTGACCGGCGTACCGATGCGCGGCAGCTTCAACTACGGCGAATACCGCAATCGCAACTACATCGGCACGATCGGCGGCGAGTACGACGACTTCGACGGTTTCACGGCCGCGGTGAAACTCAACTACACCCGCACCGAAAACAGCAGCTACCTGCCGCTCGTCCAGTCCTCGACCAGCGGAGCCGACAACCTCTCGTTCTCCTACGATGCCAGCAATCCGAACTTCCCGATCGTCTCGCTGAACGGCGGCGCGTTCAACCAGGCCAGCCTCTCGGTCGCCGGTACCTACATGATCGGCGCCAGACAGGAGACGGTCTCGGACAGCTACACCGCCAAAGTCGACTTTTCGAAGGAGATGGGCGACCTGACCCTTTCGGGCGGCGGGCTCTATGCCGACCGCGACATAGCCGGGAACAACTTCTCGTTCTCCAACCTTACGTTCCTCGGCGCGCTCGGCTCGGTGGTCGGCCAGCCGTTCGACGTGAACAGCTACGTCACCGACAAGGCCTGGGACACCGACTTCCCGCTCGGCCTGCAGTTAAACTACGTCGACAATGTCGCCATGCGCCGCGACATCGACAGCCTGCTCGCGAGGCTGGAAACCGCAGGGCTCTACGATCCCGCGGCCGACATTCCGGCCAGCGACCGCTACGCCCAGCGCGAGAAGACGCTCGCGGGCTATGTCTCGGCCAAGCTCGAAACCGGTGCGCTGACCGCGATTGCCGGCCTGCGCGTCGAGAACTACGTGCTCGACAATTCCGGCTCGGTCCTTTCGGACGGCGCCTACACGCCGCTCACCTTCCACAAGAGCCGGACCGACTTCTTCCCGAGCCTCAACCTCAAGTACGAGGCCAGTAACGACGTGGTCCTGCGCCTTGCCGGGCAACGCGGCGTATCGCGCCCGGCCTACGGCGCGATCCGCGTCGGCGCCTCGATCAACGATACGGCATCGCCTGGCGAAATCACCGGCGGCAACCCGCTGCTCAAGCCAGAGTACACCTGGGGCCTCGACGCCAGCGTCGAATACTACCTGCCGGGCAACGGCCTGCTCTCGGTTGCAGGTTTCTCCCGCTGGGTCGACAACGTGCTGTACTCCAGCCAGCAGCCGGTCGGCTCCGACTTCTACAGCTTCGGCGGCGTCGACCGTTCGGGCTACCTGCTCAGCGGCACCTTCAACGGCAAGCACGGCAAGCTCTACGGCGTCGAGTTCAACGCGCAGAAGCAGTTCGACTTCCTGCCCGCACCGCTCGACGGCTTCGGCTTCCAGGGCAACCTGACCCTGCTCGACGGCGACTTCGATACCCCCACGCAGGAGGGCATTCCCTTCCAGGGCATGTCGAAGACGATCGCCAATGCCTCGCTGTTCTATGAAAAGTACGGTTTCTCCGGCCGCGTCAGCTACCAGTGGCGTTCGCACTGGCTGGATACGCTGGGCGGACTTGGCAGCGGCGAATACCGCCAGGGCTACGAGAACCTCGACGTTTCGCTGCGCTATGCGGTGAACGAGAACTTCACGCTCTTCGCCGACCTCGCCAACCTCACCAACGAAACGTACATCGCCTACGCCAACACCCCGGCAACGCCGACCGAAGTAGAGCGCATCGGTTCGCGCTACCTCTTCGGCGTGCGCTTCGGCTTCTGATCGAGAAAGACATCCGCATGCGTAACACCACCTGCACCGCCCTCATTGCCACGCTCGCCGTGCTGGCGTCCTCTCCCGCGTCCGCGCGGGAGATGGCGACCCTCACCCGTCTCGACGCGCAGACCGTCGAACTTGATCGGGGCGACGAAGCCCCGGCTTCGATCTGGATCAGCGCCGACACGACCATCGACGATGGCGACCGGCGCGTCACCGCCACCGCCAAGGAGCGCAAGGTGAAGCTGGCAATCCCGGCCGACGCGCGTCGCTACGTCATCCTCCTTGGTGAGAACGGCCACTCGACCGTCGTTGCCGAGCGCGTGCTGCCACTGCAGCAGGGCAGCAACTTCCGCGACATCGGCGGCTATGTAACCAAAGACGGCCATCAGGTTCGCTGGGGCAAGGCGTTCCGTTCGGGGGCGATGCCGCTGCTTTCCGATGCCGACTATGCCCTGATCGACCAGCTTCACATCGACAGCGTCGTCGACCTGCGCTCCATCGAAGAACGCGAAGTCGCGCCCGACTTCGTCGACGATCGCACCGGCGCCCTGTTCCTTGCCAACGACTATTCGCTCAAGCCGCTACTGGCGGCCTATGGCGCCGGCGATGGCGAGAACACCTACAAGGGCATGGAAAAGATGCTCGTGCCCCAGTTCCGCTCGCTGTTCCGCCGCCTGCTGGCGGATGAGGGTGCGGTGATCTACCACTGCTCGGCCGGGCAGGACCGCACCGGGATCGCCACTGCGCTGATCTACGACCTGCTGGGCGTCGACCGCGAGACGATCCTCAAGGACTACCACCTCTCGACCGCGCTGCGCCGCCCGCAGTTCGAGATGCCCAAAGTCGATCCTAAGGACTATCCGAACAATCCCATCGTCGCGATGTACATGTCGGGCGACGAGAAGCAGCGGCAGGTCGTCCAGCCGCTCTACACGCCGAGCGGGGCCTCGCACCTTGCGCAGTTCTTCACCTATCTCGACCAGCAGTACGGCGGGACCGAAGGCTACCTGAAGCAGGAAGTCGGACTGACCGACGCGGACTTCGCCAAGCTGCGCCGCGAACTGCTCGACTGAACGGAGGCTATGGGACGGAGCGCCCGGGTCTCAGTCCCGGGCGTCCACCGCCACCTGCATGTCGGCCGCATGGGCCGATTCCGGTTCGGCCGCAGCGGGCGGCTCACCGATCACCGTGTCGAAGCGCGCGCCCTTCTCGAGCGTGCGATGGACCGGGCAGCGTTCGGCCATCTCAAGCATCCGCTGGCGCTGTTCGGAGTCGATTTCGCCTTCGATCGCAATGCGGCGGGTAAAGACATCGGGCTGCGCCTGCCCGTTCTCGCGGCGATGGCCGACAGCCGTGCGGATACGCGTGACCGGCAGGCCCTTGTGATCGGCATAGAGGCGCAGCGTCATCGCCGTGCAGGCCGCCAGCGCAGAAGAAAGCAGGTCATAGGGCGAAGGGCCGGAGCCGAGCCCACCGACATTGCGCGGCTCGTCGGCGAGGAAGCGCGCGCCGCCCGCCGAGATCGCCAGCTGGAACTTGCCCACCCCGGTTTCTTCGGCCAGCACGTCCTCGCTCGGGCGCGGTGCGGGAACCGCTTGCGGCAGGTCGAGATAGCGCGCCGCCCAGGCCAGCACGACGCCCGCAACATAGTCCGCATCCCCCTTGCGCGTAAGCAGATGGTCGGCATCGTCCAGCGTCACGAAGCTCTTGGGATGCAGCGCCGCAGTGAAGATCTTGGTCGCCTGCGCCAGCGGCACCGTATCGTCCAAGGGGGCATGCATGATCAGCAGCGGCTTGCGCAGGGCCTTGAGCGCCGCGCCGAGATCGGTTGCGCGCAATTCCTCGACCATCGACTTGCCGACGCGGAACGGACGTCCGGCCAGATGGACATCGGCCTCCCCGTCGCGCTCCAGCGCCAGAAGCGCCTCGTCGCCGAAATGGTGCATCGCCACCTGCAGCGAGAATGGCGCCCCGATCGTCGCCACTGCGCGCACCGAGGCGATCCGGCCCGCTGCGGCAATCGCCGCCGCGCCGCCCATGCTGTGACCGATCAGCAGCGAAGGCGCCATGCCCTCGCCCGTCATCACTTCGGCGGCGGCGATCAGGTCGGCGACATCGGCGCTGAACCTGGAGGCAGCGAATTCGCCCTCGCTGGCGCCGAGCCCGGCAAAGTCGAAGCGCAGCACGCCGATGCCCTGCGCCGCCAGCGCGCGGCCCACGCGCACCGCTGCCAGGTTGTCCTTCCCGCAGGTGAAACAATGCGCGAAGATCGCCCAGCCCCGGGCCCGGCCGTCCGGCACGTCGAGACGGCCGGACAGGCGATGTCCATTGGCTCCGGTGAAATCGAATGCCCTTGCAGCCATGATCTGCTCCTCAGCGCGCCGCCGGTCAGGCCAGCGTGGTCTCGATGCCGATGCCATTCTTGAGCGTGAGCGTCACGGGCGTGCGCTCGGCTATGTCGGCCAGCCGGGCACGCTGATCCTGGCTCAGCGCCCCGGTAAGGGTCAGGGTCCGCTCGATATGCGCGCCCTCCTTGCCGCCCACCAGCCGCAAGCCGACATCGGCGGATTCGAGCGGCCATTCCTTGCGGTCTGCATACATGCGCAGCGTGATCGCAGTGCAGGCACCGAGCCCGGCCAGGATATAGTCGTAGGGCGCCGGTCCGGTGTTGGTACCGCCAAGCCCGGACCCTTCGTCCGCCACGAGGGCGTGACCGCTCACTTCGATCTCGGTACGATAGCGATCGCGGCCGATGCGGGCAGTTCCATGTGCCATGTGCAATGCTCCCTTGCGGTGTGCGGCGGTCAGGCCGGCAGCGGGATGAATTCGCTATCGCCCGGGACAGGGGCGAAGCGCTGCGCCTTCCAGTCTTCCTTGGCCTGCTCGATCCGGTCGCGCGAGGAGGACACGAAGTTCCAGAAAATGTTGCGGCCCTCGGGGAACGGCTCGCCGCCCAGCAGCATCAGCCGCGCCGCACCCCTGGCCCTGAGCACGACTTCCGCGCCGGGCTGGAACACCACGAGTTCGCCGGTGGAAAAGGAACCGGTCTGCCCGATCACCTCGACCTCGCCGGAAACGACATAGACTGCCCGTTCGATATGCTCGGCCTTCACCTGGTAGCGCGCGCCTTCGGCCATGACGATATCGGCATAGACCATGTCCGAGAACGTCTTCACCGGGGAGACCAGCCCATCGGAACTGCCGGCAACGAGGGTCAACCGGGTGCCGCCGTCCTCGGTCACCGGGATCTGGTCCGCCTTGTAGTGCGAGAAATCGGGATCGACTTCCTCGCGGTCGAGCGGGAGGGCGACCCAGGTCTGCAGGCCGAACAGCTTGCCGCCGCTTGCGCGGACTTCATCGGAAGTGCGTTCGGAGTGGACGATGCCGCTGCCCGCGGTCATCCAGTTGACCTCGCCGGGCCGGATCGGCTGCAACGATCCCAGCGAATCGCGGTGCAGGATCTCGCCTTCCAGCAGGTAGGTCACGGTCGCGAGGCCGATATGCGGGTGCGGCCGCACGTCGAGGCCCTCGCCGCTGTCGAAGGCGGCCGGCCCCATCTGGTCAAAGAAGATGAACGGGCCGACCATGCGACGGTGGGCGGAAGGCAATGCACGGCGGACCTTGAAGCCGTCGCCAAGATCGCGGACCGGCGGGAGTATGACGGAATCGACACCTTCGATGTCGGTGGAACGGATGGACATGGGCACTCTCCTCGGGAACTGCAGGGATCGGCGGACGCGCCATGCACGTCCGCCTCTCTCATCGGTTTCAGGCCGCGTCGACCAGGACGATCTCGCTGTCGTCCAGCGCCGTAACGCGCAGGACCTCGACATCGTTCACGGCCACGCCGTCACGCTCGCGCGCTTCGACTCCGTCGCTCTCGCCCCCTTCTACACGGACCTGACCGGTCGCGGGAACAAGATAGGCCTTGCGATCGCGGCCCAGCGGGTACTCTGCCGTCTCGCCGGCCTTGAGCGTGGCCGCCACAACCCGCGCATCGGTGCGGATCGGCAGGGCATCGCCGTCGCCGTCATAGCCCGAGGCCAGGGTGATGAACCGGCCCGAGCGCTCACCCTTGGGAAAGGGCCGCGCACCCCAGCTCGGCGCATCGCCGCTGCGGGTGGGGATGATCCAGATCTGGAAGATCTTGGTCGTCACCTCCTCCAGGTTGTATTCCGAGTGGCGGATGCCGGTGCCCGCGCTCATCACCTGGACGTCGCCGGCCTCGGTCCGGCCCTTGTTGCCCAGGCTGTCCTCATGGGTGATCGCGCCTTCGCGAACGTAAGTGACGATCTCCATGTCGGCGTGCGGGTGCGGCGGAAAGCCGGTGCCCGGCGCAATCGTGTCGTCGTTCCAGACGCGCAGGTTGCCCCAGTGCACCCGCGCCGGATCGTGGTAGCCGGCGAAGGAGAAGTGGTGCTTGGCATAGAGCCAACCGTGATTGGCACCGCCAAGGCTTTCGAAAGGACGCAGTTCGATCATGGTGTGTCTCCGGCGGGCAGCGGGGGCCGCCCGGTCGAGGGTCCATATATGGCCATCCACCCAGACGGATAACTGGAACAAAATCGTCCAAGATGTTCGAACAAGTGGAAATGATGAAACTCCCGCCACCATCCCCATGTGGAACGCTGGGGGTAGCGACGCCATTCCACCACGGAGCCGACATGACCGAGACCCGCATCGAACGCGATACCATGGGCGAGATCGCCGTCCCCGCAGACCGGCTGTGGGGCGCGCAGACCCAGCGCTCCTTCGAGAACTTCCGGATCGGGGGAGAGCGCATGCCCCTCGCGATCGTGCAGGCCATCGCCCAGATCAAGCGGGCCGCCGCCCGCGTGAACCAGCGCCTGGGCAAGCTCGACCCGTACCTGGCCGAGGCGATCGTCTCGGCCGCCGACGAAGTGATTGCGGGCAAGCACGACGATCACTTCCCGCTGGTCGTGTGGCAGACCGGCTCGGGCACGCAGACCAACATGAACGTCAACGAGGTGATCGCCAACCGCGCCAACCAGCTGCTCGGCGGCCAGCCGGGCGACCAGAAGCCGGTCCACCCCAACGACCACGTCAACCGCAGCCAGTCGTCCAACGACACCTTCCCCACCGCCATCCACATCGCCGCCGCGCACGCGCTGACCGCAAGGCTGCTACCGCAGCTCACCGCCATGGCCGAAGTGCTGGAGGCCAAGGCCAAGCAATGGGCGCGGATCGTGAAGATCGGGCGCACCCACACGCAGGACGCGACGCCCCTCACGCTCGGGCAGGAGTTCTCCGGTTATGCCGCGCAGGTGCGCGCCGGGATCGACCGGATCGAGACGACGCTGCCGGGCCTTTGCCACATCGCGCAAGGCGGCACGGCGGTCGGCACCGGAATCAATGCACCGGTCGGTTTTGCCGAGGCCATCGCCGCCGAACTCGCGGAGACCACCGGACTGCCGCTGGTCACCGCGCCCAACAAGTTCGAGGCGCTGGCTGCGCAGGATGCCCTGATCTTCTCCCACGGCGCGCTCAACACGCTGGCGGCCTCGCTCTACAAGATCGCCAACGACATCCGCTTCCTCGGCTCCGGTCCGCGCGCGGGACTGGGTGAGCTTGCCCTGCCCGCCAACGAGCCGGGATCGTCGATCATGCCGGGCAAGGTGAATCCCACCCAGTGCGAGGCGATGACCCAGGTCTGCACCCAGGTCTTCGGCAACCACGCGACCCTGACCTTCGCCGGCAGTCAGGGCCAGTTCGAACTCAATGTCTATCGCCCGGTCATGGCCTACAACGCGCTGCAATCGATCACCCTCCTCGCCGATGCCGCGCAAAGCTTTCGCGAACACCTCCTCGAGGGGCTGAAACCGCGCGAGGACAACATCGCCGCAGGCGTCGAACGGTCGCTGATGCTGGTAACCGCACTGGCCCCCCAAATCGGTTACGAAGCCGCCGCGAAGATCGCCAAGAGCGCGCAGGAAAGCGGCAAGACCCTGCGCGAGGCCGCCGTGGAAAGCGGCGCCGTCACCGCCGAGGACTTCGACCGCATCGTGCGCCCCGAAACGATGACCGGCCCAAGTTGAAGCAACCTGCAAGAGATCCGTTGACGACCCGGCCAAACCCATGGCACTAGGCCCGCCGCCCCAGCGGAAGTTCCCGGACTTCCCGGCGCGCGCCAGACGGACCGTTTCGTCGAAACGCGGGTGTAGCTCAATGGTAGAGCAGAAGCTTCCCAAGCTTACGACGAGGGTTCGATTCCCTTCACCCGCTCCATTACCGGTTCGTAGGTGTTCTTATCTTGTCGCAAACGGATGCTTGGGTGACAGGCCGTCGCCGAAATTCATCGGTCCGGTTCGATCATCGGTTGCACGCTCGGCGCGGTCGAACAGGTTGAGCACGTAAGTCAGGCTCGACAGTCGCCATTCGCCTTTGCGGCATTCGGCTTCGAAAAGGTAGCGGCCCCAGAACGTGTCGTCGATGCCGGGCGCAGGATCGTCGGTGCGGCACACTATGACAGAGCCGGCGTCGATCCTCGCATACTCGTCCGCCAGGGTGATTGCAGGTATGGCGAACATGTGCAGGCGGCGCGCGTAGCTTTCCTCGAGCTGGGCCACAAAGCCTCGGTATTCCTCGAAGTTGCCCTTGAACATGCCGAAATCGAACTTCGCTTCGGGCCAGAAAACCGCATCGAGTCGGCCCCAGTCGATCCAGTCGATCAGATTGCCGTATTCGGCGACCAGTTCGGTCAGGCGAGCCCGTGCGACGAGATCGGCTAGCGCCACCTCAGGCATGAGCCGCGGCCTTCCAGTCGGCCAGCGTCGAGACGCTCTCGTCGATGCGCACAAGCGTTTTACCGGTGGTCTTGCCCGACATCAGCCGGATGAACGCCTCGGGCGTCGCTTCCAGACCCGTGGCGACGTTTTCGGTCGCGATCAGGTCGCCCGAGCGGATCCACTGCGCCAGCGCTTCCTCGGCCTCGTGCAGCATGTCGGTCGCCTCGTAGGCGAGGAAGCCACGCATGGTGATGCGGTTGACCAGCACCTGCCAGATATTGCGCAGGCGATAGGGATCGGTCTGGTGGTTGTAGTTGGCGATCATGCCGCAGACCGGAATGCGCCCGAAGGCCTTCATCCGGGGCAGTACGGTGTCCAGCGTCACGCCGCCGACATTGTCGAAATAGAGGTCTATCCCATCGGGGAAGTGCTTTGCGATCTCGGCGTCGAGGTCCTTGCAGTCGCGGTAGTTGATGGCGCCGTCCATGCCGAGTTCCTCGGTGACGATGCGCGCCTTCTCGTCCGATCCGACCGTGCCGACGACGCGGCAGCCCGAGAGCCTGGCCACCTGCCCCGCGACCGATCCCACGGCGCCCGCCGCAGCGCTGATCAGCACTTCATCGCCTTCGCGCATCTCGCCATAGCGCTTGAGCCCGACATAGGCCGTGATGCCCGACCAGCCGGCCGCGCCCATGTAGGCGGTAAGCGGCAGGTCCTCGGCCACGCGCACGTTCTCGAAGGCGACGCTGCCGGGCGCGATAATCGAATGGGTTTCCCAGCCGATGAAGGCACGGCCATAATCGCCTTCCCTGAAATCCGGATTGCGCGACTGAACGACGCGGCCCAGCACCATCGTCGGGATCAGTCCGCCGATCGGAACCGGGGGCAAGTAGCTCTTCACGTCGTCGAGCATCCCGCGCACGGCCGGGTCGATGGCAAAGACGCGGTTCTCGAGCAGGACCTGCCCTTCCTCGAGTTCAGGCAGCTCCGCTTCCTCGATGCGGAAATTCTCCGGGACGGGGACGCCGGTAGGGCGCGATTCGAGGACGATACGGCGGTTCATCATGGCGGTCTTCTCCCGGTATTTTCTGGCTTGGCGGCGCGCTGCGTCAGTCGGCGAAGCCGCGCTCCCTGCCCGCATCGAACTTGCGCACGCCCGAGGTGTCGATGCTGTCGGCCCAGTCGCCCAGGACGCCGAGAATCGCAGGCTGCGCGAGGTGGGCCGCCAGCGCCGCTTCGTCGCGCCAGCGCTCGTAGACGAGCACGGTGCCCTCTTGCCGGCTGTCGACGGCGAAGTGGTAGTTGAGGCAGCCGTCCTCCCGCAATGTCGCGGCGACGAGACCGCGCAGGGTTTCGGCCAGCTCGTCGACGCGATCCGGCGACGTCTTGAGGTGTCCGGCAAGGATGATCATGGTTTCAGGCCCTCTCGTTTTTTCTGTCGGGCGCCATCAATCGGCGCGCAGCAAGGGTTCGGGCACTGTCCCTTGTGACAGGTAATGCGCGATCCACTTGTGGAAGTACTGGTTGCCCAGTTCGTTGCGGCCGAAAGTGACGTGCCCGCTGCGCTGCGCTTCCAGCCCCTGCTGCACGCGCATGCCCATCAGATAGTCCTCCTTCTCGACGACGTCGAAGAAGAAGTCGCTCATCCGGTCGAGCTCCTCCCGCTCGGCTTCGGATGCCGGGGCGGTCGGGAAGATATAGTTCATGATCGTGACGTTGCGCCCCGGCGCATCGCCGGGGAAGAGCTGCGCGACCTGGCACATCTCGGGCGCGAGAAACATCGCGAAGTTGGGAAAGAGCATGCGGATGAAGTCGTAGTTCAGGTTCTCCCGCTCGCCCCATTCCTCGCGCGGCAGGTCCTTCAGCTCGACGATGCGATGCTGCGGGTAGGAGAGGCGGATATGCGGACCGAATGCCTCGTAATAGGCGCGGTTGGACGGTGTGCGCGGCAGGACCGTTTCGGGATGCGCGGCCTGGAAGTGATAGCCCTCAAGATATCCGTCATAGGCAACTTTCCAGTTTGCGCCCTGCATCGGCTTGGACTTGTGGAAGTACCATGTCTCGAGCCTGAGCGCGGCAAGGTCATCGAGCATGCCGCCAAGAAACGCAGGGATGTCAATGGGCAGGCCGGGCGTGAGGATCGCGAAGATCATCCCCGCCACTTCCTCGCAGGGCAGTTCGGTCAGGCCGAGCGTGGACTTGTCGACATCGCCGAATGTACTGGCCTCGGTGATGCCGAGCAAGCGCCCGTCATTGGCATATGTCCAACCATGGTAGGGGCAGGAAAAGGCGCGGCAATTGCCCCTTCCTCCGTTCTCGCCCTCATCCACCAGCTTCATCGCCCGGTGACGGCAGACGTTAAGGAAGGCGCGCGCCCTGCCGTCGCTGCCGCGGGTCAGGAGGACCGGCATGCCCATCGGCGAGATCGCCTTGTAGTCACCCTTTGCGGGCATCTCGACGGTCAGCGCCAGCATCAGCGGCAGGCGCTTGAAGATCAGGTCGATCTCGCGCTGCCACTGATCCGGGTCGAGGTAGCTTTCGACCGCGACCTGCATGGTAGAGCCGGTCTGGTCGGTCGTCTTCGACTCGACGAAGTGGAGCAGTTTTTCCGCCGCATCGCCGTAAGCCTTGCGCATTTCGGTCATCGCGCCTTCTCCCATCGCGCGCCGGGCCGCCCCGGCAATCGTTACCAGGCGGGGCCGTCACCTTCAGGCGTAGCGGGGCCGGTGAGCCAATTGCCGGTAATGCCGATTTTCACCTCGCTGCCGCGGACCACTTCGGTGTCGGGATCGGGAGTCTGGAACATGATGCGGTTGGGCGCCCAGACCGACCCGATGATCTCGTCCTCTTCGCTTGCAAGCGAGAGGCCGACCATCTCGAGCATTTCCTTTGCCCGCTCGCGGGTCTGGCCACGGATCTCGGGGACGTAGGCCTTGTCGGCATCGTCATGCAGCTTGAGCACACGGGCCTTCTCTCGCTCTGCTTCTTCGGCGGCGAGCTTCTCGTCGAAGTCGGGGCCTCGGTAGTCGATCTCCCAGTCGAAGGAGATCATGTTCTCCAGGATGTCGGGAAGGAAGGGCGTCATGCGCAGGTGCGCCCAGTGCGACATGTAGCGATCCATCGCCTCGTAGCTGTCGATGTCGCAGCAATTGGCGAAGTCGAAGTCGCCCGAGTGGTAGCGTGTCTTGACGCAAAGGCCGTGGCTGTAGTCGCGCACTTCGCGGTTAAGGTGCGAGAGCTTCTTCACCTCTTCGAGGAAGACGTCGATCTTCTCCTGCGGGGCGTCCTTCTTGAACTTGATCATCACGACATGCCGGATCACGTCTCTCTCCATCGCTGCGGCCGCGCCTTTAAGTCCTGCCTTTCGCGGCAGGGGCCGGCCTTGTTGTTGGCGAAGAGACTAACCCGGATCGTTTAATCTGACGCCTGTCAGATTAAACAGGTCGCACCGATTTCAGCCGCGCTCGGCGAGACCGAGATCCCTGAGCACGGCGGCCAGCACTGCGTGCATCTGCTCGACCGTCCAGTCATCGGGCGCAAAGCAGGCTTCCAGCCCGATCCCGGCGATTGCGGCGATCAGCCGGCGGGCGGCGGCCTGCATCTGCGGATCGCACTCCGGCCTGCCGAGGCGCTCAGCCAGCATCGTCCGGTAAAGCGCCAGGCTGTCTTCCGCAGCGCGGCGACGTTCTTCGAGGTAGGCCGGTTCGAGGTGCGCGCGCGACCAGAAGGCAAGCCATACCCGCCAGTTGCGCCGTGATTCCTCGCAGACGGGCAGGATCGCATCGAAACATTCGAGCAGCGGACGTCCCGCGGCATGAGCCTCCTGGAGTCGCTGGCTCGCGTGGGAGTTGGCGACCTGGTAGACCTTGAACAGCAGCTCGTTCTTGTTGCGGAAATAGTGCGAGACGATCGAGGTGCTGCACCCGTTGGCCGCGGCAATCTCGCGGAAGGTCAGGGCCTCTATGCCCTTTTCAGCGACGAGATCGAAGGCGATCGATACCACTGCGGTCCGACGCTCTTCCCTGTCGACCATGATCGGCATTGTCCGCGCACCCTCGCTTGCACCTGATGTCACCCGCCTTGGTCACAGGCCGGCCGGTGTCAAGTCCGGGGCTACCGGGGCTTGCTGCCGAGCAGCACGCTGCGCAGGCAGGACAAGACGACTTCACCCTTCTGGTTGGTCAGTTCATGGCGGAAGACCACGATGCCCTGCCCGGGCCGCGACTTGCTTTCGCGCATCTCGGTCACTTCGCTGGTGCAGGTGAGCGTGTCGCCGATGAATGTCGGCTTGGGCGTCACCACCTTGTCGAAGCCGAGGTTGGCGACGAGCGTACCCACCGTCGTATCCGCGACCGACAGGCCGATGGCGAGGCTGAAGGTGAAAGTCGAATTGACGAGGATGCGGCCGAATTCGCTCTTCTTCGCCAGTTCCGCGTCGAGATGCAGCGGCTGCATGTTGTGGGTCATGGCCGAGAACATCAGGTTGTCGGTCTCGGTAACGGTGCGGCTCGGCTGGTGGGTCAGCTTGTCACCGACGTGCCACTCGTCGAAATAGCGGCCCGGCATTACTCAGTCTCCTCGATCTGCACCAGCAGCGCATCGACTTGCACCAGCGCGCCTTCCTCGACGTCGATCTTCGCGACAAGTCCGTCGAAGGGTGCGGTCAGGGCATGCTCCATCTTCATTGCCTCAAGGGTCAACAGCTTCTGCCCCCGCTTGACGACGTCGCCCTGCGCAACGTCGACCGCGATCACCTTGCCCGGCATCGGCGCGTGGATCGCACCGGAACTGTCGGCCGCGCCATGCGCTGCATCGTGACGCCAGGGCGAGAGCAACCAGGCCTGGCCCTGCTCCGTCACCAGTACGCTGGGCACCGGCTCATCGCTGCCCTCTCCGGTCAGCGGGATCTCGACCTTCTCGCCGTCGAGCAGGAACCATGCTGCACGCGCGGGTGCAGCATTGAGCCGGAAGCCGGCCATGTCGGTGACCGGCAGCATGGCATTGGCCGCCGCCTGCAGCACTTCGTCCGAAGGCACCGGGGACTGCGCCATGGCCTCGCCGTGGCGCCCAATCAACCCGGTGTCGACATCGCCGGACACGAACTGCGGATGCTGCAGCGCGCGGACCAGGAAGGAGGCATTGGTCCTGACCGGCCAGACCGCGGTATCGGCTAGCATTTCGCCCAGCCGCTCGCGCGCCTCGTCGCGATCCTCGCCCCAGGCGATGACCTTGGCGATCATCGGATCGTAATGCGGCGATACTTCCGCGCCCTCATAGACGCCGGTATCGATACGGCCCCAGCCCTCGGCGCCTTCCGCCTCGCCGAACTGCAGCAATTCGAGCGTGCCGATGCTCGGCAGGAAGCCGCGCGCGGGATCTTCCGCATAAAGGCGCGCTTCCATCGCCCAGCCGTCTATGGTGAGGTCTTCCTGGTGCATCGGGATCGGTTCGCCGCTGGCGACGCGCAGCTGCCACTCGACCAGATCGACGCCGGTAATCGCCTCGGTCACCGGATGTTCGACCTGCAGGCGGGTGTTCATTTCCATGAACCAGATCCGGTCCGCGGAAAGCCTGCCCGATCCATCGGCGATGAATTCGATGGTTCCCGCACCGACATAGTCGACGGCTTTTGCTGCACGCACCGCTGCAGCACAAAGCGCCTCGCGGGTCGCAGCATCCATGCCCGGCGCGGGCGCTTCCTCGATCACTTTCTGGTGACGGCGCTGCAGGGAGCAGTCGCGCTCGAACAGGTGGACGACGTTGCCGTGGCTGTCGCCGAAGACCTGCACTTCGATATGGCGCGGGCTGGCGATGTACTTCTCGATCAGGACGTGGTCGTTGCCGAAGCTCGCCGCCGCTTCGCGCTTGCAGGAAACCAGCGCGTCGGCGAAGTCCTCCTCGCTCTCGACCAGCCGCATGCCCTTGCCGCCGCCGCCCGCGACGGCCTTGATGAGCACCGGATAGCCGACCTTGGCGGCTTCCTCGGCGAGGAAGGAAGTGGACTGGTCCTCGCCCATGTAGCCCGGCGTCACCGGCACCCCGGCCTCGGCCATCAGCTTCTTGGCGGCGTCCTTGAGGCCCATCGCCGTGATCGAGGAGGGCTTGGGCCCGACCCAGACGAGCCCGGCATCGATCACCGCCTGCGCAAAGGCGGCGTTTTCGGACAGGAAGCCGTAGCCGGGATGGATCGCCTCGGCCCCGGTCTGCCGGGCAGCTGCGATGATCTTCTCGCCCACAAGATAGGATTCGCGCGTCGGCGCCGGACCGATGTGAACCGCTTCGTCCGCCTCGCGAACGTGCAGTGCGTCGGCATCGGCGTCGGAGTAGACCGCCACCGTGCGGATGCCGAGCGCGCGCGCGGTGCGAATGACCCGGCAGGCGATTTCGCCGCGATTGGCGATAAGGAGAGACTGGATCATGGCCATTACATCCTGAACACGCCGAATTGCGGACTTTCGGGCATGGGGGCCTCGAGCGCCGCGGCCAGGGCAAGGCCCAGCACGTCACGGGTCTGCGCTGGGTCGATCACGCCGTCGTCCCACAGCCGCGCGGTGGCGTAGTAGGGATTGCCCTCGTCCTCGTACTTCTGGCGGATCGGCGCCTTGAAGGCCTCGGCCTCGCGTTCGTCCCACTGGTCGGCATCGCGGTGGACGGTCGCGAGCACGCTTGCCGCCTGCTCTCCGCCCATCACCGAGATGCGCGCATTGGGCCAGGTGAACAGGAAGCGCGGAGCATAGGCCCTGCCGCACATGCCGTAGTTGCCCGCGCCGAAGGACCCGCCGATGAGTACGGTGATCTTGGGCACGCTGGCGGTTGCCACTGCCGTCACCAGCTTGGCGCCGTGCTTGGCGATGCCCTCTGCCTCGTACTTGCCGCCGACCATGAAGCCCGAGATGTTCTGGAGGAACAGCAGCGGGATCTTGCGCTGGCAGGCCAGTTCGATGAAGTGCGCGCCCTTCTGCGCGCTTTCGGAGAACAGCACGCCGTTGTTGGCAAGGATCGCCACCGGCATCCCGTGGATATGCGCGAAGCCGCAGACCAGCGTGCTGCCGTAGAGCGCCTTGAACTCGTGAAACTCGCTGCCGTCGACGACGCGGGCGATCACCTCGTGCACGTCATAGGGTGCGCGCACGTCCTCCGGGATCACCCCGTAGAGTTCTTCCGGATCGTACCTGGGCGGGCGCGGCTCCTGCAGGCGCAGATCGTGCAGGTGCTCGGGGCCGAGATGGCTGACTATGTCTCGCACGATCGTCAGCGCATGTTCGTCGTTGTCGGCCAGATGGTCGGTCACGCCCGACTTGCGCGAATGGAGATCGCCGCCGCCCAGGTCCTCGGCGGAGATGACTTCGCCCGTCGCCGCCTTCACCAGCGGCGGGCCGGCCAGGAAGATGGTGCCCTGCTCCTTCACGATCACCGTCTCGTCAGACATCGCCGGGACGTAGGCGCCGCCTGCGGTGCATGATCCCATGACGCAGGCGATCTGGGCAATGCGCTTAGCGCTCATGTTGGCCTGGTTGAAGAAGATCCGGCCGAAGTGGTCCCTGTCCGGAAAGACCTCTGACTGGTGCGGCAGGTTGGCCCCCCCGGAATCGACGAGGTAGATGCACGGCAGGTTGTTCTCGAGCGCGATCTCCTGCGCCCGCAGGTGCTTCTTGACCGTCATCGGGTAGTAAGTCCCGCCCTTGACGGTCGCATCGTTGCACACGATCATGCACTGGCGGCCTGACACCCGGCCGATCGCGGTGATGAGGCCCGCGCCCGGGATGTCCTCGCCGTACAGGCCGTTGGCCGCGAGCTGCCCGAGTTCAAGCAGCGGCGAACCCGGATCGAGCAGGCGCTCCACCCGCTCGCGCGGGAGCAGCTTGCCGCGGCTGACGTGACGCTGGCGCGATTTCTCGCTGCCGCCAAGCGCCGCCTGGGCGACCTTCTCACGCAGTTCGGCGGCCAAGGCGCGGTTGTGCACGGCGCGGGCCCGGGCCTCGGGGCTTTCGAGATTGATGCTGGTCTGGAGGACAGGCGCACTCATGCCCGGATCGTCCTTGTCGCTGCTGGGAGCATAACCCTCTTCACCGGTTCGTTCTGATTTGCGGCATCTATGTACCAAGGGCGAAACCGGTGGGGAAATTGAAAGTTTCCGGGGTACTTTATAGACAGTGTCTATGAATGATCGTCGCCGTCATAGGGAATGAGGGGAATGCGAGCGACGCTCAGTCTCATCCCGGCAGGTGCGCCACCAGCCCCGGAATGTCGGCAAGGGCGCGCAAGGCGTCGTTGAGGTGGGTGCAGCCGGCAGGGCCGCGCAGCAGGGACAGCACTTCGTCGCGCAGGTCGCCGATGCGCTTGCCGACCAGCCTCTGGGCATTGGCGATCGCACCGGGGCATTCCGAGAAGGGAAGAATACGCGCTTCGGGTTCGATGGAGAGGATCTCCAGCGTCCCGATATCCACCGTGGCGCGCAGGTTGTACTCGTGAATGGCGACGCGGCCGCCCTGCTTGAGCCTGGCACTGTCCTGAAACGCGGAGTCCACCCGGATGACCCCGGCTGTGCGGTCGCGCATGACATCGATGCGACGCGCCCGGCGAAACCCGGCGCCCTCCGTTTCGGGGAACGCGTGCCAGCCTTCGGGATCGGCGGGGTTGCGCAAGTGGCCTGCGTCGGCATCGGCAACCGCATAGGGCGAACCCTCGGGCGAGACGCCGCTGTGCCCTTCCTTGAGCCCCCAGCAGATATCGATGCGCTGCTCCAGCTGCTTGCGATAGGCATCCTCGCCCAGCTGCTCGCGGTGCCGTGCGACCAGTTCCGGCGCCCACTGCAATCGCGCGAAGGCAGAGACCAGCGCAGTACCAGATATGTCGTCGAGCGTCAGGTAGAGCGGATCGTACCCGGCGATCAGCTCGGGCATGCGCTCTGCCAGCACCATGCGCAGATGGCCTCCACCGCGTTCCCCGACCAGTTGACCGATCTTGGGATAGCGCGCATCGGCAACGATCGACCGGATCGTCTTGTCATCGCCGATGCGCGCTTCGAAGAAACCTTCGGCGCAGACCTGTCCTCCATCCCCCGATGCCGGCGTGACAAGATCGCGCGCGCGTCCGACGAACAGGCGTTCGCCGTCCAGCCCATCGGGCCAGCAAACATCGATGCTGCTCGTGCGGCGCACCGAATCCGCAGGTCTGATCGGGGCAGGATTGGCAGTGGTGCGCGGAGGCGGGGGCAAACGGTTAACGGTCATGCTGTCCCCCGTGTCCTGCTTTCCCGGTTCGATCAAGCCCGCCCCGCCGGATCGGAAATTGTCGTACCGGTAACTTCCAGGAAGGAAAGCAGGTCCTATAATCGCCGGGCCGGCGCTGCGACCTAGCAGCACTGAGCGGTTGCCACGAGGTATTCGCCACCCTATCGATCTTGAAAATAACCAGCCCTGCCTGTCGGGGCCGACGAAGAACAGGGAACCTGAAAGCATGGCCTACACCGACTTCCTCAAGCAGCAGTGCTACATCGACGGCAAGTGGTGCGATGCCGATTCAGGGGCCACCTTCGAAGTGACCGATCCCGGCAGCGGCAAGGTGCTGGGCACCGTGCCCAAGATGGGCAAGGACGAGACCGCGCGCGCCATCGATGCCGCGGAAGCGGCCCTGCCCGGTTGGCGCGCCAAGACCGCGGGCGAGCGCGCCAAGCTCCTGCGCAAGCTCTACGAACTGATGATGGAGCATCAGGACGACCTGGGCGAACTGCTCAGCCGCGAACAGGGCAAGCCCTTTGCCGAGGGCAAGGGCGAAATCGCCTATGGCGCAGGGTTCATCGAATGGTTCGGCGAAGAGGGCAAACGTGCCTATGGCGACGTCATCCCCAGCCATGCCGCGGATCGCCGCATCGTCGTGATCAAGCAGGGCGTCGGCGTCGTCGGCGCGATCACGCCCTGGAACTTTCCCAATGCGATGATCACCCGCAAGCTCGGCCCGGCGCTGGCGGCGGGCTGCACCATCGTCATCAAGCCGGCGTCGGCCACGCCATACTCCGCGCTCGCCATTGCCGCGCTGTGCGAGATGGCGGGCATTCCGGCCGGCGTCGTCAATGTCGTCACCGGCAGCGCGGGCCAGATCGGTTCGGAACTGACCGGCAATCCCAAGGTCGCCAAGATCACCTTCACCGGATCGACCGAGATCGGCCGCGACCTGCTGCGAGAGAGCGCCGAGACGATCAAGAAGTGCTCGATGGAACTGGGCGGCAATGCGCCGTTCCTGGTCTTCGACGATGCCGATGTCGATGCCGCGATCGACGGCGCGATGATTTCCAAGTTCCGCAACGGCGGCCAGACCTGCGTGTGCACCAACCGCTTCTACGTCCAGGACGGCGTCTATGACGAGTTCGTCGACAAGCTGGCCAGGCGGGTTTCGGCGATGAAGGTCGGCTACGGCATGGACTCCGGCACCGACATCGGTCCGATGATCGATGAAAAGGCGGTTGAGAAGGTCGAGGAACACCTCGAAGACGCCAAGGCCGGCGGCGCCACCGTTCTGGCCGGCGGCCAGCGCAATGCGCTGGGCGGCACTTTCTTCAACCCGACCGTGATCGCAGGGGTGAAGCCCGACATGAAGATCGCGCGCGAAGAGACTTTCGGCCCGCTCGCCGGCGTGATCCGCTTCAAGGACGAGGCGGACGCCATCGCCATGGCCAACGACACCGAATTCGGCCTCGCCAGCTATTTCTATGCACGCGACCTCAGCCGCGTGTGGCGCGTCGCCGAAGCGCTGGAGGCGGGCATGGTCGGGATCAACACCGGCCTGATCTCCACTGAAGTCGCCCCCTTTGGAGGGGTCAAGCAATCGGGACTGGGCCGCGAGGGTTCGCACTACGGCCTCGATGACTTCATGGAAGTGAAGTACCTGTGCATGGGCATCCAGCCCAGCGCCTGACCCAAGGTCGAGATTACGCCTCAGGTCACGCGAAGACGATCCACGCGCCCCAGGCGATGCAGGCCAGCCCTCCGGCGATCGCGATTCCGCGGCCGCCGGGGAGCAGCTTTTCGGCAGCCACGACAAGCGTCAGGAACGCGATCCAGACGAGGTTCATAACCCCGCCGACGAACAGCAGCGCCATCAGCAGCCAGCAGCATCCGGCACACCAGGCCCCGTGCAGCAGCCCCATGCGCAATGCGCCCGTCTGCCCGGGGCCATAGTGCCGGGCCAGGAACTGGGCGGGATTGCGGCAGTGGCGCAGGCATGCCTCCTTCAACGGCGATAGCTGGTAGAGCCCGGCAAGGACGAGCACGGCGGCCGAAAACGGTCGGCTGACCGAGACCATGTCCATCCCGGCCATGATCCCGGCCCGTTCAAGCGCCATCTGCAGGACCGTTGCGGCGAGCGAGAACAGACCCCAGACAAGCAGGTAGCCGGCGAGAAAGGTGCCGGTCGCTGGCGGCGATCCGGTTGCCGAGGCGTTTCCGGCGCGGGCATGGAGCAGGATGGTGGGGGCCGCGGACGGCAGCATCATGGCCACCATCATCACCCACCACATCGCAAAGGTGAGCAGGAAGCGCGGCAGGGCCCAAGGCGCAGCGGCTGCGGCCATCCCCGGCATCGCCCCCATCGATGCGCCCGTGCGGTCGCCCATGGCATTGTCGAGGCCCCGCATCATCTCCGGCGACGGGCTGCTGGCCGGCATGATCGCAGGAAACGACAGGCCCGGGACCATGCCCGAACCCGCCCCGGTCGCCAGCCATATCCACGCAAGGACCGTCAGAAGGAAAAGCATGGCGACGGTGACGGCGCGATGCCGTGCCAGCATGGCCTCAAGGGCGGTCGCCATCAGGCGCGCACGACCCCGTGGCTATCGAGATGCAGGTTCGCGAACTGGCCGTAGCTGTGCGAATGTTCCAGCTTCATCGGGGCAAAGGACTTGCTGGAGCCCGAGCCGATTTCGGCGATCTCATATTCGAAGCCATCTGGCAGATTGATGCGGGCGCGCACTTCGGCGCCGTTGACCGGACTGCGGATCGGCTCGCCGTCCATTTCGACATGCCCTTCGATGCGCAGCCGCCCCGTGCGCCCGTCGACGTCGACATCGAACTCGATCGGCACGAAGCCCGGCGGGTGCATTGTCTCGATCGTCGAGGCAAAGACGGCGAAGACGGTAGCGAAGGGATCGGTGTCGCCCCCGGTCATGATCGTCAGGAGGGCATTGCGCTGCGCATCTGTGGCCCGTTCATCGACGAAGGCAGCGCATTCCCCGTGGCCTTCGTGGATGGGGCCGGGCCAGGAAAAGACCGCCGCGATGTTGAGCCCGGAAAGGTCGGTGTCGCCGTGGATGCCCTGATCTATCGCCATGGCGAAGACGGCCTGGCAGTTGCCCTTGTCCGGCAGGCCGCCGAACTGGCAGTTGCAGCCATACTCGCAATTGCAGTTGGCGAGTTCGCGTCCCTTGAGTTTCCAGTATGCCATTGCTTCATCTCCCGTGAGCAATGCAGACGCGCTGATCGGCGCGCTTGGGAAACCTCTTCTAGCACGATTTGCCCCGCTTCGGACGCTATTTGCAGTCCCGACCGAGGTAATCCGACAGAACCCGCCCCAAGGCCGGCATTTTCATGAAAATTCGGGGCGCAATCGCCATCGTGCGGCCCGCGAGCGGGGCTTCCTGCGTCGACTCGGCCATCGGCATTTGGGACGAATTCTGGCCTGCGCCCGCCCGCCTGAACGGGGGCGGAAAGGCCACGCCGGGAAGCTACCGCGGCAGCTCAAAAGCAAAAAACCACGATTCCAGAATGACAAAGGGCCGACGATTTGCACCGTCGGCCCCCGTTCCACATGGGGGAGTGGAACTCGTGCTGTCCGCGCGACTCAGAAGAGCCGCTTAGCGCGTGGATTCCTTATAGCGCTCAATCGCCTCAACGACGATTTTCCGCGCTTCGTTGGCATCGCCCCAGGTCCCGACGCGTACCCACTTTTCCTTCTCGAGGTCCTTGTAGTGGGTAAAGAAGTGCTCAATCTGGCTGAACACGATCTCGGGAAGGTCGGTCTTTTCCTTCACGTCCGAGTAGTACGGGAAAGTCGAGTCCACCGGCACGCAGACCAGCTTCTCGTCGCCGCCATGTTCGTCCTCGAGATTGAGCACGGCGATCGGACGGGCGCGCACGACGCAGCCCGGAATGAAGGGCGAGCGCGCGACGACCAGCGCATCGAGCGGGTCGCCATCGGGCGACAGGGTGTGCGGCACGAAACCGTAGTTGGCCGGGTAACGCATCGGCGTGTGCAGAATGCGATCGACGAACAGGGCGCCGGAGGCCTTGTCGAATTCGTACTTGACGGGTTCGCCGCCAGTCGGAACTTCGATGATGACGTTGAGGCTTTCCGGCGGATTGTCGCCGACGGGAATCATGTCGATGCGCATACTATTCCTTACTTGTGCAGACGTGAGTCCGCTGACCGCGGTACTATTGCGGTGCGCGGCTTAGCCTCGCCCCTGCTGCGTCGCAACAGGCTAATGGTCGTAGACTGATTTAGTTGCGACGGGCCGCAAGAAGGCGGTCCAGGCCGTTTTCCCTGCCGGGTGTCGTCGATACCAGCCATGGCCAGCGCATGCCGTCATGATAATCGACGGGAACGGTCATGACCTTGTCGCCGCGCCGCACAACGATCTGCAAGGGCTCCTTGCGCGACTTGGCCGCGGTGATTGCCTTGGTCATCGCATCGGCGGAATAGACCGTGCCGTCGACCGCGATGATCTTCGCGCCGGACACGATTCCTGCGTTGAAGGCCGGACTGTCCCAGACAACGCCGCTGACGTCGCCGTCCTTGTCGACCGTCATGCCCAGCGAGTGCGAAAGGTAGAGGCTGCCGTACTTGTCGACGAGCGCCTTGTCGTAGGGGTTGGGCTCGTCCTTGAAGACGATCTGGTAGCCCGCTTTCTCGATCCCCGCGTAAGGTGCTCCGCGGCCCGGCTGGTAGATGCGGTCCTTGAGGAAGCGCGCCCAGTCGTACGGATAGATCTCGTTGAGCGTCGCCACCACGTCGTCGAAGCTGTAGCGCAGCGTCGGGGCCGTGCCATCGCGGTAGGAGAAGAACGCCTTGGCGAAGTCGTCCAGGCCCTTGCGCCCGTTGGTGCCCTCGCGAATCACCTGGTCAGCCTCAAGCCAGACCATCGCGCCTTCCCAGTAGTAATCCTCGGTGCGGGCCATCGAGGCATAGGGCTTGGGCTTGCGGGCGGCGAAGACCGGATCGAAAGTGGTATCTTCCACCGAACGCCAGCCGCGCCCGGGATTGGCGGCAAGCGCAGCGGCCGCGCGCGCGATCGCACCCAGCACGGTGTCCTTTTCCTGCACACCCGAACGCACGGCAAGCACCTGGCCCCAGAACTGGGTCTGGCCTTCGTAGACCCAGAGCAGGTTGTCCTGCATCGGCGTGCGGTAGTCCGGCGTCCACAGTTTCGCGGGGCGGCGATACTTGCCGTTCCAGCTGTGCGTGAACTCGTGCGGCAGGACATTGCGGTCCCAGTCCATGCCCTTCCAGTCGACGAAGGCACGCGGCTCGAGCTGGTTCTCGCTCGAGCGCAGGTGCTCAAGGCCGATCCCGCCGATCTTGCCGGAAAGCGCGACAAGGAATTCGTAGTGATCGAAGGCCGGCTTGCCGAACAGGTAGAGCGCCTGATCGGAAAGCGCGCGCAGCTTGGCGAGGTTTTCCGGGGCGAGTTCCAGCAGTTCGGGCGAATCCGCCACGGCATCGAGCGAGACATCGTTGCCCAGATCGAAGCGGCGATAATTGGCGCCGGCAAAGATCGGGGAATCGACGAGTTCCTCGTAATTGGTCTCGGCCCAGGCGTAGCGATCGCCGGCGTAAGTCTCGCCGTCGAGCGCGGTTGCCGGGGTCCAGCCCTTGGGGAAGGTCACGCTTGGGCGCACCTTGATCCGGCTGACGTAGTGCCCGGCCGGATAGAGGCTCATCTTCTCCCATTGCAGGTTGAGCATGTCGGGCGTCACGGTCACGCGGCCCTCGGAAGGCTGCAGCGGCGAGGTATGGATGAAGCGGGCCACGACCTTGCGCGCATTCGCGGGCAGCTCGACGTGGAAAGCATAGACCTCGATCGGGTCACGCTCCCATTTCACCGGCTTGCCGTCGACGGTGAAGCGCAAGTCGACCAGTTCCGCCAGCGGCCCGCGCGGCCCGTGGTTGCCGGGCAGCCACTGCGGAAAGAGCAGCGTCAGCCGCTCGGTCCCGGGCGCAACCGGAATCGTCTCGGTCACCTTGTAGGTCGCGCGAGTCACGTCGCTCGCATCGATGTCGAGCTGGATCGTTCCCCCCGGCCAGGGACTGTCGACCGCATCGGGCACCGTCGGGCTGGCCATCTCGATACGCGTCGGCTCGGCGCTGATGGCCGGGACCGAGGTGGAAAGGCAAAGGGCGGAGAGAAGCGTTGCAACCGCAGGAATATTTTTCATGGCCCCGGGTATTGGCAACCCGGCCGCGCGAGCGCAACCGCAAGCGTGCATGGACCCTGCAACCTTCCCGATTTGGACCGGATCGGTTACCACGACGGGGCCAATCGGCGTCATCCCGGCGCCATCGCGTCCAGCAGCGGTCTTCCCCCGCAGCGCCATTCCCGCTAAGCGCGCGCGTCATGAGCAGCACACCACAGGCCATTCCCAAAGCGATCAGGGGAACCCAGGACATTTTCGGCAGCGACGCCGAGGCTTTCGCGCATGTCGTCGAAACCTTCGAACGCGTACGCAAGCTCTACCGCTTCCGCCGCGTCGAAATGCCGGTCTTCGAGAAGACCGCCGTATTCTCGCGTTCGCTGGGCGAGACGACCGACGTCGTTTCCAAGGAAATGTACTCCTTCGAGGATCGCGGCGGCGAATCGCTGACCCTGCGCCCCGAATTCACCGCGGGGATCGCCCGCGCCTACCTCACCAACGGCTGGAAGCAGTTCGCCCCGCTCAAGGTCGCGACCCACGGCCCGCTGTTCCGCTACGAGCGCCCGCAGAAGGGCCGCTACCGCCAGTTCCACCAGATCGACGCCGAAGTGATCGGCGCAGCCGAGCCAATGGTCGATGTCGAACTTCTCGTGATGGCCGACCAGTTGCTCAAGGAACTGGGCATTGCCGAAGGCGTGACGCTTCAGCTCAACACCCTGGGCGATGCTGCCAGCCGCGAAGCCTGGCGCGCCGCGCTGATCGAGTACTTTCGCGACCACAAGGACTCGCTCAGCGAGGATTCGCAGGACCGCCTCGAACGCAACCCGCTGCGCATCCTCGATTCCAAGGACCCGCGCGACAAGCCCTTCACCGCCGATGCACCGAAGATCGACGATTTCCTCTCGGCCGAGGCGCAGGACTTCTTCGGGCAGGTGACACAAGGGCTCGACGCGGCCTCGGTGGACTATGTGCGCGCGCCGGCCCTTGTGCGCGGGCTCGACTACTATCGCCACACTGCGTTCGAATTTGTGACAGACCGGCTCGGCGCCCAGGGCACCGTGCTCGGCGGCGGTCGCTACGACGGCCTGCTCGAGGCGCTGGGCGGACCGGCGACCCCGGCAGTCGGCTGGGCAGCGGGCATCGAGCGCCTCTCGATGCTGGTCGCCGATGCAGGCGCGCTTGGGGAAGCCCCGCTCACGGTGATCCTCGCGGTCGAGGACGATAACGCCCTGCCCTATGCCCAGAAGGCCATCACCGCGCTGCGCCACCAGGGCATCGACGCCGAGATGATCGCCACCGGATCGCCCCGCAAGCGCTTCGACAAGGCGGTCAAGCTCGGTGCGAAAGTCCTCGTCTCGTTCGTGATGCGCGACGGCGTGCCCGTCGCCAACTTGCGCGCGGCCGATCCGACGGCGGAATACCTCGCGGTCGAGCAGGTCATCCAGTCGATCCGGCCGTGAGCACGGGGATGACCGACCGGCGCGCGGCATGGGAGGTACGGCACGATGTCCGTCTCTGACGAGCGCCTCGCCCAGATCGCGCACCGTTTCGCCGAGCTCGAAGCCCGGCTGGCTTCCGGCACACTGGAAGGGGAGGCCTTCGTGGCCGCCAGCCGCGACTACGCCGAACTCGAACCGGTAGCGCGCGTCTCCGCCGAAGTCGTCTCGATGCGCGAGGAACTGGCAAGCCTGCAGAAGCTCGACGATCCGGACCCGGAGATGCGGGCCCTGGCGGACGAGGAAATCGCGCGGATCAAGTCCGAACTGCCCGAGGCCGAGCGCAAGCTCGCCATTGCCATGTTGCCGCGCGATGCTGCCGACAGCCGCCCGGCCATGCTGGAAATCCGCGCCGGCACCGGCGGCGACGAGGCCGCGCTGTTCGCTGCCGACCTCTATCGCATGTACGAGCGCTTCGCGGCCGAACAGGGCTGGAAGGTCGAGATGATCTCCGCCAATGCCAGCGACATCGGCGGCTTCAAGGAAGTGGTCGCCAATGTCTCGGGCACCGGCGTCTTCGCGAAGCTCAAGTTCGAAAGCGGCGTCCACCGGGTCCAGCGCGTGCCGGTGACCGAGAGCGGCGGGCGCATCCACACTTCGGCCGCGACCGTTGCAGTCCTGCCCGAGCCAAGCGAGGTCGACGTCCAGATCGAGGACAAGGACCTCAAGATCGACATCTACCGTGCAAGCGGCGCGGGCGGTCAGCACGTCAACACCACCGATTCCGCGGTGCGCATCACGCACCTGCCCTCCGGTCTCGTGGTGATCTGCCAGGACGAGCGCAGCCAGCACAAGAACAAGGCCAAGGCGATGCAGGTCCTGCGTGCGCGGCTCTATGAAAAGATGCGTGACGAAGCGCAGGGCGCCGAGGCCGAAGCGCGCAAGGCGATGGTCGGATCGGGCGACCGCTCCGAACGCATCCGCACCTACAACTTCCCGCAGGGCCGCGTGACCGACCACCGCATCAACCTGACCCTGCACCGGCTGCCCGAGATCCTCGAAGGCCCGGGCCTGGGCGAACTCGTCGACGCGCTGATCGCCGAGGACGAGGCCAAGCGCCTTGCCGCCATGGATGCCTGAAGACACCGTCGCCGCGGCGATCCGCGAGGCTGCCCTGAAACTGGGCGCGAGCAGTGACACGGCCCGGCTCGACGCCGAAGTGCTAATGGCCCACGCCCTTGGCGCCACCCGGTCCGAACTGCTGCTGCGCCACATGGGTGCGCCGGTGCCTGAAAGCTACGAAGCGATGGTTGCGCGTCGCATGGCGCAGGAACCGGTCGCCTACATCACCGGGCAGCAGGAATTCTTCGGCCTGCCCTTCGCGGTATCCAGCGACGTCCTGATCCCGCGCGGCGATAGCGAGGTCCTCGTCGAGACCGCGATCGCCGCGCGGCCGCAGGCACGCAGGATCCTCGATTGCGGCACCGGATCGGGCGCACTGCTGCTGGCCGTGCTCTCGCAGCTTCCCGGCGCGCGCGGCGTCGGCATCGACTGTTCCTCTTCGGCCCTTGCCGTGGCCCGGGCCAATGCCGAGGCACTGGGCCTTGCCGGACGCGCCGCACTGGCCCTGGCCGACTGGCATGTCCCGGGCTGGGCCGAGGCACTGGGCGGGCCGTTCGACCTGATCCTGGCCAATCCGCCCTATGTCGAGGACGATGCCCCGCTCGACCGATCCGTCCGCGCATTCGAACCGGCCGGCGCGCTGTTTTCCGGGCCTGAAGGGCTCGACGACTACCGCGTCCTCATTCCCCAGCTGCGCGACCTGCTTGCCCCCTCCGGGATGGCGCTGGTCGAGATCGGCCATGCCCAGGCCGATGCCGTCAGCGCAATCGGCCGCGCCGCCGGGCTTTCGGTGCGGCTCCATCGCGACCTGGCAGATCGGCCACGAGTCCTGGGATTTTGGTGAATAACTCAAGATTTCGCTTGGAATCCGGCGCTGGAGTGCCTAAGCCTAATGACGAACCAAGGCATGGATGAAACTTCCCATGCACGGTTCACCTCCACAATTTGCAATCGGTGCAGCTTACGGCGCCTCGACTGAGCAGATTTGGAAATCACGGCAATCACAGCGAACCGTGAACTTGCGACGTGCGGCTGAACCGCCAGGCATTCTGGACGGCAGCCAGGGGTTTTGAGGAACGTAATCCTTGAATAACAATCGTGGTAATAACCGCAGGCGTGGCCGCGGCAATAACCGTCAGCAGGGCGGACAGCAGATGAACCGGATCGACAGCAGGGCGCGGGGCAATGCACCGCAGCTGCTGGAGAAGTATCGGAAGCTGGCCCATGACGCGCACCTCAATGGGGACCGTGTCCAGGAGGAATACTACCTCCAGTTTGCTGACCACTACTTCCGTGTCATTGCCGACCAGAAGCAGCGACAGGAAGAATCGCGCCAGCCGCGCCGCGACGATCGTTCGCAGGATTACGGCGACGACGCCGGTTCCGAGGACGAGAACGAGGGCGAAACCCCGCGCTATCACCAGCAGGATCGCGGCCAGCGCTACCAGCGCGGCAACGAGGCTCCTGCCGAGCAGGTCGAAGCAAAGGAAGAGGCCGAAGGCAATGACGGTTCGATCTACGAACCGCCGCAAAACCCCTTCGTGCGCGAGAATCGCGGCCCCCGTGGCGGCCTGAAGCAGCGCAAGCCGCGCCGCGGCGATGACGCGGGCGACGGCAACGAGGAAGCCGACGCCAGCGAAGGCGCCGAAGCCAAGCAGGGCCATGCCGAGGACGCGCAGAATGCCTCCGACGGTTTCGATCCGGCAACCCTGCCGCCGCCGATCGCGGCCAAGGCGGAAGAAAAGCCCAAGCGCCGTACCCGCGCCAAGGCCAAGCCCGAAGCGAGCGCGGAGGGCGAGGAAAAGCCCAAGCGCCGCCGGACCCGCAAGGCCAGCGCTTCGAACGAAGACGGCAGCAGCGGCAGCGCGCTGGAAACCGTAGACTGATACGACAACCAATCCGGCCGCGCGCAACTTCGCTTGCGTCGCGGCCGGGCTGGCTTACATACCGGCGCCGATGAATTTCCCTCGGCACGCTCCGGCCTCCCGCAATCCCCTGTCGATCCTCGACCGCTTCCCGCGCCTTGCCGCGGGCCTGCTTGCAATCCTCGCAGGCGCAGTGGCCGCCTGCGGTTTCCAGCCCCTCTCGCTCTGGCCGCTGACCCTTGCAGGGATCGCCATTCTCGCCGAGCTCGTCGTGCGGGCCGGCAGCGGACGCAGCGCCTTCCTGCTTGGCTGGTGCTTCGGCCTCGGCCACTTCACTCTCGGCAACAACTGGATTGCGACCGCCTTCACCTACCAGGCGGAAATGCCCGCGTGGCTGGGCAGCATCGCCGTATTCCTGCTCTCGCTCTATCTCGCGATCTATCCCGCCCTTGCCGCGCTGTGCGCATGGCTGGCGCTCAAGGCTGGGCGCAAGGTCAAGGGAAATGGCAAGGAAAAGGCCACCTCAGCGGCAGGCCCCGCAGCCTTCCTGATCGTCCTTTTCGCGCTCCCGGCCGCCTGGATCGTGACTGAGTGGCTGCGCGCCTGGGTCTTCACCGGGTTCTCGTGGAATCCGCTGGGCGTCGCCCTGCTCGGCCAGTTCGACACGCGCGGGCTGGCATTGCTGGCCCCCTGGATCGGGACCTACGGCCTGTCCGGCGTACTGGTCCTGCTGGCCTGCCTGCCCGGCTACCTTGCTCGTCTGGGCTCTGCTCGCAGCGGCCATGGCCGCTGGGCCTGCGCGCTTGCGCTCCTCGCGCTCGCCGCACCGCTCATAATGGTGATGACCGGGCCCGACCGCTGGGCCAAGCGCGAGGAAGGCGAGATCCACTACACCCTCGTCCAGCCCGACCTGCGGCAGGAGGTCATCGACGATCCGCGCGAGTACGAAGCGAATTTCATCAAGCTCGCCAGGCTGTCGCTGCAGCGCCGACCGGGCGAGAAGCGCGTGGTGTTCTGGCCGGAATCGGGGCTGGGCGACTACTTGCGCGACGGGTATCCGGATTACCTCTACCGCATGTACACTTATGCCGGAGATCCGCTGCTGGCCCGCCAGCGCATCGGCCGCATGATCGGCTCTTACAGCGTGCTGCTGACCGGCGCGGTCGACCTGGTGATGAGGGACGGCGAGAGCGTGGGCGCGCGCAACACCGTCACCGCCTTCGATGGCGAAGGGCACATCCTTGCCAGCTATTCCAAGGCGCACCTCGTGCCCTACGGCGAATATCTCGCCATGCGCTGGCTGCTGGAACCGCTGGGCGCCCGCCGTCTGGTGGCCGGATCGCTGGACTTCTGGCCCGGCCCGGGGCCACGCACTTACGATCTCGGCAGCTATGGCGAGGCCGGCATCCAGATCTGCTACGAAATCATCTTCAGCGGCCAGGTCGTCGATCCCCGCAATCGCCCGGACTACATCTTCAATCCCTCGAACGACGGATGGTTCGGCACCTGGGGCCCGCCGCAGCACCTGGCACAGGCCCGTCTGCGGGCGATCGAGGAAGGGCTGCCGGTCCTGCGTTCGACCACCACCGGCATCAGCGCCGTCGTCGACGCCGACGGGATCGTGCGCAAGTTCGTCCCCTGGCGCCGCGCCGGACGCCTCGACGGCCGCATCCCGCCGCCGCATGAACCCACGCTTTTCGCCCGCTACGGCAATGCCCTCCCGCTCGCCTTCAGCGCATTCCTTGCCCTTCTGGCGCTTTCCGTGGTTGCACTCGGCCGCCGCGGGAGGTAAACGGCAACAGACATAAAGCAATCTTTATATCCCGGTGCCCAACATGCGCAGTGACTACGTCTTCACCTCCGAGAGCGTCTCGGAAGGCCATCCCGACAAGGTTTCGGACCAGATTTCCGATGCCATCGTCGATCTCTTCCTCTCGCGCGACCCCGAAGCGCGCGTCGCGTGCGAGACGCTCACTACCACCCAGCGCGTCGTGCTGGCGGGGGAAGTGCGCGGCAAGGGCATGATCGACCGGAACGGTCACTGGGAAGAAGGCGCGCAGGAGGAAATCCAGCGCGTCGTTCGCGAAACCGTGCACCGCATCGGCTACGCTCAGGACGGCTTCCACTGGAAGGACCTGACCTTCGAAAACCACCTGCACCCGCAGAGCGCCGACATCGCGCAGGGCGTCGATTCGGCCGGCAACAAGGACGAAGGCGCCGGCGACCAGGGCATCATGTTCGGTTTCGCCTGTGACGAGACGCCGGACCTGATGCCGGCGACGCTCGACTACAGCCACAAGATCCTCCAGCGCCTCGCGACCGACCGCAAGTCGGGCGAAGCGGCTTTCCTCGAACCCGACGCCAAGAGCCAGGTCACCCTGCGCTTCCATAACGGCGTGCCGGTCGCCGCAACTGCCGTCGTCGTCTCGACCCAGCACAAGCCGGGCTACCACGAGGGCGAGAAGGAAGCGCAGCTCAAGGACTACGTGAAGCGCGTCGTCACCGAGATCCTGCCCGAAGGCTTCGTGACCGGCGAGACGGTGTTCCACATCAACCCGACCGGCAAGTTCGAGATCGGCGGCCCCGACGGCGATGCCGGCCTCACCGGCCGCAAGATCATCGTCGACACTTACGGCGGCGCGGCCCCGCACGGCGGCGGTGCATTCTCGGGCAAGGACCCGACCAAGGTCGACCGTTCTGCAGCCTACGTCACCCGCTACCTTGCCAAGAACGTCGTCGCGGCCGGCCTTGCCAAGCGCTGCACGATCCAGGTGTCCTACGCGATCGGCATTTCCGAGCCGCTTTCGCTCTACGTGAACCTGCATGATACCGGCACGGTCAGCGAGGAAGCGCTGGAAGCCGCGATCACCAAGGTCGCCAAGGAGCGCCTGGGCGGCCTCACCCCGCGCGGGATCCGAGTCGGGCTTGGCCTCAACAAGCCGATCTACGCCTGCACGGCGGCCTACGGCCACTTCGGCCGTCAGCCCAGCGGCGACCTGTTCCCTTGGGAACGCACCGACCTGGTGGACGACCTCAAGGCCGCGCTGGCCTGATCCGGTCCGGGGCGAGGGGTTCATGACCCCTCGCCTTACCCGCACCCGCGCCATCGAGCGGATCGGGGCCCTGCCGGGCTGATTGGCCCGATCTACCGACATGCGTCGACATTGCGGCTGCCGGTCCCTACTGCGGTGCAGGCAGGGAACCGGACGTGCGAGGCACCATGAACGACAAGACGCCCTTCGAAACACTGATTTCGGTCGCGGAGCTGCAGGCCCTGCTGGAATGCGGCACGTCGGTCCTTCTTCTCGACTGCGAGTTCGACCTGGCCACGCCGGAAAAGGGCCGCACGGTCTATGCGCAGGAGCACCTGCCGGGTGCCCGATATGCCCACCTGGACAACGACCTAGCCAGCGCACCCGACGGCTCGAACGGCCGCCACCCCTTGCCGGACCGAGATACCTTTGCCGCCTGGCTGCGCAGCCTCGGCCTGCGCAAGGGCCAGCAGGTCGTCGCCTACGATTCGAACGGCGGAGCGTGGGCGGCGCGGGCCTGGTGGCTGCTGCGCTGGATGGGACACCGCGCGGTCGCGGTGCTCGACGGTGGCAAGCCGGCCTGGGTTGCCGCCGGACTTGACCTCACCAGCGAAGTGCCCGGGGCGGGCATCGAAGGCGATTTCACTCCGGGCCAACCGCTGGTGGGCGGGATCGTCAGCGCGCAGGACGTGCTTGCGGGCATCGACGGCGGCGCGGCGCAAGTGCTCGATGCCCGCGATCCTTCGCGCTTTCGGGGCGACGCCAACCCGCTCGATCCGGTCGCCGGGCACATTCCGGGGGCACGCAACCGCTTCTTTCGCGACAACCTCGACGGCGACGGGCGCTTCCGCTCGGCCGAGGAACTGGCCGCAACCTTCTCGGCGCTGCTCGAGGGCAAACCTGCCGTGCTCAGCTGCGGATCGGGCGTGACCGCCTGCCACAATGCGCTCGCCTTGGAAATCGCAGGCTTGCCCGGCGCGCGGCTCTATCCCGGATCGTGGAGCGAATGGATCAGCGATCCCTCCCGTCCGGTCGCAACCGGAGAGGCCTGAGCGGCCCCTGCGACCGATTCAGCTCTTGCGGTAGTCCGCGACGATCTCGCCGCATTCGGCGAGTTCCGCTTCGTGCGCTTCCTCGCGCCAGGTCTCGGTCAGCGCTTCGGCTTCCCATTGCCGCATGGCCGGATGGTCGAGCACACGATCGACCCATTCCTGCCCGCCGCCCACATCCAGACCATAGGTACGGATGCGGAAGGCTACCGGCGCATAGAAAGCATCGGCCGCAGTGAATTCGGGTCCGGCGAGCCACGGGCCGCCGAAACGCGCCAGCCCTTCCTCGAACATCTCGCGCAGGCGCGCGACGTCCCGGCTGAGCGCTTGCGACATCGGGCGCAGGCGAACACGCACGCCCACGTTCATCGTGCAGTCGTTGCGCAGGGCCGCGAAGCCGCCGTGCATTTCGGCAACGATGCTCTGTGCGAAGGCGCGCGCAGCCTCGTCCTGCGGCCACACGCCGGGGTGACGGTCGGCAAGGTAGAGCGCGATCCCCAGCGAATCCCAGACGGTGCGCTCACCATCGATCAGCGCCGGCACCTGTCCTGTGGGGGAGAAGCTGCGGAATTCCTCGAAGTTCACCGGCTTGGTGAACGGCTCGACGCGGTTCTCGAAAGCGATGCCGAGGGCTTTCATCAGTACCCAGGGCCGCAGCGACCAGCTGGAATAATTGCGGTTGGCGGTGATCAGGACATAGCTCATGCCCCAACCGCTAGGCCGGGGCATGAGCACTTGGCAAGCTACTTCGCGAGTTCGGCTTCGATGGCGCCGACAAGCTCGGGCGCGCCAGGCTCAACGCCCGGAGCAAAGCGGCCGGCGACGCTCCCGTCGCGGGCGATCAGGAACTTTTCGAAGTTCCACAGCACTTCCGGATCCTGCGTCGGCGTCATGCCGAACCCCTTCAGCTTTTCGCGGAATTCCTCGGCGGGACCGACCTTTTCAGGCTGCGCCTCGATCAGCGCGGCATAGAGCGGCTGCTTGCCCTCGCCGGTGACGTCGGCCTTGGCGAAGAGCGGAAAGGAGACGCCGTAGTTGAGCGAGCAGAATTCCATGATCTCCTCATGGCTGCCCGGCTCCTGCGCACCGAAATCGTTGGCCGGGAAGCCGAGGACTTCGAAACCCTTGTCCTTGTATGCGTTGTAGAGCTTTTCCAGCCCCTCGTACTGCGGGGTGAGGCCGCACTTGGAAGCGACATTGACCACGAGCAGGACCTTGCCCTCGTGGTTGGCAAGGCTGTCGCCGGCACCGTCGATGCGCGTCAGCGGAATGGCAGCAAGATCGGTCATCTCCGAATTCTCCCGTGTGGCTTGGTTTGCGATGGGAGATATGCGGCCCCGGCATGACCGCTGCAAGTCATGCCGGGGCAAATGCGCTTAAACTCTTGTCAGACCTCGTACTTGCCCGAGGTCTTGGCCGCCACTTCCTCAGCCGTGACACCAGGCGCGAGTTCCACCAGCTTGAACGGGGAGTTGTGGTCCGGACGCTGGAACACGCACAGGTCGGTGACGATCATGTCCACCACGTTCTTGCCTGTCAGCGGCAGGGTGCAGGCGGGAATGAACTTGGGATCGCCGTTCTTGGAGGTATGCTCCATGACGACGATGATCTTCTTCACGCCGGCGACAAGGTCCATCGCGCCGCCCATGCCCTTGATCATCTTGCCCGGGATCATCCAGTTGGCGATATCGCCGTTCTCGGCCACTTCCATTGCGCCCAGAACGGCCAGGTCGATATGCCCGCCGCGGATCATCGCAAAGCTGGTGGCGCTGTCGAAGAAGGCGGTCTGCGGCAGTTCGCTGACCGTCTGCTTGCCGGCGTTGATCAGGTCGGGGTCGACCTCGTCCGGATAGGGGAACGGCCCGATGCCGAGCATGCCGTTTTCCGACTGCAGGGTGACGGTGACGCCCTTGGGCACGTGGTTGGCGACCAGCGTCGGAATGCCGATGCCCAGGTTGACGTAGAAACCGTCTTCCAGTTCCTGCGCCGCGCGGGCGGCCATCTGGTTGCGATCCCAGCCCTTCTTGGTTTCCTCGGACATCAGGCGGCCTCCCTTTCGCGGGTCGTCGTGAATTCGATCTTCTTGTCGTAGGGCGCGCCAAGCACGAGGCGCTGGACGTAAACGCCGGGCAGGTGGATGTGATCCGGATCGAGCGAGCCGGTCGGCACGATCTCTTCCACTTCGACGATGCAGACCTTGCCGCAGGTTGCGGCGGGCACGTTGAAGTTGCGGGCCGTCTTGCGGAACACGACATTTCCGCTCTCGTCGGCCTTCCACGCCTTGACCAGCGAAAGGTCCGCGAAGATGCCGCGCTCGAGCACGTATTCCTGTCCGTCGAAGTCCATGGTCGGCTTGCCCTCGGCCACCTGGGTGCCGACGCCGGTCTTGGTATAGAAGCCCGGGATGCCCGCGCCGCCCGCGCGCATGCGTTCGGCCAGGGTACCCTGAGGGCTGAATTCGACCTCCAGCTCGCCCGAAAGGAACTGGCGCTCGAACTCCTTGTTCTCGCCCACGTAGGAGGAGATCATCTTCTTCACCTGCCGCGTGCGCAGGAGCTTGCCGATGCCCTCATTGTCGATGCCGGCATTGTTCGAGGCGAAGGTCAGGTCCTTCACCCCGCTGTCGCGCACCGCGTCGAGCAGGCGCTCGGGAATGCCGCAAAGGCCGAAACCGCCGGCGGCGATCAGCAGGCCGTCCCTGAGCAGCCCGTCGAGGGCAGCTTCAGCACTGGGATAGAGTTTGTTCATCGGATCTCCTCTCGCTTGCGCGGCACCCTAGACATGCAATGACATTACGAATAGCGATTGTTTTTTATCTGTTTCGATAAGCAGGCTCTATGAAACGGATTGCGCTCTATCATCTGGAAACGCTCATGTGGATCGACCGCCTGGGCACTTTCGCGGCGGCCGCGCAGCGGCTGAACACGACCCAGCCGGCCATTTCCGCCCGGGTGCGCGAGATCGAGGAGCAACTGGGGCTCTCGCTATTCCAACGCGACGGACGCCGAATGGTTCTCACCGCCCGCGGGCGCAGGCTTGTGCAGGCCTGCGAACCGCTGCGCAGCGGGCTGGAACAGGTACTGCTGGAAGCGAGCGACTTCGCCGGCGCAACGGGCGCGGTGCGCATCGGCTCGGGCGAGATAGCGGCGGCGAGCTGCCTGCCCGCCTTCATCGGCGCAATCGAGCGCGAACGCCCCGGCGTCACCATGGAAATCGACCTCGACCTGACCGCACGCCTGCTCCAGCAGCTTTTGTCGGGCACGCGCGACATCGTCTTTCTTGCCGGTCCGGTAGCCAGCCCCGGGATTCGCACGACGCCGATCGGCTCGGTTGACCTCGCCTGGGTGGCCGGCCCTGCGGTGGCGCGCGCGGGCGGGTTCGCGCAACCGCTGCCGGTCTGGTCACTGCCCGATCACTCGCCGATCCACGCCGTCGCCGTGAACACGCTGGCGGCCCACGGCCTTGCCCCGCGGGCGCTGCATACCTGCAACAACGTGCGCACCATGATCGAGATCGTCTGCAGCGGACGGGGCGCTGCGGTCCTGCCCGAAACCATGGTAAGAGAGCATCTGCAGAGCGGGTCCCTCGTCGAAATCCTGCCGCGGCCCGAACAGAAGGTACATTTCGAGGCGGCGATTCGCACGCGTGAACGCGAGCCCGTCATTCTCGAGCTGTTCGCACGGGCAAGCCGCCTGACAGTGGACGCACATCCGGAACAGGCAGCGCCGATAACGCTTTGAAGAGGAACCGGGCCACCGATCGTGACAGCAAATGCGATTAATGTTTGATCTCGGTCATGGCGGGAGCGTACCTTCCCGCTAAGGTTCGAAAATCAGTGGGAGAAATGGACATGCGCTCGATTCTCGTCAATGCGGACCGCAAGCCGGACAGCGATGTCCGGATCAACACTGCGCTTGACCTGGCACGACGGACCGACGGTCACGTCACCGTCCTCGTCGATACGCCGGTAACCCGCTACATCGCCATGGACCCCATGGGCGGTAGCTACGTGATCTCCGATGCGCTGGAACAAGCGCGCGGCGAAGACGATGCCGCCGCCGAAGCGATCGAGGCGCGCCTCTCGCGCGACGATGTGCCGTTCAATGTCCTGCGCAGCGAGGACGACCCGGTCAACGCCCTGGCCGGTGCGGCCCGCCTGTCCGATCTCGTGATCGTATCGCGCTCGGGCGGACTGGCCGGCGAAGTGGCGCTGATCTCCAGCACTCCGGTTCTCGCCCTGCCCGACGGCAAGGGCCTGGAAGTGCCGATCCGCCGCGCGTGCATCGCCTGGGACGGCGGCGAACAGGCCGCTGCCGCGCTGCGCGCCTCGGTGCCGCTGCTCGCCGACTGCCAGATGGTGAAGTTGATTTCCGTAGCCGAGAAGCCGGGCGGCTATCCCGGCACCGAAGCGCTGCGCTATCTCTCGCGCCACGGCATTCACGCCGAGTTCGAGGAGCACCAGCGTCGCGGCTCGACCGAAGAGACGATCGCAACTGCCGTGGCGCAGAACCATGCCGAACTCCTGGTGATGGGCGCCTACGGCAAGAGCCGGATGCGCGAATTCCTGTTCGGCGGCGTCACCGCCTATTTCCTCAACGAGGCAAAGTCGCCGGCCCTTCTGCTGGTACACTGACCGCCACGCCGGGTCTCTGATCAGACACTTGCCATCGCCCTGGAACCGATCCGGGGTGACGGCATGGGCGGGTCTCCCGCTTACCTGATAATCCGGCCTCCGGCGCAGCCGACGCTTCGGACACCGAAAACGACTCGCTGGCAGCGCCAGGACCCATTGCCTCCTGCTTTCGGTGAGTCGCGGCCTGGTTCAGGTCTTGAACGGGCCATCGGTTCACCCGCGATTCAGTCCCACGAGGCAATAAGCCTGACGATACGGCGACAAGATCCTGAGGTAGCTTAGGAGATATCGCGTCGCAGCAGGAATGCCCAGCGCGCAGCATGCCACCGCCAAAACCTGCAGACATTACAATGGAATATGAAACCTGATTCGAATGTGGTTTCCTGCCATTTCCGGTGCATTACGGCGATTCCTCCAGGGCGCTTGGCTTAATCGCAATCACAATTGAATTTTTTGCATCTCCGGAAATTGCATTTCGCACTTGCACAAAAGGGCGACTGGAGTCATAACGAAACTGCCTTTCAGGCATCCTCTCCCAAAACTTCCACGGCCCGGTCGGTAACGTCCGGGCCTTTTTTTGTCCGCAGTTTGTGAGCGTTACCAAAGAATGGTGCCCGCGAGTGCCGCCTTCGCGCGCGGGAACTTGAGATTGCCACCACCGTTCGTTTGAAATCCCTCGGGGCGATACCTAGCTCAGGATCACTCTCCGAAAAGTCGCGATGTCGACGCGCGACAGACGAGGGAAATGGGCGAAGGAAAGGAATCACATGGCGGACGCCCCACCCCAGGTGGATGAACGGACGGTCAGGCTGCAAGTCGCGGCCGCCCGGCAGGAAGAGAGCGGCCAGGGCATTGCCCGAATGTCGCGCGGATCGCTCTCGGCGATCGGCGCGATGGAGGGCGATGTGCTAGAAATCACCGGCAAGTCGGTGACGGTGGCTCAGGCCGTTCTGGCCTATCCCGAAGACGAAGGGCTCGAAGTCATCCGGCTCGACGGGCTCCAGCGCGTCAATGCCGAAGTCGGTTCGGGCGATCACGTCACGGTCCGCAAGGGCGAATCGCGTCCGGCCCAGCGGGTCGTCTTCGCCCCCGCGCAAAAGGAAATGCGCCTGCAGGGCCCCTCCGCCGCGCTCAAGCGCAACTTCGCGGGCCGTCCGATGGTACAGGGCGACCTTGTCGCCACGACCGGTCAGCAGCAGGTGGCCGACATTCCCCCGCAACTGCGCCGCATGTTCAATGCGCCGGCCTATGCCCTGACGCAGATCCGCCTGAACGTCGTTTCGACCACGCCGCGCGGCATCGTGCACATCGACGAGAATACCGAAGTCGAACTGCGCGAGGTCTTCGAGGAAGCCGAAGCCCGGCGCGGCGACATCAACTACGACGACGTGGGCGGCATGGGCGATACCATCCGCCAGCTGCGTGAAATGGTCGAGCTGCCGCTCCGCTACCCCGAGCTGTTCACCCGACTAGGCGTCGCGCCGCCCAAGGGCGTGCTGCTCCATGGTCCGCCGGGAACCGGCAAGACCCGCCTGGCGCAGGCCGTCGCCAACGAAAGCGAGGCCAACTTCTTTTCGATCAACGGGCCCGAGATCATGGGCTCCGGCTATGGCGACAGCGAGAAGGCCCTGCGCGAGGTGTTCGACGAGGCGACCAAGGCTGCCCCGGCGATTATCTTCATCGACGAGATCGATTCGATCGCGCCCAAGCGCAGCCAGGTCCACGGCGAGGCGGAAAAGCGTCTCGTCGCCCAGCTGCTCACGCTGATGGACGGCCTCAACAGCCGCGCCCACGTGGTCGTTATCGCAGCAACCAACCGGCCCGAGGCGATCGACGAGGCGCTTCGCCGTCCCGGACGCTTCGACCGCGAAATCGTGATAGGCGTGCCCGACGAGAGCGGGCGGCGTGAGATCCTGTCCATTCACACCCGCGGCATGCCGCTGGGCGACAAGGTGGACCTCAAGGAACTGGCGCGTACCACGCATGGCTTCGTCGGTGCCGACCTCGCCGCGCTCGCCCGCGAAGCCGCGATCGAGGCAGTGCGCCGGATCATGCCGCAGATCGACCTCGAAGCGCGCACGATCCCGCCCGAGGTGCTGGAGAACCTCTCGGTCACCCGCGAGGACTTCATCGAGGCGCTCAAGCGCATCCAGCCTTCGGCAATGCGCGAAGTCATGGTGCAGGTGCCCAATATCGGCTGGGCCGATATCGGCGGGCTCGACGAGGCGCAGCTCAAGCTCAAGGAAGGCATCGAACTGCCGCTTAAGAACCCCGAGGCGTTCCACAAGCTGGGCATCCGCCCGGCCAAGGGCTTCCTGCTCTACGGCCCGCCGGGCACCGGCAAGACGCTGCTGGCCAAGGCCGTCGCCAAGGAAGCCGAGGCGAACTTCATCTCGATCAAGTCCTCGGACCTGCTGTCCAAATGGTACGGCGAAAGCGAGCAGCAGATCGCCCGACTCTTCGCCCGTGCCCGCCAGGTTGCCCCCTGCGTCATCTTCATCGACGAGATCGACAGCCTCGTACCCGCCCGCGGTTCAGGCGGCGGTTTCGGCGAACCGCAGGTCACCGCCCGCGTGGTCAACACGATCCTGGCCGAGATGGACGGGATGGAGGAACTGCAGTCGGTCGTCCTGATCGGCGCAACCAACCGCCCGACGCTTGTCGACCCGGCGCTGCTGCGCCCTGGCCGCTTCGACGAGCTGGTCTATGTCGGCACGCCCGACACGGCCGGACGCGAGCACATCCTGGGGATCCATACCTCGAAGATGCCGCTGGCCGAAGACGTCTCGCTGGCAGACATCGCCGAACGGACCGAGCGCTTCACCGGCGCAGACCTGGAAGACGTGGTGCGCCGCGCGGGCCTCATTGCAATCCGCAAGGGCGGCGCCGACGTCCTGTCGGTAAGCATGGCTGACTTCGAGGAAGCCCTGGAAGACAGCCGCGCGACAGTGACAGAGGAAATGGAGAACGAGTATGGCCGCATGAAGGGCGAGTTGAAGAAGCGCGCGATGGAAGTGGCCCCCATCGGCTTCATCACCCCCGGCATGGTGGAATCGACTAGAGACAGGAAACACGGGGACTGATCGGTCCCGGCTCGAAGCTCAGGGAAAGCCCGGTCTGTGCAGGCCGGGCTTTTTCCTTGGGGCCAGGGCCAGGCCAGCTACCCAACTGGCGTCTGCCTATCCGGGCTCTCCGCGCGTTCGCTCGCAAATCCTGGCAGGTGCGGCGCCGGCCAGCCCCTAAGGCAGCAAGCCCCCTAAGGTAGCGAACCCCTGCCCTCACCGGCCATGGCCGCGGCCATCGACGGGCCGGCGGCAAGCTCCACCGGGGCGACCGGCAGGGTGCGGCGGCGAACCAGGGCCTGCGGCATTTCGCGGCGAATCCAGTCGAGCATCGATTCGCGGATTTCGCAGCGCAAGTCGAACAGCGTGGGTCCGTCCTTTGCGCTCATCAGCAGGCGCACCTCGATAGCCTCGTTGTCGCAATCCGTGACCTGCAGCACCTGCGCGCGCTTGTCCCAGAGCCGATGCGCGGCGATCTGCCGGGAATATTCGGCGCGGATCGGCGCGATCTCGGCCCCGTGGTCGAGGTAGATCATGACCGTGCCGAGCAGTTCGGAACTGGTCTTGGTCCAGTTCTGGAAAGTATCCTCGAGAAAACGGTTGGACGGCACCACCAGCCGGCGGTCGTCCCAGACGCGCACGATCACGTAGGTCGTGCGGATATCCTCGATCCGGCCCCACTCGCCGTCGATGATCACCACGTCGTCGATCGCTATCGGCTCGGTCAGGGCCATCTGGAATCCGGCGATGAGAGCCTTGAGTGCGGGCTGGGCCGCCGCGCCGACCGCCAGGGCCGCAAGGCCGGCCGAGGCCATCAGCGTCACCCCGATCTCGCGCACTCCGGGGATCGAGGCGAGCATGCCCGCGACCGTCAGGAAAACGATCAGGAATGTGCCGATGCGGCTGAAGATCGCCAGCCGGGTGCGCCTGCGCCGGGCATTGCGGTTGTCCTCGACCGAGATGTCGTTTCGCAGGATCATCGCCTCGACGAATGCGCGCAGTACCGCAACCGCGATCCAGCCCGTCAGCAGCGGCATGACAAAGCCCGAGAAGCGCGACCAGACCGCATCGAGCACCGGCATCTCGCGCGCGGCCATAACGATGCCCAGCGCCACGAAAGCATAGCGGGTCGGCCGCGCCAGCCGCTTGACGACGATGTCGTCGGCATCGTTGCTGCTCGACCGGGCGACCCGGCGCAGGAGGCGGAAGAGGAACCAGTGGATCACCAGTGCCATGGCAATGCCGATGGCAGCGGCAATCAACGCAAGCAGGGGCTGCTCCGCCCAGAGGGGCAAGGCGACGAGGTTGCGCTCGATGAACTGGATCATCCGCACGAGGGTATGCCGCATTGCAGCATAATCAAGGGCGTAATTTCACGCGCCGCGATGCGGGCGGTCAGTGCGCCGCGCCCCAGCTCGATCCCGAACCGATCTCCACGCCCAGCGGCACGTCCAGCTTGACTGCCGGTTCCGCTGCGCTCGCCATGACCCTTTCGATGACTTGCGAGGCCGCCGCAACATCGGCTTCGGGAAGTTCGAAGACCAGTTCGTCGTGCACCTGCAGCAGCATGCGCACGTGGCCGAGGCCCGCCTGTTCCAGTTCGGGCTGCATGCGCACCATCGCGCGCTTGATGATATCGGCGCATGTACCCTGGATCGGCGCATTGATCGCGGCGCGCTCGCTACCCTGCCGCTCGGCCTGGTTCTTCGAGGTGATGCGCGGGAACCAGGTCTTGCGGCCGAACAGCGTCTCCGAATAGCCGCGCTCGCGCACCTGCTCGAGCGTGTAGGCGATATAGCGCTGGATGCCGGGGAAGCGTTCGAAGTAGCGGTCGATCATGGCCTGCGCCTCGTCGGCCTCGACGCCGAGACGGCCCGCAAGGCCCCAGCGCGAAATGCCGTAGAGGATCGCGAAGTTGATCGTCTTGGCCCGGCCGCGCGTGTCGCGATCGACCGTGCCGAACATCTCCTGCGCCGTGCGCGCGTGGATGTCCTCGCCATTGGCGAAGGCTTCCTTCAGGCTCGGCACGTCGGCCATGAACGCGGCCAGCCGCAGCTCGATCTGCGAGTAGTCGGCCGCGAGCAGGACATTGCCGCTGTCCGCGACGAAGCAGTCGCGGATCTGGCGGCCGATCTCGGTGCGGATCGGAATGTTCTGCAGGTTGGGATCGGTCGAGGACAAGCGGCCGGTCTGCGCGCCGACCAGCGAATAGCTGGTATGAACACGGCCCGTCTTCGGGTTGATGGCTGCCTGCAGCGCCTCGGTATAAGTCGAGCGCAGCTTGGAGAGCTGTCGCCATTCGAGAACCTTGGTCGCGACCTGCGCACCTTCGCCGGCGAGCTTCTCGAGCACCGACTGGTCGGTGGAATACTGCCCCGACTTGCCCTTCTTGCCGCCCTTGTAGCCGAGCTTGTCGAACAGTACTTCGCCCAGCTGCTTGGGGCTGCCGATGGTGAATTCCTGCCCTGCGGCCTCGTGGATCTCGGCTTCGAGCGCGCCGATCGTCTCGGCGAACTGGCTGGAAAGACCGGCCAGCTTCTCGCGGTCGACCTTGATCCCGTGGCGCTCCATCTGCGCGACGACGGGGATCAGCGGGCGATCGACCCGCTCGTAGATGCGGGTGCCGCCTTCTTCGGAGAGACGCGGCTTGAGCACGGTGTGCAGCCGCCAGGTGACGTCGGCATCTTCGGCCGCATAGTGGGTCGCCTTGTCGAGCGGGACTTCGCCGAAGGGGATCGCCTTCTTGCCGGTGCCGCACAGGTCCTTGAACGCCATCGGCTTGTGGCCGAGGTGACGCTCGGACAGTTCATCCATGCCGTGACCGCCGCCGATCCCGTCGATGGAGCGACCGGCATCGAGGCAGAAGCTCTCGATCATCGTATCGTCGACCGGCGCCACGGCGATGCCGTAGCGGGCGAGTACGTTGAGGTCGTACTTGATGTTCTGGCCGACCTTGAGCACCGCATCGTTTTCCAGAAGCGGCTTGAGCGCCTCGATGGCCTTGTCGAGCGGCACCTGCTGCGGCTTTTCGGCGAACATGTCGCTGCCGCCGTGCCCGAGGGGAATGTAGCAGGCCTCGTTCGGCCCGATCGCCAGGCTGACGCCGGTCAGGTCGGCCTGCATGGCATCGAGCGCGGATGTCTCGGTATCGACGGCGACGAGATGCGCCGCGGCTGCCTTGTCCACCCAGGCCTGCAGAGCCTCGAGCGTCTGCACGCATTCGTAGGCGGCATAGTCGAGCGCGGGAAATTCCGGCGGCGACTGGCGCGCGGCGCCTTCGGCGGGACCGGCGCCCGCCGTGACCGGCTTGGCCGGGTTGAGCTGGGTCGCGCGCTCAGGGCTGCCCGCACCGCCATTGAGGCGCTTCAGGAGGCTGGTGAAACCATGCGTCGAGAGGAATGCTGCCAAAGGCTCGGGCGGGATCGCGTCGAGCTTGAAGTCCTCGATCGGCATCGGCAGGTTGCAGTCTTCCTTGAGCGTGACCAGCACCTTCGAAAGGCGGGCCTGCTCGGCCTGTTCGATCAGCCGTTCCTGCAGCTTCGACTTCTTCATCTCGGGCGCAGCAGCCAGCGCCGCTTCGAGATCGCCGTAGTCCTGGATCAGCTTGGTCGCGGTCTTGGGGCCGACGCCATAGACCCCCGGTACGTTGTCCACCGAGTCGCCCATCAGCGCCAGAACATCGCCGACCTTTTCCGGCGGCACGCCGAATTTCTCGACCACCTCGTCGATGTCGATGCGCTGGTTCTTCATCGTGTCCAGCATGTCGATCTTGCCGCCGCCCTTCTCGCAAGTACCGACCAGCTGCATCAGGTCCTTGTCCGAGGAGACGATGGTGACGTTCCAGCCCTGCTCGGCCGCGGCGCGGGCATAGGAGGCGATCAGGTCGTCGGCCTCGAAACCCTGTTCCTCGATGCATGGCAGCGAAAAGGCGCGCGTCGCATCGCGGATCAGCGGGAACTGCGGGCGCAGGTCTTCGGGCGGCGGCGGACGGTTGGCCTTGTATTCCTCGTAGATGTCGTTGCGGAACGACTTGCTCCCGGCATCGAGGATGACGGCCAGGTGCGTCGGCCCGTCTGCCTTGTTGAGATCGTCTGCCAGCTTCCACAGCATCGTCGTGTAGCCGTAGACCGCACCGACCGGCGTGCCTTCCGGGTTCGTCAGCGGCGGAAGGCGGTGATAGGCGCGGAAAATGTAGGCCGAGCCGTCGACGAGATAGAGGTGCTGCTTGGGATCCATGGACAGTCCCCTAGCAGTGCCGAAGCGGGGCGTCAGCAGGCAGGTCGATGAAGGTCGTGAACTTTCTCGGGAACCGCCCGGCCCGATGCGCGTTTTGCCCCGAGTGCTTGAAACGCCGCGTGCCCCCTCCTAATCCATGGGGGACCGGCCCGGTTCAAGATTCCGGGCCTGCTTCGTGGCTTTCGCCATCGGGGTTCAACTTGCCAACGAGGGATTACTGAAAGATGCGCAAGATCGTTATTGCAACCACCGCCGCTGTTGCGGCCCTCTCGCTCGCCGCCTGCTCTGAAAAGACCCAGGACGCGACCGAGGCCGCAGCCTCCTCCGCTGCCGATGACATGAGCGCGATGGCAACCGACGCCGCCGGCGCTGTCGACGATGCGGGCGATGCGATGGCCGGTGCTGCAAACGACGCCGCCGATGCCGCCAAGGATGCCGGTGCAGATGCTGCCGACGCAGCGGGCGACGCCGCATCGAGCGCCGAGCAGGCTGCCAAGGACGCGGAAGCGGAAATGGACAACCACACCAACTGAGCCCGAACGCTCAGTCTGGAGTGACGGCAAAGGCCCGTCGGACTTCGGTCCGGCGGGCCTTTCCTTTTGCCTGGAGCGTCTTGCCGGCCCGGGCGCAATGCGCGCGAAAGCCAGATCCGGATGGACCGGGCCTGCGCCGGCGCATTCCTCAGCGCGAGGCAGTGCGGCGGTAGCTGGAGCTTTCGGTCAGGTAGCCGTCATAGACGGTGCGGGCGATCTGGGCGATGCGCGCCTCGCGGTTGGGGCGGCTGCCCTGCCCGGTCACGTAGATGGCCACGGCGAAGGCATGGCCGTCGGGCGTCTGGATAATGCCGACGTCGCTGGACGTGTTGTTGAGCGAGCCGGTCTTGTGCGAAACGGTCACGCCATCGGGCATCATTGCCGGGATGCGGCGCCGGCCGGTGCGGCAACGGCTCATCGCCCCGAGGATGACGTCGCGGCTTTCCGCTTTCATCCACTTGCCGTCGTAGATGCCGTTCAGAAGCTTCACCATCGCCAGCGGCGTGGCGCTGTCGCGCTTGTCGATCACCTGTGCCGGATCGATCGCGCCGTCATCGCGAACCAGCGTGGCGATGTCGCGATCGAGGTGCCATTCCTCGATCCCCGCGACATTGTGCACCCAGTCGTTCACGGCCTTGGGTCCGCCCACGACCTTGAGCAGGGCGTCGGTCGCGTAGTTGTTGGAGCGGGTTATCATCTGTTCGATGAGATCGCGCGCCGATAGATAGGCGCCGGGCCGAACCGGCGCGATCGGGGTGGAGAACGGCGCCGAGGCGACCGGAACCATCAGCGGGAATTCGCTGGTCAGGCTCCACTTGCCCTTCTCGACACCGGCCAGGAAAGTGGCGGCAATCGCGATCTTGCTGGTGCTGGCCATCGGGAAGCGCTGGTCGCCCAGCACTTCGATGGTGCGGCCAGTCGCAAGATCCACCGCCGCAACGCCGATGCGGCCCTTGGACGCTTCGGCCACCGAGGCCAGCTGCTTTTCGAACTGGGTCGAGTACGTCGGCGGACCGCGCAGCTCCGTCCCGAACAGCGAATCGAACGTCTGGCGTACTTCACCGATATCCTGCACCGTCGCGGTATCGCCCGCATAGGCAGGCGCAAGCGGCATCGTCGACGCCAGCGCCATCGCGGCCGCGGCGGTCAGACGAGTGGCGCCACGCAGGCACCTTGCGATGAATGTGCTAGACCCGGTCATATCTCTTGAAGCCTAAAGCGTCCCAGTTCCGCAAATATGAAGGAAACGGCGGCGAACCGCCAGCCATTCGCGATGAATTGCCGGCATGCTGCGAGTAGTTGCGCAAAGCCGCAGTTTTACGCCGCCTTTGCGACGGATTCGTTCATCTGGGGGAAATGTTGCCGGACCCGCCCGGAACGGCCGCGAGCGGAACCCTTCGCACCTTTTCGCCGCCATGAACCCCAAAGAAAAGGGCCGGGAGGATCGCTCCTCCCGGCCCGTTTTCGTTCGGCAGATGGCCGGGCTGGCTTAGAAGCCGCCCATGCCACCCATGCCGCCCATGCCGCCCATGTCGGGCATCGGCATGGCGGGCTTGTCTTCCTTGGCTTCGCTGATCGCCGCTTCGGTGGTGATCAGCAGGCCGGCGACCGAAGCCGCGTCCTGCAGGGCAGTGCGAACGACCTTGGTCGGGTCGATGACGCCGGCAGCCACGAGGTTCTCGTAGGTGTCGGTAGCCGCGTTGAAGCCCTGGGTCTCGTCGTTTTCACGCAGCAGGTTGCCCGAGACGACCGCACCGTCGAAGCCGGCGTTGCTCGCGATCTGACGAACCGGAGCCATGATCGACTGGCGGATGATGTCCACGCCGCGGGTCTGGTCGTCGTTCTCGCCCTTGAGGCCTTCGAGAGCCTTGGTGGCGTAGAGCAGCGCGGTACCGCCACCGGGGACGATGCCTTCTTCAACGGCAGCGCGGGTAGCGTGGAGAGCGTCGTCGACGCGGTCCTTGCGCTCCTTCACTTCGACTTCCGAAGCGCCGCCGACCTTGATCACGGCAACGCCGCCAGCCAGCTTGGCAAGACGCTCCTGCAGCTTCTCGCGGTCGTAGTCCGAAGTGGTGACTTCGATCTGCGCACGGATCTGCTCGACGCGGGCCTTGATCTCTTCGGCCGAACCCGAACCATCGACGATGGTCGTGTTGTCCTTGTCGATCGTGACCTTCTTGGCTTCGCCCAGCATGTTGAGCGTCACGTTCTCGAGCTTGATGCCGAGGTCTTCCGAGATCATCTCACCGGCGGTCAGCGTGGCGATGTCGCCCAGCATGGCCTTGCGGCGATCGCCGAAGCCCGGAGCCTTGACGGCAGCAACCTTGAGGCCGCCGCGCAGCTTGTTGACCACCAGAGTGGCCAGGGCTTCGCCTTCGATGTCCTCTGCGATGATCAGCAGGGGACGGCCCGACTGAACAACGGCTTCGAGGATCGGAAGCATCGCCTGCAGGTTCGACAGCTTCTTTTCGTGGATCAGGATGTAGGGATTGTCGAGTTCGACAGTCATCTTGTCCGGGTTGGTGACGAAGTAGGGCGACAGGTAGCCGCGGTCGAACTGCATGCCTTCGACGACATCGAGTTCGAATTCGAGGCCCTTGGCCTCTTCCACGGTGATCACGCCTTCCTTGCCGACCTTTTCCATGGCTTCGGCGATCTTCTCGCCGACTTCACGGTCGCCATTGGCCGAGATCACGCCGACCTGGGCGATTTCCGCGTTGCCCGAGACGTCCTTCGAACGGCTCTTGAGGTTCTCGACGACCTTGGTCACGGCGAGGTCGATACCGCGCTTGAGGTCCATCGGGTTCATGCCGGCAGCAACCGACTTCATGCCTTCGCGAACGATCGCCTGGGCAAGAACGGTAGCGGTAGTGGTGCCGTCACCGGCCGCGTCGTTGGCCTTCGAGGCCACTTCGCGGATCATCTGCGCGCCCATGTTCTCGAACTTGTCCTTGAGTTCGATTTCCTTGGCGACGGTGACGCCGTCCTTGGTGATGCGCGGAGCGCCGAAGCTCTTCTCGATGACGACGTTGCGGCCCTTGGGGCCCAGGGTCACCTTGACGGCATTGGCGAGGGTGTCGACACCGGCGAGAATGCGCTCGCGGGCGTCGCGCGAGAACTTTACGTCCTTGGCTGCCATTGTAGAATTCCTTTTAGAATATCAGATGGATGGTTGCGTACAGGCTCAGGCGATGACGCCGAGAATGTCGCTTTCCTTCATGATCAGCAGGTCTTCACCGTCGACCTTGACTTCGGTGCCGGACCACTTGCCGAAGAGCACGCGATCGCCGACCTTGACGTCGAGCGGGGTAACCGTACCGTTTTCGGCGCGGGCGCCGTTGCCGGCAGCGACCACTTCACCCTCTGCGGGCTTTTCCTTGGCGCTGTCGGGGATGATGATGCCACCGGCCGTCTTTTCTTCGGCCTCAACGCGGCGCACGAGAACTCGATCGTGCAGCGGGCGGAAAGTCATTGGATACTCCCTAATCCTATGAGCAAGAATCTGGAATTGGCACTCCCGCTCTGAGAGTGCCAACGGCGGGGATATGGTCTCGCGCCCCGGAGGCGTCAAGCGGCTCGATGCTAAAAAATTTGCAAGCCGTTCCCGGAATCGGACGCAACCGCGCTCCGGCGGGGCGAAATGCCTGCGTTACGCGGGCACGAGACCGAAGCGATCGCGCCAGTGCCAGCGGGCGAGCAGCAGTATCGCCGCCACGGTCAGGCCGACGGCGAGGCCGATCCAGACGCCCACCCCTTCCAGCGGGGTCCAGAACGCAAGGACCACCGAAACCCCGAAACCGGCTGCCCAATAGCCGAAGATGGCGATGGTCATCGGCACCCGGGTGTCCTGGATGCCGCGCAGCGCCCCCGCGCCTACCGCCTGCAGTCCGTCGGTCAGCTGGAAGATTGCGGCGACGAACAGGTAGCGCAGGGCAAAGGCGATCAGCGCCGCATTCGCGGGCGCCGACACGTCGATGTAGGCCGAGAGGATCAGCTTCGGGAACGCCAGCATCGCGCCGGCCGAGGCCGAGGTGAACGCCAGACCGATGATGATCGCCGCCCAGCCGGCATGGCCGATGGCGAGGCGATTGGCCGCACCGTAGTGATAACCGACCCGGATCGTCGCGGCCTGGCCGATGCCGAACGGCACCTGGAAAGCGAAGGAAGCGATCTGCAGCGCAAGGGTGTGCGCGGCCAGTTGCGCCTCGCCGATGCGGCCCATCAGGAAGGCCGCCCCGCTGAACAGGCCGCCTTCCGCAATCAGCGTCAGCGCGATCGGCAGCCCGAGCGCGAGAATCTGGCGCAGGCGGCTCCACTCCGGCCGCCACCAGCGACCGAAGATGTGGAAGCGTCGCAGGTTGCGGTCCCGCGCGATTGCGATGGAGTAGGCCAGCACCGCAATGCAGGCGGTGATGATGCTCGACAGTGCCGAGCCCGTCAGCCCCAGAGCCGGCGCCCCGAAATGGCCGAAGACCAGCGTATAGTTGCCCAGCGCATTCACGAGGATCGACAGCGCGGTGATCAGCGTCGCGAAAACCGGCCGCCCGAGCGCCGAAACGAAGGTGCGCAGCACGTTGGACACCGCCATCGGCGTCATTGCGATCGACACGATCACGAGAAAATGGCCCGCAAGCGCAGAGACTTCGGGGTCCTGACCGGTCGCCAGCATCAGCCACTCACCCTTCAGGCTGACGAGAAATCCGGCGATGCCGAGAATGACCGCCACCCACAGCGCCATGCGCGTCGAGCGACGCACTTCGCGCACTGCATTGCTGCGCCGCCCCAGTTCGGCGGCGATCAGCGGCGCGACCGCACTGGTCACCCCGTTCAGCCCCATCATCATTACTGCGATCAGAGCGATGGCAAGGCTCGACGCGGCAAGCGCCTGCTGGCCGAGCCGCGCCACGAAAATGACGTCGGTGGCAAAGACTGCCATCTGCAGCAGGTTGGCCAGCGCCAAGGGGCCCGCAAGACGCAGGGTGGCGCGCAATTCGCTGCGCAGAGTCGAGGAGCGGACCAACTTCGTCATTGCGGAGCGGCGCGATAGGCCGAGCGGCCAAACAACGGAAGCAAATTCCCATGGCAAGGCATTCTCGCGCCGGCTTGCGCAAGCTTTCATTCCCCGGATCAGTGCGATACGAATGCCCGCGAAGGAGAAATTTCAATGCGTTCCAGCTTCCTGCTTGCCATTGCCCCTATGACGCTGCTCGCCGCATGCGGCGGCTCCGAGACCGAAGCCACGACCGATACCGCAACTCAGGACGCCGGGAGCGAACCGGCGCAACAGGCATCGAGCGAGGAAGCGGCTATCGCATCCGCAACGCCGGACGCTGCAACGCCGGACGCTGCCATGCAGAAGGATTCCATCCCTGAAGTGGCAGAAACGGCCAAGCCGCAAGCCGAAGCGAAGGCAACCGCGGCAGCACCTGCCGCCAAGATGGTATCGGCTGCGGCCACGGCGCCCGCCACGCCGCCCCCCTCCTTCACGCAGTGCAAGGTCTGCCACTCGGTCGAACCCGGCAAGAACGGCGTTGGCCCGACCCTTTTCGGCATCGTCGGCAGCAAGGCCGGTGAGGTCGCAGGCTACAACTTCTCGCCTGCACTTGCGAAGTCCGGGATCACCTGGAACCGCAGTACGCTGGACACCTGGTTGTCGGGTCCGCTCAAGATGGTTCCCGGCACCAAGATGGTCATCAGCCAGCCCGATGCCGCCAAGCGCAAGGAAATCATCGACTATCTCGAGACGCTGAAATAAGTCTCGCGGGCACGGGTCATTTCCCGATGAAAAGAGGGGCGGCGCGGAAGGGTTCCGGGCCGCCCCTTTTCAGTCGGGACACATTGCTTGCAGGGGCCTTGCGGGGGACTTCAGACTTTCTGGCCGAGTGCTTCGGGCGCCTTGGCCGGCGCTTCGGCCTTGGCGGGAATAGCGGCGGGCATCGCCGAACCGCTCGCATCGGCGGCATCGCAGGCGTCGGATGCCGCCTGGACCATCTTCGGGGCGGTGCCCGAACCCTCGGAGCTATAAGACACGGTGCGGGTGCAGCCGTCTGCACTCGTCGTGGATGAATAGTAGGTCACGTGCATGCCCTGCGGCATGTCACCGACCATGGTGAAGCCGGGCGCGGCATTGCCGGCAACCGCAGGTGTCGCCGCTGCCTGCGCCTGCATCTGCGCGGCCTGCCGCTGCATGAGCGCGGCCCGCTGCATGAGCGCGGCCCGCTGCATCATCGCATCCATGATGGCCGAGATGCGCTCCATGCCGGCGAAGGGATCCGCCATGAGCATCGGCTCTGGATCGGCGCTGGCCGGATAGGCCCGAAGGGCGGAGACGTCCCGATCGACCGGGACGATTTCCACCTTGGGCACAATATCGCCGGTGTACTGGACATGGACCACCGCGCCATCGGGCGCTTCGACCTTCATCGAATGGAGCCTTGCCGTGGCGGCTTCTGCAACGCCGGCGCCAAGCACCGCCAGGATCGCGGCGCCGATCACATAATTGCGGGGGGCAATTCGCATTGAGGGATCTCCTGTGACTCAACCCGTTGCGAAGATGAAACTTATCCCCTCAACCTGAACCGCAGATTACCCGATGCTCAGCCGCCCTGTGCGAGCGCCGCGTTGCTGTAGCGCGGGTCCGATGTCACCTCGCGCCCGATCCATTCCGGCAGATCCACTGCTTCCTCGGCAGAGCCCAGCTCGATCTCGGCTAGGACCAGTCCTTCGTGCTCGCCGGCAAAGACGTCGATCTCCCAGGTCCGCCCGCCACCGGCCGGAACGAGGTGGCGTACCTTGTCGATGATCAGGCCGCGCCTCAGCTCCAGCATCGCCCGCGCATCCTCGAGCGGCACCTGGTATTCGAACTCGGAGCGCGAAAGCGCCTTGCCGCCCGCCTTACCCCGGGACTTGATCGTCAGCTTGGCCCGATCCTCGTCGATGATGCGGATTCGCACGCCCGCCTTTCCGCCATTGGACAGGTAAGCCTGGCGGATGCGCTTCTTCGCGACGACCGCGCCGCGCCAGCCTTCGCCCTCGACCAGGAACTTGCGTTCGATCTCGATTGCCATGGCCCGCTCAGTCCCTCTTGTGCGCGGTCCCGGCGCGCCAGATCTGCCACAGGGACCACCAATACCCCTCGAGGTGCTCGGCCGACTGCGCGAGGATCCGCTCGATCAGGGGTTTGCTCGCCCGTTCGAGCGTCTCGCGACGCTCCAAGGCGAGCAACTGCAGACTGGCCACCGCATGAGGATGCGCGCCACCGGCGTGAAGTTCGACCAGCCTCCGCTCGAAAACGGCAATGTCGTGATGGAGCCCCAGATTATCGGCCAGCAGGCTGAGTTGGGCCGCCCGCGCATTCATGATCTCGGGCCAGATCTGCACCAGCAGGCGCGTGTGATACCAGTGGTATTTCATGCGCTTACGCAGTTCATGGAAGTTTGCCGCGCTCGGATCGGCCGCCGCAACTTGCGCTGCCTTGCCAGCGCGGTGAAGAACCTTGCTCAGCCCTGCGCCGATCGCGTCCCAGCCCTTTTCCTCGACTGACCAGTCTGCGGCCTGCTCACGGCTCTCTTCAAGCAGGACCCGCACCTTTTCGAGATGGGCGTCTTCGACCTCGCCCTGCACGAGCCCGCTTCCCGCCGCTTCCAGCTCTTCCAGCACCGGTGCGAACATGTCCTGCCCCTGATCCCCCGGGGCATGCTCGATCAGCATCCTGCAGGTATCGGCCACGACCTTGGCATCGCGCGAGCCCGCCATGAGCCTGGCCATGTCCCGGAAACGAGTATTTTCAGTCGCATAGTCGGGAAACGCCGGCCGCACGAGGCGGATCAGCGCGCGGATCTTCTTGCAGGACTTGCGCACTTCGTGCGTGGCAACGGCCGCAGGTTCATGCTCGATCGCACTGAGCGCGCGGGCTGCCTGCTCGCGCGCGATGCGGCGCACGGCATGTTCCACCGAGCTGTCCCTGGCTTTGAAGCGGTAGGCCATGCGTCCCTTCAGCTGCCACGTGGGCGGGGATCGACCATGCCAAGAATCATGACGAAAGGGAACCGTGGTTGCCTTTCGCGGCGCGCGACATTGCCGGGACAGCGAGCAGAACGGCGCGCAAAGGAAAAGGGCGGCCCCAATGGAGCCGCCCTTCCCTGTTTCGTTCCGAAAAATCCGGAAAGAAGATTACTTGAGCTCGACGGTGCCGCCGGCTTCTTCGATCTTCTTCTTGATCTCTTCGGCTTCAGCCTTGTTGACGCCTTCCTTGACGGGCTTGGGAGCGCCTTCAACGAGAGCCTTGGCTTCAGCGAGGCCCAGGCCGGTGATGGCGCGGACTTCCTTGATGACCTGGATCTTCTTGCCACCGTCGCCGGTGAGGACGACGTCGAATTCGGTCTTCTCTTCAACGGCAGCGGCTTCGCCACCGGCCGGAGCAGCGGCAACGGCCACGGCAGCAGCGGCGCTCACGCCCCATGCTTCTTCGAGAGCCTTGGCGAGGTCAGCGGCCTCGAGGACGGTCAGCTGCGACAGTTCTTCAACAAGCTTGGCGATATCGGCCATGATAATTAACTCCTGATCTGTGGTCCCGCCGGTGCCTCATGCAACCAGGCGGGATAAATCGTTTCGAATCGAATTGCTTCGACTTGCGCTCAGGCAGCGTCCTTGGCGGCGTAGGCGCCGAAGACACGGGCCAGCTTGGCCGCCGGAGCGGTCGAAAGCTGGGCGATCTTCGTGGCCGGAGCCTGGACGAGACCGATGAGCTTGGCGCGCAGTTCGTCGAGCGAGGGCATCGAGGCGAGAGCCTTGACGCCGTCCGCGTTCAGAACCTGCGAACCCATCGCGCCGCCGACGATCTCGATCTTGTCGGTCGTCTTGGCGAAATCGACGACGGCCTTGGCGGCTGCGACGGGGTCCACCGAAGTGGCGATGGCCGTCGGGCCGGTCAGGAAGTCGCCGATACCGACGTAGTCGGTGTCCGCGATGGCAAGCTTGGCAAGACGGTTCTTCGCAACCTTGTAGGACGCACCGGCTTCACGGATCTTGTTGCGCAGTTCGGTGGACTGGGCCACCGACATGCCGAGGTTGCGGGTGATGACCACCACGCCGACCTCGTTGAAGACCGCGTTGAGCTGGGCGACCGATTCGGCTTTCTGCGAACGATCCATGCCTTACTCCTTCACATGTGACCGCTTGGGGGTTTCGCCCCGCACGGCCGGCTACGTTTGTCCGAAGCGCAAAAGCACTTCGGGCGAGTCCGTTGTCGATGGGGAAGGAGTTCTCGTGCCGAAGCACGATCTGGGCACCACGCTTCGAAAAGGAGCGAGGGGCCGGAAAATTTCCTGTTCCCCGTCTAGGCTGGAAATTAAGCCGCAAAACGGCACCAACTGTCTCGGACGGATGATCGACAGGCGCAGGGCCTGCCGGTCGGAGCGGGCCATTGGCCGATTTGCACCGGAGAGTCAAGCAAAGCCGTGCGGCGCCGGACGGGGAAGTCGGGCGCCGCGCCGTTCTTGCGGATGGGTGGCCTCAGGCCTCCGAGGACGCCCCCGCGCCGACCGGCTCGTACCCCAACAGGTCCCCGGGCTGGCACTCCAGCTCGCGGCAGATCGCCTCGAGCGTGGAGAAACGGATCGCCTTGGCCTTGCCGGTCTTGAGGATCGAGAGGTTGGCCAGGGTAATGCCGATGCGCTCTGCCAGCTGCGTCAGGGTCATGCGGCGGGCGTAGAGCAGGTCATCGAGACGAACCACGATAGTGCCCCCATCGACTGTATCCTCGGGCATTAGACGGTTCCTTCCAGCTCGGCGCGCATCTCGGCGCCCTTACGGAAGACACGGGCAAGAATGAAGAGAATCAGCATCAGCAGCAGGCCATTGCCGTCGACCCCGCCATCGATCTGGAAATCGCCCTTGTCGGCGCCTACGCCTTCGGTGACCTTGTGGATCCACGTGCCGAGCCCGGAGATCGGCAGGCTGACAAGCTGCACCGCGAGCGAAAGCCACGCCATCCGGGTCAGCCGCGTCGCGTTGTCGGGCACGAAGGGATCGCCCTGCCCGACCGTATCAACGATGCGCTTGAGGTGCAGCAAGATCATGCCCAGCATCGCGAGCAGCGCGATGGCGAGGGCTAGCACCAGCTCCAGCAGCCAGCGGAACTGCACGAAATCGAAGCCAGGAGCATCCTTGCCCAATTCGACGGAGATCTGTCCGGGAAAGGCGAAGAGGCCGATCATTCCCGCCAGGCACCCCGCGGCGCCCACGCCCATCGCGACCATCAGGAAGTAAAGGATCCCCTTGGCGATCGACAGGAGGGGATCGTTGGCGAGGCGGGTGATGGCGTTCATGTCGGCAACCTCCTTTTCAGATCACATCAGCGTCGGCGCGACATAGCCGACGACGATCGCATCACCCCGGACGGAAGCGGCGGCTTGCACCGTGGCAGCCTGCGACGGGCTCGACAGGGTGGGGACCCAGAAGGCAGCCATGAAGGTAAGGGCCATGACGACGGCTGCGGGACGGGATGCGGCTTGCACGTTGTAAGTGGTCATTGTTCGTTCTCCGATATGTTCAATATCGATAATCAATAATTTTACACCGCCTTATTGTCAAACAATAATATTGAAAAACGATAATTCACTCATCGAATTACGGAAAAACAAGGACCTCAAGCCCGGCCTGGCGGCGGCAGCGCCTGGACCCGCGCGCCGAAAGCACGCGAAAAAACGGGGCGACTCGCTGGGAGTCGCCCCGTCGTCACCGGCCGCCCGAGGGATTGGCGGCTGGCGATCAGGCCTCGACCAGTGGGGGCGTAGGGGTGGAGGGTTTGGTCGCAGGCCGGTAGGTGCGCCAGTCGAAGGACTGGGCCATTCCCTGCTTTTGCAGGTGTTCGCGGTGCTGGAGCTGGATCCGCGCGCGGCGCAAGCGAGCCTTGCGCGAGGTGAAGGGGTTGCCGGCGTCCGGCGGCGCCGCTGCCATGCTTTCGAGCAGTTCGCGGCGCTCCTCACCGGTCGGAACCGGTCCGCTGTCTGCGACCGGGGCCTGGACCTTGCGCTCGAGCGGGCGACTTGCCGGGGCGGTCGCAGCAGGACTTCCCATGGCCGCCGAACCACCGGCCGTCATGGCCGCAGCCCTCGAAGCGTTCGACGCCGAAGCGGCAGCAGAGGCCGAGGCCGGGCGATAGGCGGCAGCGGGCTTGTACGACCCGGGCAAAGGCTCACGCGAGCGAGGCTGGCAAACCCGCTTGCGGCGCGAACGCATGGCCATGATGCCCGCACCGGCTATGCCTGCCGCGGCAAGCAGGCCGAGAATCCCCTCGACGGGCAAGTCGCCGCCGTCATCGGCCGGGGGCGTATCGATCGCAGCGCCGGCATCGACACCGGCATCGGCATCGGCAGGCGGGACCGTACCGAGCGGCGAGGCCGGCACCGGGTCTGCAACATCGCCCTGCGCAAGCGCGCCGTCGGCGGCCGTACCGACCCGGCCTTCGCTGGGCACGGCAACCGGCTCCGCGGCGCGGCCTCGGCTTGCGCCGCGCGCGTTCGGTTCGCTTGCCGTCGTGCGCTGGGCCTGGCTGCGCTCTTCGGGCGCGGCATCCGCTGGACCGTTCGCAGCTGCGGAACTGGCGGTCGTGGTCTCGGGCTCAACCACGGGCGCCACCGGCATAACTGCCGGCTGCGGAACCGATGCATCCCGTGCCGGCTGCGCCTGCGGGAGCACGATGCCAGGCTGGACCGCAGGCGGCTGCTCGGCTGAGTTCGTGACCGGGGCCGCCGATCTCGATGCGTCGACGGGCGAAGCGGTGTTCACGTCCTGCGGCAGGCTCAGCGCGGGCGCGGACGCCCCACTGTCCTGCGCCAGGACCGGCGTGGAACCAAGCGCCAGGACAGCGGCAACCGCCGTCAGGGCGCGGGGCGAACGTGTGCGTACTTCTGTCATGCCCGGTACAATGCGCGCCGACTTGAAAGAGTTACCGTCAAGACCGCCAATATAGGACAAGTCGACAGGCCAAATGCGACGAATTGATACTTGGACGGTCAGACACTGTAGTTGCCCTGTCAGCGCATGACAGTGCGTTCATTTGACGTTCACCGGAAAATCGCAGCCAACGCGTGAATATCGCATCGGATCAACGCCATGAATGCTCCACCGGTCGCTCGCGCACCGCAAATCCACCTGCCCCCGCTTCGCCTTCGCGAGGTGGCCATGGGATCGTTTGACAGTGCAGGGGCGCACTCCTATATGCACACCTCGCTCGGCGCTTCGAGCAAGGCGGGTCCATGCGCGGGGACACGTCCAGGAAGGAAGCGGTCCGGGTATTCATCTGACGCAGAGGCTGCAGGCCGCTTCGGACCCCGATGCTCGGGATTCCGGGCATGCCGAGCGGCCTTTTGGTGTTTCAGGTGATCCGTCCATCGGGCGGAAAATCGTCCTCGCGAAGACGAAATTTTTCCGGACCGTTCATCACGAATCGGTCCCTTTTGAGAAGCGAAGAGGCAAGAACCCCACATGGCGACCAAGCCCCTCGAACCCCGCCGCTCCGCGAAGAAGCGGATCCGCAAGATCTTCGGCGACATCCACGAAGTCGTCCAGATGCCCAACCTCATCGAGGTCCAGCGCGAGAGCTACGAGCAGTTCCTGCGTTCCGATCCTTCGGTCGGCTACGTTTCGGGCCTGGAAAAGACGCTGCGTTCGGTGTTCCCGATCCGTGACTTCGCCGGCACCAGCGAACTCGACTTCGTGCACTACGAACTGGAAGAGCCGAAGTACGACGTGACCGAGTGCCGCCAGCGCGGCATCACCTACGCGGCCCCGATGAAGGTCACGCTGCGCCTGATCGTGTTCGAGGTGGACCAGGAAACCGAGACCCGCTCCGTGCTCGATATCAAGGAGCAGGACGTGTACATGGGCGACATGCCGCTCATGACCGAGAACGGCACCTTCTTCATCAATGGCACCGAGCGCGTCATCGTTTCGCAGATGCACCGTTCGCCGGGCGTGCTGTTCGACCATGACCGCGGCAAGACGCACTCCTCGGGCAAGTTCCTCTTCGCTGCCCGCGTGATCCCGTATCGCGGTTCGTGGCTGGACTTCGAGTTCGACGCCAAGGACAACGTCAACGTTCGTATCGACCGCAAGCGCAAGCTGCCGGTCACCTCGCTGCTCTATGCCCTGGGCCTCGACAGCGAGCAGATCCTCGACCACTTCTACAACACCGTCACCTGGAAGCGCGGCGAAGGCGGCTGGCGCCTGCCCTTCACCCCCGAGCACTGGCGCGGCCTGAAGCCGGCCTTCGACATCGTCGATGCCAAGTCGGGCGAAGTCGTGTTCGGCGCCGGTCACAAGATCAGCCCGCGTGCCGCCAACAAGGCGCAGAAGGACGGTCTTGAGGAACTCCTCATCCCGACCGAGGAAATCTTCGGCCGCTACATCGCCGAGGACATGATCGACGAGTCCACCGGCCGCATCTACATCGAGGCAGGCGACGAAGTAACGCCGGAAAACCTCGAGGTGATCGACGCTGCCGGCATCGACCAGCTCAACCTGCTGGACATCGACGACGTCAACACCGGTCCGTGGATCCGCAACACCATGAAGGTGGACAAGGCCGAGAACCGCGACATGGGTCTCGAGGCCATCTACAAGGTCATGCGCCCGGGCGAACCGCCGACGAAGGAAACCGCCGAAGCCCTGTTCGAAGGCCTGTTCTTCGACGGCGACCGCTATGACCTTTCGGCCGTCGGCCGCGTCAAGCTGAACATGCGCCTCGGCCTCGAAGTCGAGGACACCGTCACCACCCTGCGCACCGATGACATCCTCGCGGTGGTCAAGGAACTGGTGAATCTCAAGGACGGCAAGGGCGAGATCGACGACATCGACAATCTCGGCAACCGCCGCGTGCGTTCGGTGGGCGAGCTGCTGGAAAACCAGTACCGCGTCGGCCTGCTGCGCATGGAGCGCGCCGTCAAGGAACGCATGAGCTCGGTCGACGTCTCGACCGTGATGCCCAACGACCTCATCAACGCCAAGCCCGCCGTGGCTGCCGTTCGCGAGTTCTTCGGTTCCTCGCAGCTCTCGCAGTTCATGGACCAGACCAACCCGCTCTCGGAAGTCACCCACAAGCGCCGCGTCTCGGCGCTTGGCCCGGGCGGTCTGACCCGTGAGCGCGCCGGCTTCGAAGTCCGCGACGTTCACCCGACCCACTACGGCCGCATCTGCCCGATCGAGACGCCGGAAGGCCCGAACATCGGTCTGATCAACTCGCTGTCGACCTTCGCACGCGTCAACAAGTACGGCTTCATCGAAACCCCGTACCGCAAGGTCGTGGACGGCAAGGTCTCCGGCGAGGTCGTGTACCTCTCGGCGATGGAAGAGCAGAAGCACACCGTCGCGCAGGCTTCGGCCGAACTCAACACCGACGGTTCGTTCGTCGAGGAACTCGTCTCGGCTCGCCAGAACGGCGAATTCGTGATGAGCCCGCGCGACCAGATCACGCTGATGGACGTTTCGCCCAAGCAGCTCGTCTCGGTGGCCGCCTCGCTCATTCCGTTCCTGGAAAACGACGACGCCAACCGCGCTCTGATGGGCTCGAACATGCAGCGTCAGGCCGTTCCGCTCGTCAAGGCCGATGCGCCTTACGTCGGCACCGGCATGGAAGAGACCGTCGCCCGCGATTCCGGCGCCGCGATCTCTGCGCAGCGCGGCGGCGTAATCGACCAGGTCGACGCCACCCGTATCGTCATCCGCGCCGCGGGTGACATCGAGGCCGGCAAGTCGGGCGTCGACATCTACCGCCTGCAGAAGTTCGAGCGTTCGAACCAGTCGACCTGCATCAACCAGCGTCCGCTGGTGAAGGTGGGCGACGTCGTCGAGGCCGGCGACATCATCGCCGACGGCCCGTCGACCGAGTTCGGCGAACTGGCCCTGGGCCGCAACGTGCTGGTCGCGTTCATGCCCTGGAACGGCTACAACTACGAAGACTCCATCCTCATCTCCGAGCGGATCGTGAAGGACGACGTGTTCACGTCGATCCACATCGATGAGTTCGAAGTGATGGCCCGCGATACCAAGCTGGGTCCGGAAGACATCACCCGCGACATCCCGAACGTCGGCGAGGAAGCGCTGCGCAACCTCGACGAAGCGGGCATCGTCTACATCGGCGCCGAAGTGCACCCGGGTGACATCCTCGTCGGCAAGATCACCCCGAAGGGCGAAAGCCCGATGACGCCGGAAGAAAAGCTCCTGCGCGCCATCTTCGGTGAAAAGGCCTCGGACGTTCGCGACACCTCGCTGCGCCTGCCGCCGGGCGTTTCGGGCACCATTGTCGACGTGCGCGTCTTCAACCGCCACGGCATCGAGATCGACGACCGTACCCGCGCGATCCAGAACGAGGAAATCGAACGCCTCGCCAAGGACCGCGAGGACGAACGCGCCATCCTCAACCGTGCGACCTACAACCGCCTGCAGGAAATGCTGATCGGCCAGGTGGCCGCTTCGGCGCCCAAGGGCGTGAAGAAGGGCATCGAGATCGACGAGGCCATTCTCGGCGAAGTCGAGAAGCACGAATGGTGGAAGTTTGCGGTCGCCGACGACCACATGCAGTCGCAGCTCGAAGCGGTGAAGGCCCAGTACGACGCGACCGTCAAGGCGATCCAGGAGAAGTTCGAGGATCGCAAGGAGAAGCTCGAGCGCGGTGACGAACTCGCTCCGGGCGTACTCAAGATGGTCAAGGTCTTCGTTGCGGTGAAGCGCAAGCTGCAGCCGGGCGACAAGATGGCCGGTCGTCACGGTAACAAGGGTATCATCAGCCGCATCCTGCCGCAGGAGGACATGCCCTTCCTCGAGGACGGCACCCCGGTCGACTTCGTACTCAACCCGCTGGGCGTGCCTTCGCGCATGAACGTCGGGCAGATCTTCGAAACGCACCTCGGCTGGGCCGCTCGTGGCCTTGGCAGCAAGGTCGGCGAGGCGCTCGACGCATGGCGCGCCGCCAACCCCGACCCGGTTGCCGGTCAGCCGCCCGAAGCCGTGAAGGAAGTGCTCAAGGAGATCTACGGCGAGAACTACACCGCCGAGATCGACGCGCGCACGCCCGAGCAGATCGTGGAACTGGCGCAGAACGTGCGTGCCGGCGTGCCCATGGGCACCCCGGTGTTCGACGGCGCGGTGGAAGCCGACGTCTCGGCCATGCTCAAGCTCGCCGGGCTCGATGAATCGGGCCAGGTCACGCTCCTCGACGGCCGCACCGGCGAGGCGTTCGACCGCAAGGTCACTGTCGGCTACAAGTACGTGCTCAAGCTGCACCACCTTGTCGACGACAAGATCCACGCCCGTTCGATCGGCCCCTACTCGCTCGTCACCCAGCAGCCGCTGGGCGGTAAGGCGCAGTTCGGCGGCCAGCGCTTCGGTGAGATGGAGGTCTGGGCACTCCAGGCCTACGGTGCAGCCTACACGCTGCAGGAAATGCTCACCGTGAAGTCGGACGACGTGGTCGGCCGCACCAAGGTCTACGAAGCGATCGTCAAGGGCGACGACACCTTCGAGGCGGGCATCCCCGAGAGCTTCAACGTTCTCGTCAAGGAAATGCGCTCGCTGGGCCTCAACGTCGAGCTCAAGAGCCACGACGACGAGGACGACGACGGCCTGGCCGAAGCGGCGGAGTAACGGGATCGGGCGGGGCTTCCACGCTCCGCCCTCCCCTCTCCACCCGCCAAGAGAATTCACCCTGTTGGGGACTGAACTATGAACGACCTGACCAAATTCACCAACCAGATGGCGAAGCCCGAGACCTTCGATCAGATCCAGATCGGTCTCGCCTCCCCCGAGCGCATCCGCTCCTGGTCCTTCGGCGAGATCAAGAAGCCGGAAACCATCAACTACCGCACGTTCAAGCCGGAACGTGACGGCCTGTTCTGCGCGCGCATCTTCGGCCCCGTGAAGGACTACGAGTGCCTCTGCGGCAAGTACAAGCGCATGAAGTACAAGGGCGTCGTGTGCGAAAAGTGCGGCGTCGAAGTCACCGTCACCAAGGTGCGCCGCGAGCGCATGGGCCACATCGAGCTGGCCGCCCCGGTCGCGCACATCTGGTTCCTCAAGTCGCTGCCTTCGCGCATCGGCCTGCTGCTCGACATGCAGCTCAAGCAGCTTGAGCGCGTCCTCTACTTCGAGAGCTACATCGTCATCGAGCCGGGCCTGACCCCGCTAGAGAAGTTCCAGCTTCTTACCGAAGACGAAATGCTCGACGCCCAGGACGAATACGGCGAAGACGCCTTCTCGGCCGGGATCGGCGCCGAGGCGGTCAAGCAGATGCTCATGGAGCTCGACCTCGAGCAGGAGCGTGCCGACCTTCTCCAGGAGCTTGAGACGACCAAGTCGGAACTGAAGCCCAAGAAGATCATCAAGCGTCTCAAGGTCGTCGAATCGTTCATCGATTCGGGCAACCGTCCCGAGTGGATGATCCTTGAAGTCGTGCCGGTCATTCCGCCGGAACTGCGCCCGCTGGTTCCGCTGGACGGCGGCCGCTTCGCTACCTCGGACCTCAACGACCTCTACCGCCGCGTCATCAACCGCAACAACCGCCTGAAGCGCCTGATCGAACTGCGCGCGCCGGACATCATCGTGCGCAACGAAAAGCGCATGTTGCAGGAAGCCGTCGACGCCCTGTTCGACAACGGCCGCCGCGGCCGCGTCATTACGGGTGCCAACAAGCGTCCGCTCAAGTCGCTGTCCGACATGCTCAAGGGCAAGCAGGGCCGCTTCCGTCAGAACCTGCTCGGCAAGCGCGTCGACTATTCGGGCCGTTCGGTCATCGTGACCGGTCCGGAGCTCAAGCTGCACCAGTGCGGCCTGCCCAAGAAGATGGCGCTCGAACTGTTCAAGCCGTTCATCTACGCCCGCCTCGATGCCAAGGGTCTCTCGATGACCCTCAAGCAGGCCAAGAAGTGGGTCGAGAAGGAACGCAAGGAAGTCTGGGACATCCTCGACGAGGTGATCCGCGAGCACCCGGTTCTGCTGAACCGCGCGCCGACCCTGCACCGCCTGGGCATCCAGGCCTTTGAACCGGTTCTCATCGAGGGCAAGGCGATCCAGCTGCACCCGCTCGTCTGCTCGGCCTTCAACGCCGACTTCGACGGTGACCAGATGGCCGTCCACGTTCCGCTCTCGCTGGAAGCCCAGCTCGAAGCGCGCGTGCTGATGATGTCGACCAACAACATCCTCTCGCCCGCAAACGGCAAGCCGATCATCGTGCCTTCGCAGGACATGGTGCTGGGCCTGTACTACCTGTCGATGGACCGCTCCGGCGATCCTGGCGAAGGCATGAAGTTCGGCGACATGGCCGAAGTGCACCAGGCGCTCTTCACCGGCGCCGTCACCCTGCACTCGAAGATCGAGGCCCGCGTGCCGCAGACCGACGAGGACGGGAACCAGTACATGAAGCGGTTCGAGACCACGCCGGGCCGCATGCTCATCGGCGAATGCCTGCCCAAGAGCCACAAGGTGCCCTTCGAAGTCGTCAACCGCCTTCTCACCAAGAAGGAAATCGGCGACGTCATCGACCAGGTGTACCGCCACACCGGCCAGAAGGACACGGTGTTGTTCGCCGACGCCATCATGACGCTCGGCTTCCGCAACGCGTTCAAGGCCGGCATCTCCTTCGGCAAGGATGACATGATCATTCCGGAATCGAAGGAAGCCCTGGTGGGCGAGACCAAGGACCTGGTTGCCGACTACGAGCAGCAGTACCAGGACGGCCTCATCACCCAGCAGGAAAAGTACAACAAGGTGATCGACGCCTGGAGCCGCTGCGGCGACCAGGTCGCGAACGCCATGATGGAAGAGCTCAAGGCCCTTCCGGTCGACCCTGAAACCGGCCGTCAGGCTCAGATCAACTCGATCTACATGATGAGCCACTCGGGCGCTCGTGGTAGCCCGGCCCAGATGAAGCAGCTTGGCGGTATGCGCGGCCTCATGGCCAAGCCGTCGGGCGAGATCATCGAAACGCCGATCATCTCGAACTTCAAGGAAGGCCTGACCGTCCTTGAGTACTTCAACTCCACCCACGGCGCCCGCAAGGGTCTCGCCGACACCGCGCTCAAGACGGCGAACTCGGGTTACCTGACCCGCCGTCTGGTCGATGTCTCGCAGGACTGCGTCGTCGTCGTCGAGGACTGCGGCACCGAACGTGCGCTGGAAATGCGCGCGATCGTCCAGGGCGGTTCGGTCATCGCCTCGCTGGCCGAGCGCATCCTGGGCCGTACCCTGGCCGAGGACATCGTCGACAAGGAAGGCGAAATCGTCGTCGCCAACGGCACGCTGCTCGACGAATCGGCGGTCAAGGCGATCGAAGGCGCTGGCGCGCAGTCGGCCCGCATCCGTTCGCCGCTGGTCTGCGAAGCGACCCAGGGCGTTTGCGGCAAGTGCTACGGCCGTGACCTCGCCCGCGGTACGCCGGTGAACATCGGCGAAGCGGTGGGCGTCATTGCCGCCCAGTCGATCGGTGAACCGGGCACGCAGCTGACGATGCGTACCTTCCACATCGGCGGCGCCGCGCAGCTCAACGAAACCAGCCACCTGGAATCGATCTGCGACGGTACCGTGCAGTATCGCGATATCCCGACGATCGTCGACAAGCGCGGCCGTCGCCTGTCGCTCGCCCGCAACGGCGAAGTCGTGGTGATCGATACCGAAGGCCGTGAGCGCGCCATGCACCGCGTGCCTTACGGTACGGTGCTGCTGCACACCGACGGGGCTACCGTGAAGGAAGGCGAACGCCTTGCCGAGTGGGACCCGTTCACCCTGCCGATCATCACCGAAACGGCAGGTGTGGTGAAGTATCAGGACCTGATCGACAGCCGCACGCTGACCGAACAGGTCGACGATGCCACCGGCATGACCAGCCGCGTCGTTACCGAAGACCGTTCGTCCAGCCGCTCGAAGAAGAAGGAAGACCTGCGTCCCCGCATCACCCTTCTCGACGACTCCTCGGGCGAGGCCGCACGCTACATGCTGGCGCCGGGTGCGACGCTCTCGGTCGAGGACGGCCAGACCGTCGAGGCCGGCGACATCATCGCCCGTGCATCGCGCGAAGCTGCCAAGACCCGTGACATCACCGGCGGTCTGCCGCGTGTTGCCGAGCTGTTCGAGGCCCGCAAGCCGAAGGACAATGCGGTCATCGCCAAGGTCTCGGGCCGCATCGAATTCGTTCGCGACTACAAGGCCAAGCGCAAGATCGCGATCATTCCCGAGGAAGGCGAACCCGTCGAGTACCTGATCCCCAAGAGCAAGGTGATCGACGTTCAGGAAGGCGACTTCGTCAAGAAGGGCGACAACCTGATCTCCGGCTCGCCGGATCCGCACGACATCCTCGAGGTCCTCGGCGTCGAGGCTCTGGCGGAATACCTCGTGTCGGAAATCCAGGAAGTCTATCGACTCCAGGGCGTGAAGATCAACGACAAGCACATCGAGGTGATCGTTCGCCAGATGCTGCAGAAGGTCGAGATCACCGACGGCGGCGACACCACGCTGCTGCCGGGCGAGCAGGTCGACTTCGAGGAAATGCTCGAGGTGAACAGCAAGCTCACGGGCGGCAAGAAGCCGGCCGAAGGCAAGCCGGTGCTGCTGGGCATCACCAAGGCCTCGCTGCAGACCCGTTCGTTCATCTCGGCGGCGTCGTTCCAGGAGACCACCCGCGTCCTCACCCAGGCCGCGGTCGAGGGCAAGAAGGACTCGCTCATCGGTCTCAAGGAAAACGTCATCGTCGGCCGCCTCATCCCGGCGGGCACCGGCGCGGGCATGAACCGCGTGCGCGTTGCCGCGTCGAGCCGCGACGCAGCCCTGCGCGCCTCCTATCGCAAGATGCAGGAAGCGCTCATCGCTGCCGACACGGCCGAGGAAGAGCATGCCGCAGAACTCAAGCGCGACCCGCTTGACGATCTGGGCGACGATCCGCTGGCGGCAGTCGAGGGCGAAACCCACGGCACCGACGCCGATGCGGGCGAATACCTGATCAAGGGCGACGAGGAAGGCGAGGCCTGAGCCTCACCCCTCCAGCCTGACAGGCGACAAACAGGGCCCCGCCGGAGCGATCCGGCGGGGCCTTTGCTTTGTCGGGCCTGCGGTTCAGCCCTGCCGTGACGGCCCGGTGATCGCCCCACGGTGATCGCGAATGTACCGCCTTGCGCCGCGCCCACCGTCATGCGTCATGATCGCGCGATGACTGCAACGATCCCCGGCGCCGCGCGGCGCGAATTTGCGCAGGGCTGGCCCGCAGTGCTGGCTGCGGCGCTGGCCATCAGCGTCGGTATGACCGGCATCGGCTTCTACTCTCTGGGACTCTTCGTGCAGCCGCTGCAGGACGAATTCGGGTGGAGCCGGGCGGCCGTTTCGGGTGCGGCGACATTCCAGCAGCTGGGCATCTTCCTCTCGGCCCCCGTCGTCGGTCGCCTGGCAGACCGCTTCGGCGCGCGCCGCATTGCCATTGTCAGCTACCTCGCCACTCCTGTCGCCCTCGTCCTGCTGGCCCAGGCCGGGCCGTCGATCCCGGCCTGGTACGCACTTTGGCTCATGGTCTCTCTGGCAGGCTGCGGAACGACGCCCGCGATCTGGGCCCGGGTCGTGTCGATCCGCTTCGATCGCGCAAGAGGCCTTGCGCTCGGCCTGATGCTGCTGGGTACGGGCGTAGCGGCAGTGCTGGCACCGGCCCTGCTGGGCCCGGTCTTCGTCGCTTACGGCTGGCGCAATGCAGTGCTGGCCATGGCCGCCGTGACGCTCCTCATCGGCCTGCCGGTCAGCCTGCTCACGGGGCGAGAAACGCCGGATACAAAGACAGGTTCCCGGATCGGTCGCGGCCGCTTCGAGGCCAACCGAGCGACCCTTGTGCTCATCGTCATCGGCTTCCTGCTCGGGCTGATCGTGGCCGGCCTCATCGTCCATCTCGTGCCGATGCTGGTTGATCGCGGCATAGCTTCGACCCAGGCGGCGCAAGTCGCGGCCAGCGTGGGCGTGGCGGTCCTCGCCGCGCGCGTGGTGGTCGGTTACCTCTTCGACCGCTTCCACGCTCCCTATGTCGCCAGCCTGTTCCTGCTTTCACCCGTCATCGCCAGCCTGCTGCTGCGCTTTGGCGGACCGGTCGTCCCCGCTGCGATGCTCCTCGGCCTCGCCGCCGGAGCCGAAGTCGACATGCTGGCCTATTTCACCAGCCGCTATGCCCGCCTCGAGAACTACGGCGCGACATATGGCGTCATCCTCGGCCTGTTCAGCTTCGGAGCCAGCTTCGGCCCCATGCTGTTCGGATGGTCGGTGGACGTCACCGGCAATTACGACATCGCCCTGGTGAGCTCGGCCCTGTTCCTCGCTGTCGTCGTCGTCCTGATCGCCACGCTCGGGCCCTATCGCAAAGAGGCAGCATAGGCTGGCCGGTCGCGGGTTCGACGGGCGACATATCCGGTTCGACCGGTGACATGGCCTTCGAGCGGGCGGAGCGGCATAGAGGCGCTCGCCCCCGCTCTCGCAAGGCCGGAACCGATGAAACGTCACGAGTCCCCTGTCAGCAGCGCCGCAGCCGCCTCGGTGATTGCCATGCTGGCCTTCGTGGTGTGGTCCGGCCTTGCGGAGTTCAGCGGGGCGTTCAGCAGTACCGCAGCGCTGCTGGGCGCGTGAGCGAGCCGGGGATCAGCTTACCGGTCCGATAACCAGGCGATCGTCCTCGATCCGCACCCCGCTCAGCTTCGAGAGGAACGACTGGCCGAGAAGCGAAACGTCGAGCCCCTCGGGAATGATCGCCGCCTCGACGTCACGCGCTTCGAAGCCGCCCAGTTCCAGGCGCTCCAGCCGGACCGGTACGCCATAGACCGGACCGCTTGCCCCGCGCCCGACCCCGACGAGATCCGAATCGTCCCACTCGAGGCCGATCGCCTGCGCATCGGCGCCCGTGAGAGCGACAATGCTGGCGCCCGTATCGACGAGAAAATGCGTGCGCGCATTGCCGACCGTCGCATCGGCATAGAAATGACCGTCAGGTTCGCGCGGCAGCACGGTTTCGCCGGCCAGCCAGGCATCGCGGCGATCCTGCCGAACTTCGCGGCTCGCAACCTCGACAGGATTGACGCTGGCGGCAGGACGGCGCCCGTTGCCTGCCTCCAGTCCAGGCGCAATCCAGCCGACGACGGCGGCCGTCCCGACGAGAAGGATGATCGGTCCCTTGCGCATGGCCCGTGCAGGCTATGCGCCAAAGCCTTAAACCGGCGTAAAGCGCGCGGAGAAGCGACGCAGGAGCGGACTTACTCGGCCGCCTGGGCCTGCGCCTCGGCAGCCTCGATCTCCGCCGCCTTGGCTTCCACCAGCGAAACGATGTGGTCGAGCATGTCGTCGCTCTGCACATGGTGGTCGGTCACCCCGGAGAGATAGACCATGTGCTTGCCATTGCCGCCGCCGGTAATGCCGATGTCGGTCTCGCGCGCTTCGCCCGGGCCATTGACCACGCAGCCCAGCACGGAAAGCGAAAGCGGCGTCTTGATGTGCTGCAGACGCGCCTCGAGCGCCTCGACCGTGCGGATCACGTCGAAGCCCTGGCGCGCGCAGGACGGGCAGGAAACGACGCGTACGCCGCGGGTGCGCAGGCCGAGCGCCTTGAGGATCTCGAAGCCGACGCGCACTTCCTCTTCCGGCTCTGCCGAAAGGGAGACGCGCAAGGTATCGCCGATACCGGCCCAGAGCAGGTTGCCGATGCCGATGGCCGACTTGACCGTACCACCGATCAGGCCGCCGGCTTCGGTGATGCCCAGATGCAGCGGGCAGTCCACCGCGTCGGCCAGCCCCTGGTAGGCGGCGACGGCAAGGAAAACGTCCGAGGCCTTCACGGCCACCTTGTACTCGTGGAAGTCATGGTCCTGCAGCAGCTTGATGTGATCGAGCGCCGATTCGACCAGAGCTTCCGGGCACGGCTCCCCGTACTTTTCGAGCAGGTCCTTCTCGAGGCTGCCCGCGTTGACGCCGATGCGGATGGCGCAGCCGTTGGCCTTGGCCGCGCGCACGACTTCGGCGACGCGCTCGTCCGAGCCGATGTTGCCCGGGTTGATGCGCAGGCAGGCCGCGCCCGCGTCCGCTGCCTCGAGCGCGCGCTTGTAGTGGAAATGAATGTCTGCGATCAGCGGAACCTGCGCTGCCCGGGCGATCTCGCGGAACGCCGTGGTGCTCTCGACATCGGGGCACGAGACGCGGATGAGATCGGCGCCCGCGTCCTCGCAGCGGCGGATCTGGTCGATCGTCGCGCGCGCGTCCGAGGTCGGCGTATTGGTCATGGTCTGCACGGTGATCGGGGCATCGCCGCCGACGGGAACGGTGCCGACCATGATCTGGCGGCTCTTGCGGCGCTCGATATCGCGCCAGGGTCGAATGGAAGACATGGCCGCTCCTATAGGCGCTTGGCGTGACGGTTTGAAGCACGTTTGCATTCTGCCGGGCCAAGCCGCGGATTCGAGGGCGCTCTTTTGCCCGTGCGGATTTTCGGGCATGCATGGCGAATGCTCGACGATACCCGTACCGACGACCTCGAAGCCGAAACGCCTCTGCTGTTCGGTCGCGTGCTGGACGGTCGCGGCGGCGGGCGCACCGTGACCTGGCAGGAAGCGAACGCCTGGCAGCCCGGCACACCGGGGGAAGTCTTGTGGATGCACTTGCGGCGCGACCGTCCGGGCGTCGCCGAGTGGCTGGAGCAGACGCTGGGCCTGCCCGAACCCACGGCGGAACTGCTCACCAGCGAGGATACCCGCCCGCGCGCCTTCAGCGAGGACGGCGCGCTGGTGGCGACGCTGCGCGGGATCAACTTCAACCCCGGAGCAGAGCCGGAAGACATGGTCTCGATGCAGGTCTGGTGCGACGGGCAACGGCTGATCACGCTGCGCCGGCGGCCCTTGCAGACGCCGCGTTCGGTGATGCACGATCTCGATGGCGGGCGCGGCCCGGTCGATGCAGGCGCTGCCATCACTTCGCTGGTCGAGCATATGATTGCCCGCATGAACCGCTCCATCGTCGACATGAACGAGGTGATCGACCAGCTGGAGGACACCGATCCCGACGACGATCCGGAAAGCATGCTCGACAAGATCTCGACGATCCGGCGCAATTGCCTCGCTCTCAAGCGCCACATGTCGCCGCAGCACGTCGCGCTGGAGCGCATCTCGCGCGATGCCCCGGCCTGGTTCGAGGATCACGACCGCCGCGAGATCGCCGAGACGATCGACCGCATGCGCCGCTATATCGACGATCTCGACATCAGCAAGGAAAGCGCGGTCGTCCTGCAGGACGACCTGCGCGCCCGCGCCGTCGCCCAGTCGAACCGCACCAGCTACCTGCTGACGATCGTCGCGGCGATCTTCCTTCCGCTCGGATTCGTGACCGGCCTGCTCGGCATCAACGTGGGCGGGATGCCCGGCGCCTCGAACCCGGACGCCTTCTGGCTGGTCGTCGCCATGTGCGTTGCGATCCTGGTGATGCAGTTGCTGATGTTCTGGCGCTGGAAGTGGTTCGGGTAGAGCGCCGTCAGCCCAGCAACAGGCGCGCGTAGAGGAATTCCTCGTCACGTTGTTCGCCGACCATGAAGTGAATGTCGGCGACCTTTTCGAAGCCCTGGCGCGCATAGAACTTGTGAGCGCCGAAATTCTCGCTCCACACCGACAGCTGGACTTCGTCCGCGCCGAAATCTCGCGCCTCGTCCATCGCCCAGTCCATCAGCCTTGCGCCGATGCCCTGCCCGGTCGCATCGGGATCGGTGTAGAGCTGCTTGAGTTCGACCACCTTGCTGCCGCGGGCGTGCTCCGGCCAGCCGCAGGCCATGACCATCTTGCAGAATCCCAGCAGGCGGGTCCCGTCGACGGCCAGCATGATCCGCATGCCCGGATCTGCGATCTGCCCTGCAACGACGTCTTCGCCATGGGAACCGGCCAGAAAGGCAGAGAGATCCTCCGGGCGGTAGAGGTACCCGAACTTCTCCACGAAGCTGCGCGCGCCCAGATCGGCAAGGGCTGCTGCATCGGCTGGCGCGGCGAGTCTCATATCCATTGCCGTTTCCTGGTTCACTTGCCCGCGCTCGTCAATTCCGTCCGATTCAGCGCAAGTCTTTGCAGCCGCGCTCGCAAGGAGGCGGCCGTTTCCCGTTACAGCGCGCGGGTCATGCACATGGAAAAGGCGTCGGAGACATAGTCGCCGAACGGCGGGCACTCGACAAAGCCGTTCGCAAGGTAGAGCTGCCGGGCGGCGCGGAAGGCCTCCGGCTTGCCGGTCTCGAGGCTGACGCGGGTATAGCGGCGCTCACGCGCGACCGTGAGCAGATGAAGCAGGATCGCCTTGCCCACCCCCTTCCCGCGATAATCGGGCGCGGCGCGCATCGATTTGAGTTCCCCGTGGCCGTCGTCCAGATGCTTGATCGCGCCGCAACCGGCGAGCCGCTCGCCATCCCATGCGGAATAGAACGCAACGTCCGCCTGCCGCAGGCGCTCTGCCGGCATCGCGTGAACCTTGCAGGCCGGAGACCACTTGTGCATCTCGTCGAGATGGAACTGCAGCAGGGCGAGAACCTGATCGCCGGACAGGTCATCGGGCACGATCCTCAAGGCGTCGATCATCAGCCTTCGTCCGAGAACTTGTCGGCCTTGCGCCGCCCCATGCGCATGCCTGCCTCCAGCCGCGCGCGCAACTGGGTGTAATATGCCTCGAGGAACCGGCGCTCGTCGTTCCAGCCGTCATTGCGGCCGATCTTGGCGGCGATCGTCTGATAGACGGATTCGATCGACTGATCCCGCCTGCCGCGCAGTACGCGTTCCAGCGCCTGAAGCTCGTACTCTCCGTAAACCGCCAGTTCCGCATCCTCGAAGTGGTACTTGCGATGCGGCGCAGCCACGGCGGTCTGCGCTCCGCGCGCGACTGACATCGCCGCCTCCAGCTTCTGCCGCGGTCTTTCGAGCACCCAGCTACCGGCGATGATGTCCCCGGCGCGCAGGCCGTCGCGGTTGAACATCGGGAACAGCATGAAGATCAGGAACCAGCCCGTCGCGGCCAGCCACGCCGCTCCGCTTTCCACGCCCGCAGAAGCGAGAAAGACCAACGGCAGGAACAGCTCGACATCGCGCAGGAGATTGCGGGCAATGACCATTTCCGCCGAAAGCCGCCCGCCGTCGCGCGCGGCGATGCGGATGCCCGCCATGCGCTTGCCCGGCGTCGCGCCGCGCGGGCCGAGTTCGAAGAACAGGAAGTAGGCGTTGCGGAACAGGAACAGGACCACGATCCAGACGATGAAGATGAATTGCAGGACATGCCCTGCAGCCGTGTCGCTCTCGATCTCGCGCATAAACGCCGATGCCCCGCCGGCGATCGAGAACAGCGCCATCGTCGATCCCAGGATCAGCAGGAATATGAAGACGAGGTCTAGCATTAGCGCACCGGCCCGCGCGCCGCGGCTGGCCACGGTGACCGGCAGGGCGATCCCCTCGGGCGTGACGAGCACGCGGTCGCGCGAGGAACGGCGCAGGCGGGTCGGCATCGCGGTCATCGAGAGGTGTCCCGGCTCGCCGCGTGGCCGTCATTGCCGCGAAAGGCGAAGAAATAGCCGAGCCAGATCAGCAGCATCGATCCGCCGATGGCGAAGCGCCCCGCCGTCTCATCGACAAGCTGGCGCGCAAAGCCTTCGAGCAGGGCCGCGACGACAAGCATGAGCACGACGCCGGCCATGACCAGCGCGGCGCGCCGTCCGGCCTGCGCAGTGGCCTGCAGCACCGGCCTGCGCCCCGGAAATGCCAGCGAGCGTCCGATGTGCAGTCCGGCTGCCCCCGCCAGCAGGATCGCGAAAATCTCGGTCGTACCGTGGACCGCGATCCATCCGGCGAAATCCGTTGTGAGCCCCGCCCCATTGTAGAGCCAGAGCATGGCGCCCAGCACGGCCATGTTGTGCACCAGCAGCAGCAGCGAGGGCACGCCGAAGGCGAAGCCGAGCGCGAAGGCGAGGATCGAGACCTGCGCATTGTTGCTGAACAGCTGGGCGGCAAACACGCTCATCCCGTTCTGCCCGGAATTACCGAAGATCGTCGCCTTGAGCGCCTCGGCGCTTGCCCCGGGCACGCGCGCGTCGCCGAACTGCTTGGGCACCAGCGCGAAATACCATTCCGGATCGTGCGAGACGAGCAGCCAGCCGACCGCCGTTCCCGCCACCATCACCGCGAAGGCGATGAGAATATCGACCCAGATCGCCCGCACCGCGGCGCTCCAGCCACCGCCAAGGAAGCCGCGGAACCATTCCCACAGGCTGGTCCGCGGGCCATAGACGACGAACCACGCGCGCTGGACCAGCGCTTCAAGGTAGGCGAGCGTTGCCGCATCGAGCGAAGTTTCCCGCGCGATCGACAGACTGGAGGCGACGGTGCGGTAGAGGCCGGGAAGCGCCAGCAGGTCCTCGTCGGAAATGCCCCTGATCCGGCCCTTTTCCATGCGCGTGACGATAGCTTCCAGCCGCTTCCAGTCCGCCTCGCGCTCGAGCCGGAAACGATCCGAACGCAAGGCAGCGCTTTCGATGGCATCGAGGGTAGCGGTCATCCGATCGCTCCGGATCGCTTGATGGCAAGGTAGGCGTCGAGCAATCGGGTACCGATCCGGTCGTAGCGGGCCTCGATGACGTCGACGCCGATCTGCTGCAGCCGCCGGGTCACAAGCGCGCGCTGGCGCAGCAGCAAGTCGGCCGAAACCGCCATCGAGAGCACTTCGAGATCTTCGGGAGGCTCGGCCGAAATTTCCTCGAGCTCCTCATCCTCCATCGTCACGAACAGCACGACGTGGCGGGAGACGAGACGGCCGATGCTCTCGATCATCAGTTCGGCGCTGGTCGGGTCGGAAAAGTCGCTGAACACGACGATGAGCGAGCGGCGCTGCAACCGGTTGGCAAGGGTCGCCAGGGCGAGCGTGAAATTGGGCTCCTCGGCGCGGTACTCAAGCCCGGCGGCGGCGCGCTGCAGACGGTGAAAGTCGCGCGAAGCGGTGATGAAAGGCGTGGAAACTTCGGGCCGGGAGGCGAAGCCGAACAGCGATACCCGGTCCCCGCCCTTCAGCGCGACATAGGAGGTCGCCAGCGCGGCGGAAACGGCGCGGTCGAGCCGGGGCATCCCTGCAATCGGTTCGCACATCGCCTGCCCGCAATCGAAGGCGAAGACGATCTGGTTGTTGCGTTCGGTCTCGAATTCCTTGGCGTAGAGATGGACGTGGCGGGCCGAGGCCTTCCAGTCGATGCGGCGGCGATCCATCCCGGGCTCGTACTCGGCCAGCGATTCGAACTGCGTACCCTCGCCGCGAATTCGCCGCGCGATAAGCCCGTATTGCGCATCCTTGAGGAAAGTCTGCAGGGCCGGGGAACGCACCGCGGCAATGTTCGGCCAGACGCGGACCTGTTCGTCGAGATCGCCCAGCAATTGCCGCGCCCCCAGCCCCAGTGGCCCGGTCCAGCGCAGCCAGCACCGCGTGACCCGGCCGGTGCCCCGACGCGAAGGGCTGACCTGCGCCTGCCCGCGCCATTCGCCGTCCCGACGGTGCAGAGCGAACTGGCAGCGCCCGCCGGGCGACAGCCGCGCATCGCATTCCAGCGCGATCTCGACGGCAGAGGGCCTGCCTGCATGGAGCGCGGCGCGGGCTGAAAACTGCGTCTCGGCCCCGACTTCGGCATCGCCGGGCACGGTCACCTGCAAATCCTCGAGCCGCCCTCCCAACAGACCGTCAACGACGATCAGCACCAGCACTGCAAGCCCGAACAGCGGCGCGATGACCCATGCTTCCGGCTGCGTTGCGCCGATGACGAGCGCTACCGGCGCACCAAGCGCCAGCAGCACCACGGCGCGCGCGGTCGGTACGATCGGGGCAAGCCGCGTGCTCATCGCGTCAGCGCGGCGCCTCGGTCTGTTCGACAAGCTGGGCGACAAGCGCCTCAACCTGCTTGCCCTCGATCTCCGCCGCAGGACTGAGCAGCAGACGGTGGCGCAGCACGCCGGTCGCCAGTGCCTTCACATCATCTGGCACAACATAGTCGCGGCCCTCCAGCGCCGCGCGGGCGCGGGCCGCCCCGGCCAGCAGCACCGCCGCACGCGGGCTCGCCCCGCAGGCAAGGTCGGCGCTGTCACGCGTGGCGCGCACGAGCCGCACGATGTAGTCGGTCACGCTATCGGCGAGGGTCACGCTCGCCACGGCGCGGGTTGCGGCGGAGAGCACCTGCGGCGATGCCACCGCTTCGATGCCCAGCTCCATAGGCGAAGGCGCACCGCGATTCTCGCCGTAGCGGGCGACGATGCGGATCTCCTCCTCGGCGCTGGGATAGTCGACCAGCAGCTTGAACAGGAAACGGTCGAGCTGCGCCTCGGGCAACGGATAGACGCCCTGGCTCTCGATCGGGTTCTGCGTGGCGACGACCATGAAATGCGGCGGCAGCGCATGGGCGGCACCGTCCAGCGTGACGCGGCGTTCCTGCATCGCCTCGAGCAGGGCGGCCTGCGTCTTGGGCGGGGTACGGTTGATTTCGTCGGCCAGCAGCAGGTCACAGAAGATCGGCCCGTGGGTCAGGGTGAACTGGCTGGTCTGGAAGTTGAACAGGTTGGAGCCGAGGATATCGCCCGGCATCAGGTCCGGCGTGAACTGGATACGCCCGAAATCGAGCCCCAGCGTCGCCGCGAAGCACTGCGCGAGGAACGTCTTCGCCGTGCCCGGCGGCCCTTCAAGCAGCACGTGGCCGCGCGCCATCAGCGCGATCAGCAAGTGGTCGATGGTCCCGGCCTGGCCAACGATGGCCTTGCCGACCTGTTCGCGTATGGCCCCGGCGATCTGCGCGACATCGGGCAGGCTGAGGGTCTCGGTCTCACTCATCGGATCAGCTTCCTTTCGAGCGCGTGGAGTTCGCGCGCGGCTTTCAGGAGGTCATGGGCCTTGCGCGAGCGCTTGAGGCGCGCGGCAATGACGGAAAAGGGTTCGGCTTCGGGATCGCGCGCGGCAAGGGCGCGGTCGATGGCCTCTTCGGCGTGAACGGTATCGAGGTATCGCGGCAGGCCAAGCCCCTGCACGAGACGCTCGCGGATGCGGTCGGCATAAGGTCCGCCGATCAGGTGCAGGCGGCGGGCACGGCGCACGAGGCCGGCGGAATTGCTGACGAGGGCGCGCTTGCCGAAGGCGATGGCGCGTTCCGCACTGGCTGGCGGTCCGAACCGCAGAAAGGCACGCCAGCCGATCAGCACCGCGGCGAGCAGCAGGCACAATGTGGCGGCGAGAAACGGCGGAGTGAAAGCAAGCGTGAGCAGGTTGCGCGACTGGCCGAAGCCATTGAGCGTCATGTCGAAGATCACCGGATCGCCCGGCGAAATCCCGCTGGCCCGGACCAGCGCCTCGGCAAGGCGCGCATTCTCAAGCCGCGCCATGCCGTAGTTGTCGAGCAGGTCCGGCTCGAACACCAGCACCAGCGGATAGAGGTCGTCATCCTCGACCTCGGACTTCATCGGTGCAAGCGCGCGGTCTTCCAGCTCGGGGTAGTCGCCGCCGTCGTCGAGGACGGCCGCGAGGACCCGGCCGTCCTGACCTTCCACCAGCGGGACCAGCCGGTCGCCCTGCCCCGACAGCACCTGCTTGCCCTCGGGCAGCACGCCGCCAAGGCCCATGCCGCGCCAGCCCGGCTGCGCGCCGTCCTTGTCCATCGGCGACAGGGTGACGCCGACATCGTCGAGAAAGCCCGGCCAGTTGGGACCAGAAGCGCCCATGAGCTGCACCCAGCCGCGCCGCGCGCCCTTCTGCTGGCGATTGACCGGGCCTGCCATCCACTTGGGCGTGACCACCAGCGTCGGCCCGATGTAGCGCCGGGCACTGACGATGCGGTCGATCTCCTCTCCCTCGGCAAAGGCAGGCGGTGTCAGGACCAGCAGCCCCTGCTTCGCAAGCGCACCCTCGTTCTTGACCTTGCGCACGGCAAAGCCGCGCCGGTCGAGGAAATCGGCCATGGCCGCATAGCCATTGAGTCCCTTGCCCTGCGCATGGGCCTGGCCGTCGTTGCTGGTGCCCATCCCGTTGCCGGTCCCGATCATCCACAGCAGCGCGATGAACAGGGCGGAGCCGAGGAGCACGATCCCCAGGGCGGCGCGGCGGGAGAAAGGGTTGGCGCCGACCGGAATGGCGGTGCCTGCAACCGGGCCTGCAGCGGACGCCGCCGCGCTCATGCGCGCAGCTCCAGCCGGGCGAAATCGGCATAGGCGGCGCGGGCCGCTGACCAGTCCTGCGCGTCGAGATCGCGCCGGGCGAACAGACTGCGCTCCACCCGCTCGGCAATGGTCGCGAAGGCGCGGCGGCCGCTTTCGGGCAGCATCGGCAGGACGGAAATTTCGCGCGCGGTGCTGGCCGGGATCAGCCAGTCGGGCCGGGCATCGTTGATCTGGTGGACGCTGCGCTGAAGCAGGAGGTGCGCGGCTTCACCGAATCGCCCTTGCGCGGCAAGCCGGTCGGCATCCTCGAGCAGGGCGACGGCCTGGGCCCGTTTCGGCGTCCAGACGGCGTCCTCCTCCCGGTCACGGCGATTGCGCCAGACGGCGATGGCCGGGCCGAAAATCCGCCAGAGCAGAAACACCGCCATCGCTGCCGCCAGTGCGATCAGGACGTACTGGAACACAGGCCAGGACATGCCCAGCAGGCGCCCGATCGGCGCGAAGATGGCTTCCATCAGCCTGGAAAGGGCGCGCAGCCAGCCCGGTACTTCGGAGACGGGCGGCTGCTGGAGCGGCGGCAAAGGCGCGTACTGGATATCGGACGCGGCGCGCACGGCCTCCCAGTCGCTCGCGGCGTCCCGGGCAGCGGCCGCACCCGCAATCTGAGGCCCACCAACCGTCACGCCGGCCTGATTGGCATGGGCGGCCGTGACGTGCAAGCGATTGCCAGCGTGACCGCCGCGCAAGCAGGCCTGAAAATTCCCGACTTTTCAGGCAGCACCGCCATCCGACGGGCCGCAAGCACGCTTCGCGCAGGATCAGCCGCGGGCGCGCGCCTGCCGGTAGCTGCCCAGCGGCCGCACGTACTTGCAGTGGAAAGCCAGTTCCTGCAGCGCCATGTCGACACGCGGATCGCCCGGCACGCCTTCGATGTCGGCATAGAAGGTCGTGGCGGCAAAGCTTGCCCCGGTCTGGTAGCTTTCCAGCTTGGTCATGTTGACGCCGTTCGTGGCGAAGCCGCCCAGCGCCTTGTAGAGCGCAGCGGGAATGTTCTTCACCTCGAAGATGAAGGTCGTCATCGCCGTCTCGCCCTGGAGATAGAACGGATCGAGCGGTTCCTTGGCCAGCACGACGAATCGCGTCATGTTGTCCGCGGCGTCCTCGACATTCTGTTCGATGATCTTGAGTCCGTAGAGCTCGGCCGCCAGCTTGGGCGCCACGGCGCAGGCCGTCAGGTCGCCCTGCTCGCGCACGTAGGCCGCCGCGCCGGCGGTATCGGCATAGGACATCGGCACGATCCCGCGCTCACGCAGGTAATGGCGGGACTGGCCCAGCGCCTGCGGGTGACTGTACGCACCGCTGAAGGGTCCGTCCCCCAGCGCCATCAGCGCGTGGTGAATCGACATGAAATGTTCGCCGACGATCGAAAGCCCGCTTTCCGGCAGCAGGAAATGGATGTCGGCGACGCGGCCGTGCTGCGAATTCTCGATCGGAATGATCGCCCGCTCGGCCTTGCCTTCCTTCACCGCATCGAGCGCATCCTCGAAGGAAAAGCACGGCAGCGGCAGGCAATCGGGATCGAATTCGAGGGCGGCACGATGCCCGTTGCAGCCTGGTGCGCCCTGCAAGGCCATGGCGCGCGAAGGGTCAGAAGCCGCTGCGGCTTCCATCTCTGCCACGAGGGCGAGGGCGGGTTTGGGATAGGAATGCATGGTGCCTGCGCGATTAGGCTGCAACTGCGATATCCGCAATGGCTCTTGCACTAAGCACCGCCCGCCACTAGAGCGCAGCGCAACCGAATGGGCTAGATTCACCGGCGGGGCAACTTCGAATGGATGATCGTTTCAATACCATTGCAGGCTGGACGCTGTTCGCAGGCATCGTTGGGCTCGGCCTGACGACCGTCAGCTCGCATTATTTCAAGGCTGACAAACCGCATCGTCCCGAGACGATGGGATACGCCATCGAAGGCGTGCAGGAAGAAGGCGAAGGCGCCGGCGAAGTGCCGATCGCAACGCTTCTGGCCGGCGCCGATGTCGCCAAGGGCGAGGCGACTTTCGCCAAGTGCGCCTCGTGCCACACGATCAACGCCGGCGGTGCCAACGGCATCGGCCCGAACCTTCATGGTGTCGTTGGCGAAGCCATCGGCCAGGGCGTAGCCGGTTTCGCGTTCTCCGATGCGCTCAAGAGCGTCGGCGGCGAATGGACCTTCGACAAGCTCAACGACTGGCTGAAGAGCCCCAAGGCCTTCGCGCCTGGCACCAAGATGACTTTCGCCGGACTTTCCAAGCCGGAAGATCGCGCGAACCTCATCGCTTATCTGAACACGCAGGGCTCGAACCTGCCGCTGCCCACCCCGCCGGCCGCCGACGAGGCACCGGCCGAGGGTGACGCCGCTGCCGCTCCGGCAGAAGGCGCGGAAGCCGCTGCTCCCGCGGAAGGCGAGGCCGCCGCGGCCGAATAATCCCGAAAATTCGACGAATCCGGCATTGCCGGCAGGAAGCGGTCCGCAGGCGTCACCGAGTCGCCTTCGGGCCGTTTCCGTCTTTAGCGCAGGAAAAATAAGCCAACCCGCCCGGCCGAGACTAACCGGGCCGGCTGACTTGCAAGGTCGCCGAGAAAACAGCGTCATCCCGCAGTCGCGGGAACGACGAGAGGCTCGCCCTAGCCCTTGAAGCCCTTGGCGATGACGTACCACTCGGAAGAGTCCTTGCGGCTTGCCGGCGGCTTGGCATGCTTGACGCTGGTAAAGTGGCGCTTGAGCAGGTTGAGCAGCTCTGTATCGGTGCCTCCTGCAAGGACCTTGGCCACGAAAGTACCGCCCGGTGCCAGCGTCTGGATCGCGAAATCGGCCGCCGTCTCGACCAGCCCCATCGTGCGCAGATGATCGGTCTGCTTGTGACCGACCGTATTGGCCGCCATGTCCGACAGCACCAGTTCCGGCGCGCCGTCCAGCGCCCCTTCCAGCGCCGCAGGGGCCTCGTCTGCCATGAAGTCCATCTCGAAGATCGTCACACCCTCGATGGGATCGGTGGGCAGCAGGTCGATGCCCACGACCTTGGCCCTGGGGCACTTGAGCCGCAGCACCTGGCTCCAGCCGCCCGGCGCAATGCCGAGGTCGACTGCACGGGTTACGCCCTTGAACAGGCCGAACTTCTCGTCCAGTTCGATCAGCTTGTAGGCCGCACGGCTGCGATAACCGTCGGCCTTGGCCTTCTTGACGTAAGGATCGTTGAGCTGGCGCTGGAGCCAGCGTGCCGAACTCGTCGAACGCTTCTTCGCCGTACGCAGTTTTTCGCCCGGATCGCGTCCCGAACGGCTCATCGACCGGTTTCCACTTGCTGTACGTTTCCTTCACTTGCGGCGATGACCTGTCCCGCGTGGGGGCTGCCATGGCCATTGGATGCAATCAGGCTGCGCAGGATGCCTTCGCGAATGCCGCGATCGGCAACGCCCAGTCTTGCTGCCGGCCAGAGGTCGAGGATGGCCTCGAGAATGGCGCAGCCCGCAACGACAAGATCGGCACGCTCCCGGCCGATGCAATTGAGCTCGCGGCGATCCTCGACTGCCATGGTCGAGAGGCGTGTGCTGATTTCGCGCATCGATTCGGCCGGCACGATCAGGCCGTCGACCATCCGCCGGTCGTACTGCGGCAATTGCAGGTGCAGGCTCGCCAGCGTGGTCACGGTGCCGCTGGTGCCCAGCAGGCGCAGTTCGCCGCTGCTTGCAACCGACTTGCGCGCGCCCGAGATCCTGTCGGAAAATCCAGCGAAGCTCTCGGTCACGAGGCCGTGCATGTGGCGATAACGGTTGAGACGATCCGCCTCGCTCACGCCTTCCGGGCCGCAGCTCTCGCTCAACGAGACAACGCCCCAGGGCACGCTCTGCCAGTCGAGAATGCGCGGCACGGTGCCGGTGCTCTCGATCAGGACGAGCTCTGTCGAGCCGCCGCCGATATCGAAGATCATCGCTGGCCCCAACCCTGCCTCGAGCAGGACATGGCAGCCCAGCACCGCCAGCCGGGCTTCCTCGCGCGCGCTGATGATGTCGAGGGCAATGCCGGTCTCTTCGCGCACCCTCTCGATGAATTCCGGGCCGTTCTCGGCACGGCGGCAGGCCTCGGTGGCGACGGAGCGCGCGAGATAAACGTTGCGGCGCATGAGCTTGTCGGCACACACCCGCAGGGCCGCAAGCGTACGGTCCATCGCCTCGTCCGAGAGACGGCCGGACTGAGCCAGCCCTTCGCCAAGACGAACGACGCGACTGAAAGCATCGATCACGGTAAAGTTCTCGCCCGAAGGTCGGGCGATCAAAAGACGGCAGTTGTTGGTACCCAGGTCGATCGCCGCATAGGACTGCCGACCGCCGCCCGGCCGCGGACCGGCAGTACGTTGAGGATAAGGTCGTTGTGAAACCTGCCGCACCGTTTGCCGACGCGATGACGCCTGCTCGTTATTGTCGTTCTCTTCGCGCGGCGCTGCGCCTGCCTCTGGCTTAGGCGCACCCGCCGGGCGCACCTTCCCCTTGGCCGTGCCGGCGACCTTCGGGCGTGACTTGCCCTTACGTCCCTTGCGCCGCCTTCCCGGGCGACCCGACACTTTGACTTTCGCGGCCGGCGGATCTTGCTCCGCCATGGTATCAAATCTCGTTCATATCTTCCCGCCAAGGCGGCGGGCACCTGAGGCCAATGCTAACGTGCCGTAACCAAAGGGGCAAGAGAGCTTCCCCGAGCCGGTCGCAACCGCCCCCGTCATGCCGTCTCGCAAGAGCCCGTGAAACCGGCCCGGGCGCCGATCGCGATTGCCGATCCCGGCTTGCGCAAGACACCGCGGTAGTGATTTTCGCCGGGCGGGGGGTCGCGCGGGGCACGCGCATCTGCCAACATCGGCGCAAGATAATGCGGCGCAGGCACCGCTTGCGACGAGCAGAGGATTGAACATGGGTGATTTCGTCAAGATCGAGAAGCGCGGGCGCATTGCCGTCCTGACCTTGAACCATCCCGACAAGCTCAATGCCATCGGCGCTCTCGAGGACTGCGCAGACTTCGTGACGGCACTGGAGGATATCGGTTCGGATGAAGCCATCAGCGTGGGCATCCTCACCGGGGCCGGCAAAGCCTTTTCCGCCGGCGGCAACCTGCAGGCGATGAAGGACCGCAATGGCATCGGCCCACTCGATTCTCCTACAGCGACACGGCTCAACTATCGCCGCGGCGTGCAGCGCATTCCGCGCGCCTTCCAGGAATGCGAAGTGCCGCTGATCGCCGCGGTCAACGGTTTCGCCATCGGCCTGGGCAACGATCTCGCCTGCTTTTGCGACATTCGCATCGCTTCACAGAGAGCCAGGTTCTCGGCCGGGTTCATCAAGATGGGTCTGATCCCGGGAGACGGCGGCGCATGGGCCCTGCCCCGCGCGGTCGGCTTCGCCAATGCCGCCGAAATGCTCTTCACCGGCGAGACGCTGGATGCCGAACAGGCCAAGGCGATGGGCCTCGTTTCGCGCGTCGTCCCACCCGAATCGCTGATGGACGAGGCCATGGCGATTGCCGAAAAGATCGCCGCCAATCCGGCACGCTCACTGCGCCTCGCCAAGCGCCTGCTGACCGACGCACAGAACATGCGCCTGAACGAAGTGCTGGAAATGTCCGCCGCCATGCAGGCGTTGGCTCACGAGACTTCGGACTTCGAGGAAGCGATCGACGCCTTCCTCGAAAAGCGTCCGCCGCACTTCACCGGCAAGTAGTCCGCACAGACCTTGCTCACAAAAGGCCCCCGGTCAGGCGAGAGGATCGGCCACGATCGCCCTGACCTGCTCACGCAGCGCGGCCGCCTGTGGCGGGAATGCGAACGGCTCGATGGTGAAGGTCCTGACGATTCCCCGTTCCTCACCCGGATCCCCTATTGCTTGACCGTGAAACTGCATGGGACGGACCATCCCTTGCATGAACGGGGTCGCAGATTCGACAGCGCCGAACGCCGCCACCGACCTTGATCATACCACCTCGCCAGGCGCCCCGGCGCCGGAGCACAAATTTCCTTGAAGTTGGGTCTTGACCCCTCCGAACCCGCAAGCTAGAGGCGCCCCCTCGTTGCCCCGTCGTCTAATGGTAAGACTACGGATTCTGATTCCGTCTATCGAGGTTCGAATCCTCGCGGGGCATCCACTTCCCAATCTCAGTTGGCTTCAACCAATCGCGGAACCCTTGCTTTTTGCGAGGTTTTTCTGCGACATCGGCACCATGCAGTCTCAGCGAAATTCAGCCAAGCGCAGCGTCGGTGGGGGTACGAATTGGGGTACTGGGGGTATCGGCTCTTGTTGACCGATGCTGCTTGCCGGAAGGCGATTCCAAGCGAGAAAGACCGAAAAATGTTCGACGACAGGGGGCTTTACCTGTTCGTCCGGCGTTCCGGCTCGAAACTCTGGCGACTCAAGTACCGATTCGCCGGGAAGGAAAAATCCCTCTCGATTGGGCCATACCCAGAAGTATCAATCTCGCAAGCAAGGCAAGCGAGAGACAGGGCGCTGCAGCAATTGCGCGATGGGATCGATCCTTCAGCCGAGAAGCAGAGCCGGAAGGCGCAAGCCGTAGCGGATGCGCTCGACAGCTTCGAAAAGGTTGCGCGAGCCTGGCACGCGGCGAAGGCAACTACGTTGGCGCCACGCTACTCCGCAGCCGTTCTGAGCAGGTTGGAGAACAACGTCTTTCCGGCGCTTGGGCAAAAACCAATTCGAAGCATCACGCCTCCCATGGTTCTGGCTGTGATCAGGAAGATCGAGAAACGCGGAGCCCACGACATGGCGCATCGCGTTCGCAATCATATGTCGGACGTGTTCGTCTGGGCGATCGCTTCGGGACTTTCGGAGAACGACCCGGCGGCGATAATTCGCAAGGCACTTGTGCCGACCGACCCGAAATTGCGGCCGGCAATGATAAAAATCGCCGGCGCGCGAAAGCTTCTGGCGGATATCGAAGCGCTTGCCGGAACACACTGGTCAACCCTGCTGGCATCCAGACTACTCGCACTGACCGCGGCACGGCCGGGTGTAGTTCGTCTGGCCGAAAAGCAGGAGTTCGAAGGGCTGGACGGGGCAGCCCCCATCTGGCGCATACCCGCCGAGAAAATGAAGCTAACCCGCGCTCAGAAGCGCGATATTACATGGGAGTTCGTCATCCCCTTGTCGCGGCAGGCGGCGGAGGTGGCGAAAGCAGCGATCTCGGAAAGCCTGGCTTGCCACACCTCGGACGGGCCTTCATGGCTCTTCCCGGGCACAGGCGCTTGGAAGCGACCGATCAGCGACAGCACACTAAGCAAGCTGTATCGAGACGCCGGGTTCACGGGAGTTCATGTCCCCCACGGTTGGCGGTCCACTTTCTCGACGATAATGAACGAACGGGCTGCCTTGGAAGACCAGGAACGCGATCGTGCAATCATCGACCTGATGCTTGCACACGCGCAACAAGGCGTCGAACCGATCTACAATCGCGCCCTGTATCTGCCGCGTCGGCGCGAGCTGGCTCAAGACTGGGCCGATCTGTTGATGAAGGACGCCGTGGCACCGCAGTTCCTGCTGCCGGAATACCGGCCCTGGCGAGCGAAGTCCGGGGAGACCGGGCATGAGCGGCGTGCGCGAATCCGGAGGCCCTTGGCGCAAAAGCTATGACGTCAACGACGAACGGGCACAGGTCTCCACGATCTATTGGGAACCAACGGCGAAGAATGAAAATGCTCTGAAATTCTTCGATGCTTTCGCGAGATCCGTAGTCGGCTATTCGGATCATATCCGCGAAGCCGGCAAGCAATTGCCCATCTCCATGAACGCGAAGGCCGTCCTGGACGCTCTTCTGAGCGTCATGGATGGAAAGTCAGGACGATGCGATCCATCGCTAGACACGATTGCCAGGCGCAGCCGCCTTTCCCGCCGCACTGTCGTGCGTCAGCTGAACGTCCTTCGTGAGCTGAGGATCATTGATTGGGTCCGCCGCACCGTGAAGACCGGGAACGCGCGAGGCGAAGGTCCTCAACGGCAGCAGACCAGCAATGCCTACTTCATCGACATGCTCAAACTTCCCATCGAGATCGTCCGCACGCTTCGACAGAAGCTGGGCGCCAGGCTCCGTGAGAAAGTGCGCCATCTCGAAGGGTCCGGCAGTGTGCCAAATCGTATGGCCATCAAGGCAGAGCGGCTGCTGAAGAGCGTGACGGGCGCCCTATCGGCAACAGGTAGGCGTGACGGAGCAAGTAGGCGCGCCTTGGCTCGCTCGTCCCTCTCTTCGCGCCTCGCCCACATGTATGCCGGCAACCCCGATGCCATTCGCGAACACGAAGAAATGCTGAGCCTCTCTTCTGCCACTAGTGCGAGTGCCAAGTTGGCATTGTACCCCGGGCTCAGAACTGAAAGAGAAGAGGACTGAGGGCGCTCAGGCGCCCTCAGGCGTCAGATTTGTGATGACCCCCAACTCTAGATGCTTCTCCCGCCTGCAGCGAAGCGCCAGTCGAACCGGCGCGCAAGGGCGGCTGCGCCGCCCGGGGTGTTCCAGGGGGCCAAGAGCAAAGGACGTGCCATTCTCGGGCGTCAGGACGGCGGAAACGAGCCCGCATCAACCGGGTCTGTTTTCCGATGCCGAGGTGCATCAATACGCATCAACGCTTCGGTCATTCGAAATGGGCGTCCGCTCAGGACTGAGGCCGGTTCTTCGGGCCGACCGGAGGTGCATCAAATCCGACACGAAAAGCGCGCGGGCGAGGCGGGGGGAAAAGCGCGCGGCGAGGGGTGGCCGCGCAGCCGACCCCGTGCAGGGGGGCGCAACGGCGGCCAGAGGGCGAGATTTTGGGCCTTGAACGGGTCCGAGCCAGTCAGTGGCGTGGATCGGCGCTGTGCGGGCTTCCTACATGGCCTTCGAAAGGCGCCATGTTTGGCAAGTCGCGTAATATTATTGCCTGACAGAATGCGGCAGCGCGCCGTAACATTCTGCGGTAAATGTCGCGCGTAGGTTCGCCAAGGAAACCGGGATCAAGAGCCAGCAACTCAATCACGCGCTCGGTCTAGACGGAAACCCGACGCTGGAAACTATGCTCAAGTTGCTGCCCGCCCTCGGCCTGAGAGGCGCATGAACGTGGGCATCGATTGAGGCAGGGCGATCGCAGTCATACTCCTGAGCACAGAACCCCAACATCAGGACTCAAGGCATCCGAAAAGCTAGAGGTTATTCATTCCGAGGATGCCGGCGGCATCTAGCCTCGCTACATATCCTTGATGGCCGACCATTTGAGTCCAGCTGCTCGCAGCCAAAACATGAGCCGCATTAGGAACCGAAACACGGGGCCGGAATTGCGGGTGCGCCGCGTGCTCCATCGAGCTGGGTTTCGGTTTCGACTGCACCGTCGTGATATCCCAGGTTCTCCCGACCTCTATTTACCGAAGTACAAGCTGGCTGTTTTCGTTCATGGATGCTTTTGGCATGGGCATGAGGGGTGTCGACGCTCTAGACTTCCGGCGACACGGCAAGACTTCTGGCGAGAGAAAATCGAGCGTAACAAAGCCAGAGATCGTGCAGCCGAAGAGGCGTTATCTGGGCTCGGAATTGTCCCCGTAATCTTGTGGGAGTGCGGCTTGAAGGATGATGACCTGATCGTAGATATCATTTCCCGTCACGCACATAAGGCCTCTGCAGACGATGACCGGACCGAATGAAATTTCAACACCTGATGGAATTCGGCTTCAGCTTATCGATCTGTTGAACAATTTCGAAGATTACCTGCTTAACGCGGGGCTGCGCCAGCAGGTTATTGAGCTCATTCCTGCAAACGATCTTCTTAGGCGCCTTGGCGGCTCTTTGTTGCCTGACGGCGGGACGATGTCGGCTCGAGCAAGGATTTTGGCGTATCTTCGTCAGTTTCCGGGACAAGTGATCGACGGCGATGAGCTGATGGTCGTTGCAGGGATCAGTGAGTACGCGCGCCGTGTTCGCGAGCTGCGGGTCGAGGAAGGCTGGCCGATCCTTTCCGGCAATACGGCAAGGGAACAACGGGACTCGGAAGGTGAGGAGGCTTCGGCAGAGCTTCCACCGCAGATGAGACCTGATCAGTATCTGCTGCTGGAGGATCGCCAAGATCGCGATGCCGCGCATCGCTGGGCCATGGCCAATCAGATCCGGAAAAGCAGTGCAGGGGTGCGCGACAAGCTGTTGCGCTTTTTCCGGAGTAATGTGGGAAAGCACATAACCTCGGAAGAACTTCGTTATGTTGCCGGAAATGTGAGCGAGTGGGCGCGGCGCTCCAGAGAGCTAAGGACGGAAGACGGTTGGCCGATTATAACGCGTAACAATGGTGATCCTGCGCTTCCCGTCGGCGTGTATGTTCTCGCTCGAGATGAGCAGGCCCCCCCTCACGATCGGCACATTCCGGAAATTGTGCGCCGCGAAGTCATGCGACGGGATAATTGGTCATGCCGTTGGCGCGGCTGCGGTTGGCCGCACGGATTTCCAGATAGCGATCATCGGTACCTGGAAGCCCATCATATTACGCATCATAAGGAGGGGGGAGAAAATGTGGCGGAGAACCTGATCACTCTTTGCAACCTTCATCACGATGAAACGCACCGCTCCGGAACTTTGGATCTAGAGCCTGTTTAGGCTGCGACCATCATCCTCGCTTCAAGTGCCTGTTTGACGACTGCCGCGATTGCACCGGCGAGCGGAGGGGGCACGGCATTACCAATCTGTCGCGCGATTTCGACTTTCGATCCCGCGAACTCAAAGTCATCTGGAAAGCCCATCAGCCGCGCAGCTTCGCGGTGCGTAATCGGGCGATCCTGGTCAGGGTGTAAGTAACGGCCCTTTTCGGGTTTGAAGAACTCCGTGCGGATCGTAACTGATGGCCGGTCCCACCACAGGCGGCCGAACAAATCCGTTCCGCCCGACGTCTTGCGAATCCAGCAATCCGGCGTGATTTCTGGCGCGTTGCGCTGAAGGTCGAAGCGGTTGCCGCCGGGTGGCACCGCCCGATAGCGTAAAAGACTTTTTTCGGTAGGGTTACGGCCGAAATGCAAATTTAAAGGTGCCTGTGCCTTGCGAATTTCCGTACCAACCGGCTTCGGAAGATTGCTGATCGCATCGCGTACCGTCCTCCAAGGGGGGAGGTTAGTCGAAACGCCCGGGGGTGCGTGTGTGGGAAGCGGAGGGAAAGCGGGGGGCATTGCCCCGATTTTGTACCCTATGATTACGGTGCGCCTGCGCGTTTGTGGCGCGCCGTAATCAGCCGCAAGGAGAATATCCTTCACGACGTGGAAGCCCAGACCCCGGGCATGCTCTTCGATGGCGTTGCACTCCGGCGACTTGATTAGTTCGGCAACGTTTTCGATTACGAACATGGCAGCGCCGCTGCGCTCGACGATATCCATGAAAGGCAGCCAGAGTGCGCGGCGGCGATCGCCCTCGCGCCGCTTGTTCAAGAGGCTGAAGCCTTGGCAAGGTGGGCCGCCGATCACAACGTCGGCTTTTGGTATCGGCTTATTCCCCGAGACCCACTCTTCAATATCTCCGCAGTCGGCGTGAGGTCCGAAATTTTTCCGATGCGTTTCGACCGCAGCCTTATCAAAGTCTAACGACCAGACACTGTCAAATCCGCCGCAGAACCGTTCATCGGTAAAGCCGAGGGTCATGCCGCCAGCACCAGCGAACAGGTCAATCAGTCGAAAGGCCATTTTTGCTCCAAGCGCGAAACGATAAGATGCTAGAGTAAGGTGCCCGTCCAGGCAAATGGTTCGCTAAATGTTCTCCACAGTCAACTTGAGTTTGTCGCGAGCCGTTCGACATTGTTTGCTGCGCAGATGACAGCGGAATTCCATTTGTGAATCCAGCTCGTAAGGGGGGCGAGGATGGTAACCTGGGCAAAATTCAGCGCGGTTCGCTCGCTCCGAATTCGCCAGTTTTCTTGCGGCCCTGAGGGCGATCAAATCGCTGTCGCCCGCTCCCGAAACCGTACCGCCTCAATCCCCAGGGCCTCGTTCAGTTCGAGGAACACCGACTGCAGCGGCGCGATCTCCAGCTCGAAGAAGGCATCCGTCGCCTTCGTCACATCGCCAAACCCGCCCGCGTTCGCCGGCACGATGCCGAGCAGCTGGGGCGGCACGCGGTGGGCGGCGAGGACGTCGTCGCGGGTGGTGTTCTTGATGCCCAGGAATTCATCCTTTGCGGCGACTTCGGCGATGGGCAGCAACTTGATGCCGGTTTCCTTGCCGTTCGCGGCATGGACGAACAGGTTGCGGAAGTTGCCGGGGCCTTTTGACTTCTTCAGCGCCTCGCGCATGGCGTCGACGTCGCCGTTGGCGAATTCGCCCGTCGCGTAGAGGATGTAGCCTGCGTGGCTGCCGTTCTCGTAGTAGCGGCGGCGGAACAGGGTGGCGTTCTCGTTAAGCAGGGCGGACTGCAGGGCGGAGAGGTACTCGGGCAAGCCGTAGATCTCCTGATTGATGTCGGGCGCCATCAGCTGGTGAACGGTGCCCTGCTCGAACTCCTCTTCCTGCTGGTAGCCCGGCACCCACCAGAAGTGGCCCGGCTCCACCCCGCGCCGCGTGTACTTGGCGAGGCAATGCTCGAGGCGCATCACTTCGCCCAGGCGGTTGCGGATCTCGCGCACGTAGGCGTTGCCCAGGACAAGGTAATCCTGGACCATGCCCGCAAAGGCGCGGCGGCTCAGTTGGGGCGTGGGATCGAGGCTGGCGGCCAGCATGTTGCGCTTGAGGATGATTGCGCTGGAATGGTGCGGCGATGCGCGGAATGCGCGGGCGAGACCATCCATAGACACCGGCGGCTCATACCAGCGGTGGTTGTGCCAGCACTCCAGCATGTCCAGCATCGTCGCCCGGTTCAGCACCGGCTCCGGATCGCCGAAGGTGAAAGCCTCGATCGCTTGGCCGCGATTGTCGTTCGAGGCGGCCAGCGCGCCTTTTGACGCCTCGGCCGATTCCCGGCGGTTCATTCTGCGTGCGCGCTTTCCCATCAGATAATCTCCATCGTGCCCTTCGGCGCTTCCTTGCCGTCGAGCGGTTCGTTCATGAGGATGTGCATGGTCGCCCAGGCAAGATCGGCATGGCCGTCCTCGCCGCCGCGTCCCGCCTTGAAGGTCATGTTGCGGCCGCTGCTGGTGAGCGTCTTCTTGATCGAGACGAAGGCCGAGACGATGTCGAGCATGCCGACATCGAAGGCGAGGCGACCGCGGCGCACCACGTTTTGCGCCTTCATTACCATCTGTGCCTTCAGCTCGAGCGAGTACTCGATCTTGGCGACCGAGCAGCCCGGCATCGCGCCCGGCTTGGCCAGCAGCTGATAGACGCCCGCACCCACGCCCTTGGCGTCAATGCCCAGATAAGTGCAGGTGTAGCGCGACAGGATCGCCTTGATGAACTCGGCCTGCTGCTCAAAATCCAGCCCGCGCAGCTGGTGGCGCTCCAGCACCCGGAACTGCCCACCCTCGACCAGCGGCGGCGCGGCGATCACCAGAGCGGCATTGTCGCCGTTCTCGCTCTCCTGCGGGTCGTAGCCTGCCCAGACCGAGCGACTGCCATATGGCCGCTGGGCTTCGATGTTGAAGTCGCTCCATTCGACCAGGCTGTCGACGCCGCAGGCGATCATGTCGTTGAACCTGAAGGCCGAGAGGCTGTCGTCGACGAACTCGCACAGGAACAGGTTGGCGAACTCGTCGGGCGCGTACTCGTCGCGCAGTTCCTCAATGTCGAACAGGTCGCAGCCGCCGGCCTCGGCATCCTCGATGTTGACGATGTGGCGCCAGATGCGATCCGGCCCGGTGCTGCCGCCGGCCAGCGCCTTGTGGCTGACGTCGATCGAGACCCGGTCTTCCTTCTTGCGCCGCCGGTTGCGCCGCTCGCCGGTCCAGTAGGGATAGGCCGGGTGGGCAACGCTGGAGGGGGTCGAGAAGTAGGTCTTGCGCCACTTCTTGTGGGTCGCCATGCCCGAGGCGACCTTGTTCAGTTCTTCGAACGAATGGACCCAGAAGAACTCGTCGAAGTAGAAATTGCCGTGGCGGCCCTGCGCGGTGCGGAAGTTGGTGCCAAGGAAGTGCAGTTCGGCCGCCGCTTCCTCTTCCGGCCGCAGGTCCGAGGTGATCAGCATCGGATCGCCGGTCAGCGATACCCCCACCAGCTTGGCGAAGCTGACGATGTAGGAGCGGAACTGATGCGCCTGCGCCTTTGAGGCGGACAGGAAGATCTGGTTGCGGCCCGTCTCGATCGCATCGATCAGGGCTTCGAACGCGAAGTAGTATGTCGCGCCGATCTGGCGCGACTTCAGGATCATGCGGGTGCGCTGGCTGAGCGCGTTCCACCAGGTCAGCTGGTAGTCGTAGAGTCCGTCCAGGAAGATCCGCTTGAGTTCACTCGCCTGTTCGGCCGTGAAGTGGTTCTTCCTGGCCTTTCGGCGCGGACCGGCATTCCGATTGCCCACCTTCGGATTGAGATCGCCGGAATGCCCGCCCGGTTCTTCGTACCGGCGCACGCGGGCGAGGCTTTCGATCTGGCGGGAGAGCGCGTCCATTTCGACCAGGTCGGCGCTGGTCTTCTTCTCCTTCGCGATCAGCGTCAGCAGGCGGATCTCAAGGCCGTCCTCGATCTTGCGGATCGACGGCGCATCGTCCCAGCGGTCGCGCTGCTTCCACGCCTCTATCGTGGCGCGCGGGATGGACGTGCCCTTTTCGCTGACCACGCCGAACAGTTCGAATTCCTGCGCGATCTGCGTGACGCCCCACCCGCGCCAGTACAGGCTGCGCGCATGGCGGCGCGGATCGAACTGCCAGGCGGCAGAGGGCGCACCGGGTTGGGGAGGCGTTTGGACGGGCATCGCCGCCGACCATGCCGCGCGAAACGCCCCTTAATCATGGCCGTCCATTTGGTCAGCCGCCCGTCCAAATGCAGGCCCTTGAGGAAGTGGCCCCGCCAGCCCTTTTCTGGACCCGTCAACCAAATCGCAGGCCTTGGGGCGCGCCGCCCCGCAACCACGGGAACCGGAACCGATCATGGCAAAGAGCAAGTTTTTCCGCGTCGCCGTCGAGGGCGCCACCGTCGACGGCCGCGTCATCCAGCGCGAATGGCTCGAACAGATGGCGGCCAGCTATGACCCGGCCACCTATACCGCGCGGATCAACTGCGAACATGTGGCCGGCTACAGCCCCGACCGCCCGTTCAACGCCTATGGATCGGTCCTCTCGCTCAAGACCGAGGAAGTCGAACTCAGCTTCAATGGCGAGAAGAAGTCGCTGCTCGCGCTCTATGCCGAAATCGACGCGAACGATCAGCTGGTCGAGATCAACAAGGCCGGCCAGAAGCTGTTCACCAGCTGCGAGATTCACCCGGACTTCGCGGGCGAGGGCAAGGCCTATCTGGTCGGCCTGGCAGTCACCGATCAGCCCGCCTCGCTCGGCACCGAACCGCTCAAGTTCGCCGCGCTTTCGCGGCCCAACCTGTTCACCACGGCGCACGAAACCGCCCTCGAACTCGCTGCGCAGCCGCTCAGCGGCGAACAGATCGGTGAAAGCATCGGCCGCTCGCTCCTCGCTTTCTTCAGGAAGGACAGGAAGGAGGAGGAGCCGGCTACCCCGCCGCCCGCGCCCGCACCGGCCCCCGCACCAGCCAACGACAATGCCTTCGATGTCGACAGGTTCGCCAGTGTCATGGGCCTGCAGATCGCGGCGGCCGTGAAGCCCGCCAACGATGCCGTGGCCGCCCTTGGCGCGCGTTTCGATGCCCTCGAAAGCAAGCTCAAGGCCACAGAGCAGCCCGGCAGCTTCACCCGCGCCCCGGCCACCGGCGGCACCGGCTCCATCAAGACCGACTGCTGATCGCGCAGTCCCGCAAGTCCCCCGCCTTTATCCCGCCAGGAGCCCACGCACATGCGTAAAGAAACCCGCCAGCTCTTCAAATCCTACGTCAGCCAGATCGCGCTGCTGAACGGTATCGACGTCGAGGATGCCGCCACCAAGTTCAGCGTATCGCCCGCCGTCGAGCAAACGCTGGAAGAGAAGATCCAGGAGTCGAGCGACTTTCTGAGCGAGATCAACATCGTCGGCGTGCCGCAGCAGACCGGGCAGAAGGTCGGCGTCACCGTCACCCGCCCGATGGCGAGCCGCACCGACACGGCAGGCGGCAACCGCCGCACCCCCACCGATCCGACCGACACCGGCGACAACGGCAGCTACTTCTGCCGCCAGACCAATTACGACCACGCGATCAAGTACGCGAAGCTCGATGCCTGGCGCCACAAGCCGCAGTTCCAGACCCTGCTTCGCGACGTAATCCTGAAGCAGCAGGGCCGCGACCGGATCATGATCGGTTTCAACGGCACCTCGGCAGCCGCGTCGACCGACGTCGTCGCCAATCCGCTGCTGCAGGACGTCAACGAGGGCTGGCTGCACAAGATCCGCACCCATGCAGGCTCGCGCGTGCTGAACGACGGTGACCTTTCGGTCGATCCGGCCAAGGCGATCTATGTCGCGGCGGGCGTGGAAGTGGTCGATGGCGATGCCACCAACACCGCGACGGCCGAAGCCGACTATGCCAACCTCGACGCTCTGGCCTTCGACGCGCTCGACCTGCTCGATCCCTGGCACCGCAGCGATACCGACCTTGTCGTCATCGTCGGTTGGAAGCTGGTGAAGGACAAGTACCTGAACCTGCTGCAGGCAGCCGGCGAAACCGCGACCGAGCGCGAGGCCGCGCATCGCATCCTCACGCTGCCGAAGCAGCTGGCGGGCAAGCGCGCCGTGATCGTGCCCTTCTTCCCCGAAACCTCGATGCTGATCACCAGCCTCGATAACCTCTCGATCTATTGGCAGGAGGAAACCCGCCGCCGCCAGATCAGGGACGAGCCCGCGCTCGACCAGATCGAGAACTACGAATCGGTGAACGAAGACTACGTCGTCGAGGACTACGGCCGCACCGCCCTGGTTGAGAACGTGGTCATGGGCAAGAAGCCCGCCGCCTGATCCCGGCCCTCCGGTAACCGAACCCAACACCGCTCCACCTGACAGGACACGCACATGAGCCTCGCTCGCCGCCACCGGGACCGCATCCTTGCCTCCCAGACAGTCGCGTCCGCTCCCGATGGTGGAGCGGCCGCCGCCCCCGCTGCAGCCCCTCTTCCCGCAGCGGGGGCGGCCAACGCTGCCCCGGCCGATCGCGCCGCCGCGCAGATCGCCCTTCGCCTGACGCATGACCTGCGCCGCCTGAAGGAGATCAAGTCGATCGACCTGAAGATCGCGGCCAAACGCGAAATGCTGCCGCATTACCGTGACTGGCTTGTCGGCCTGCACAAGGCTGATGCGGGCGTCGGTAGCGGCATCGCCGCCGAAGTCTTGCCCACCTGCATGGTCTGGATGATCGATGTCGGCGAATATGCGGAAGCGCTCGAACTCGCCGAATTCATGATGCGCCACCGCGTCGAAATGCCCGCGCGCTATCAGCGCGATACCGCGACCGTGATCCTCGAAGAGATCGCCGAGGCCGCGCTCAAGACGCAGGCGGCGGGTGAAGAGTTCCCGCTCGCCATTCTCGATGGCGTTGACCATCTGACCCATGGCTTGGACATGCACGATCAGGCGCGCGCCAAGCTGCTCAAGGCCATCGGCGTCGAGCAGCTGCGCAGGGCCGAGGACTCCGAAGCCTCGACAAGCGCACCGCGCCTCAATGCCGCGCTGGATGCCCTGCGCGAGGCCCAGCGTCTCCACGATCGCATCGGTGTGAGGGACCGGATCAGGCGGGCGGAAAAGCTGCTCGCCGCCGTCACGCCCGAACCCGAAGAAACCAACGAACAGGGCGGCCCGGCCGCCTGACAGGCTCGCCCCCGGCGCTCGGGGGCGGATCGCGCGGGGCGGGAGGCTTCCTGAAGCCGCAGGGCCGCCCTCTGACCCGATCCCCACCCCCGTTAGCCGGCGGGCCGAACAGGAGGCACCATGACATTCGTTGCCCGCCCGCCGGAAGCGGAAATCGATCAGGCCCCGCCTGCCGAAAGCGCCGTGATCAATGACGGCTTCTTTCCGGATATCGAGCCCGCCCGCGTGCGCGAGGCTGCCCGCATTCCCACCAGCATCACGCCCGCCCGCCTGCGCGCCGCCATCCTTGGCGCGATCATGTCGGTGGAGATCGATCTGCGCACATGGGCGAAGGACCGCATGGCCGAAGGCTGCGCCATTCTTGCCGCCGTCCCGGCACCGCAGCTGGACGGGCAAAGCCTCCAGCTGGTCCGCTACCACCGCGCCATTGCCCTGCTGACCAAGGCTGAGCTGATCGAGCGGCACCGCGATTTCGATACGACCGCGGCCGGCAGCAATCAGGCAGACGAACTGGAAGTGTCCATCGGCGAACTGCGCCGCGATGCCATGCATGCGATCCGCGACATCCTCGGCACCACGCGCACTACCGTGGACCTGATCTGATGGCGGCCGAGCAGCGCCTCGTTGCCCGCGCGGGAGACAAGCTGGACCTGCTGTTGTTTCGCGAGGCCGGTCTCGGTCCGTCCGACCTGACCCGCGTCCTCGATGCCAATCCGGGCCTTGCCGATCTTGGCCCGATCCTCCCGCTGGGCACGACCGTCATCGTTCCCGCCACTGCCGAGATAAGCGCCCCGCGCGTGCGGCCCCTCATCCAGCTCTGGGACTGAAACCATGGACCTGCGCACCATCCTCCCCTCCATCGCCGATGCCATCGGATCGCTCACGCCTTCGCTGATCGGCTCGGCCGTTGCCCAGGCGTGGAAGCCGGGCCTCTCGTGGCGCCAGCGCTTCGTGCAGTGGATCGTCGGCTCCACCGTCAGCTTCTACGCCACCCGCGCCATCATCGAACTGACGGGCTGGAATGACTTCGTCGCGCAGTCGATCGCCTTCGGCATCGCGCTGCTCGCCTTCGACGCCACGCCCCGCCTCGCAAAGGCCGCGACCGACGCGCTTGCCAGCGTGCCGGGCCGCCTTGCCGACCGCTTCCTCCCGAAGAAGGACTGAACCCATGCAGCTGTCGCCAAACTTCAGCCTGGACGAATTCACCGCATCGGCCACCGCCGAGCGCGAACGGATCGCCAACTCCCCCAACGCGCGGCAGATCGCAGCCATGAAGCTGCTTTGCACCAAGGTGCTGGAACCGCTTCGCGCCCACTTTGGGCAGCCGGTTCGGATCACTTCCGGATTCCGGTCCCCCAAGCTGTGCCTTGCTGTCGGTTCGACCACGGGCAGCCAGCATGCAAAGGGCGAGGCTGCCGACCTTGAGATCGCCGGCATCGACAATCTCACCGTGGCCACCTTCATTCGTGACCGCCTGCCCTTCGACCAGCTGATCCTCGAGAATTACGTGCGCGGCAATCCGAACAGCGGGTGGGTGCATGTCAGCTATCGTGACGGTCGCCTGCGCAAGCAAGCACTGACCTACGCGCGGCGTAACTATTTCAAGGGACTGCTCGCTTGATCGGAGCATCGCACCTTGCCCTTGCCGGGGCGCTGGCCGCCTGCCTCTCGGGCATCGGCGGCTTTGCCTACGGTACGCGCATCGGCGTGGCTCAGGAGCGGGCCGCGCAGAAGCGCGCAGACGATGCCGCAGATGCCGTCCGCCGCAAGCTGCAGGGCCAGATCGATGCGTCCGCACAGCGCGCCCAGGCCGCCGAATATGCGCGGCAATCCAGCGTTAGGGAAATCTATCATGAAAGCCAGAAGGTCATCGAACGCCCGGTCTATCGCAATGTCTGCATCGATGCTGATGGCGTGCGCTTGCTCGACCGTTCCGCCGCGATCGCCAACGCCGAAGGTGTCGTCCAGCCTGCTGGCACCGCCACCGCCCCTGCCGAAGGCGCAGCGCAATAGCGCGGGTGAGATGGATGGCGCGGATGCCGTCGCCAGCCTGAACGCGCTGTACGATGTGGCTGGCCAGATTCGCGCCATGCTGATCGAACTGCAGGCACAGGTCCGCATGGCGTCGGAGGCGGATCATGCGCAAGGCCGATAGCCTGCGGCGCTGGCTGACCGCCTTCCTGCCCGATCTGAAGACCCACCCTGATCGCCTGCAGGTTTACCTCGAAGGCGGCCAGGTCGGCGCGCGCCGTTCCGCCACGCTGTCCTTCGCCTATACCTATACGGTAAGGGCGCTCATCACGGACTTTGCGGGCGATACCGATACGATCATGGTCGCCGTTCTGGCATGGATCGAGAAGGAACAGCCGCAGCTGCTGCAGGCGAGCGATGGCAAGCCCTTCCAGTTCGAAGCCGAACTGCTCGACAGCGAAACTTACGACATAGAGCTGTCGATCGACCTGACCGAACCCGTGCTGGTCATCCCGCGCGCGGACGGCAGCGGCTACGATGTGACCCACCCCGAAGAACCGGCCTTCCCGCCGATGTTCGACGGCGTGACCGCGTCCTTCCTGCAAGGCTTTGGCAATGTCCAATTGCTCGCCGAAACCACCGATCCTGATGCCGTTCTGACACCGGCGATTCCGCCTAGCGCATGACGGACGATCTGGCCGAAGTCGAACGCATCGCAGGCGCCCTGCTACGCAGCCTGTCATCGGGCAAGCGACGCGCGATCATGCGAAAGATGGCCCGCGAACTGGCAATCAGCCAGCGCAAGCGCATCACCGCCCAGCACCAGCCCGATGGCAGCGCCTTCGAACCACGCAAGGTAAAGCAGCCGCCGGTATCGGGCCGGGGTACGGCCTGCTTTCTGTATCCCGCACACGGCGGCGGCCCGCTGCGCCGCGTGATCATGAAGAGTTTCACATGGGGCACAGGCCGCTCAATGACCGGCTTCGACATCGAGGCCGGCGGAATCCGCACCTTCGAATTCGACAAGGTGGTCAAGTGGCTCCCGGTACCGGAAGAATACCGCAACCGCGGCGCCGGCAAGCTGCGCCGTCGCGGTGGCCTGCGCCGCAGGGCCATGTTCCGCCGCCTGGCCAGTTCGCGTTTCCTGAAGACGCAGACCGACGACCAGGGCTTTTGGGTCGGCTTCACCGGCAAGGTTTCGCAGATCGCCAGCGTCCACCAGCAGGGCTTGCGCGACAGGCCGTCGCTCCGGGCAAAGGCCGTACCCTATCCCCGGCGTGAACTGCTGGGCGCTACGTCTGCCGATCGGGAACGCATGCTGGACGCGCTATACCTGCACATTGCAGGGACTTGATTTCAAGTAGCGTGTTCAGATCTTTAGTCTGAATAGCAATTCTTTCGGATACACTGACAGAGCCCTCATCGCGCATATGGCCAGTATGCGCCCCTTGCGGTCGTTCAAGCCATTGAATTTTGCCTGAGAAGCAGTCTTTCGTTCGGGTATGCGCTATCGGCACCGAGAATAATATGGTCGTATTGTTGACTTGTGTTGATCCACGAGCATGAATCACGTGTACCTATTGGCATAAAAACGGAATAATCAGGGATGACGATCGAAAGTGAATCTGACCACATCCTCTTTCTCAGTCGCGACCTTCTGGATGACATAGAGCTGCAAAGGCTTGAAGCAGACAAACTGTTGCTGAAGTGCTCCCGTCTTGCGAGGCTATCTGGCACGGATGAGATCAAGCAGTGGATCAAGCTGGAGATGGAGGGGTACAACGGCAGCAAGGAGCTATCGGATCACTACATGAGCCGGACCGGTCGTTGGACCAACTTCGCTGAAAGGAAGGGGTACTGGGGGCCGCTCGCGCAAATTGAAGAAAACATCCGCGTCCAGAAGCTACGTATCGATGTCAGCAAAGTTGAGAGCCTGTCCGGTGACGGCTTGATCGGTGCCATGAGGATGAACCGGGACGCACAACAGGCGCTCGCCAACGGTATTTCGTCCATGGTCGCCATACGGTCCCGCGTCCTAAACATGCTGCACACGTTTGTAGCTGGCGTTTATTATGAGCGACAGTTTGCCAAGGTGGCGGAGAGCACTTTCGAGCAATATAAAAAGGACGTCGATGCGTTAATTGCGGCTCATGCTGGGGAAGTGCTTGAGAAGTTACCATCGGTGGTTGCCCGCCTACAGGAAGGCAACGACGAAGCCGTCAGTCAGGCCCTGACAACCTGCCGCCGGATTATCGATAGTTTTGCGGACGCGATTTTCCCGCCTCAGGCGGGTACCTATAATCTTGGTGGTAACGATCTCAGTCTGGATGCAAATAAGCATCAGAATCGTATCAATGTATATGTAGCTGAGCGAACAGATAGCAAATCGCGGCGAACTCGCATCCGACAGAACCTGTCTAATCTTTACGACAGAGTCTCGACGGGTGTTCACACCGACGTGACTGCGGAGGAAGCTTTTAGCCTGTTCCTGAACGTATACCTATTCTTAGGGGAGATTTTACACTTGGGAGTAGCACAGACGAAGGATTCGGTAATGGCATAATACGCGGCCGGAAGGAGACATTCCGCTACCGGCCCCTCTCCGCCATTCGAGCCACAGGCGCTTCCTCTCCAAGGCTGCACAACAGTCGATGACCTAATGGCCTGAGTTCCGGCGTCGACGCTGCATTTGGTCAGCCGCCCATCCAAATGCAGCCCGTAGCCATCGCCCTGCCTGCCCAGCGACATGGGCGGCATGGCCGATGCTACCTTCACCGCTGTCGATCTGTCGCGCCTGCCTGCGCCGGATATCGTCGAGGAACTGGATTTCGAAACCATCCTTGCCGATGCCGTCGCGCGCATGCAGGCGCAAATGCCGGAGTTCGTCACGCGTGACAGCGATCCGGCCACCAAGCTGCTGCAGGTCTTCGCGTATTTCGCCCAGCTGCTGCGCCAGCGCGTCAACGATGCCGTGCGCGCGGTCATGCCCGCCTATGCGGTGGGCGCAGACCTGGACAACATTGCCGCCCTCTTCGGCATCACCCGCTTTACCCTGACCCCGGCCGACGAGGCGCTGGGCATTCCCGCCGTCATGGAAAGCGATGCCGATTTCCGCCGCCGCATGGTGCTGGCACCGGAAGGCTATTCGGTCGCCGGGCCGGAGGGCGCCTATATCTTCCACGCCCTGTCGGCCGATGCCGATGTGCTGGATGCCAGCGCCACCAGCCCGGCCGCTGGCGAAGTGCTGGTCTCCGTCCTTTCACGCACCGGCTCGGGCGCAGCTTCGGCCGCGCTTGTCAGCAAGGTCGCCGCCTACGTCTCGGACGAGACGCGCCGCCCGCTGACCGACTTCGTCACCGTCCAGTCAGCCGAAATCGTCACTTATGCCGTGGAGGCTACGCTCACCACTTTCAGCGGCCCCGATGGCGGCGTTGTCCTTGCCGCCGCGCAGGCCAATCTCGATGCCTACATCGCGAGCAGCCACCGCCTCGGCCGTGACATTACCCGCTCAGCCATCTTTGCCGCCCTCCACGTTGAGGGCGTGCAGAATGTCGAACTCAGCGCCCCCGCTGCCGACATCATCGTTTCGCGCACGCAGGCGCCGCACTGCACCGGCACCACGATCAATTACGCCGGGACCGGCGAATGACGTACCCAACGCTGCTGCCTCCCGGTTCCACGGCGCTGGAAAAGGCGCTCGAGCAGGTCGCCGCCGGTCTGCTGGAGATCCCGACGCCCGTCCGCTCGGTCTGGTCGCCCGACGACTGTCCGATCGAACTGTTGCCCTGGCTGGCATGGGGCCTCAGCCTCGATAACTGGTCGACCAGCTGGCCCGAGGGCATCAAGCGCGAGCGTGTGCGCCAGGCGATCTCCATTGCCCGGCGCAAGGGCACGGCCGAATCGGTGCGCGCGGTCATCGCCAGCTTCGGCGGATCGGTTGCCATTCGCGAATGGTGGCAGAGCGAGCCCAAGGGCGACCCGCACACCTTCAGCCTCGTCCTGAACCTCGATTCCGCCGACGCCCCGGCCTCGGCCGCCTTCGTCGATCAGGTCATTGCAGAGGTCAGCCGCGCCAAGCCGGTGCGCAGCACATTCACTTTCACGCAGGGCATCAACACACAGGCCGGTGTCGGCCTGGTCGCTGCCGTGCGCCCCACCATCTTCGCCCGCCTGTCCTGCACGGCGCCGGCCGCGACCTGACCGGAGGAATTCATGGGTCTCACCCTCACCGTTACCAATGCAGGCCGCGCCGCACTCGTGAATGCGAGCAACACCGGCACCGCCCCGGTCACGATCGCGCAGGTCGGCCTGACCGGCACCGCGGTCACGCCCGATCCTGCGGCGACCGCCTTGCCCGGCGAGTTCAAGCGCATCGCAACACTCTCGGGCGATGTCGTGGCCGACGATACGATCCACCTGATCGTGCGAGATGAAACCGGCGACGTCTTCACCGTGCGCAGCCTCGCGCTCTACCTTGGCGATGGCACGCTCTTCGCCATCTACGGGCAGGCTGACGTGCTGGTCGAGAAGTCAGCGCAGGCGCTCATGCTGCTCGCGATCGACGTCCAGTTCGCCGATGTGGATGCGACGGACCTGACCTTCGGCGATGCCAATTTCCTGAACCCGCCCGCGACCACCGAGCAGATGGGCGTCGTCGAACTCTCGACGCTGGCGGAGGCCATCGGGGGGACAAGCCAGACCCGCGTCCCGGCCGAGAAGATGGTCAAGGACGCCGTGAATGCGTGGCTCGATGCCCGCTTCGGCGCGAACAATGCCGGTATCTGGCACCCCGGCAACGATGGCGCAGGCTCGGGCCTCGATGCCGATCTGCTCGATGGGCAGCAGGGCAGCTGGTACAGTAACATCCCGGCACGCCTTGGCTATAACCCCGTCCAGCAGGGCACCGGTAACGGGCAGCTTGCCGGCAATGTCATCAAGATCGGGTGGTCCAGCGCCAGTCGCCTCAAGGCGACCGTCGACGTTACCGACCAAGGCAACCTGGTGACGGACCCTTATCTGGCTGGCGGCGGACTGGGGATCAATGGCGCCTATATGAACCGCGCCGGGAATGCGCTGTGGGGCCCCGACAATGACGGCGCCGGCAGCGGACTGGATGCGGACCTGTTGGACGGTTTGCAGAGCAGTGCGTTCGCGCGCCGCGATGGCGTAAATTTGGGGCCGGTCAATCTGCGAATTGATGACGCCGACTTCATAGTCAGCGACGGGACCGACACACCTTCTCATTACATCTGGCGTGATTGGGACACGAGTACCCTATTTATCGGCACTGCCACCGCACAACCGAAAACCCGATATGATCTGTTTACCGATCAAGGAAACAGATATTGGCATGCGGGCAACGATGGCTCCGGCAGCGGCCTGGATGCGGACCTGTTGGACGGCTACCAGGGCAGCGCATTCGCGCGCGTGTCTCAGCCGAACACGTTCACCTCGACCCAGGTGATCGACGCGGCCGGCAACCAGCTGATTATCCATTATGCCGGATCGAATTCGCCAAGCACCATTCTGCGCGCCGACACCAGCAACTTCTTTTTCCTGCTGACCGACGCCGGAACTGCCCCATCCGGCAACTTTAACGGCCTACGCCCTTTCAACATCACCCTGTCGAGCGGCCTTGTCACGATGAACAATGGCCTGAACGTTCGGTCATCGCTTGCGTATGATGGCAACACCGTTTGGCACGCGGGCAATGATGGTTCGGGCAGTGGCTTGGACGCCGATCTGTTGGACGGCCAGCATGGGAGCTACTACGCGCGCAACGACGCGCCGAATTTCACGGGCACCCAAATCTATGTCAACAGCGGCTTGCTGTTGCTGCAACACACCGGAACAGACGCCTACATTCGGCCGACGAACGCGAACGGCAACCTTATCCTGGGCGCCGGGAACACGAATTATTTCACAATTAGCTCGAGCGGCTTTGTGGCGATTAGCGGCGGCAAGGTTTGGCATGCTGGCAATGACGGCAGTGGCAGTGGACTGGACGCGGACCTACTGGATGGCGCACACGCAAGCTGGTTCGCCGATATCCCCGCCCGCCTTGGCTACACGCCAGTCCAGCAGGGCGGCGGCATTGGTCAGGGCACGAACAAGATCTACGTCGGGTGGAGCGGCGCACGGCTTAAGGCCACCGTGGATTCCACCGATCAGGGCGCGCTGGTCACCGAGCCGAACCTCAACGGCAATGTCCTGAACATCAAGGGCGCCAGCATGTGGCGCGGCGCCTATAACCTGTGGGGCCCCGATAACGACGGTGCTGGCAGTGGCCTCGATGCCGACCTCCTGGATGGTCTGCAGGCAAGTGCATTCGCAAAGATGGCGGACTTCGCAGGCGACTTGTCTGCGGGCGGCTATCAGAAGCTCCCGGGCGGCCTGGTCCTGCAATGGGTGCGCGGGGCTTCGGGGGCCAGCGAAGGGAGCCAGGCGCTGAACTGGCCTCTCACCTTTACTGCTGTGATCGATGCCTTCGTCTCGACCTCGGTGTCATACGCATCGTCCAGCGCGGACGTCTGGTTCCAGCTTGTCGGCTCACCCAGCAACAACGGCTGCACGGTCATGCGCGGCTACTCTGGCAACACCGGGGAAGTCGCAGCAGCGCCGGTCGTTTTCGCACTCGGAAGGATTTGAGGGTAATCATGGCACGGTATTTCAGCTCACAGTCGTGCGGGTTCTATGACAGCGACTTGCACCTGGTGGTCCCTGCAGACGCGGTGGAGATCACGCCCGAGCGTCACGCAGAACTTCTGCAGGCGCAGGCGGAAGGCATGGTCATCAAGGCAGATGAAGCGGGCGAACCCCTCGCGGTCATTCCGGCGCCGCCCAGCGAGGCCGAGCAGTGGCGCGCACTGCGCAAGCGTCGCGGTTTTCTCCTGACCGCCAGCGACTGGACGCAGATGCCCGACAGCCCGCTGACCGATGCACTCCGATCCGATTGGGCCGCCTACCGGCAGGCCCTTCGCGATCTTCCCGAAACCGTCACCGATCCGGCCACTGCTGAGTGGCCGGTCGCCCCAGCTTAGAAAGGAACTTCCCGTGTCCGAACTCTCGTTCAAGATCGGCGCCTTCAACGCCGAGACCCGCGCCGTCCCGGTCACCTTCACCAGTGGTGAGATCGTCCACAAGCGTGACGTCAATGCCGTGCTGAAGGCGGACGGCAGCTACGACAAGGCGGCCACCAAGGCCCGCGTCGAGGAAGTGGCCATGGGCGTGGCGCACAAGATCGCTGCCGGTGTCATCACCAAGCCCGAGCCAGAGACAGCGGAGGTAGCGACCGCTTCGGAATAATGCCCGGCGGCGGGGCCTCCCTGCCGCCACCCGGCCCCTTTACGGAAGGGGGCTTCGGATGTTCCCGCATCCTGAAAACCGCGAGCCTGCACTCGCACTCTCAAGGCGGCGCGCCCGCCTTTTCTGAGTTCCCTTCCGTGGCATGCCGCGAAGGGCAATCGTGCAGGAAATCCAACATGTCTACCCCTTTTGTTCTCGTCCGCCCCGTTTCCCCCGCTGCCGGGTACATCGGCGGGAAACGCAACCTTTCCAGACGCATCTGCGCCATCATCGAGCGCACCCCGCACACCAGCTATGCCGAGCCTTTCGTGGGCATGGGCGGTATCTTTCTGCGCCGCTCGCGCCGCCCAAGGGCAGAGGCGATCAACGATATCTCGGGCGACGTCGTCACCCTGTTCCGCTGCCTGGCCGAGCACTATCCCTACCTGATCGACATGCTGCGCTTCCGCGTCGCGAGCCGCGCCGAGTTCGAACGCCTGCTGGCGCAGGACCCGGATACGCTCACCGACCTGCAGCGTGCGGTGCGCTTCCTCTATGTCCAGCGCCTGGCCTTCGGCGGAAAGGTTTCGGGCCGCAATTTCGGCGTCGATGCTTCTGCGCCCGCGCGGTTCGATGTCGGCAAGCTGGAACCGATGCTGGCCGAACTCCATGATCGCCTGCAGTCGGTCACGATAGAGCGTCTGCCCTATGGCGATTTCATCCGCCGCTATGACAGGGAAGACGCGCTGTTCTACCTCGATCCGCCATACTGGGCCTGCGAGCGCGACTATGGCGCGAACGTCTTCACCCGCAACGACTTCGCCGCGCTTGCGGATCAGCTGGATGGCATCAAGGGCAAATTCCTGATGTCGCTGAATGACAACGCTGGCGTGCGCGAGACCTTCGCAGCCTTTACCGTCACACCGATCGACACGACCTACACTGTCGGCGCGAAGTCCCGGCCCGCGCGGGAAGTGCTGATCTCCAATTTCGTGCAACCTGCAAATGACAAATAGGTAGGGCCTGACTGTTCGAAGCGGAGCATTGCGCGGTCCGGAACTCAGGTCCTTTCCAGCTGGGAAGTCGCCTGATGGTCAACGCGGCGTGGGGTGGGAATTTGCATTTATCACCCCACGCTCTGACTGGCGAATGACCCTTGGACCAAGGCCCTAACCATGGCGCTCCCGTCTTCGAAGCAGGTCATATACAACGAAATTGGCGGTCAATTTTCGGATGCCTGGCAAATTTGCCAGCAGGCCGCTCTTGACGTGTTCGTACTCTCCCACGCTCTTCAGGCAAAGGCGTAGGGAGTAGTTCATGTCGTTGGACAGCAGCAGGCATTCTCGCAGATTGGGCCAGTTCAGCACGGCCTCTTCGAAACGCGCGCGATAGCCTGGTTGGCGTCGATCGATTTCGATCTGGATGATGACATCGATACCGGTTTGTTGCTCGGTCGCCGGTTCAGGCAAGGTCGATAAGCCTTCGGCCCGCAGCGGTTTCGCCTCGATCTGTGGCGTCTCAAGCTGATCACCCTGCACAACCTTGATGACCGTCAGGAGCCGCTCTTGCCCATCCCGGTCTGGCCAAAGAATGGATTGCCCCTCGCGCAGACCGACAAGGCCCGCGCCTATTAGGGTGAGTATGGAAATTCGCCCCTGAACGATATCGGCTTCGCGGGGGTAGACCAATTGTACCCAGCGTGCAGTGCCATTCGTTTCGTCGCGATACTTCACTGTGGCACGCATGGTGACGACGTCTTTCGGGATGCGCTCGGCCTTCAGTACCTTGGCGCGCAGAATCTCCTCAAGCAGGAGCTTGCTCACGTCGGGCGCAAGATTCTCTGCCGAGTAGGCAAGACCCGAAAGCGCATCGGCTTCGACATCGATCAAGTGAATAGGCGGCCGTTGTGCCGACCCTGACTTTGGCATGGTTGTAACTTTCCGGTGAATGGCGTGGAGCAGCGCCGCAGCCGTGCGCCGTAGTTTCACGTTCGCCCCGAGCTCGGGGCGCTATCCACCTGAACCCGGGGCTAAATGCCTGCGAGAAGCTGCCCCCCATGGCGGGCGTACCGGAAATGCCGAACGTCAAGAATCATGAGCAGACGTTGCCGCATTCGCTGAATGCAGTCAAATTTTGAGCCCGCGATCGGTCACTTGGGTGAAGTCCGAGGTGGATCGAACGGCAAGTTTTCAGGAATTTAGTCAGAGATCTGCCGTTCCGAACCCGCCAACAAACCTGACATAGCGCCTCCGGCCGAAGTGCGCCCATCCCGGTCATTCAGTGGCCGGATTGGCAATCCCAGAACCTGCCGTTCGCGCGAAAGCTGGGCACAGACTGTGTCTGAACGATCATGGCTGGGGAGATCAGAGCCTTTTGCCGACTAATGATGCACGAGCGTTGGCAATCAGCTCAGCCCTGATTTCGGTCAATTCACGTAGCCGAATGCCATCGTCGCTTTCGGGATCGACTTTAAGAAGTCCCTCCGACACGTCACCAACATCACCAATGACAATGGTCTCGGGGTTGCCTATCTGTGCGTAGCGAATTGCGTCCGAACACGCGATGACATTCCGAATTCTCCGATCAAGTTCTCCTGGCTGCATACCAGTCTCGCGAATAATCTCTTCCTTAATCCGTTCGAGCCATCGTCGATCAAGGGAATTGATTACGCCGTTTCCGTATGTGCCAATTCGGTTATATTGCCCATCGTCAATAATTTTCTTGTCCAGAAGCGCCATAATAAGATCGCTCAGCAGGTTCATGCGCTGCAACCCGCTGACCATTTCTGACCAGAGGATGCCGCGACCATATTCTGTGATGGCGGCAGGCACAAACTGGGCGATGCGCAACATCATACGCGCCACAAACAGCGACGCATGGATGCCATGCACTGGAAGCAAGGTCGCAACCACTGCCCGTGCTCCCAACGATATAAAACCATTCGCAGTAGTAGCATGTGAGCCGTCGATCGCCTGAGTATCGCACGCGCTCAGCATAACGATCGGTGGTACGCGCAGCTTCCCGCGTAGGCTCCAGACATCAACCGGAGTGTCGCCGATCATCAGATAGCTGATATTGGTCGCAGTATCGTGCACGCCGTGACCGTCGAAGATGGCCATCGGCCCGTCGAATTCGTTGAACGCTTTAACGAGTTCTTCAGTTGTCGTTACATCTACGGATACAATATTAAGCCTACCCTTTGGCCAAGCTGGCGCCATCATTTCAATAGATTTCTTTACAAGGGTGCTGAGACGATCATCCGATTTGAAGGATGAAATCACCAGAATGTCACGGAATGCATCAACGGGTATAGTGATCGTTTCATTGTCAACTAACTGCGTCATGAGCAGGTCACCGGGGGTTGATGTCAACCGCGAAGTGTTGTGTGCCAATACAAGAGGCAAGTCCCCAATTGGAAGCCATTCGAGCGGAGCATCGCTGATCACTTTGACGCCATGGGCACTTTCGTTGATGCACCGGAGAAGTTCGGCACCCACTGTCTCTTTGAGCCGCTTTTGCACACTTGCGAAAGTACGTTCGAGCTTTGATCGATCACGCAATTCTTGCGTACGGGCCATTTGGCCGAGTTGGCCAATCAGGCCACTGGCGCGATTGACAGCGGGTGGGACACGCACAACTGCGCTTAACGTCGATGCTGCACGAAGCCCTATTGCAAGTGCGAAAAGGGTTAGTTCTCCAATACGCTCCCGCAACATCATCCTCGCGAGTGGGCTCGCGCGAATTGCCGCATCGTCGCCAAAGCTTCTGCGAAAACCGGATTGGCGTACGAGACCGTTCAGGAGGTTGCGAACCGCCGATCGTTCCTCCTTTGGTGACGCGGAGGCCATGTTGGCCCAGTTGAACCGGTAATGGGCGGGTGCAACCACGAACACGTCGGGTTGCGCCGGGGCGATGCGATGGAGCGGTTGGAACGGGATATCGTCGCGTAGCGTTTGGACAGCGTCGTAGGATTTAACGATTTCCTCGATGTAGGCAGCCTCATCTTTGCCGGTCCAACGTTCTTTCGAGGTTGGGCCGTCGATGCCGCCGGCGGCCAACGACAAAAGATTCGGAATCGTCGTCAAATGCGAGACAAGATCTTCGCGCGAGTTGACGACGTCGCGTTCTTTCCAGTTGCCGACAATCTCTCGTACACGATCAAGCGGTGCCTTTGCATAATGATTGGTCAGCGCTTCGAGCACGGCGAAGGCGTGTTGTTGCAAGCTCGCCTGCGTAAGTTGATCGGGTGTGATTGCGTTGTCGTATGGGCCGAGTGCAACGTGGAGGATCGGCACCGGAAGCGAAGCTGCCCAGTCAGCAATGGAGTCAGCGGCATTTTTCGTCGCTGAGAAGGTGACGAAGAATGGTTTTTCGAGCACCTCGTTCGCGCTTAATTTGATTAGCGACGAGTCTGAGACAGGAGTCGCCAGCCAAGAGCTTTGTCCCGCCGCGTGTCGAGCCAAGCGAATTGGGCGAGGAAGGCTCGGGTCAATCACATTGGGCGGCAGTTTGACTAAGTTCGGTAAAAACGGAATATAGTCGAATATTTCAGTTGTAAACCCTTGAAATATCGAGCGTTTGTCGAGTGGTGCATTTGGCACGACGAACACATACTTAATTTGGATGTCGGGCTGATAATCCCGCTTCATACATTAAATCCGGACTTGTCACTGTAGCGCATTGTTCTTTGCTAGCCGTTTATTTAGTCTTTTGTCATTTTATTAGATTTAAGGTTGTGCATATCCCCAAGTGCGGACCAATGGCGGCCTTTTTTGTACGGTTAGGTCAATGGTTGCACTACTGCTTTTAGAAAGCGCTTTCAATCTCGTAGGCATCAGCAATTAGGGCGGCATTTTCCTCCGGCTTCATGTGTTTTGTATTGGCAGCTATCCGACCGCCGTTCTCCGACAATGGTCAGACCGTTACCGGCCCATTGCAAACGTTGGAGCGCAGACGACCAACGTCCGCTTCCCCAACGTACTTGCCATTAAGGTGACGCCAATCGGCCACCGATAGCCGTCATACGGCCATGGGGCAGTGATCCGGCAAGAGCAGTTGGATGCAGGCTCTGCATTTGGTCAGCCGCCCATCCAAATGCACCCCCGCGAAACGCGATGAAGAGCGCGCCATGGTCGCCCCATGGCGCAACCCCTCGATCCTGAACAGCTAACCGGTGACGTGCTTCGGCTCGGCGTGATCGCGTCCGTCGATCATGCCAATGCCACCTGCACTGTCGAAAGCGGTGATGTGGTCACCGGCGACCTGCCGTGGATCGCGCCGCGTGCCGGCGGCTTGCGCATATGGTCTCCCCCCACGATCGGGGAACAGTGCCTGCTGCTCTCGCCCGAAGGCGATATCGAAAATGGCGTCGTCATCGTCGGCCTCTATTGCGATGCCTTCCCCGCCCCCTCTGCCAATCCGGATCTGGTCCACCTTGAATTCGATGACGGCGCCGTCATCGCCTACGATTTGACGGGCCATGCGCTGACAGTCACGCTACCCGCAGGCGGCACCGCGACGGTCGATGCGCCGGGCGGCCTGACCCTCAACTGTGACGTCACCGTCAACGGCAAGCTTACCGCCAGCACCGACGTTATCGGCGGCGGGATCAGCCTGAAGGGCCACAAGCACGGCGGCGTGCAGGCTGGCGGCGCGCAGTCCGGGACGCCCGTGTGATGACTGGCATGGCCCGCGATACAGGCAAGGCACTCGATGGTCTGGAGCACATCCGCCAGTCGGCCGCCGATATCCTCTCCACGCCCATGGGCACGCGCGTCGGTCGGCGCGAGTATGGCTCGCTGCTGCCCGAACTGATCGACCAACCCATGACGGCGGCAAACATCCTGCGCGTCTATGCCGCGACCGCCGTGGCGCTCACCCGGTGGGAAAGCCGCATCCGCCTGCGCCGCGTGGGCGTGGCCGCCGGGGATCGCCCAGGCGCGGCGACCGTGATCATCGACGCCACCCGCACAGACACCGCTCCCGCCAACGCGCTGGTGCGCCTTTCCGTCCCTCTTGCCGCCTGAACCCAAGGAGCCGCTCATGGCCTTCAAACATGGAATCACCGTTACCGAGATCAGCACCGGCGCCCGCACGCTGGCTGCCGTCTCCACCGCCATCATCGGCCTTGTCGCCACCGCGTCGGATGCCGATGAGGCAGCCTTCCCCCTCGATACACCGATGCTTGTTACTGACGTGGAAGCCGCAATCGGCGATGCCGGTACGGACGGCACGCTTGCCGCCTCGCTCCGCGCCATTGCCGACCAGTCGCGCCCGATCGTCGTCGTGGTCCGCGTGGCCGAAGGCGCGGACGAAGCCGAAACCGCCAGCAACGTAATCGGCACCACGACGGCCGAAGGCATGAAGACGGGCATGCAGGCACTGCTCGCCGCGCAGGGCCAGCTGGGCGTGAAGCCCAAGATCCTCGGCGCGCCGGGGCTCGAGGCGCAGGCCGTCACGGCCGCGCTTGCCGTGGTGGCGAAGAAGCTGCGCGGCTTCGCCTATGCCCGCGCCGTGGGCGATACCGTGGCCGACGCCGTCCTCTACCGCGCGAACTTCAGCGAGCGTGAACTCATGCTGCTGATGCCCGACTTCCTCGCCTGGGACACCGCCACCAGCGCCAACGTCACCAGCTTTGCCGCTGCCCGCGCGATGGGCCTGCGCGCGAGGATCGACGAACTCTACGGCCCGCAGAAGACGCTTTCGAACGTGGCGGTTTCAGGCGTCGTCGGCCTGACCAAGGACATCCACTGGGATATCGAGGACATGGCCAGCGATGCGGGCGTGTTGAATGCTTCGGAGGTGACCGCGCTGGTCCGTTCCGACAGCGGCTTCCGCTTTTGGGGCAACCGCACCTGTTCGGACGATCCGCTGTTCCAGTTCGAAAGCACCACGCGCGTCGCGCAGCTGCTGGCCGATACCGTCGCGCGCGGCATGGACTGGGCGATGGACAAGCCCCTCACCCCTGCGCTCGCCCGGGACATCATCGAGACGGTCAACGGCTTCTTCCTCGAACTGAAGGCCGCCGGCGTCATCCTCGGCGCCAGTGCCTGGTTCGATGAGGCGAACAACTCCACCGCCAGCCTGCAGGCCGGAAAGCTGCGCATCGATTACGATTACACCGTGCCGCCGCCGCTCGAAGACCTCGGCTTCAACCAGCGCATCACCGACAGTTACTTCGCGGACTTCGCGAGCCAGCTGACGCAAGCCGCATAACCGGCGCGCCGCACTTCCTCCCCCGTTTGCATAGGAGCCCACCATGGGACTGCCCCGCACGCTCAAGAACCTGATGCTTTTCAACGAAGGTCAGAGCTACGTCTGCGACGTCAAGACCGTCACCCTTCCCACGCTCACCCGCAAGATGGAAGAATACCGCGGGGGCGGCATGTCTGCCCCGGTAAAGCTCGACATGGGGATGGAGGCGATGGAGCTGAAATCCGTCTTCGCCGGGCCTGAGCGCGATATCCTGCGCCAGTGGGGCATGACCAAGGTGAACGGGGTCTACATGCGCTTTGCCGGGTTCTACCAACAGGACGATACGGCAGAGACCGACACGATCGAAGTGATCGTGCGCGGCCGGCATTCGGAAATCGAAATGGGCGATCAGGAAGTGGGCACGCCCGCCGATTTCACCGTCACCTCGGCCCTCGCCTACTACAAGCTCATCTGGAACGGCCGAACCGAGATCGAGATCGATCCGCTCAACATGGTCGAAATCGTCGACGGCAGCGATCGACTGGCAGAGCAGCGCAGCGCCCTCGGCCTGTTCTGACCGTCCGGCCCGGCGCATCCCGCCGGGCCGCCTTACTTTCCCTCTGACATCCGGAAGCCAACATGACCGAAGCCACCCCCGAAATCCGCACCGTTGCCCTCGACACGCCCATCCAGCGCGGCGAACAGACCATTGAATCCATCCAGATCCGCAAGCCCAAGTCGGGCGAACTGCGCGGCCTTGCCCTGGTCGAACTGGGGCAGCTGAAGGTCGATGCGCTGACCAAGCTTCTCCCGCGCGTCACCATCCCCATGCTCACGCCCGCCGAAGTCTCCAACATGGACCCGGCGGACCTGCTGGCCTGCGGCGCGGAGATCGGAAGTTTTTTGCTGCAGAGGGCGCAGCGCACGGATGCCCTCGATCGGTAGATGACGCGATGGCGGACGTGGCGGTCATCTTCCACTGGCCGCCCGCCGCGATGGACGGGATGGACCTGTCCGAACTCATGGGCTGGCGTGACCGGGCGGCCCGCCGTTCCCAACAACCGGAGGCACCGGGGAAGCGCTGATGGCTGACAGAAACCTACGCCTGCAGATCATTCTTGAAGGGCTGGACCGGGTGACCGCCCCGCTCAAGTCCATCACCGGCGCGTCATCGGCCGCGCGCCGGGATCTTGCCGAAACGCACAAGCAGCTGAAGGGGCTCGATGCCCTGCAGCAGCAGGTCGGCCGCTACAAGGCCGCCGAAACCCGCTACGCCAACGATGCGCGGCAGTACGAAGAACTGCAGGCGAAGCTGGCCGCCTTGAGCCAGCAGCTTGAGGAGACCGAGGAACCCACGAAGAAGCTGCGAAACGAGTTCGAAAAGGTCGAGCGCCAGACCGCACAAGTGGCGCGCAAGCTGGAAAACGGCGGCGCCGAACTGCAGCAGCTGTCCTCGAAACTGTCGGACGCCGGCATCGACGTTGCAGACCTTGCCCGGCATGAGGACCGCCTTGCCGAACGGACGCAGGATGCAACCGAAGCCTTGCGCCGCCAGACTGCCCAGCTGGAGAAAGTCGATCGGGCTCGGCGCAATTCCGAGAAGCTGAGCGACATCGGTTCCAAGGCCACCGGCATGGGCGTGGGCATGATCGCGGCCGGCACCGCAGCGGGCGCGCCGATTGCAATGGCCACGAAGCAGGCGATGACGCTGGAAAGCGCCATGGCCGATGTGCGCAAGGTGGTCGATTTTCCCACGCCCAAGGCATTCGCCCAGATGTCCGATGACATTCTGGAAATGAGCACCCGCATCCCGATGTCCGCCGAAGGCATTGCCCAGATCGTTGCCGCAGCAGGGCGCGCCAATGTCCCGCGTCAGGAATTGCTCCGGTTCGCCGAAGATGCCGCGAAGATGGGCGTGGCTTTTGACAGCACTGCCGAGGAAGCGGGCAGCACCATGGCGAAATGGCGCACGGCCTTCGAACTGCCGCAGCAGGGCGTCGTGGCCTTGGCAGACCAGATCAACGCGCTGACCAACAGCTATGGCGGTAATGTCGGTGCCGTCACCGACATGGTCACCCGCATCGGCCCGCTGGGCAAGGTGGGCGGGCTGGCCGCGTCCCAGATCGCGGCGATGAGCCAAGTGCTTTCCAGCGTTGGCGTGGAATCGGAAGTGGGCGCCACCGGCATCAAGAACATGATGCTGGCGCTGACCAAGGGCGAAGCGGCCACCAGGTCGCAAAGTGCGGCGTTTCAGGCGCTCGGCCTCGATGCCGTTCAGGTCGCAAAGGACATGCAGCGCGATGCCGGCGGCACGATCATCGACGTGATGAAGCGCCTGCAGCAGCTGCCCAGGGAAGCGCAGGCAGGCGCGCTCACCCAGCTGTTCGGATCGGAAAGCGTCTCGGCCATCGCGCCCATGCTCACCAGCCTCGATCAGCTGCAGAAGAACTTCGCGCTGGTGGGAGACAAGGGCCAGTACGCGGGCTCGATGAACAGGGAATACCTCTCCGCCATTGCGACGACTGAAGGTTCAACGCAGCTCGCCGGCAATGCGATCGATGCGCTCAGCACCAAGATGGGAGATCAAATGCTCCCTACGGTCTCAGAGGTATCCGACAAAGTGAGGGATGCCGCGAATGGCATGCGGGATTGGGCGGAGGAAAATCCCAATCTGGCCAAGGGCATCATGATCTTCATGGCCGTGGGTTCGGGCCTGCTCATTTTGCTCGGCGGCCTCGCGCTGGCATTCGCTGCGCTGACTTTCGCTGCCGCTCCCCTTGGAATCGCTCTCGGTCCGCTATTGCTGATCGTTGCGGCTGTGGCCGCCGTCGCTGCCGCAGCCTACCTGATTTACAGCAATTGGGGCGCGATCTCTGCCTGGTTCAGCGGATTGTGGGAAGATATCAAATCGGCTGCTGGGGCCGCCATTGACTGGCTCGTCGATGCCTTCATGAACTTCTCGCCTATCGGCTTGCTCATGAAGGCGTTCGACGCTGTCCTCACCTACCTGCAAGGTCTCGATTTGAAGGAGATCGGGCGAAATCTCATACAGGGCTTGGTCATCGGCATCACCGGAATGCTCGGCACGTTGAAGACTACGGTCATGAATGCCGCCGGATCGGTTGCCAGGTGGTTCAAGGAAAAATTGGGCATCCATTCGCCATCGCGCGTCTTTGCCGGGCTGGGTGGCTTTGTCATGGCCGGGCTCGATCAGGGCCTTGCGGAGAACAGCGCAGGACCATTGCGGCGCATTTCCGCCCTGTCGGACGCCATGGCGGCAGGCATAACGGCCAATCCGATTGCGCCCCTTGTCAGAAGCGCACAGCCGGAAGGCGGCGGCATGCTTTCCCGCATTGCCGATAGTTCAGGCAGGATGGCCGGCGCGCTCGTAGCCGGAGCCGCCGCGCCCGCTGTGGCGATGGCCTCGCCTGCATCTGCGTCGGCCGATACGCGCGCGGCGCCATCCGCTCCCGGCGCAACCTATAACATCACCGTCCATGCCGGGGCCGCGCCCGCACAGGACATCGCCGAGGCAGTCCGCAAGGCGATCGAGCAGATTGAGCGCGAGCGGCGCGGGCGCGGCTTTGGCGACGAATGAGGAAGGCTCCGCGATGCACCTGATGGCCCTTGGCATGTTCCTGTTTCAGATCCCGACGCTCGCTTACGACGAACTGCAGCGCAAGACGGACTGGCGCTTCGCCCGCTCTGCCCGCGTGGGCGCGCGCGATGCCGTCCAGTTCCTTGGCCCGGGTGATGAGAAGGTCAGCCTGTCCGGCGCGGTCTATGCCGAAATCGCCGATGGCCGCGTCTCGATCGACCAGCTGCGCGAAATGGCCGATCAGGGAGAGGCCCTGCCACTGGTCGATGGCAGCGGCACCGTCTTCGGCAATTTCGTGATTGAGGCGATCGATGAACGCCACGTCGCCATGATGGCCGATGGCCGCCCGCTTCGGATCGATTTCGGCATCGATCTGCTGCGCGTCGATGATCCGGCGCCCGCCAACAACGCGGAAACAGCGGCATGACTCAGGCGATTACCAATATCCCGGACTGGCGCGTAACGCTCGATGGCAAGGACCTGACCGAACGGATGCGCCCGCGCCTGGTCTCGCTCACCATTTCCGAAAAGCGCGGGGACGAGGCCGATCAGCTGGACATCGTGCTGGACGATACGGACGGCATGCTCGCGATCCCCAGGGAAGGCGCGCTGCTGGCCGTAGCACTGGGCTGGAAGCAGGGCCGCGATGTCACGCCCGGCCTGATCGACAAGGGCAGCTACAAGGTCGACGATGTCACCCATAGCGGCCCGCCCGACCAAATTCGCATTCGGGCGCGTGCCGCGGACTTCACCAGCCAGATCCGCAACCGCCGCGAACAGAGCTGGAAGAACACCACGCTGGGCGCAGTGCTTCAGGATGTCGCCGGCCGGAACGGCCTGACGCCGAAAGTGGCCGCCGATATGGCCGCGATCGTACTGGCCTCGATCAGCCAGAGCCGCGAAAGCGATGTGGCTTTCCTGCGCCGTCTGGGGCGGGAATACGATGCCGTGGCCACCATCAAGGACAGGCACCTGATCTTCGCGCGCAAGGGGGCGCGAACGACCGCCAGCGGCAAGGCGCTGCCCACGCTCACCCTGACCCGCCGCAGCGGAGACGGCCACAACTGGCAGCGGCAAAAGCGGGATGGGCAGGAAGGGGTGACCGCCAGCTGGCATGACCGGAAGGGCGCGAAACGAAAGACCATTACCGTGGGCAAGACGGACGGCGCGAAGAAGCTGCGCAAGGTCTATCCGGACGAAGCCTCAGCCAAGCGCGCCGCCATCGCCGAGCGGGACAGGCTCAAGCGCGCGCCCGCCAAGCTGGACCTGAAACTGGCGCTGGGCAGGCCGGATGCCTACCCGGAATGCCGTGTCTCGGTCTCGGGTTTTAAGAACGAAATCGATGCCAGGACCTGGCTGATTTCAGAAGTGACGCACAGGCTCAACAATGGAAGCGGGTACATCACGGTTCTAAGGATGGAGACGGCACCTTGAGTGTCATGGGGCTCTGGGATCGATTTCGGGTGCCGTGGTCAAAGGCTCGTGGCGCGAGTGGCCAGGTGCCGATTGCTGCCGTCGAGCATTGCCAATGAGGGCTGTGTGAGTTTCGCCCGGAAAACAAAGCCCTTCTTCCTTGCTGGAGTTTGAGTTACGCTTTATGGGCCGCCGCTTAGCGGCCAGATCGCACTTATTCGCCGCGGCTAGGGAAAAGATGTGACGAAACGCGCGGGAGATGATCGAGCAGAGCCTAAGGCAAAAGCTGCACTTCTTGATTTCCTGCGTTCGACGGGTGAGTTATCCAGCCAATCTTCAGTGAGTGCCGAACTCATTCTCGACAATTACAGAGTTCGGGCAGACGTTGCTGTGTGCGACCGAAACGATCTGCACTGCTACGAAATCAAAACCGACCGTGACACGCTTGCTCGTCTTGACCGGCAGCTTGAGGCCTATGCTCGGCATGCCAATTTTGTCACGGTCGTCGCGGCGACACGGCACATCAACGCCATTATGTCGCGAGTTGACCCCCACGTTGGCATAATCGAAATGGTCGGCCTCGATTGTCAGAATCCGCTCCGCGTGGTGCGCAAAGCATCGCGCTCACCCGCATTTGATGCAAATGCGTTGCTGTCCCTCGTTCCCGTAAAGGATCTTCAATCTCGGCTCGCGATAACTGGTCGGCTCCGGCGACACGAAGTGGTCGCCGAGGCAGTTGAGTTGGCCGTCGAGAAAAAGAAGCAGGCCGTTCTCGCCTTTTTTGCTGAGCGCTACGGGCCGAATAGTCGGGCACTGTGGCGAGCAACTCGGCGGCGTAAAATCCGACCCAGCGATCTCTCCATTCTCAGGCGTTGGAGCCAGGAGGCGGATGCCATCAAAGATGGCAATGGCGTTCGAGTCTCGTCACCAGCGTTGCGCGGCTGTACCGACGCGGCGGTCTATAGGCACGTTGGCCAGAGTTTTGGACCGATTCCGGATGAATTAAAAGACATGTTAGCCGATTAATCGACCCAAGGTTCGTCTGTTGTTAGCGAAGCGCCCGCCGATTGCGCCTGAACATGCATATGAATGTTCATTCGAATTGTGGTCCATTTACCCGCTGCATTGAGGCCTTCCATTTTGCCTTCGGCGGCTTCTCGGATCCGCTGCGCCCCCCAGCACAAGTTCGAATCGTCCCACTTTATGTCCTGACGGACCCGGACTGCGGCGTTGTGAAAACCTTCGCGTCGACGATGATATATCCATTCTCCAGGTGTCGGGTAATCGACACGAGGGACGCCGCGAAAGGCAGGGTCCCTGTCGGAGGCGAAGATTGCAGCATGATCGCCGTATTGCAGATCAATTCCGGCCGCTACGATAGGCGGGCTGGACTTTAGCATATCGTAGAGTTGCCGTTCGCGAATCGTCAGACAAGCATACTCTTCGCCCGTTGAAGTAAATTCGCTTGGGAAACTCGAAGCCTTGAAAACATGAGTACGTGATCCCCCCGAAAAATGGGAGTTGGAGGAGAGGATTGCACTTTGAGCCATAACGCCAATGGAGGTGAGATCATCACGTAAGCCAATCTGCTCGTAGTCGTAGACCATCAGCAGATGATTCTGGTCGAAAGATAGACCGGCAAGCTCTGCAGCTTGCGTGAGATTCCAGCCTCGAGATCGACGAAATCGAAAGATTAGCCCTCGATTCAGCGCAGCGAGCTGCTGTACTTGGGCCCTTAATAGATCGGGGTCGTCAGCCCATTGCACTACCGGGATGCGACGCTCGTCATTTCGAATGAACTGACACCAAGCCTGATATCCATTCGCGGGGTCGTGAAGTGCAGCGACTTCTGAGCGGCCCAATGCGGCCCAGTCAGCACGATCCTGCCTTTTGTAAATCTTGTCAGAGGGTGGGGCCGGCAAGGCTAGATCCATCCCTATCTGGCGCTCTCCATAGGCCTGCGCCATATGATCGGTCGACCTTTGAATCGGACTGCCTTCCCCTTTTTTTGGATGGGGCCACGCTTGCACGCGAACGATTGGGAAGATCGAGTCCTTTATCGGCTCCGCCAGCCTGCTAAGAGCTTCGGCCTCGCTTTGTCGAATAGTCAGGCTCGGAAAATATTTTGCAGTAAACAAAAGGCACTCTCTCCAAAGTATCGCGGTCTTAAGTGAGCACACCCAAGCGAATATTCATGGCCGCTGGAGAAACCTGCAACGCTTCTGCAAGTTTATTAACATCCCTTTCGCCGTTGCGCATAAGCTGGGTAATCAGATGCCACGGCATTAAAATTTCGGCTGCCAAGGCATTCGCCTCAAATTCTCGCCTTTCGGAGAGCCCGCTCCGATAAAATGTATCGTCGACCAATTCATTGCCAATGACATCCCTATGGAGAACGTAATGCGCGATTTCATGGGCAATAGTAAAACGCTGTCGATTACGGTGCTCGTGCCGATTGACTTTGATAGTCCAAGTCTTGCGATCATCCTTATCCAAGACAAGCATTCCCGACACAGCAAGCGGCAGATCACTGATAACCACCTTGACGCCGAGATCATTTGCGATGGCCCCTAGTTTAACCGGAGCTTCCACTTGATGACGAGCGATCGCTTCGGCTGCATAGGGGGGCAGTTGGGGAATGCTCAGTCGCGCCATTCTTCATCTCGCACTTGATGTTCCGGGGCTGCGTCGGATTTCACGATCGACGCGCCCAAGGCATCTTGCACCGCATCCCGGGCGCGGGTTTCCATTGCTGCAGTGATGGCGGCGTCCACTCGCTGGGTAAAATTCTCCGATTTGAAATAGCTGTCGCTTCCACTCTTCGAGGTCTCAACTGAAATCTGTTCTGCTATGCTGCGAAGTGTCTGGAAGCCCCAGATAGCTGCGACGGCGACGATGAATCCAATAAAGGTCACTATTAGTGAAACGACGGTGAGGAGAATCGCGATCAGGTCCTTGTATTCCCAATCGCCAGGCCGAATTATCGACGCACCCTGAAGGTCGAGCAGCAATAGCAGCAGTCCAAACATGAGGACATTTGCCGCCAAAACAGTTCGCTTTAACCACCGCATATCTCTCGATAAGATACGTCAGCGGCTTTGTCGATATGTTGGCGTTGATCCAATTCGGGGCAGGCTGCCACCGTATCCGTCCAATTTCCGCAGGGCACCATCTTGACTTTGCGATGACAATCGCTCGGATAAGAGCGCCGACGTATTGGCTTGTTGCTCCGGTTCTTGAGCAAGCTTCTCGCTGCAAGGCGTGATCTGGTCGATAATGGTCAGGATTTCTGCGAGCGCTATCCTAATGCGCGCTTTGCCCGGCACGCCGTTTTGATGCGGGCAAACCGAAATCGGTCTTATCTATACGTATTTGTCTGCTGCTTGGGCGATCAGTGCAAATGCCGCGAATGCTGCGCCCCATTTGCTCCATCGCGATTGATGACGCAGAGTCGCAATCAGATCATATCGATGGTTATCGTCAAGAATTTGGATCCCCCCAAGGTCTGGTTCGACACCTTTGCGGAGGGCTCGCTTTGTACGTCGCTTCAGTTCTGTTTCGCGAGACACACTCAGAGCTGAGTAGAACCAAAGCATTGCCGAAATGACGCTCAAGATCGCAGACAAATCCGAAAGATCGATGTTGCTCATGCGCCCCCTGTACTAGCCTCTGCTATTCTCATCGTGGACATCGCACCTTGCGAGTGACGAACCGGCCAAACCGGGCATTCGCCACATACTTGGCGCATGCGAGTGTGCCCAGAATTTGCCACTCTTACCTTGAAGATAGTAGCCCGGCCGCGGGCCTTCCGGTCTTGCCTCAAATCGAGTTGCCAACTCTTCGGCGTCCTGAAGGCCCACAAGCCTGTGCGTCTGTCGAAGACGCACAAAGGGCATTAATTGATAAGGCAATCGTCCAGCATGGCGGTGCCGACGGTTTCACTTACCTTTCCCTTTTGCGGGGGTGCCTTCACTCATTCATTTCCCCTGTGCGGAATTTCCGAGCAGTCGCTACGTGCGGTATAAGGGGCTGTCTACATTGCTTTTTCCGCAGTGTTCTGGACGCCGCTGTTGTGCGTTCAATGTGACAAGGTTTTAATCCGAACTAGGTCTCCCAGGGCCCTTTTACCGGGGAAACCAAAATCATTTCACTTGCACCTTTCCTACACGTTCCGCTTCAGGCAGATGAGAACAAACAAGGAACAAAAGGAAGTGAGCTGTGGGTCGCGATGTTATCCGTCTGACGCCTGGGTGCGAGTTTGGTTGCTCGCAGTGCAGTGTCAGGTGCGCGACCGTTGTTCGGCTTCGGGATGAGCTTTGGCGGGATATTGAGGATCTGCTTCGCCAGCAATCGATACAGCCGCGACTGGATCGAGCAGAACAGGTCCGATCGCTGCGAGCCCAGATGGAAGCCGTCGAGCGAGAATTTCAGCGGCTTCGTCCTTTGTCGCCCTATCCGGAACCATCACCAGCATACTGCGGAACATATCGCGCAGCGCAGCTTCACTAGGCAGAATGACCGGTAGGGTGACGCAGAATTGCGTTGGCTTTTGCGCCTCGATCTCGCGCGCTTCCGGCTGAGCTTCGTCCTCGCTCAATCCAGCCAATTTCATAACCTCTGACGGGTCCACGCCATGCCGGGACAGGACCGCAGCAATCTTACGTGTCAGATCGAGAGGGAGTTCGCGTTTTTTGAAGCGTTTAGGATCTTCGAAATAGGCGTACCGGGAATATCCGATCCCCAACGCCTCCGCCATGCCTCTGATCGAGAGACGAGGAACGGCCGCTTTCCGCAGTTCCTTGAGCTGGATGTTTACTGACACATTCACAGCCGCAGCCATGCAAAAAAATTGTACAACGTCTGTGCAAATTGAGGCTTGTCAAACGTGTACTTTTTTTGCACACACGCTTGTATGAGCCTGCAACAGTCCATCCTTTCCATGTTTGGCGGCGTCCGTCCGATGGCTCGCGCAATCGGGGAGCCGTTCTCGAATGTTGGGGCTTGGAAACGTCACGGCCGCATTCCGGCGACAAAACAGCCCCATGTATTGGAGGTCGGTCAGGCGCTCGGATTGCCGGTAACCGCGGAACATGTCGTCTTCCCCCTCGGCCGCTTGGATGTTTCTGCCTCAACTGATGTAGCCCGCAAGCGGCTCGCCGTCGTTTGCAATCGGCAGGCTGGATTGCAACGAAAAGGACGGGGTCGATGACCAAGATCCGCGATCCCCTCACGTTTTCGCTCGCCATCAAGATCGTCGCCGAAGGCATTGGCTGGAATCTTGTTGCCGACGCTACCCGTCGCGCTGAACGCACCGTCCGCCTTTGGTCTGAGAGCGACAAGAATGGCACGCCCACGCTTGATCAGGCCATCGCGCTCGACCGCGCGTTTCTGGCTGCCGGCGGCGGCTATGCTCCCATTCTGGAAAGCTACGTGCGCCAGCTGGACGTGTCGCTGTTGGAACTGATCGCCTGCCGCGCTGCCCTGGCCGATGACGTCGCCAATGTCTCGCGTGAGATCGGTGAGGCGATCAGCTTTTGCATTATGGCCACGCAGCCTGGCGCGTCGCACGCCGTGATCCAGCGCGCCATCGTAGAGACCGAGGAGGCTGACGCGCTGCTGCCGCGCCTGCTCGGCCGCCTGAAATCGTTCATGCCCGGCAATGGGGCCGCGCGCGAAACCATGGGGAATCATCGGTAATGTCAGGTCGCCCTGCGCAACTTCCACACGTCACCTGCCCGGCCTGCGGTGGCAAGGCCTTCGCCCGCTCGGTGGGCAAGAACACGCCGCTTTACCGGGAGATCTACTACCATTGCCGCAACCCGGATGCCTGCGGGCACCAGTTCGTTGTCGGCATGGAACCGATCCGCACCACCCGGCCAAGCCGCTTTCCCCGGCCCATCGCCGTCTTGCCCCAAAGCCAGTGGCACTCCGCGGCGAATGACCGCGCCGCCAATGACGATGGGCCGCCCACCGAACCCCACGCCGGATCGATGCACAGCCGATAGCCTGATCGCCACCTGATCCACTGACAGATCAAAGCCCGCAACCCGGCGCACCCCATCGCCGGGAACGCCCCCGCTTTGCCTTTTTTTCCAAGCCCACAACGGGAGATTGTCCATGCAGAATGCCAAGCAAACCGCAGGCCGCAACGCACCTGTGCCGCCGGTGCGACAGTCGTTTTCCTTCACCTGCACCTGCTGCGAACAGACCGAGCATCGGCCCACGCCGGAAGCGCCTGCCGATTGGTCGATCGAGTACATCGACGAAAACGCCTACATCTTCTGCCCGCCCTGCGCGCTCGATCTGCCCCAGGGCGACCTTCAGTGAGCGCGCCGCAGTACTTCCCCGCGCAGCCCTGCACAGAGGTGGACCTCCTGTGGGATGCCAGCAGGGGCCTCGTCATTCTGGAACACGATCCGGAATGTGCCGCGCTGGCCGCGAAGCTGGCCGCGCAATCGGCGGCTCTTCGCTTCCTCTTTCCCCTCTTCCTGATCGGCGCGGCGGTGTTCGGCGCAAGCTGCGCGGTCGCCCAAGCCATGAAGTGGATCGCCCTGTGATTGCTGCCCGAGACGAACAGATGACCATCCCGGTCGAGATCCAAGAATCGCGACGTCCCGTAGACGATCGCCTGCGCCTTCTGGTTGAGCGCGTTGAGCGTCTCGAGGAAGAAAAGAAGGGCATCAGCGAGGATATCCGCGACGTCTACAACGAAGCGAAAGCCGTCGGCTACAATGTGAAGATGATGCGCCAGATCGTGCGCCTGCGGAAGATGAAGCCGGACGATCGCCGCGAAATGGACATGATCCTCGATACCTACCGCGCTGCGCTGGGGATCGATTGACCATGCGCCGCCGCACCGTAGCCACGGTCCACCCCATGGGATGCACCTGCAAGGCTTGCACGCCCAAAGGCGGTGGCCATCCACGGGCCGGGCAAGCGATCAAGGCCGCCACCCGCGCCCTGTTCCTGATCGCGGCCGTTCTGGCGATCCCGTTCATCGTCGCGCTCGCCCTGTCTAATGCCAGGGGAGAGCGCCAGTGAGCGCCATGATGCTCGAACTGGCCACGGACTGGACCGGCCAGCTTAATGAAGAGCGCCTCGTCCTCTGCGCCGAGGCCCTGTTCATACACCAGCTGATCGGCGCGCCCGCCCACCAGCACATCATTACCACCATCCGCAACCGCGCCGAAGCTCAACGAGAAATCCGGGCGCGGCGCAGGGAGAAGGAATTGGAAAATGTCTGTCAGCCGCCCGTCCAAATACAGGGGGCGTGACCGAAACTCGCCAGAGGCGGCAACATCCGCACCGATCACCACGATCGGGTTGCGCCCTCCCCTCTAATTTCCCCGGCCAGCTCATCCAGAACAAGAAGGCTTCAGGCCCATGCAATTGACCTCAACCAAATCCACCCCCCACCTTGGAGGCGCACATGTCTGAAGCAGCTCCGGCGCGCTCCAATCGCTTTCTCAAGATCACGGACGTTGTCGCCGAAACCTCGCTATCGCGGGCCACGATCTATCGCCTGATCGCCAAAGGCGATTTCCCCTCCCCGATTCGCGTCAGCCCCCAGCGCGTCGCATGGTCAGAGCGCTCGGTGCAGGGCTGGAAAGACCAACAGGCAAACAATTTTCTGAATTAGCACGCGGGGGTAACAACTGGGGTATCCAGTCAAATTACTCCTCCATAAATCATTATTTTTCATAGGCTTAACGATGCAATCCAATTCCTCGCGGGGCATCCACTTTTCTGAACATTTTGGCTAATTCCCTGTGTTTTCGCCGGGGTCGGTCGCTAACCTTTTACGATGGTTAGCCATTACCTTCGTCATTGCGGCGTCGGCGCGGGCGGCTCGGACTGAGTCGGCGGCGTAGTGGAGGTACTATCGTTCGGTCTTGTGACCGGTGATCGCCATGCCCTCTTCGTTGGAACAACCGGCCTCTCGGCAGCGGCGGCGACGGATTTTCTGAGGCCGTGGGGAGAGCAGTGCGGGAGGCCTGCATCGGCGCTGACCGAAGCGACAGGTTGATCCGTGGCAATCTGCCCCAGCAATTCTGCAGCATGGGGGCATCGCCAATCCGGCTGCCGGTAACTTCGATGGCCCGGATCTCCAGTGTCCGGGCGTCGACGTCCAGGTGGAACTTGCGCCACTGGTGGCGCTTGGAAAGACCATGTTTGCGCGCACCACTCACCATCACCCACGGCCTTGATGCCAGTGCTGTCTATCAGCAGGTGCAACGCCCCAGAACCAGCCTGGCAGGGAATTTCCACGAGCAGGGCCTTCTGCCTGCGGATCAGTGTGCTGAAGTCCGGCACCGGCCAATCGAGCCCGGCCATCTCCAGCAGGCTCGCAACCATGCCGGTGGTTTGGCGCAAAGACAGCTTGAACAACGCCTTCAGCGTCAGGCAGGTCTGGATCGCGGCATCCGGGAAGACGGGCTGGCGCCCGCGCTTACCGGTGGGCGCCGACAACCACTGCATCCCGGGATCAAACCGGATCTGAAGCGAGCCTCGATGTGCCAGCGCTGCGTTGCAGGTTTTCCAGTTCGTCGTGAGGTAGCGTGCGCGGGGCGGCTCGCTCATCGCCGCCCCTTAACAACCTGGATTCACTATCGGAATCCCTCGGTCACTTATGCAACAAAGCCCAACCAGACTACGGCATGTAACAGCGGCGGAAGCGCTCACTCCGGAGAGCGATGCGTCCAGACATTTGCAAAACCGAGGCAATCTAAGCCGATCCAGTACCACCAGCGACGCTAGAGCGAGGCTCAATAGTGGAGCTGTGGTAGACACCGTTCCGAAAGAAACGGCAGTCTCATCACCCCTAATCGACCAAATCTCTAATTTTCATAGAGGAACTGGAGCGGGCGAAGGGATTCGAACCCTCGACCCCAACCTTGGCAATCCGATTCTAACCTTACGCCACAGTTTTCGTCTATACGAGTTTCTACGCTAATTCAAATAGATATTGATTTTGTTCTTCGCTGTCATATCCTGCAATTCGCCATGAAACGGCGTATTCTGGAGACAATATGGAGACAAAAGCTGCTCTCCGGAGCTTTGTCTCCAAATGGAGGCGGCAATGCCGACAGCCAAGCTGAACAAGCGCGCGATCGATGCGCTCAAGCCCCCTGCTGAAAAACAGTTCGTCCTGTGGGATAATGAGATCCGCGGGTTCGGTATTCGGGTGCTGCCGTCTGGGCTCAAGACGTTCATCATCCAGTATCGAAACGCCGAAGGCATCAAGCGCCGCGTCAATCTTGGCCGCTTCGGCGTGCTCACAGTGGACCAGGCTCGCGATCTCGCGAAGATCAAACTCGGTGCGGTGGCATCCGGAGAAGACCCAGCCGAAGACGCACGTCGCGCGCGCAACGAGATGAATGTTTCTGAATTGTGCGACTGGTATCTGACCGAAGCGCGCGCAGGCAGAATCCTCGGTCGCCGAAACCGGCCGATCAAGGAGTCATCGCTTGCGATGGATGAGAGCCGGATTCGGACCCATATCAACCCGCTGATCGGCAAGCGTATCGCCCGGCATCTGACGATTGCCGATGTCGAAGCGATGCAGGACGATGTCGCGAAGGGAAAGACCGGAAAGCCTCGCACCGGGGGCCGCGGCGGCAAGGCGACCGGCGGCCGCGGGGTCGCGGCGCGCTGCCTGACCACGATCCAGGCGATCCTGGGGCATGCGAAACATAAAGGCCTGCTCGCAGAGCATCCGACTAAGGGCGCCAAGAAGCTTGCCGGAAACAAGCGGACAAGGCGCCTCAGCATCGCCGAGATCGAAACGCTGGGTAAAGCGATGGTCTACGCTGAACAACAAGGCGTCAGTCCGACCGGGATCGCCGTGATCCGCCTGCTGCTTCTAACCGGCTATCGCCGCGAAGAAGGCCAAGCCATGCAGCGGGAATGGGTCAATCCGATGGGCGGCTTCGTCGCCTTTCCCGACACCAAGACCGGCGAGCAGGTACGGGCGATCGGGCCGGAAGCGATCAAGGTAATCGTGGCGCAGCCCCGGATCGCCGGCAATTCCTATGTGTTTGCGGCAACGACGGGCGATGGCCCCTTTACGGCTGTAAGCGCCTGTCTGCAGCGGGTTTGCGGTTTTGCCGGAATCACGGGCGTCACGCCCCACGTCCTGCGACACACCTTTGCCAGCATTGCCGCCGAACTCGGTTTCTCGGAACTGACGATCCGCGCGATGCTGGGACACGCCTCGCAGAACGTGACGCAGGATTACATCCACGTCGATGAAGCGCTGAAACTGGCCGTGCGACGCACGTCTGACGAGATCGCCAAGTTGCTCGCCCAGGGCGCCGCCAAGCTCGACCGGCTGCGGCTCGTGGCCTGAGCGACAATGGGAGCTGGACAAATGGTAACATATACGTTACTTGAAAGGCTGTGAGTTGATCGTACAGGAATATATCCGCGAGGATGGGTCCTGCCCGTTCCGATCCTGGTTCGATGATCTCGATTCTCAGGCCGGGGCCAAGGTTGCGACGGCAATTGTCAGGCTGGAACTGGGCAATCTGTCGAACGTCAAATGGATCGGCGGCGGGCTTGGAGAATATCGGATCAATTGGGGACCGGGTTATCGGCTCTATCTGGCGCAGGACGGGAATGAGCTGATCATCCTGTTCGTCGGCGGAACGAAGAAGCGACAGCAGGCCGATGTCAACGAGGCCACTGCATTGTTGAGGGAATATAAGGGCCGCAAGGCCCCTGCGAAGAAGGCCAGGAAATAGCGACATGGTGCTGACACGGGATTTCAAGGAAACGGTAAAGGCGCGCGCAGCGCGCGATCCCGCTTTTGCCAAGGCCATGCTTGACGAGGCCGCGACGGCCTTCCTCAATGGCGAGCCGCATGTCGCACGGCTGATCCTGCGTGACCTGGTGAACGCATCGGTTGGTTTTGAAGCTTTGGCGGCCGAGACCAACCGACCCAGCAAGAGCCTGCACCGGATGCTGTCCGAGAAGGGCAATCCGAGCATGGACAATCTCGCGGCCATTTTCGGAGCGGTACGCAAGCGCCTTGGAGTTGCGATCGAGGCCCATGTTGTAGAAGCTGCCTGATCAACGCATCGCTACCAAGTCATAAAGGCCGGTGATAGCCTCGCCGCAAAGACAAGGTTGCAGTTCTTCGGAGCAATTTTAGCGACCACATTCAAATCGAGTGGGCATACCAAAATTCCAAATTGCCACAATATAACGGTATATTCTGCTATTGTGACAGATATTATTTCCTAATATCTCAATCTAATCGGTATATAGAAGAAAACTTACAATACAACCAAAGCTATGGATAGTACGTGTAAGCCTTTCCTACAATCATACCACATCTTTTGAGTTGGATATGATATAACTTTTTGTGCCTCGGGTATGATTGTGGACGCACATTGTTTTTGCTTCGCGCGCCGATGCGTGATAGCGGATTTTCATGCGATGGCTTTCTGTCATGCTTGCGGTCCTGCTCTCGGTGTCTCTGACATCGGGTGTGATGGCCCATGCCGCAGAGCCAATTACCTGCATCGATAGTGAGTCTGCGTCGGCGCTTGGGCATTTTGAAGGCGATCGCGACGAAGTGCCTTCCGATGCCGACAAGGGCACGCCGCACCACCATGCGCCTTGCCATGGCCATCACATCGCCGAACCGGCACGCGATAGCGGGATTGGTCTTGTCAGCGTGATCAAGTCCTTGCTTCCTCTGAGCAGGGCCGCCGCTGGTCCTTCGACACCGACAGACCCCACCTACCGTCCTCCACGCGCCTGACAGCGTCCTTTTGGCCCCACTCCTTGGGGCTCGTTGGAAACTGTCAGGAGTCTTTAAATCATGCATCGCTTTGTCGCGGCCCTGCTGGCCGTGGCGTCCTGCGCGTCGATCGTGCAGGCGCAGACGGTCGCGTCGCCGCCGGATTCGGCACCCCCATTTACGCTCGACCGTGCCCTTGACGCAGCCGGGGTGTCATCACCCTTCCTCGAGGCCGCCGACGCTGGCGTTCGTGCAGCCAGCGCAGCACGGACTGTTGCGGGTCTCAGACCCAATCCCGAAGTCCAGGTGGATGTCGAGAATGTCGCAGGATCGGGACCATATAGCGGCACGCAGAATGCCGAAATTACCACCGGCCTTGCCTTGCCGATCGAACTTGGCGGCAAACGATCAGCGCGCATTGCCGTTGCCGATTCGCGCGGCGTGCGCGCACGCCTCGAAGCTGCCATTGCACTCGCCGATCTACGCGAGCGGGTAACGCAGACCTATATTGCCGCAGCGGCGGCCGAACGGCGGGTTGAGATTGCGGTTCAGCTCGCCAGCTTCGCAGAAGAAGGGTTTCGCGCTGCAAGTACGCGCGTGTCCGCTGGCGCAGCATCTCCGATTGAACAGCAGCGTGCTGACGTCCAGCGAGTCAATGCCAACGTCGCGCTCGACCGGGCAAGGCGGGAAGCGGCGGTTAAGCGGGAGAATCTGGGACGCCTGATCGGAGAACCCGTAGCAGGTCCACTGGATACCGAATGGTTTGAGCAGGTCGGCGGATATGGCCCGACGCGACCGGCTTCAGCAGACGGAACGCTCATCCTGGCCGCCGCCGAAGCCGACGTGGCCACGGCAAGCGCACAAGTGCGTCTCGCTCGATCGCAACGTATCCCCGACGTCACGTTAAGCGCCGGGGCACGGCGGCTGTCCGCAACAGGCGACACGGCGGCGGTATTCGGGGTCAGCATTCCCTTTCCGCTGTTCAACAGCGGTCGTGCTGCATTGAGCCAAGCGCAGGCCGAACGGCAGGCGGTCGATGCGAAGCGGCGGGTCACCGCCCTCGACACCGAACAGGCGCTCGCCGCCGCACAGGCCGAGCTTGCCAACGCGGCCGCAACCGCGCGCTCGGCGGGCGGACCCGCGCTCGCGGCAGCAAGCGAAGCGGCCCGCATCGCGAGGATAGGTTATGCGCAAGGCCGTTTCAGCCAGCTCGATCTGCTCGATGCGGAGAGAACTCTGGCCGACACGAGAGGCGCATTTGTCGATGCGCTGGTCGCCTATCACGACGCCGAGGCACGTCTGGCGCATCTGACGACACCGGCGCCCGATGTGGCGGGAACAACGCCATGACCGCGTCTGCCTCGCTGATCCTCACCTTCCCCATTTCCCATTCCGAGCTGAACGCGCCCCTGACTGGCCGCTGCTCGATCCGTTTCGGAGATCTTTAATGATAGCACAGGACAAGCGACTCCTTGGCGGTGTCACCGGCGCAGTTCTGCTGGCCGCAATCGGCGGGTTCAGCGTCGCACGTTGTACAGCTGATCCGTCAGTGGCATCCGCGCCCGCCGAAGACAGCGCTGAAAGCGAAACGCCGTCAGACAGTCTGGCGATCACGCCGGATGCAATCCGCGATGCCGGAATTGCCGTCGAAACTGTTCGAGCCGGCGGTCTCGGCTCGGAGATACTGGTGCAAGGCCAGGTTACAGCCTCACCCACGGGCGAAGCGCTGGTAACGGCACGCGCGGGCGGCGCCGTGACGCGGATATTCAAGCGGCTCGGCGATCCGGTCCGCGCCGGAGAGGCGCTGGCGATCGTCGAAAGCCGCGATGCGGCACAGATCGCCGCAGATCGCGCGGCCGCGTCGGCCAGGGCTGTTCTTGCGCAGAAAGCCCTCGCTCGCGAGCGCTACCTGTTCGAGCAGAAAGTCTCGGCGCGTGTCGATCTCGAACGCGCGGAAGCGGAAGCCGCCGCAGCGGAAGCCGAAGCGAGGCGGGCGCAAGTTTCGGTTGGCGCCGCCAATGTCACCAAGGACGGGCGCGGCGTTATCGTGGCAAGTCCGATTGCCGGGCGAGTAACCTCGGAGAATGTCAGCCTCGGTGCGTATGTCCAGCCAGAAGCCGAGCTGTTTCGGGTCGCTGATCCAAGCAAAATTCAGGTCGAGGCGGCGATAAATCCCGGTGATGTCGCACGTCTCGCGACCGGTGATCGCGCCATCATCGAACTTATTGACGGTCGAACGGTCGAGGGCCGGATACGTGCCGTCACGCCGACTCTGAGCGGAGAAACCCGCGCTGCCACGGCGCTCATCGAAGTGCCGGGTGGCATTTTACAGGCCGGCCTCGGTGTGCGCGTGCGGCTCATGCCCAGTCAGGGCGCGCCGACGAACGCGATCGTGGTTCCGGAAGATGCTGTGCAGAGTGTCGACGGTCGTGACGCAGTGTTCCTTCGCACAGCTCAGGGTTTCCGCGCGCAATTCGTAACGCTCGGCCAGCGCAGCGCAGGCCGGGTCGAGATCGTCTCCGGACTCAAGTCCGGCGCGACGGTCGCCACCCGCAACGCTTTCCTGCTCAAGGCCGAACTCGGCAAGGGCGCGGGCGAGGAGGAATAAGCCATGATCGCATCCCTTATGGCATTGTCAGTCCGCGCACGATGGGCGGTGCTGTTCCTCTTCCTCGCGATCGCCGGGCTTGGCGTTTGGCAACTCACCAAGCTCCCGATCGATGCAGTTCCGGACATCACCAACAACCAGGTCCAGATCAACACGGTCGACCGCGGTCTGTCGCCGGTCGAAATGGAAAAACTCGTTACCTATCCGATTGAAACGGCGCTGGCCGGCATTCCTGGGCTCGAAACCACGCGCTCGCTGTCCCGTAATGGTTTCAGTCAGGTCACCGCGATCTTTTCGGATTCGACTGATCTCTATTTCGCTCGGCAGCAGGTCGGTGAGCGGCTCGTTCAGGCGCAGGAAAATCTGCCCGAGGGCGTACAGCCGCAAATCGGGCCGGTGACGACGGGCTTGGGCGAAGTCGTGATGTATACGGTCGGCTATACCCATCCCGACGGGCAAGGCGCGAAGAAAGTTGACGGTCAGCCCGGTTGGCAATCTGATGGCAGCTATCTGACGGCCGAAGGTGCCCGCCTTACCGACGCAGTCGCGAAGGCCGGCTATCTGCGCACGGTGCAGGACTGGATCATCGGCCCCCAGTTGCGCACGGTCCCCGGTGTGGCCGGCGTAGACTCAATTGGCGGCTATGCGAAGACCTTCGTGGTCGAGCCTGATCCGGTGAAGCTGTCGAGCTACGGCATTTCCTATACTGAATTGGGCGAAGCGCTCGAAGCCGCCAATCTCGCGGTTGGCGCCAACTACTTCAACCGCGGCGGCGAAGCCTATCTGGTGCGCGCCGATGCACGCATTCGCTCGGTCGATGAAATTCGCAACGCCGTTGCCGCAACACGCGGCGGGGTCCCGATCACGGTTGGCGAGATCGCCAATGTCCGAATTGGTGGCGACCTTCGGACGGGGGCGGCCAGTATGAACGGCCAGGAAGCAGTTGTTGGTACGGCCCTAATGCTGATCGGCGAAAACAGCCGGGTCGTGGCGCAGGCTGTGAACGCAAAGCTCGACCAGGTGAAGTCGACTCTGCCGGCAGGTGTCGAGGTCAAGGTGGTGCTTGACCGCGCAAAGCTGGTCAACGCTACGGTCGGCACTGTTGAGCGAAACCTGACCGAAGGCGCCTTGCTGGTGGCCGCGTCGCTGTTCCTCCTGCTCGGCAATTGGCGTGCGGCGATCATCGCCGTTCTCGTCATCCCCTTCTCTTTCCTGATGATGGCGATGGGCATGAATGCCTTCAAGGTGCCCGGCAACCTCATGAGTCTCGGTGCGCTCGACTTCGGCCTGATCGTCGATGGTGCCGTGATCATCATCGAGAACTGTCTGGCCCGTCTCGCGCATCGCCAAGAGCATGAAGGCCGCTTGCTCAGCTTGCGCGAACGTCTCGAAGAGACGATGCACGCCAGTCAGGAAATGATCAAACCGACCGTGTTCGGTCAGGCGATCATCCTGCTCGCCTTCGCACCGCTGCTGATGTTCACCGGGGTCGAGGGCAAGACCTTCTCGCCCATGGCGATCACCATCATGCTCGCGCTGGTGGCAGCGTTCATCCTTGCCATCACGCTGGTCCCCGCGCTGGTCGCCCTGCTTATCCGGGGCAAAGTCGCTGAAAAGGAAGTGTGGCTGATCCGCAAGTCGAAGGAGCGCTATCTTCCACTGCTCGACAAAGCGATCGCACGGCCTTGGCCCTTCATTGCCGGCGGGCTGGTCTTCTTCCTTGCGGCCGTGCCGGCGTTCGGATTGCTCGGTTCTGAGTTCATTCCCCAGCTCGACGAGAAGAACCTGGCGTTGGCGTCGACCCGTGTGCCCTCTGTCAGCCTCGAACAATCGCTGGCCATGCAGCGCGGCGTTGAAAAGGCCGTGACCCAGCTGCCCGAAGTTGAACTGATGTTTTCGAAGACCGGTACCGCGGAAGTTGCGACTGATCCGATGCCGCCGAACGTTTCTGACGGCTTCGTCATTTTGAAACCGGAGGACCAATGGCCAAAGGACGTCAAGTCCAAAGCGAACGTGATAGAGCGCATTGAGAAAGCCGCTGGCAGCAAGCTGGGCCAGCTCTATGAGGTGAGCCAGCCCATTCAGTTGCGTTTCAACGAGCTGATCGCTGGTGTGCGCGGCGACGTCGCCATCAAGCTCTATGGCGACGACCTCGACCAGATGTCGGCGTCTGCCGATGAGATCGTGCGTGTACTCCAGTCGATCCCCGGAGCATCCAGCGTCAAGGCCGACCAGACAGGCGGTGCACCTACGCTCGATGTCCGATTCGACCGGGCTGCCATCGCCCGGTACGGCCTGACCGTTCAGGAGGTCGCCGACACCGTGGCGGCAGGCATGGGCGGGCGGGCTTCGGGGCTACTGTTCGAAGGGGACCGGCGATTCGACATCACCGTGCGTGTGCCGGACGCCACGAGGGTCAACCTTGATGACGTGCTCGCGCTTCCAGTGATGCTGCCCAAGGAGGAAGGCCATGCGCGCAGCTCGGTTCCGCTGTCGCAGGTCGCCCAGATCAGGTTCACCGAAGGGCTGAATCAGATCAGCCGCGAGAACGGCAAGCGCAGGGTCGTGATTCAGGCGAACCTGCAAGGCCGCGACGCGGGCTCCTTCGTTGCGGAGGCGCAGGCCAAGGTTGCGCAGGTCAAGCTGCCGGCAGGCTATTATCTGGAGTGGGGTGGCCAGTTCCAGAATCTTCAGGCCGCCGCTGAGCGTCTGTCCATCGTCGTTCCGCTCTGCTTCCTGGCGATCTTCGGGCTGCTTTATATGGCGCTCGGCGGATTCGGCCGTGCCGCGGCTGTGTTCCTCGCAGTCCCGTTAGGGCTTGCCGGCGGCGTGTTCACCCTCGCCATGACCGGCATCGCCTTCTCGGTATCGGCGGCGGTCGGATTCATCTGCCTAGCGGGCGTCGCCGTGCTCAACGGTCTCGTCGTGATGACCGCGATCCGCGAGCGGCTGGAGGCAGGGGTCGCGCTGCCCGAGGCCATTCGCGAAGGCATGGCCGGAAAGATGCGCGCCGTCGTGATGACCGGATTCGTGCCGGCGATCGGCTTCGTGCCGATGGCGCTCGCGCATGGCACCGGCGCCGAGGTGCAGAAGCCGCTCGCGACGACCGTCATCGGCGGCCTCATTGCGGCAACCATCCTCACGCTGCTGGTGCTGCCAGCGATCGCCAAGGTCGTCCTCGGCCTCAACATCCAATGGAAGAGAAGAAAGTCAGAACCGGCAGTCGGCGAACAGCCGGCAGCCGCTGAAGGAGAGGCATGATGGAAAAGAAGGACCAGAAGCTGCTGCGCATCTACACCGATGAAGCGGCCTATATCGGCGACCGCAAGGTCTTCGAATATGTCGCTTCACTGGCGCGCGATCAAAAAATCGCCGGTGTGACCGTCCTGGAAGCTTTGATGGGTTTTGGCGGCTCGGCGCAGCTCCATCGCCGTCATGTCCTCGAAAGCAACCGCGCGGTGGTCATCGAGATTATCGATGCCGAAGATGCGCTACGGGCGTTTGTTGCCTTGCTGGCGAATGTTCCCGACATCGGGATTATCACGCTCGAAGCCGTCGAGGTGATCGGCGGCAAGGCGCTGCAAGCCGCTGCTGGCGTGCAGGCGTGATTGCTGCGATCGATGCAACGGGCCAGGCGCGATGGGCGATCCAGCCCATCGCGCTCAACTGTATCAGTTTTTCGGGGCGGGCTGCAAAGAATGCTGGTCGCGACGGACAAGTCCCTGGCCGCGCATGCCAAGCGAGGTTCCACCATTGCCCGGTATTCCCAGGGAAAGCTGAAAGAGCCGTCGGACGTGCAGCGGCGACATGCCTGCGGAAGCAGGTTTGATGTCGGCGCTCGCCTACACGATCATTCCTGTCTCGGCCGTCATTGCGGGCGCTATCCTTTCGCTGCTGCGAATGCCTGGCGCACGACTTGTCAGCGCTATGCAGCATTTGGCGGCCGGCGTGGTGTTCGCGGCGGCAGCGACCGAAATCCTGCCGCAGATCAAGCACGATGCGGCCCCGGTCGCGACCCTGGTCGGAGGGGCGGTCGGCGTCGGCGCCATGCTGCTGCTGAAGGCTCTCGAAGAGAGAGCCACTGGATCTCTAGCGATGATTGGCGCTGTCGCCATTGACATCCTCGTCGATGGGCTGGTGCTGGGCCTAGCCTTTCTCGCAGGCGAGAAGGCAGGGATTCTGCTGACGATCGCGCTGACGCTGGAGGTCCTGTTCCTTGGGCTGACCCTTACGAGCGACCTTCGTAAGTCCATCCGTGCAGCTTGGAAGGTAGTGGCCGTCGTTGCCGCGATCGGTTTGCTGCTGCCTCTCGGCGCGGTTCTGGCGACGCCGGTAGCGACCCTGTCGCAGCCGATCATTGCCGCCTTCCTGAGCTTTGGGCTCATGGCGCTCCTTTATCTCGTAACCGAGGAATTGCTCGTCGATGCGCACCAATGTCCGGACAGTCCGCTGGTCACCGGAATGTTCTTCGCGGGCTTCCTGGGGCTGCTCATTTTTGAGGAGCTTATGTGAGTCCAGCACCGACAGATCGCGCCATCGAGAGCAACGCCTGCCGAGCCCGGCAGCGCCGGCATAGCCTTCTCGACGGCATCGGAAATGGTCCCCCACAAGCGCAACGCCCTCATGCGTGTTTGTGCGAGATGGGCCCGCGCCGTGGACGTTCTGCCCCCTCGTTCACGGCGAAAGTTTGTAGCCGCCAGTGTCACGGCGGGGCGTCGAAACGGAGGCGGGCGTGCCTCCGGTTGCCCCCCCTTTTGCTGCTGGCGGCCAACGCAGGCTGTTCGCCCGATAGCTCCGACGCTGGCAGTGCCATGCTCGCCGGAACGCATAGCTTTGTCTGCGCGAATGGGACGAAGGTGCGCGTCGAATTTCTCGGCGATGACGGTCTGACGGTCGAGGCCGCGATTTTGCCTGATGGTGAAACCGAACGCCTGACCTCGCCCGCGGCCGGCGTCACCTATTTCGGCGACACTATGAACCTCTCGATCTCCAACGATTGGGTGGTTGTCATCCGCCCCGACGCGAAAACGCAAATCTGCCAGCGCGCCGCTTCCAATCAGCCACGGGACGGGCGCCCGACTCCCCTGGCCGGGCCGCGCCCTTGCACTTCCACATCGGCACGGAACCAGGCCCGAGCAAACATTGAGGAGGTTTCATGACGGACCAGATTCAACTCGAAATTCCGCTAATCCTACCCGACATCCCCGATGCCGATGATGCTTGTGTAGTTCGGCTGACAGCCGATCTCTCAGCGCGCGCCGGCATCGAAAAGGCGCATGTCGTTCCGGCCAAAGGAGACAAGCCCGCACTGCTCTGCATCCATTATGAATCTGACACGCTGTCGCTTTCGCGCATCCGCGACATCGCCCGCTCGGCGGGAGCTGCGATTGCCGAGCGCTACGGTCATGCGCTGTGGCCGGTGAGCGGGATCGGCCACCAAAGAAAAGCGCGTACGGTCAGCGAGCAACTGCACGCCATGCCGGGCGTACTTGAAGCAGATGCCAATGCTTCGGGCCTAGTGCGCGTGGAGTTCGACCGCGAGCAGGTGTCCGAAAAGCAGATTTTGGATGCGCTGTCGCGATTGGGCGTCCGGCGGTCTGCCGCCGCTCCAGGCGGAGCCCAAGCGGGTAACAGTCATGGCGGTGGTCGGGAGGATGTGAGAGCCGACCATGCACACGGCGATGGCCACGGTCATGATCATGATCACGGCGGAGTTCTCGGTTCCAATACGGAATTAATCTTTGCGGTGACTTGTGGGGCGTTGCTGGGGATTGGCTTTGCAATCGACAAGCTCGACGCTGGCGTACCCGCGTGGCTACCGATTGCCTTCTACATCGGAGCTTACGTATCCGGCGGCTTCTTCACCGTGCGCGAGGCGATCGACAATCTCCGACTGCGGAAATTCGAGATCGACACTCTCATGCTGGTGGCGGCGGCCGGCGCCGCAGCGCTAGGCGCTTTCGCCGAAGGCGCGCTCCTGCTCTTTCTATTCAGCCTCGGCCACGCCCTTGAGCACTATGCGATGGGCCGCGCCAAACGCGCAATTGAGGCATTGGCTGAACTGGCGCCTCGAACGGCGCTCCTTCGGCTCGAAGACGGCAGCACGGAAGAGGTCGCTGTTGAAGAGTTGGTCCCTCGCGATCTCATCGTGGTGAAGCCTGACACGCGAATTCCCGCAGACGGCTTTCTTGTCAAAGGTACCACGAGCATCAATCAAGCCCCCGTGACAGGCGAGAGCATGCCGGTCGATAAGAGGCCAGTGATGGACGATGCGGCGGCGAGGGCAAATCCCGATCGCATAGATGCTGCAAATCGAGCTTTCGCAGGCACGATCAACGGCAGCGGGCTTATCGAAATTGAGGTAACGCGCTCATCGAGCGAAAGTACACTGGCGAAAGTTATTCAGCTCGTCAGTGAGGCCGAAACCCAGAAATCGCCGACCCAGCGATTTACTGACAGGTTTGAGCGCTTCTTCGTGCCTGCGGTGCTCGCGGTGGCATTCATGCTGCTGTTTGCCTGGGTTGTTGTCGACGAACCATTCCGGGACAGCTTCTATCGCGCGATGGCAGTCCTTGTGGCGGCAAGCCCATGTGCACTGGCGATCGCCACCCCGAGCGCGGTGCTCTCCGGTGTCGCGCGCGCGGCACGGGGCGGCGTGCTCGTCAAAGGCGGCGCTCCACTCGAACTGCTTGGATCGCTCGACGCCGTAGCCTTCGACAAAACTGGAACGCTCACTTTAGGCGAGCCAAGAATCCAACAAGTTATCCCGGCCGATGGCGTGCTGAAGGAAGACCTCATGGCGATCGCCGTCGCGGTCGAAAGTCTGAGCGACCATCCACTTGCGCAGGCGATCGCGCGCGATGGACGCGATCACGTCGGACAAAACCCTATCCCGCGAGCTAAAAGTCTGAAGAGCCTGACGGGGCGCGGCGTCTCAGCCCTTGTTGGTGAGGACGAGGTCCTCATCGGCAAGGCGGAAATGTTCGGCACTGACGGCATCGCCCCGTTGTCGCAGGAAATGAAGGAGGCAATCGAGAGGCTGAGGACTGCCGGACAGACGAGCATGGTGGTCCGGCGGGATCAGCAAGATTTAGGGGCCATCGGGCTTATGGACACGCCGCGCCCGGCCGCAAGAGACGCGCTCGATCGTCTCCGTCGCATCGGGATCGCGCGAATGATCATGATCTCGGGCGATCACCAACGTGTCGCCGAGGCTGTGGCGAAGCAGGTGGGGATTGACGAAGCCTGGGGCGATCTATTGCCCGAGGACAAAGTGGAGGCGATCAAAAAGCTTCGCGCCGCAACTAAGGTTGCGATGGTGGGTGACGGCGTAAATGACGCTCCTGCTATGGCCAGCGCGACGGTGGGGGTTGCGATGGGCGCCGCAGGCTCCGACGTGGCGTTAGAGACGGCAGATGTCGCGTTGATGGCTGACGATCTCTCGCATCTCCCCTTTGCGGTCGGGCTGAGCCGCCGAACGCGCATTGTGATCCGTCAGAATGTGTTCGTGAGCTTGGGCGTCGTGGCGGTCTTGGTGCCGGCCACAATTCTCGGCCTGGGCATCGGTCCCGCCGTCGCGATGCACGAAGGATCGACCTTGATCGTCGTCTTCAATGCACTTCGACTGCTCGCCTATCGGGAACCAAACCATTCTCGCAATAAAAATACACCTATATCTGTCCATGATTGAGCTACGGCAGCTGAGGTATCTAATTGCTGCAGCTGAGGCGGGCAGTTTCAGCCGCGCCGCGCGCATTCTCAACATCAAACAGGCAACGCTCAGCCGGCACATCGCTTTGGTCGAGAAGCGGCTGGGCATAGTTCTGTTCGACCGCAGGACGCGGGGCGCGACGCTCACGCCAAACGGCGACACTTATCTGCGCACGGTCCAGCACGTTGTTAAAGAGTTCGCCGAAATCAATGCCTGGGTCACGGCAACCAAAAACGGCCATGCCGGCCGGCTGGGCGTTGGCTTCTATACCTCCTTCTCGGCCGGCAACCTGCGCGCCACCCTCAGCGAGTTCCAAGACAAGTTTCCCGAGGTCAAGGTTTGCCGTTGCGAGCGCGAACGCGCCATGTTGCTGGCGGGGATAGAGAACGGTCTGCTCGATATCGCCATCATGATCGGCGAAGTGCCTCACTGGGAGTTGATGACGCGCCCGTTCTGGAGCGAGCGCATTCTGGTCGCAATGCCAGAGAGCCATCCATTGGCGGCAGCACGCGGGCGCCTTCACTGGACGGATCTGGTCGGCGAACGCTTTCTGCTGACCGAACGCGATCCCGGCCCCGAAACACGCAATACGCTGTTGGGCAGGCTCGCGCGTCCCGGCTACACGCCAAAGATCGAGATTGAGGATGTCGGACGCGAGACGGCACTGAGCATCGTTGCGCTCGGGGAACACCTCTCAATCGTCGCAGAATCGTCGCTAGGGATTCAGATACCGGGCGTCGTGTTCCGGGAGGTCCACGAAAGCAACGGCCATATGCGGACCGGATTTTCCGGATATTGGCGCGCCGACAATGACAATCCCGTGCTGCGCCGGTTCCTCGATTTCGTGGTCGCCCGCTACTCGCTGCCGCCGATCCCGGCGCGGCCGTCCCACGAGCAAACCGAAAAGGAGACGTCATGATTCAAGGCAAGATTCTCGTCATCGTGGTGGTCGCATTGATCGTCGGCTTCGGCGCGGGCTTCGTGCTGCGCCCGGTGATCCTGCCGACCGGCCAGACCGTCGCCATCGCCCCGGTCCCGCTTCCGGCCGAACCGCGCGCTTTGGCGTATTTCGCGGCGCATCTCGACGAGGCGCGGCAGATCGTGGCCGGATGCCAGACGGGCTCGGTTCGCGGCGACGAGTGCGCCAATGCAGAGCAGGCCGTGACGGAAGCGGAAGGCAAGGACCGCTTCCGCCGTTTCATGGGCAAGTAGGGCCGACGCTCCCTCAAGTCGCCTGGGCGCGATGCCGGCGAAAGGCCCGATCGGTCTCCATGAAGCGGGCGAGCATCGGCGAAACGAGCTTCTCGGGCGCGGCGGGCGGGCCGCCGGTTTCGGCGGCGAGCGCCGCGGCATAGGCTAGAAGATCGCGATGGACGGCGGCGGGCAGTTCCACGGTCAGTTTGACCGGACGGTCGTCCGCCAACGGTCCCAGCTTCAATTTCGTCATCGTGTCGCTCCTATGGGTTCGAGCACCAGATCGCGCGTCACGATCACGCGGAGCGGAAAGCCCGCGCGGATGGTGAGCGTCGGCGCTACGTCGAGCTGGCGGCGCACGATCTGCTGGCCGGTCTGATTGATGGTGTCCTGCGTGCCGTAGCGGAGCGCCTGGACCAGCGAGCTGTTGTTGTCGGTCGCCATCTCTGCGCCGACGCCGAGCAGCGTCGAGATCGCCGCGGCCTTCAGCATATTGCCCCAATGCTCGTCCACGCGATCCTGCAAGCCGGCATAGCCGGCCGCGTCGGCGCTGGGCTGGCGCTCGAGCACGATCGAGCGGCCGTCCGGCAGGATCAGACGATCCCAGGCGAGCAGCACGCGGGTCTGGCCGGCGGTGATCTGGCTATCGTATTCGCCGATCAGCCGCGCGCCCTGCGGGATGAGCAGGATGCGGCCAGTGGGGCTGTCATAGACGTTCTGCGTCACCTGAGCGGTGATCTGCCCGGGAAGGTCGGAACGGATGCCGGTGATGAGCGCGGCGGGGATGATGCTGCCGGCCTGCACGATGTTGGGCGAGGCCGGCGCAGTCAGCCGCTCGACGCTGACGGTGTGCTGGCTGGACGCCTGCGCCATGAAGGCGCGCTTGGCGGCCTGGTCGCCTTGGGCGGCCGGGCTGGTCTGCGACGGCGCCGCCGCCGGGCCCGGCGCGGCGGCGATCTGCGGCGTAGTCGCGCCGGCCCCTGCTGCGCCGTGACCGAGGAACACCGAGCTGGTGCGCGCGGCTTCGCGTTCCTGCCGGGCGCGCTGGCGCGCCGCCTCGGCGGCCTGCGCCTGCGGATCGCGCTGTCCGTTCGCTCCAACCGCCGGCACGGGCACGTCCGTTCCGCGTTGCTGGGCCGAGACGATCGGGCCGCCGAGATCGCCGGGAAGCGGCGGGCCGAGCCGCGGCGCCTGCGTATAGTCCTTGGGCCCGGAGGTGATAGTCTCCGCCGTGTTGCGGGTCTCGGTACTGTAAAGCTCCTTCGCCTGCTTCTCGGCGGGCGGCCGCAGAGCGTAGATGAGCGAGCCGCCGATACCGAGACCGGCGGCGATGCCGATAACGGCCAGGGCCTTGCGCGAGAGGCGCATGACGCGCGGCGGATCGCCCCGGAGTTGGAAGGCGCCAGGATCGGGATGCGGCGACGCCGGCTCAGCGGCGGGCGGTTCGACGGGATCGGTCACGGCCGGCCCTTCCGTCCGTCGGCGCGTTCGATGCGAACACGCTGTTCGCTGTGCTTGTCGCCCAGACGCAGCTCAGCGGCGGCGAACAGCCGGTCCACCACCATGTAGCGGCCCTGGACGCGGTAGTTGACGAGTTCGGCGCCGCCGACCGCGCCGATCACGAATAGCGGTGGCATCTCGCCCTGCGAGATCCCGGCCGGAAACTCGATATAGACCTGACGCCCATCGTCGAAGGCGCGCAACGGCCTCCACGGGGCATTGTCGCCGTCGATGCGGTAGCGGAAATTGAGCGCGGCGACATCCACGCCGGTCGCAACCGGCGCGGCGGCGGCCGCCGCCGCGCTGCGCGCCTGGAGCGCGATCAGCGCATCGTGCGGATAGGTCCAGGAGACCGACGCCATGTAGGTCGCCGCCGTTGCGCGCAGTTCCATGTGATAGGTGCGCCGGTCGGTGTTGATGACGAGATTCGTGGAAAGGTCCGACCGCGTGGGCTTCACGAGGATATGCACGCGCGCCGACGGCCCGCTGCCGCTGGTCGTGTCGCCAATGATCCAGCGCACGGTGTCACCCGCCGCAACCGGGCCAGCGCCCACGAGCTGCTCGCCCGGCTGAAGGGCGATGTCCGTCACCTGGCCGGGCGCGGCATAGACCTGATAAAGCGCGCCTTCGACCCAGGGATATTCTTGGATGGCATTGAGAAAGCCGTCGCGCACGGGCTGCATCCGGGCGGCGGCATTGGCCGCACCGACCCGCTGGCGCGGATCGGCGGGCTCGCGCGGCGACGCCTGTTCAGCGGGTGCTGGCTTCAACTGGCCGGGGAGAGGCAAGGGCTCGGGGATGGTGACGACCGCGACGGGCTTGGGCGTCTCGGGCGTAAGCGTTGCCGCGATCTCGGCCGGCGGGTTGTCATAGGCGATGGCCGGCGGCTTGACCGATGAGGTGGCGCAGCCGGCAAGGGCCGCAGTGGATACGAGCAGGACCGCCGGGGCGGAACGACGAAATCGCGTCATTGCGACAGCTCCTTTGACCAGTTGAAGGCGTTGACGAAAATGCCGAGCGGGTTCTTGCGCAGGCCCTCGGGGGTGCGCGGCGGTTGCACGACGATGGTGAGAATGGCCGACCAGTGCTCGGAGGCGGCGAGACTGCCGCCCTGATAGCGGCGTTCGATCCAGGCGACCCGGAAGCTGTCGGGTGAAGCGCGGATGACGCTGGAGACCTCCACGGCGACCTGCACCTTGCCGACCTGCGTGAAGGGGTCGTTGGCGCGCGCGTAGTCGTTGAGCGCGAGCGCGCCCTTGTCGGTGGTGAAGTCGTAGGCCCTGAGCCAGTTCTGGCGGACGATGACGGGATCGGCCGGGATCGAGCGGACATTCTCGATGAAGCGCGCGAGATGGAACGCGATCTGCGGATCGGTGGGCCGGTAGCCGGCCTCGGCCGGCGCGACCGCCTGCGCTTCGCCCAGCCGGTCGACCTGAACCACCCAGGGGACGATATGGCCGCGCGCCGACTGCCAGATCAGGCCACCGGTCAAGGCGAGATTCAAGGCCGTCGCGCAGAAGAAGGCGAGCCGCCAGTTCTTCCCCTGCACGACCGGCTCGCCGATGCGGCGATCCCATTCCTGCCGGGCGGCCTGATAGGGCGTGACGGGCTCGGGAGTCTGCGCAAAGCGGATCGAAGGGCGTCGGAACATCTAGTCTTTCTCCCGGATGTCGGGACCACCACCGCCGCCGTGGCTGTCGCCAGCTTTGAGCGTGTGCGCGGCAAGGGTCGCGTTGTGGGTCATGGATTGGCGGCGCTTCATCGCGGCCGCCCAGGCGGGCGGCGCGGCGGGGCCGGACGCGGAAGCGCCAGCGGCCGCAGTGGCGGGTGCGGACCCGCCGGCGATCGTGCCGCCTGATGCGGTGAAGCCCGCACGCGCGCCGGAACGGAAGCTGGCCTTGATCGCTTCGCCGCCTCGGGCGGCCGCTTTGCGCAGGGGGGACATGACGGTGTTGACCGCCGCGCCTGCGGCCGCGCCGGCGCCGCTCTTGCCGAGCGAGCCGAGGCTGTAGGCGCTGGCGGCGCCTCCGGCCATTTGCGCCCCGCCACGCGCGGCCGCGCCGGTCATCCGACCCGCGGCGCCGACGCCCAGGCGTGCGGCGGCCGCGCCGCCAACCAACGCGCCACCCGCAGCAAGCGCGGTGCCGGCTGCAGCGCCCGCACCAAGCTGCGGACCGCCGGAGACGATGCCGTTGGCGATACCGGGGCCGAAGATCGCCAGGCCGAGCAGCGATAGTGCCGCAAGGGCGATAGCCATGACCTGGTTGATGTCGGGTTCGACGCCAAGGCCCGCAGCGGTGAACTGGCTGAACAACGTGGTGCCGATGCCGGTGATGACGGCCAGCACCAGCACCTTGATGCCGTTCGATACGATATGGCCCAGCACGCGCTCGGCCATGAAGGCGGTGCGGTTGAAGAAGGCGAAGGGCAGCAGCACAAAGCCGGCCAGCGTCACCAGCTTGAACTCGATCAGGGTGATGAAGACCTGGACGGCGATGATGAAGAAGGCCAGCACCACGATCAGCCAGGCGATCAGCAGCACGAGGATCAGCGCGAGGTTGGCGAAGACCGCCCAGAGGCTGGAGAACTGGCCTGCGGCATCGAGCAGCGGCTTTGCGGCCTGAAGCCCGGTCGCCGCGATGCCGCCCGGCTTCATGAACTCGGCCAGGCTGAGGCTGCCGCCGCTGGCCTTGAGACCGAGGCCGGCGAAGCTCTCGAAGACGATCGTCGCGAGGGTATGGAAGTTGCCGATGATGAAGGCGAAGAAGCCGATATAGAGGGTTTTCTTGATGAGCCGCTGGAGCACGTCCTCGTCGGCGCCCCAGGCCCAGAACAGCCCGGCGATGGTCACGTCGATCGCAATCAGCGTCGAGGACAGGAACCCGACTTCGCCGCCCAGCAGACCGAATCCGCTGTCGATGTAGCTTCCGAAAACGCCCAGGAAGGTGTCGATGACGCCGGTGTCGTTCATCGCCCGGCGCCCTCGTGATCGTCCTGATGGAAGAAGCGGCGGCGGTTCTCGGCCCAGGCCGCCTCGCACCCGCTGTCCGGCATGGTGAGCGTTGCGCAGCGTTCCAGTTCGCGGTTGAGCCGACTGCGCCCTTCGGTATCGCGCACGATCGCAGGTATCGGCGGAGGCGTGGGCGCGCGATCCCTGCTGACGGCGAGGATCGTCACCGCCATCATCAGGCCGGCCAACGCCGCCACGCCTGCGATTTTTGCCGTGCGCGAGGTTCCGTGCAGCATGGGACGCCTCAGTTGCCCATGAAGCGGCGGAAGCGTTCGCGTCCTTCGGCCTCTTCCGCAGCCTGGCGTGCGGATTCGAGCGCCTGCGCCCGGCCCTGCGCGGCGACCGTGGCGGTCAGGTCCGCGAGCTGCTGCGATTGTAGCGCGAGAAGCTGGTTTCCGGCCTGCGCCGCTTGCAGGGCGCCGGTCGCCGACTGGCTGGCCGTTACCAGGCTATCCATCGAAGTGCGGGCACCTTCGATATTGCCGACCGCGCCGGCCTGCACCTTCAGCGCGTCCTCGAAGGCGCCGACGCTATCCTCCCAGCGGGAGTTGGCGTTGGCGACCATCTGAGCGTGATCGCCGGTCAGCGCCGTGCCGGTGTAGCGGCTGTTGAACGCCTGCTGGATGTTCTGGACATCATAGGCGATGCGCTGCGCCTGGCCGAGGAGCTGCTGGGTGCGCTGCACCTGTTGCTGCAATGTCGCAAGCGAGCTGTACGGCAGCGACGCCAGATTGCGCGCCTCATTGATGAGCGAGGTCGCCTGGTTCTGGATTTGCTGGATCTGGTTGTTGATCTGCTGGAGCGACCGGGCGGCCGTCAGCACGTTCTGGGCGTAGTTGCTGGGATCATAGACGATCCCGCCGAACTGCGCGTAGGCCGGCGCGGCGACAAACATCGGCGTGACGGCTGAGACGGCGAGGACGCCCGTCATCAGGGCGCGGCGGAACGGAAGCAATTTCATCGGATGATCTCCATGTCCGGCGTGAGGGGAAGTTCGGGCTGGAGGCCGGACGCCGGTTCGGGCAGCAGCTCGGCGGCCCAGGCGCAGCCGCGATGCCGCAGCCATTCGGCGGCGAAGGCGGCGGCGCCGTGGGTTTCGATGATCTCGGCGATGGCGAGCTGATCGGACTTCGACGAGGCTGCGGCGAAAGCCAGCGCCACCTCACCTAGGCCCAGCTCGAACAGGCGGTTGCCGCGCCGCGACTGGCAGTAATAGTCGCGCTTCGGCGTCGCCCGGCTGAGTATTTCGATCTGCCGCGCGTTGAGGCCGAAGCGTTCGTAGATGGCCGCGATCTGCGGTTCGGCCGCACGCTCGTTGGGCAGGAAGATGCGCGTCGGGCAGCTTTCGATAATGGCTGGCGCGATGCTCGACATTTCGATGTCGGCGAGGCTCTGGGTGGCGAAGACGACGCTGGCGTTCTTCTTGCGCAGCGTCTTCAGCCACTCGCGGAGCTGCGCCGCGAACGCGGGGCTGTCCAAGACCAGCCAGCCCTCGTCGATGATGATAAGCGTGGGCGAGCCGTCGAGCCGATCGCCGATGCGGTGGAACAGATAGGAGAGCACGGCCGCCGCCGCGCCAGCGCCGACCAGGCCCTCAGTCTCGAACGCCTGGCAACGCGCCTCGCCGATCCGCTCGGCTTCGGCGTCGAGCAGCCGGCCCCAAGGCCCGCCGACGCAGTAGGCGCTAAGCGCCTGCTTGAACGGCTGGCTCTGCAACAGGACGGCGAGACCCGTCAGGGTGCGTTCGGACGCCGGCGCGCTGGCGAGCGAGACAAGCGCCGACCAGATATGCTCCTTGGCCTGGGGATCGACCGCGACGCCTTCGGACGCGAAGATCGCGGCCAGCCATTCGGCCGCCCAGGCGCACTCCGCGGGATCATCGATATGCGCGAGCGGCTGGAGTTGCACCCCTTCGCTGGCTTCGTCCGCCAGCATTCCGCCGAGATCCTGCCAGTCGCCGCCCATACCGAGGGCGGCGGCGCGGATCGAGCCGCCGAAGTCGAAGGCGAAGACCTGGGCGTTCTCATAACGGCGAAACTGCATCGCCATCAGCGCGAGCAGCACCGATTTGCCCGCGCCGGTCGGGCCGACGATCAGCGTATGACCGACATCGCCGACATGGAGGGAAAACCGGAACGGGGTCGAGCCTTCGGTCTTGCCGAACAGCAAGGGGGGCGCTTGCACATGCTCGTCCCGTTCCGGCCCCGCCCATACCGCTGACAGGGGGATCAGGTGGGCGAGATTGAGTGTGGAGATCGGGGGCTGGCGGACGTTGGCATAGGCATGGCCGGGAAGACTCCCCAGCCATGCCTCGATCGCGTTCATCCCTTCAGGGATCACGGTGAAGTCGCGGCCCTGGATGACCTTCTCGGCAAGCCGCAGCTTTTCGGCCGCAACCGCCGGATCGCGGTCCCACACCGTCACCGTGGCGGTGACATAGGCCATCCCTGCATAGTCGGCGCCCAGTTCCTGTAGGGCGATGTCGGCGTCGGCCGCCTTGTTGGAAGCATCCGAATCCATCAGGACCGACGCCTCGTTGGTCATCACCTCCTTGAGGATGGCGGCGACAGACTTGCGCTTGGCGAACCACTGGCGCCTGATCTTGGTCAGCAGCCTGGTCGCGTCGGTCTTGTCGAGCATGATCGCGCGCGTCGACCAGCGATACTCGAAGGCGAGCCGGTTCAGTTCGTCGAGCAATCCTGGAAAGGTGGCGCTGGGAAAGCCGAGGATGGTGAGCGTGCGAAGGTGATGCTCGCCCAGGCGCGGTTCGAGCCCGCCGGTGAGCGCTTCGTCGGCCAGAAGCGCATCGAGATACATCGGCGTCTCGGGCACGCGCACGCGCTGGCGCCGCGTCGAGACGGTCGAGTGCAGATAGGTCAGGGTCTCAGCGTCATTGAGCCAGCGGACCTCGGGTAGGAAGCCCTCGATCAGGTTCAGCACCCTGTCGCTGCGGTCGGTGAAGCTCGCCAGCAGCTCCCACGGATTGACGCCGGTGCTGGACTTGCCCTCATAGAGCCAGCCTTCAGCGCGCGCGGCTTCCTCGGCAGGCGGCATCCACAGCAAGGAGAGGAAGTAGCGGCTCTCGAAATGCGCGCCATCCTCGCGGAACTGTTCGCGCCGCTCCATGTCCACGAGCGCCGAAACCGGATCGGGAAAGATGGAGTCCGGATAGTCGAGCGCGGGCGTGCGCTGCGCCTCGACGAAGATCGCCCAGCCCGAACCCAGGCGGCGCAGCGCATTGTTCAGCCGCGCCGTGGTGGCGACCAGCTCGGCGGACGTGGCGCTGTCGAGATCGGGGCCGCGGAAGCGCGCGGTGCGCTGGAACGAGCCGTCCTTGTTGAGCACGATGCCTTCGGCGACCAGAGCGGCCCAGGGCAGGAAGTCAGCCAGATGCGCGGCATGCCCGCGGTATTCGCGCAAGCTCATCATGGCCGCATCCACGCCGGGTAGCGGAGGTGGCGGCGGGCCACGTCCACGAATTGCGGATCGCGCCGCGCGGCCCAGACCGAGAGCGCATGGCCGAACGCCCAGATGACCAGGCCCGCGATCCAGAGCCGCAGACCAAGACCGATTGCGCCCGCCAGCGTGCCATTGACGATGGCGAGCGCGCGCGGGGCGCCGCCGAGCAAGATCGGCTCGGTCAGCGCCCGATGGACCGGCGCATGGAAGCCCGCGATCAGCTCGCCAGGATCGGCCGCGTCGCTCATGCGACCAGCGCCCCGCCGCCGAACGAGAAGAACGACAGGAAGAAGCTCGACGCGGCGAACGCGATCGACAGGCCGAACACGATCTGGATCAGCCTGCGCGCGCCGCCCGACGTATCGCCGAAGGCGAGCGTCAGGCCGGTGATGATGATGATCATCACCGCGATGATCTTCGCCACGGGCCCCTCGATGCTTTCGAGGATGGATTGCAGAGGCGCTTCCCACGGCATGGACGAACCCGAAGCGTAGGCGGGCGCGGAAATGGTCAGGGCGACGAGGCTGGCGGAGGCGGCGAGCATGGCGCGGCGTGCGCCATGCCGAACGGCATGGATCATGGGAGGACTCCTGGTTGGAGGGTGGAGAGCGGCGCGAGGCGGTAGTCGCCAGTTGCGGCGTCGAGCCCTTCGACGCGGGCCAGCTCGGAGAGCCGGCGGCCGGTCCCGTCGCGGACCAGCACGGCAATGAGGTTGATGGTCTCGGCCAGCAGCGCACGGGGCACCGTGACGACGGCCTCCTGGATGAGCTGCTCCATGCGGCGCAGCGCACCGAGCGCGGACCCGGCATGGATGGTGCCGACGCCGCCGGGATGGCCGGTGCCCCAGGCTTTGAGAAGGTCCAGCGCCTCGGCGCCGCGCACCTCGCCGATCGGGATGCGATCAGGCCGCAGGCGCAGCGAGGAGCGGACGAGATCGGACAGCGAGACGACGCCATCCTTGGTCCGCATCGCCACCAGATTCGGCGCGGCGCATTGCAGCTCGCGTGTGTCCTCGATCAGGACGATGCGGTCTTGGGTCTTGGCGACCTCGGCCAAGAGCGCGTTGACCAGCGTGGTCTTGCCGCTGCCCGTGCCGCCGGCGACCAGGATGTTGGCGCGGGCGGCGACGCCTGTCCGCAGAGCTGCGGCCTCGGCCGCCGACATGATCCCGGCGCGCACATAGTCGTCGAGCGTGAAGACCGCGACGGCGGGCTTACGGATCGCGAAGGCCGGGTTCGCCACCACGGGCGGCAGCAGGCCCTCGAATCGCTCGCCGCCTTCCGGCAGCTCAGCCGAGACACGAGGGCTGCGCGCATGAACCTCGACACCGACATGATGCGCGACAAGACGTACGATGCGTTCGCCGTCCGCGGCGGTCAGCGTATTGCCGGTGTCACTGATGCCTTCCCCCAGCCGATCGACCCACAGGCGGCCATCGGGGTTGAGCATCACTTCGATGACGGCGGGGTCTTCAAGCCAGGCCGCGATCGACGCCCCGAGCGCTGTGCGCAGCATCCGCGCGCCGCGTGACCTGGCCTCGGAACGGATCGGGTGGACGGTCAAGAAATGGCCCCTGCGTTGGGCCGGGCGAACCGCCGCCCGGCGTCAGGGGCACATCAAGAGAGACAGAAAGGGCGGCGGTTCAACAAGTAAATGCGGGCATCGTAGCCTGGCGAAGTAATACAGGGAGCAGCGTAGGCGACAGCGCGTCAATCAACCGGCAGGGCGGCTCTTTTGGCGCGAATCAGATGCCGCTTTGCGGCTTACGCCAACAAAGCGGTCGTAGCAGGCGGGAAATCGGATTCCCAAAATCGACCGTTCATTCATCACGTTAAGCCAAAGAAAATGGATTAAATTTGGAAGATGTGCCGCATAGCTGTGGCCTGCCCGCAGCGGAGTCGTTACACAGAAGAACATTCTGGCAACAGGGAAACGAATCCGCAGATTCAGTTAATCGGGGGCATTGCCGTTTGCGTTGGGGACACGACAATTTCGCAAAGATGCAGGCCGCTCAGGCTGACAAAGCGAAGCGGCGGTCCGCCCTTGCGGCTGAGTTGCGTGAACGACGGGCGGTCGTAGCTGCAGCCGCTAAGGCCGAAGCTGAAAAGCCCGGGCGATTCGATGCGCTGGATGTCGGAGCCGCGCGACGCTTCGCAGAGGCGCTGCGGTTCCGCCGCTATGATCTTGAACTCGGGCCATCCACGGCACTCAATCGCCCGACCCTGGAGCTGCTCGATCAATTCTTGGCGACTCTGATCGGCGGCAGTTCCGCGTCGGTTCTGCAATGGCCGGCGGGTCAGCGTGACGTTTCCATCCTTCATCCCTTGGCCATGCTCGCGTTGCTCGGCAGCGCTCCGCCGCAAGTGGAAGCAGGGCATCGGTTTTGTGCGGCCGTTCCAGACTTCCGCACACTTTACTTCCCGTGGCGTGGCGGCGGGACCGGAGCCGATCAGCGGCGCTGGTTAGTCGACCGTGCCAACATCATCCGGGCCAATGCGCTGCATCTGACGCGCCGGACCGCGGAAAAACCAGAATTGTCGGACGTGCTACGCGATCTCCATGAGATGCTCGGCCACTTTTCCCAGCTGTCGCGGCGGGAGGCGCGCTTTCCACATCTCGCTCATCCCAATCTGGCCGAGCTCTACCCTCTATTTTCGGCAGATCAGGGTGAGAATGCACCGCTGCCATTCGCCGCGGCTGTGCATGAACTGTTCGGCCGGGTCCGTTATGGCGCAGGCATGGGCGAACTGCCCGATCACCGCCCGGCGCTGTGCGATCCGGCCCAGGCGCCCTTCGGTTTCTTCGGCATCACCGGGCGTGCGGATATGCGCGGCGCGCTGGCGCATGGAGCGCTCGACCCCGCTAAAGGTGGCCGGCCGGCGGACATCTGTCTGCTGGACCTTTGCTATCCCGGGCTCAGGCGGCTCGGCTTCGGTTGGGAAGCGGAGGTCGCACGCTTCCTCGATGCGCTCGTTGCCCGGCAACCCGCTCTGCCCATTCTCGCAATCACGCAGGACTCGTTCGTACAAAGGCGCGTTGCGGCGCTCCTCAAGCAATGCAAGCCGGCACGCAAGGCGAACCGGGCAGCGATGACGTTGCCGGTGGTTATCCGGGGAAGCAGCGATCTCGAGACGAACGATCCACCCGTCGGCAACGTGACTCCGCTCCAACCGGAGTTTCAGTCGGCAGCCGGCGCCAGCGTTGCGGCACTCGACGCGCTCGCCGCCGCCGCTCGCGGTGCCGATCCGATCACCGCCGGCTCCCTCCGGCGCTCCGCCGCCAATCTACGTCGCGCCGCGGCGCTGCCGTGCGGTCTCGACGAAGCCTATACGATCCTGTGTGATCTCGATGGTCAGGCGGCGGCGGAGACTTTTCTGCAGACACGCTCTGAATCGAGCGTGCTGACACCGGTGATCGCTGCACTTGACGATGGCACGACGGGCGTCCAACGCGAACGCCTGCAGGCCGCCGAAGCTGCCGTGCGCCAGGCCTATGCGGGCCTTGCCTCGGAAACGCCGATCGGATCGGCGATGGCTGCGCTTGCTCTGTCAATGAGCCGGTCGTCGAGTTTCAGCATCGTCTGCTTTTCCGACGAAACCGACCTTCGGCTCGCGCGTGCGCGCTTCGGAGGCAACACCGAGGTTGGCGGCGTGCTTCGCAAACGCCTTGAGCGCGGCCAAGTCCACATCACACATACCGGAACGCTCGAACAGACGCTTGCCGCTCTTGAATCCGGCGACAGCCCGAACAGCTGGCGGCAATTGATTCTGGTGGCCCCGCGACTGGCCTTCCTCGACCGATTGCTGATCCGCCCTTGGCTTCCGACGACGATGCTTGTGCTGTGCGATCGCGCATTCGCGCTCCGCACAGCCGGCGGCTACGCTGCGCTTGCGCGCCAACCGGCCTTCGGCGGCGAGAACCAGATTGGAGGACGCCTCACCGCAGTCGCGGCGGCAAGCAAGCGCGAAGCCGAAGCCCGCTCGGTCGGCACGATCGATCTCGAGCTGGCCTCGCGGCCACCGATCGACGTGCCGGACCCCATCGTCGATATGACGGACGGAAGCGGCGATGGCGCGAACAATCTGCTGGTGCCCCTGGAGAGCGGCCGCAGCCTGCGCGTCCGCCCGGGATCGGCGGTCATTATCTATCGCCAGCAGGCCGCAACGAACCCGTTCGATCGCACTGCGGCGCGCGACCTGCAGCTCGGCGACGCGATTGTGGTTCCCGACAGGGCCTTCACCGATGACGCCCGTCGCGTTTTGCCGATTCATGTTCTCGCTCGGGGATGGGTGAAAATCTACCACGACGCGATCGTCAATGGGCTTCCCGCCTTACTGGGCAATGGACTGGCCGCGAAGGCGCGCACGCTCCACGCGCAACTCCGGCCGAAAGGCCTGAGCGTCACCGCAGCGGCAGTGACCGAATGGCTTGGCGCAGAAACCTACCGCCAGCAAAGCGATGAGCAGCTGCGCCCACACGCGCCGCAAGACCGCGACGATTTCGATCTCTTCATGGAGGCGATCAGTGTCGCAGCGCCCATCGCCGACAAGATGTGGTGCGAAGGCATCGACCCGCTTCGCATCGACCGGCGGCGTGCCGGCACACGTATGGCGCAAGCCTTTATCTCGGTGCTGGTCGACCCGCACGGCGCGGCCGCCGGACTCGACCCGGCGCTGCGCGCCAGCATTGCCGAATTGCGCGAACGTGCGCTCGACCACCTCGATACGGTGCAGGCATCGCCCATCGTCGAGCATCAAACAGAGGACGAGAATTGATGTGCGATCAGGATGGCCAGGCGAATTCGGCGCAACAACGCGAACTGCGTGCGGCAGACTTGCGTGCGCTACCGCCCCGGGTCGAGGGCGACCTGACCGAGGCGAAGGAGGCCATCGTTGATGGGCTGCTGGGACTAACCGTCGAGCATTGCACAGGATCCGGCGCCAGCGGCGCGCTGCTTTTCGGCGCTAAGCCATCGTCGCAACTGGTGAGCGGTTTCCTCCTCCCCCGCTTCGACCAGATGGGCGGTGACGAGACCAGCGACATCCATCTCGCCACGCTCGGTCTCGACCTGCAGCTCGCTGCCGACGCATCGGGCGAGGCCATCGTGCAGCCAGATCTTGCGATCTATGTCCGCGAACTCCCGAGTTGGGACGAGATCAGCGATCCGCGCCACGAGATGATGCCGCAGCCGCAGCTCTCGCGCGCCGCGCGCCAACAGGTCGAGGCCTTGGCACGCCAATATATCGATGAGGCGGTAGCCCAGCTGCCGCCGATCGAGGACGAAGAACCCGACGAGCGCGGCGGCGACGCGGTGGCCGAAGCGGAGAATGCGCGCGAGCGTGCCGACCTTGCAGAGGAGGCCGCACAAGGCGGGGATGCTGAAGCCCAAGGGGACGCCCGCGCAGCTGTTGCTACCGCGGATCGGGCGGAGCAGGCCGCTGCCGCGCGCGCAGCGACGGCCGAACGCCGACGCGCAGCGAGGATCGAACGCAGCCGCCAGCGAACGGAAATTCGCCGTGCAGCGTTCGATCGGGCCTTCCGCGAGCTCAACATCACACTCAATGCCGATGGGAGCCAGGGAGCGCGCCCTCTCACGGCGGATGACCTGCTCGAGCCGGAGACCAGCGACGTCTCCCGCGTCGACGAAGCGCCCGACACCGAGGAAACGGGCGAAGACGATCCCGAGCACGGACCCGCTCCGGCAACCGGCGCCTTGGGTCCGCTTCGGCCGGGCGCCGGCCGGCTCGAAGATCGTCACGCAGCGCCGCAGTCCATTCCGCAGAAATGGCGGCGCGTGCCGCTCACGCTCGAGCCGGTGCGTTTGCCGCTTGCGCGAGGCGATCAGACCGACCGCGACAACGCGTGCGCCGGCTTCGCAACGGCCCTGCTCGCCGAGATCGACCGGGTGCTTCGCGCCTGGTTGGCGACCGAGGAGGGGCAGCGGGACGCATATCGCCCCCGCGAAACCATCCTGCCCAGCCAGTTCACCGACCGCGCCAGTTGGGACGCCTACCTGCAGGCCGTGCGCCAGCGGCGCCCGGCCACGCTGGACGATATCCGCCCGAATCTGGCGGGCGTCACATTGGTCGCCGACATCGATCCCGACTTCGTCGATCCCACACGGGTGAATATGCGCGTCGCGCTGCAGAACGATGCGCTTCAGCCGGCAACCCGCGATCGGGGTGCATTCGAGCACAGCCTGTTTCAGGTCGGACTGACCGTAAGCCTGCCGGCGGCAATCCATCGTCCGCTGCGGCTCGATCGCGTGCAGCCCTCTTACCGTTTCCGGGATTGGCTCGAATATCCCGCCATGGGTCTCAACTGTGGGGTCGAGCAGATTGGCGAAGGCGACACGGTCATGCTGAGAACGACCTGGGCACCGCGATATTGTCAGCCGCGGATCGACCCGCGAACCATCGCCGGCGTGCCCACCGCCTATGCGGCGCTCAGCGATCCCGCTACCGCCCCTGAAAGCCTGCTAGCGCTCCCCGATGCGTATGATGCCTGGATAGCTGAACAGGGTGCGGTCGATGTCGGCGAGGAACTCGACCCGGCCGATGCCGATCGTGAACGCGCTGCGCACGCGGTCGACATCGAGGCCTATCGCCGCGAGTCCGGCTATATCCGCGCGGGCATCGAGCTGCTGGTCGCTGCCCGCGCCGCTCAGCGAACCCTCGATGCCGGTGCGCCCGGGCCTGACCGCGCGGCCCTCCGGGAGCGCGCCGCGCCGTGGCGCGCCTGGCTGCGCACCAACGAGGCGTTCGCGGCCTATGGCGGAACGCGCTTCACCGATTGGCGTCTGTTCCAGCTAGCGTTCATCCTCGCGCACGTGCCGACGCTCGCGAGCCGCATGCCGGTCTATGCTGATCGGTTCGACGCGTTCCGCGACGAACTATCGGCGAGTCTGCTCTATTTTCCCACTGGCGGCGGCAAATCCGAAGCCTTCTTCGGACTGCTCGTCTACAATCTGTTCCTCGATCGCCTGCGCGGCAAGGACCGCGGCGTCACGGCGCTTGTGCGCTATCCGCTGCGCTTGCTTACCCTTCAGCAGGCGCGCCGGCTTTTGCGCGTCCTCGTCCATGCTGAACTTGTCCGCTTGCGCGCGGGTCTTGGCAGCTGGCCCTTCGAGATTGGCTTCTGGGTCGGTTCGGGCAACACGCCCAACCGGGTAGCTCAAGGCTTCGGCGGCGTGCCGACCATCGGCATGGCCGCCTATGCCGACGACGATGCGCTACTCCATCCGCCTGAGGACAACAGCGAGAGCGCCAAGCGCGCGCGCCGACGATCGAACCGTTATCGCGAAGCACTCGAGGCCTACGACAAGCTGCGCACCTGTCCGAGCTGCGGCGCGGCCACCGGCATGCGGCGTTATCCCGCCCAGCACGGGCGGATCGGCATCGTTTGTTTCAACGACGACGATTGCGCCTGGAACGCCGCCAACCCGCCGCAGCCGCATCGTGTGCCGCTGCCTTTCATCCTTACCGACGACACCATCTATCAGCGTGCGCCTTCGGTGGTGCTCGGCACGATCGACAAGCTGGCGCTGATCGGGCAGCACGATCGGACGATCGCCGCGATTGCGGGCATGCTGGGCGTCGCTCGCTATCGCGATCCCGGCAACGGCCATTTGTTCATGCCGCGCACGGCGGCACAGCTCACGCGCGCGGAGGACGAGGGCTGGGAGCGGCTGCAGCCCGCGTTTGCCGACGGCGCCGACATCTTCCATGATCCTTTCCCAAGCCTCGTCATTCAGGACGAGGGGCACCTGCTCGACGAGAGCCTCGGCACGTTCTCCGGCCTGTTCGAGACGCTGTTCGAGACGCTGGAGCGACGCTTCGGCAACGGAATGCTGGCCGAACGCGCAGCACAATGGGCGCCCTCGCCCGGTGAACGCCAGCCGCGACTCGCCAAGGTCATAGCCGCGACGGCGACGATCTCCGATCCGGACCGGCAATTGCGTGTTCTCTATCAACGCGAACCGCTGCGTTTCCCGTGTCCTGGGCCATCACTCTATGAATCTTTCTACTCGGCACCGCGCGAACCGCTTCGCCTGGAGCGACGGGCCTATGCCGAGAGCCTTACCCCGGCGCGACGTCCCGAACTATCGGCGCCACGCATGCGTCTCTACGTTTCGATCATGACCAATGGCCGGTCGCACACGATGACGACCTCAGCTGTCGTATCCGCCTATCATCTCGCTTTCACCCGCCTGTGGCGGGCGTTGGAAGACGGTGCCCCCGAGCAGGTGATCACCACCCTTTCGGCCGCGCTGCCAGTCGAGGATCCGCTCTCACCGCTGCGAGCCGGCGCACTGCAGGCTCTGGCGCAAGAGCCGGACCTGCTGGCGAGCCTGCTCGACCTCCAGCGCATCTCCCTTACCTATGTCACCAACAAGAAGGGCGGCGACCAGATCATCGAAACGCTGGCCGCACAGGTTGATCGCGACCAACGTGCAGCTGCGGTCGGCGATATTCCGTTCCTCACCGCTTTGATCTCGGGCGGCGTCACGATCGCGGAGATTCAGGACGTGATGCAGCAGGCGGAGGGGGCCACGGACCCCGGCGCGCCTTTCGAGCCGCTCGACAAGGTTCTACGCAACATCGTCGCGACCTCCGCCATCAGTCACGGCGTCGATGTCGACAAGTTCAACGCCATGTTCTTCGCCGGGCTTCCCTCCGACATTGCAGAATATATCCAGGCGTCCAGCCGTGTCGGCCGCACGCACGTCGGTTTCAGCATGCTGGTGCCGACGCCCCAGAGCCGCCGCGACCGCTATGTCGTAGAGACCCACGACCAGTTCCATCGTTTCCTCGAACGCATGATCCCGCCGCCAGCGGTCCAGCGCTGGGCCGAGCGGGCCATTCGCCGGATCGTGCCCAGCGTGCTCCAAGCCTATCTCTGCGGCGTGGTCGAACAGGAAGCTTTCGCGCGCGCACCGGACGGCGCGAAGGGAAGCGCCCGCACCTTCCGCACAGCGGCCGCAGTCAAGGCCTGGTCGGACAGCCACGCCCAAGGCGGTGCCGGCGCCATCGCGGCGCTTACCGACTTCGCGCTGGAAGCGGTGGGGCTTGAGGGGCGCTCGGCCGCTGCGATCGGGGCCGCGCCGCACGCCGAACATTATCGCCGGTTCGTGCAGGACCGGGTCCGCATACTGCTTGATGCATTCACCAGCCGGTCCGACGCCGCGCTGCTCGCCAATTTCTGGCGGTCGCGTGAATCCCAGGCGGTTCGCAGGCCGATGACCTCGCTGCGCGATGTCGACTCCGGCGGCATCATTCAGGCCGCGCCGCGCGATCCATGGCGCAATCGCAGCGTCAATTTCGAGACGGTGCGCCAGATCATGCGGATCATTCGCGGCCAGCGGCATGCAGTGCGCTCGGAATTGGATGCCGATCCGCAGCCCGTGGACATGGAGGACTAAGATGAGCGACAGCCGAGCCGGGGGCGCGGGCAGCCGCAACATCCAGCGTCCTCGCCCGCCCAGTATGAACCGGTCGCAGCCGCAGCTCGCGACCGCCTATGCTCCAGGGGCCATGTTCACTTGGGAAGGCGGCAAAGGCGCCTGCATGGCCGCCCCGATCGAGGGCGCGGCGATCGATTTTTCGGCGCGCTCGACCCGGCGCGACCAGATATTCGAGAACATGACCGAGTTCTGCCAGAGCTGGCTCGCGCGCGGCATGGCCATCGCCAACAATCGATCGGCGCCCGTCTACGAGGTTCAGCTGCTCGACAGCTGCTTCTTCAACCAGACGCGACGTGGCCTGAGCGGCGTCGAGCTCGCCAGCGACCAGTTCGAGTTCCTTAGGCCCGAACGGATGGGCTATCTGCCCGGCCCGCTCGTCTATCGTTGCGATCAGTGTGAGATCGTGCGCGAATATCTCTCCCCGGCGCACCAGTTGTTCGACCCGCTGCCCACCGCCTGCCGCGCGCATAATGGCGAACGGGAATGCAAGTGGCGCCAGCTCGACGTCGTTTATGTCCATTGGTCCGGTGCGCTTGAAGGTTTGTCGCCCTATCGCAACACGCTCGATGGACAAGGCGAGCTGCGCAAGATTCCGCGATGCCAATGCGGAGCGGCGGACTTTCGGCTGATCAAGCAGGGCAACCAGTTCAACCGCTGGCGCTTCCGCTGCACCGGCTGTGCAGCCGAGCGCGAGGTCTACCAGACCGATCCCTTGAGCCTCGCCTGGCTCAAACCGCGGATGGACGAAGGCGTTGCGCACGAATGGAGCGAGATCAACATGATCCCGATCTCCTATCGCGCTTCGCCCGTCTTTTACGTCCAGACCGCAAGATTCATCGTCTACGACGCCGACCCCGACATCGTCACCATCATGGGGCCGACCCGATTGGCCGACCTGACCGACCGCATCGCCGGCTTGCACGGATTCGGCGGCACCGACCCCAGTCCGGAGCGCATTCGTGCTGAGCTCGAAAATCGAGGACGGGCCCAGATGTTCGGCATCTATGAGAGCATTCTGCGCCAAGCCGACACGGCCCGCGCCAACGGCCAGGACCCGAGCAGTTATGACGACATGGCCCGCGAGATGCTGCAGGCCTGGTACGACGCTGGCGATGTCGATCGCGAGACTCAGGCGAGCCCGCAGCTACAGCAGCAGATCATCGATCGCGCGGGCTATGCACGCCGCTACGACCCGATCCGCAGCACCGTCGAACATGATGCGTTGCGACGGCGTAAGCTGACGGCCGACCAATCCGCCGATCTCAAGATCGCCCAAGCCGATCTGTGCGCCGAGTTCGGCGAGCCAGAAAGCGAGGCCATCTACAGCGCGCGCGTTACCGAGGCACTGGCGCGTTCCGGGATCGCGGAGACACGGCTTATTCGCGACCTCGACATGGTAGAGTTTTCGTTCGGGTTCACGCGCGTCTCCGCGACGCCGGTGACGGTGCAGAAGAACCGGCCGATGCCGGTTCGGCTCGTCGGTTTTCCGCAGCTGCCGAACGACAAGCGCCCGATCTATGTGATCGAGCAGCAGAATGAAGCGCTCTATGTTCGCCTCGAAAGCGCGGCGGTGGCTGAGTTTCTGCGGCGCAATGGGGTGGTGGCGGCACCGCCGCCAGCGCCGCGGACGATCGGCGGTGAGTTGATCGAGAACTATGTCGATTTCGGCATGTTCCTCCCCGATTTCGCCGTCCGCGACGAGGCCGGGCAAAGCCGCAGCCGCGACATTGCCTCGACCGTGTACCTGCTGCTTCACAGCTTCGCGCATCATGTGATGCACGGCATCGCCCGTTTCTCAGGGTTGGACCTGGGATCGATGAGCGAGGCTATCTTTCCGGCCGACCTCGCTTTCTTGGTCCATCGTCGCGGGATGACGGAAGATCTCGGCAATCTCTCGTCGATGTGGCGCGATCATAATGCCGCCTTTCTCGACTATCTCGTCTCCCGTCGAGAGCTGCGTTGCGGCTCGGGGACGCTTTGCGATCATCGTGGCGGCGCCTGTCCCGCTTGCATCATGATCCCCGAAACGTCTTGCATCGCCGGGAACCATCTGCTGTCACGCGCCGCGCTGGTAGGCGGGCGGGCGCCGCCCTGGGATGCCGACCAAACTCCGCTCTCCGGCTATTTTGAAGTGGTCCACGATCTCGCCGCTCAGGCGGAGGCCGAGAGTGACTAAGTTTCGCTGTCGATCCTTGGAGGGGCATCCGGCTTCCACAGCTTGGGTGCCAGAATGCCGTCAGTCGCTGCCAGCAATGCCGGCAACTGATCCTCGATATCGTCGGGATCGCTCGGAAGCGAATGCGCGGGGGGCAAGGCCAGACGGGCAAGCAGGCGCGCCGATACGCTGAAACTGCCGGACACTGCCGAGAAGCGTCGGTTGATGATCGCCGAGTTGAGCAGCGCTGCCAGCACCTCTGGGGCAACAGCGACCTCCCCAGGGATCGGCTCGATCACGATGACGTGATTTTCGGCGACATAGCCCTTGTCGGCGTGTTCGTCCGCGAATTCGGCGGAGATTGCGGCGGCGTTGAGGCGGCGTTGTTGATCGCGATTACTCGTGCGCTGCACCAAGACGGACCGGCCAAAGCTCGCATAGGGTACCCTCGCAGGATCGATAGGCGCGTACCAAGCGGCATCGGAGGTTCGCGTGCCGGCCTGGAAGGCAAAACTTCCATCGGGACGAACATCCGAGGCCCAGAGGACCGGCAAGCGGTCGGAAGCAGTGTCGGCATAGAGCCGGTCGCCTTCGCGTGTCGGCACGATCTTGCCCACCCGCATCCTGTAGCCGTAATCCGCGATCGTTGCCGCCGGTTCGGTCGCAATGAGTTGATGATGATCGGCGCTCGGCTCCATGATGGGCACAGGAAGCGACCAAGGCTCGCCGCCTGCTGGGGTATCGGCTGTTCCGAGCACGGTGCGGTTGCCGTCAGTATCGATCACGCCAAGCGTGTAGCGTCCGGGTTCGGGGCGTTGATTTGGATGATTCCGCCGGAGCACCAGCAGGCAGACATCCTGGGTCGCATCAAGAAACAGATCCTCGCGTTGTTGATGCAAGTCGAGCCGGACCACCTCTGCGCGGTCCAGTATTTCCTCGCGCAAACCGGCAAAATAGGGGCCGGCGACGAAGCTTGTGGGCAGCACAAAGGCGAGCCCGCCGCCAGGCCGCAACCAGTCGAGCGCACGGATTACGAACAACGCGTAGAGATTGGTATGACCGCCTAGAGCGGCACGGCCGGCCAGCGCCTTCGCGTCCTCGGCGCCTTTTCGCCAGACCTTGCTATAGGGCGGATTTCCGATCGCGACATCGAAGGTCGGAGGCAATGCGGCAGTGAGCGCATCGGCGCACAGGATCAGATCGCCCGTATCGACGTCGATATCCCATTCGCGGCGGATCATTCGCTTGACCAAGGCTGCGGAGATGCGGGCGAGCCCGGCGTCGATTTCGATGCCCCTGAGCTGTTCGAGCACTTCTGTGCAGGCTTGCGCCGGCGCCCGGCCTTGCTTGATCCGGCGTCCGATCAAGAGTCGCGCCGTGGGAACCAGGAAGGAACCTCCGCCGCACGCCGGATCGAGGATGCGCAGCTGCGTTGGGTCCGCCAATTCGCTGATGGCTTCCAAGGTAGCAGCGGCAAGCGCGGGCGGCGTGAAATAGGCCGAGAGCGCCTTGCGCACGTCTTCCCCTATCAGCCGGGCATAGGCGCTCGAGATCGCATAATCTTGTAAATCTGGGTCGAGCGAGGCCACGAGCGCTCGCGCCTCCGTCACGAGGTCGGGAGGATCACAATCGTCGATCAGTGCCAGACAGAAATCGACGGGCTCGAACTGCTCAAGAATCGCCTTGCGATGCGCACGCACGAAGTTCAGCAACGGTCGGAAGCCGACATCGCTGAGTGATGACGAAACAGCGGTCATTAGCTTCTCGCAAACGCCAGCAGCGGCGCGAAGTCGTGATTGTCCGCGGCACGCAGTGCGGCGATATATTCAGCGCGAAGCGTACCGATGTCGCGTAGCGTGCCGCCGCCCCAGCTGAAGGGCTCGCCACCGAGTTGGGCTATGAGAAGATCAGCCAAGAGCCGGGCGTGACGGCCGTTCCCGTTGGGAAAGGGATGGATGGCGACAAGGCCATGATGAAGCCGAACCGCGATCTCATCGGACGAGAAGGAGGCGTGCTTGATCCAGTATCGCGCGTCGCGCAGCAAGCCGCCGAGTTGGACATGGATTTGCTGCGGATCGACGCCGATATTTTTGCCCGTCTTGCGGGTCGATCCCGCCCAGGACCAGACGTCCCCGAACATCCGCTTGTGCAGTTCGAAGACAACACCCTCGGTCAGGATCTCGGCGCTGCGACGGCGATCGGTCCAGGCGACCGCCTCGTCGATATTCGCCTGCTCGGCTTCGTTGAGATCGGCACGCGTCGTAATCCACGTCTGCAGCAACCCTTCACGCTCGTCGGCATCCAAGGGCGTTGCATCGTCGGGCTGCGCAAAGACGTCGCTCACGCGGACTCCCAGAGATCGCGATCACGCAATGCGGTCTCGATATAGGTCCGGACGCGCTTTTCCATATCGCGATCGACCTGCTGATCTTCTAGGGCCATGGAATGCGAGACGCGGCCGAGTGCCCGTAGGGCAATTTCGCGCGCCCTGCGGTCGACCATATCGGTAAGGCTCGTCTTGGGTACGAGCGCATAGACGAGCACACAGTCCATAGCTTCGGCGGCACGGCGTAAGGTATTGAGCTGGATTGTGCCATTTGCTTCCGAACGCTCAAGGCTGACTATGCCTTGGGCAGTCATGCCGAGCCTTCTGCCAAGCTGCGCGCCCGTCATGCCGATCGCGTCACGAATGGCGCGGATCCAGCCTTTCGGTGGCGTGGCGAAGCGGTCGATCGGCTTGATCAACGTCAGTTTGCTGTCGAGCCGATCTCGGGCTCTGGTGCGAATGGCGGCCTTCATAAATCCCCGGCTTTATATCGTATCACCATATATCAACTTATATCTTTATAAATGTGAGATTCTTATAAATCCAGAAGTTTATAAAATTCCAAACCTAATAAAGCTGTATGTCTCTTTGGTAAGGCAGCCCGGCAACGCGTGCCCCGTGAGAAAGCTCAACCATGGGCATCGAGGGATGATGCGTCCCTCAGGGGCTGCGTGTGTCCCATTCCGGTGGAATGAGGAAGCGGTTGCGGCGCCATTCTTCTACGATCGCATCCTCAAACCAATCATCGGCGAGATGGGCGTGATCGAGCACGATCAACTGTAGACCTTCGATCTCCTGACAGGCGCGGTGCATCAGTTCGAACAAAGCTTGCACGGCGTGACGATCCTTGTCGTCAAGGGGATCGAGACTGCCCTCCTGATCGCGCTCGGCCGGATAATGGGCTTGGCTCGGTTGGTCGAAGATCAGCGTCGCCGGGACCGGCCGATTCCGCTTCCTGAACCACCAGTGCAGCGCGAGATAGGTGAGCACATGATAGCCGACCCAGTTCTCGCCGCTTCCCATCCGATTGAGCGGTATCGGACCGTCGAGTGTGTCGGCGACCACAGTCAGTTTCTTGATATCTAGCCGAAGCTCGCTGCCGCTATGCTCGAGATCGAGGACTTCGGCAAATGTCGACATCTGCTTACTGATGAGGTTGAGATAGGTGTCAAGGCGCTGGGCGACGTCGTCGGCGTTAACCGCCGCCTCGAGCGTCTCGATCTTGCGCTTCGCCGTCTCGATCATTGGCGTTAGATCGGACTCGCTCTCGCTTGGGCGTACCGCGTCCAGAAAGGCACCGATGCGCCCGATGACGCGTGCTTGGTCGACCAATAGATCCTGCTGGGCCTTGGCCCGGGCGTCGTCCGCGATCAGCCGTGACAATGAGTTCTGCGCTTCAACTAGTTCCCGCTCAAGCTTTCCCTTTCGCTGCTCCAGGCTTTCAATGTGACGTTGAAGGTGCGGCTGCTCGACCTCGACCGCTGCTAGCTGATCGCCCACCAAGCGCAGAGCACTGGTGACCTGCGCGGTCGCTGGGGTAGGTACATCAAGCGTCGCGTCGCACAATGGACATTGGTGACCGTCGGCTTCAATCTTGAACAAGCCGATCGAGCTGAGGCGAGCCCGCTGTTCGTGGCCTTCGCGCGAGTAGGCGTTCTGTTCTGACAGCATGAGCCTCGCGGCCCGAAGTTCGTCGTTCGCCCGTTCGAGACTGCTCCTGAGCGTTGCCTGTTCGCCTCGCAGCCGATTGATGGAATCGCCGAAGTCGGGTAGCGCCCCTGTAGTCGCAAGATCGGTGCGCGCAGCCCGATCGAGCACTTCCAGCGCGATATCGATCTCGACTGGTTCATATTCCGGAACGATCAAACCGACACGCTTGCCGTCCGTCACCAGTCTGCGGATGCGGGTGATATCGACGTTGCGCGCCTCAGTCTGCCGCTGGGCACGTTGCTCAAGTTCGCGCAAGGCTTCCCGTGCAAGATCGAGCTCATGCTGCCGCAGGAAATGCTGTTCATCGACCGCGCCCACGAAATAAGGCAGCGTGTCCTTAATCGCCTGCGGGATGAACTGATCGCCCTGTCTATGGAAGAGCCGATCACGATTGTCGATTTCATCCTGCTTCTGGAAGCATAGGAACAAGGCGTGCCGGATCGTTGCCTGCAAAGGCAACCGTGATCCGCTCTGCGGCCTGTGTTCATTCTCCGAAATGCCGACGAAACGCGACAGCAGTGAGATGAGTTCGGGCTCGATCATGTTTCGCGCGAGCTCGTCTAACGCGGGTGCCGCGTCGAACGTGCCGCGACGGACGTAGATCTCGCCGCCGGTATCCGTGCCAGGGCCCGGATTCTTGCGGGCGACGAACAACTCATCGTCGCCCTTCAGCAAGCGCACCGCGAACCACGAGACGCTGCGCCGGATCACGCCCTCGGCCACGTTGCAGCTGCTCCGGCCGAGACAATAGTCGATGATGTCTATGATCGCTGACTTGCCAGTCTTGGAATCGCCGGTGATGATGTTGAGGCAGCCACTCTTGAAAGTGAGCTCGCGCTGTTCGCCTGAATGCGAATAGAGTATGATCGCCCCGATGCTCATGCTCATGGTTTGATCCCCCAGGCGGCCATGATCGTCGATGTCGTGCCGGCCTTTGCAAGCCAGCGTCCAAGCAAGCGCGCCGCGGCGATGCACTCGCGGGCGTCGTCGGTGAGACCGTCCTCGAACTTTTTCGCGACGACCAGCGGTTTTGCGCCGAGTATGACTCCGCCATCATCGGCGAACGCAATTGCGCTGCGATCGATGGCAAAGCGCAACGCTTCCTGCACGACCGGCCGTAGCGAGCAGGCGCGTTCTGCAAAGCCGACCAAAACCTCGGGATTGCGCTCGCGCCATGAATAGAGCGACGTTAGGGTTGAGCCTGGAAGGGCACGTCGTGTCTTGCCATGGACCGCGATCGGAAGAACACAGAAGAGCAGGGCATACGGGGCGGACGCTCCCTTCGCCTTTTGGTACTCTTTCACGAACTCGTGCAGCGCCGCAGCGCAGAAGGCGGGGTTGAATAAATGCGCCTCTTCGCGCGGACGTTTATCCCAAGCCAGAAGGCTCATGCGGCCTTGCCCTTGGCAGGAGTGCCGAACATCGTACCGTGATCGGGATGCCAGCCCACCGTCACGCCATCGGCAAGAATTTGATAGGACCCCGTGCACAGCCATTGTTCATGGCGATTGCGGAACGGTGCTTGCGCGCGGCTTGCCCAGTGAAACAGGTCGCGGCCGAACAGTTTCTTCTCGTCTTCTGTCGAAGGCGCGCCGCTGCTTTCACGGGCAAGGCGCTCCCGCTTCCACCGTTCGACTAGATCGGCATCGTAACGGGCCGCCTCGCCGTCGAGCAGCGCATTCTCTCGCGCCCAGCTCGAGCGTTGCGCTGTTGCCCGATAAAAGTCGAACTTCGCGAGCTCAATCGACTCCTCCGCCACGTCAACACAGCGCATCTGGCGGACGAATGTTCGGTCGTCGGAGTCGGGCAGGGCGTCCGCGGAGACCGCCAGCGCTTCCGGGTTGATCAACAGCTCGTTGTTGCGAAAGGCTCGGCCAATCTCGTCGATCTTTGCGCGCAACGCTAGGAGCGATATTGCGAGTGCGTCCGGATCGGCGAGCGATGTGACGACTTGCGCGAACCACCATCCCTCCAGATGATCGACGAGGTCCGAGACCTTTCCATCCGGCGCCGAGAAGTAGAGCTGCTCCTCGATCTCGCTTCGCGCATTGGTGATGCTGGGCGCGTTGTCGTGGATCCGCATCGCCGCAAGCAGGTTGATCTGGTCTTGCTCGGACAGCGCGAGGAAGGCCTTCCGGCCGGCGGCCGATTCCTGGTTGGTTGAGTCTGCGGCGGCTGCCTTGAGAAGGCGGAGCGCGGTCTTCTCTGCGTCTGCGGAAGGCCGAGTTGCTCTGAGCAATTCGGCGGCCGAGCCGACTGGCGCCTGGGCGGTGGTGATGATGGTAAACCGCCGTTCGAACGGCGCTTGGGAATCCGCGGCGACCTGTTCGCTCCAGATCCTCAACGTTTTCCACAAGTCGACGCTCATGTCGGTCAGGCTCGATGGATTTACATGATGCTTGAGCTGAAGCTGCTCGGTCGCCGTGCCGTGCTGCTCGAAAGCGACATCGTCGAAACGCTCGATCGAGACCGAAAGGCCTGGCTGGGATTTTGTTTCCAGGATGGCAAGTAAAAGCGCCTCGCGGCACTGGAACAAATACCCGAGCATTGACCCGGTTGCGTTGTAGTTCGAAGCGATAGCGCTCACCCCGTCTCGCGATGGAGCGCTGCCCCATCTCCCCTTAGATTGTGAAGGTTAAGTCTCCGGCAAAATGTTGTAAAGCATCAAACACTGCGCCGTATTGGAGATAGATGGAGATGTTTCACAGGAGAGGAGAAAGCAGAACTGGTGATCATTTTTTATCCTAGACGCTCATGGTGAAGTTTGTATGATCAGAACCTGCCGGAACAGCCGCGTACTACCCATAACGGCCGTACGTGCTGCTTGGCAGTTCGCTGCATGAAACGTCCGCTATCCTGATCGGCGCTTCTGGTAGGAGACGTCCCGGTCGTCCGACTTAGCGGTCTATTATAATCCAGCTTCCATATCCTCGCCGATCTCCTGACGGACCTTCGGACCTTTCGCGAGGCGTCGGCCTAACGCTTCGATGAAAGCGTCGTAGCGATCGTTCCCCAAGCGGCGCATCGCGGCGCGTTCCGCTTCGGGCGGTGGCGGCGTGTTCGACAGCCAGAAGCGGACGAACAGCGCGATCATCTCGACGCCGATCCCGACATCACGCTCCAGCCGCGTCTGGCGCCGGTCGAGCCGATCAAGCCGCTTGGCGATGGCCGCCTCGCGCTGCTCGTCGGCGTCGGGCGACAGGAAGGATGCGATCGCCGCCTCGGCGACCAGCGAGCGCGACTTACCCCGGCGGTCGGCATAGGCGGCGAGCGCCTGCATCAGCTCGGGATCGAGATAGACCGAGAATGGCGTCTTGGTGGTCATAGCTCGATGCCGTCGTCAGGATCGAGCGACGCCTGCCGCGCCATGCCCTGTATCTGTCGCCGCACCGTCGCTTGCCGCGCCGCGTCGGTATCGGGTTCCGGCTCGTCCAGTTCGAACTCATTGGCGGGCGCCGGGCTGGGCGGGGGCGCAATGTCGATATGGCGCTCCATTTCCGGCTCGCGGCGCAGGTCCGCATTCTCCGCATCGTCCTCCACCGCCGCCTTCTTGGCGGCCTTATTCTTCTTCGGTTTCTTCGGCGCCTTCTCCTCGGTCGGCTCCGGCATCGGCGGCGCCGCGATCGGCGGCATATCGCTCCAGTCGTCGGGACGTGGCTTGCCGACGCCGGCCTTCGGGTCCGGCGGCGGCAGCACCCGTTCGGTGAACCGCCGATCCTTGAAGTAACGCATCTTCTTGGCGCGGATCGGATGCACGCCCGCCACCATCACGATCTCGTCGTCGGATGGGAGCTGCATCACCTCGCCGGGCGTGAGGAGCTGGCGGGCGGTCTCGGAGCGTGACACCATCAGATGTCCCAGCCAGGGCGAGAGCCGATGGCCGGCATAGTTCTTCATCGCCCGCATCTCGGTGGCGGTGCCCAGCGCGTCGGAGATGCGCTTGGCGGTGCGCTCGTCATTCGACGCGAACGAGACCCGGACATGGCAGTTGTCGAGGATCGCGTTGTTGGGGCCGTAAGCCTTCTCGATCTGATTGAGCGACTGCGCGATGAGGAAGCATTTGATCTTGTAGCCGGCCATGAAGGCGAGCTGGCTTTCAAAGAAGTCCAGGCGGCCTTCGGACGGCAGCTCGTCGAACATGATGAGCAGCGGGTGCCGATCGGCGGCGGGCTTCAGATCCTCAGTGAGGCGACGCCCAATCTGGTTGAGCATCAGGCGGATCAGTGGGCGGGTGCGCGAGATGTCGGAGGGCGGCACGACCAGGTAGAGCGTGGTGGGCAGCGGTCCTTCCACCAGATCGGCGATGCGCCAATCGCAGCGGCTCGTCACCGCGGCGACGACGGGATCGCGATAGAGGCCAAGGAATGACATAGCGGTCGAGAGGACGCCGGATCGCTCGTTGGCCGATTTGTTGAGCAGCTCGCGCGCGGCCGAGGCCACGACGGGATGGACGCCGGCCTCGCCGAGATGCGGCGTGGTCATCATGGCGCGCAACGTGGACTCGATCGGCTGGCGCGGGTCCGACAGGAAGGCGGCGACGCCGGCCAGCGTCTTGTTCTCGCCGGCATAGAGGACGTGGAGGATCGCGCCGACCAGCAGCGCATGGGAGGTCTTTTCCCAGTGGTTGCGCTTCTCCAGCGAGCCTTCGGGGTCCACCAGCACGTCGGCGACGTTCTGCACGTCGCGCACCTCCAGGGCGCCCTTGCGGATTTCGAGCAAGGGATTGTAGGCGGCCGAGCGGGCGTCGGTCGGATCGAACTGCAACACGCGGCCGTGGCGTGCGCGGAAGCCGGCGGTGAGTTGCCAGTTCTCGCCCTTGATGTCGTGGACGATACAGCTCTCCGGCCAGGTCAGCAGCGTTGGGACCACCAGGCCGACGCCCTTGCCGCTCCGGGTCGGCGCGAAGCACAGCACATGCTCGGGTCCGTCGTGGCGCAGATAGTCGCGTCCCAGCCGGCCCAGCGTTACGCCGTTCGGGCCGAGCAGCCCGGCGGCCTCCACCTCCTGTCGCTCCGCCCAGCGGGCCGAGCCATAGGTCTGCGCGTTCTTCAGTTCGTGGGCGCGGCGCACCGACACGGCGATGGCGACGATGAAGGCGAGGAAGCCCCCCGAAGCGGCGATCATCGCGCCGGTTTCGAATATCCTGGGCGCATAAGCATCGTAGAAGAACATCCAGACAAAGAAGGCGTAGGGCGGATAGACCGGCCAGCCAAAGGCGACGAACCAGGGCGGGCCGAGCTGCGGCTGATAGTCAAGCGCCGCGGCCGTCCATTGGGTGGCGATCCAAAGCGTCGCGACGATGATCGCGAGGACGGTGACGACCTGGCCCCAAAGAATCTTGCTGGCGGGCATATTCAATCTCCTTGAAAGCATCACAGCCCGAGCCCCCGACCTCGGCCGAGCGACCAGTCCACGCCGCCGTCGCCACGCATGACGCCGGAGATGTGCTTGCCGATCTGCCGGTCCAGCGAGGGGGTCCACGGGACAAGCTGGAAACTCAGGCCGTCATCGATCATGGCGAAGCGGCCCGAGGCGAGCGTGAGGCGCTGGCGCACGGTGCCGGCGACATATTCGCCGGCCTTGGACGGCGTGTGCGGCAATCCGATCTCGGTCGACAGATCCTTGGCCGCCGTGTCCAGTTCGCGGCGCTTGAGCCTGTCGAGCAGGCCGCGCGCGAAAATGATGCGTTGCCCCTGTCGCCGCGCCAGGCCGATATCGGCGAGATGCTCGGCGCGGGCTTCCATCGCCGCGCGCACTTCGGTCCCGAAGCCGCCGCCGAGAACGCGGCCGTCGCTCGACAGGTTGCGGCGGTCGAGCCAGGTAGCGCCCGGCGCATGGACCTGTCCCGGCAAATCGAGGTCCGATCGCACGGCGAGCGCCACCCGCTGGCGGCCCTTGCGGTCCTCGAAGCGGCGCAGCTCGACGATCGCGCCGGGCTTGCAATCGCCGGTCGCCTCGATGTCGGGAAACTGAACATGATGGGTGCGCCCGTCGATCCCGTCGACGATCGCGTAGGCGCGGCCGGTCAGCTCGTCATGGAGGCCGCGTGTCACCAGCTTACCGATGACGGGCTGGGCGGGATCGGGTTCGAGCACATAGCTGGCCGCGCCCCGGTCGAGGCCGCGCTCGCTCATCGCCTTGTGCATCCGCTTGATGATGTCGCCGCGCTCGCCCAACTCGCGCAGCGCAGTCTGCGCATTGTCCGCAAGCGTCCACTGGCCCGGCGCGATCTCGCTGGCGAGGCCGAGTCCCTCCAGCTTGCGCAGCCGTCCGATCCGCAGCGTGTGGTCTCCGTCCGGCCGCACGCCCGGTACGGGCGCCATGTCGATGACGCCCTCGCGGCCAAGCGTGCGCGAGAGGTCGCGGTCGATCTCGGTCCAGCGTTCGGCGTCGACCTGTCGCTCCAGCGAAGCGCGGATGTCGAGGTCGCTGCGCAACCCCAGCTCGCGGGTGACGATCTCGCGCGCGGTGGCGCGCATTCCCTCGCCGATATAGTCGCGCGAGATAACGAGGTTCTGGCCGTCTTCGGCGACGCCGCGCACGATGACATGGACATGGGGGTTGTCGGTGTTCCAGTGCTCGACGGCTCGCCAGTCGAGACGGGTGCCGAGATCCTTTTCCATTCGCGTCATCAGCTCGCGGGTGAAGCCCTTGAGGTCGCCCATGTCGGGCGCATCCTCGGGCGAGACGATGAAGCGGAAGTGGTGCCGGTCGTTCTCACAGCGCGCGGCGAACGTGCCCCGGTCGAGGCCCTCGGCGTCCGCGCCGAACAGCACGCCCTTCTCGCCGTCGCGGGTGACGCCATCGCGTTGCAGATAGTTGAGATGCGCCGCCAGCGAGGCGCGGCCGCCGTGGCGGACCACCCGCGCCTTGACGACAACCTGGCGCGATCGGTGGCCGAGCCGGTGCGTGGCGCGCAGACTGGTGACGCGGCCGCGCCCGAAGGTCGAACGGCCCGGCGCGATGATTCGCCCGCGGCGCGAGACATGACCGCCGGCGCGCTGCGCGGCGACGAGCGCCTGGGTGATGATCGGCAGCGCCCGCCGGCCGCCGCGCGAGCGGATGCGCCCAGGCCGAACGCGGAAATCCTCGTCGCCGCTCATGCCGCCACGCCTCGCACAGTGCGAAAAACCGAGGCGGGAACTGACTTTCGGTAAGCCTCACGCAGTACGGGATTTCCGCACACATTGCGCAGCAATGCCCAAAAGCCTTGAGAATCAAGGCCACGACCGGGGCGCAGGGGCTTCGCACATTGCCGCCCTTTATCTTGCCCTCGCTCCCTTCCCTCCAAACACTGAAGCCTTCTCCTCTCCGACGCTGCGAGACGCTGCGACTGGCAACGCCAGGGCGCGTGAATACCGTCACTGACGGCAAATAGGCGGCCGAATCGCTGAAGATCACGCGCGATCATCGTGCGATCTCGTCGGAAAGGGGGACGAACAAGCTGGCTTGGCGAAGCGCGACAGGCTCGGCGGCGACGGCTGATGGAATGGCCGGCGCACCTTCCGAAGGTGCGGTGGCGGCAGTAGAAGACCCACCCGAGCGTGCCGGAAACAGCCCCGCGCGGCGCCAGGCAAAGGGATCGGGCGGGTGCGCGACTGCGAGCCGAGTGTCGTCCGAAGCACCGGTGATCGACGCCAGCTTTGCGATGTAGGCGCGCGTGGCTACAGGCAGCGGACGACCGCGCGAAAGATATTCGTCGGTGCGCCCAGGGCCAGCATTGTAGGCGGCCAGCATGGCGGTCACGTCGCCATAACGGTCGTACATCTCGCGCAGGTAAGCGGCGCCCGCCAGGATGTTGTCGCGCGCATCGAACGGATCGGAACCGAGCCGATAGCGTGCGCGCAGGCTGGCCCATGTAGCGGGCATGATCTGCATCAGCCCCATCGCCCCGACCGGCGAGACGGCACGGCGATCAACGTTGCTCTCCGCGCGCATCACGTTCGATATCCAGCGCTCGGGGATGCCGAAGCGCCGCGCCGCCTCGGAAACGGGTGCGGCATAGGGATTGCTCGCGGTGGTCTCTCCAGCCGGTGCTTCCTGCGCCAGCGCCGCGCCCGGCGAGACCAGCAGCAGGATCACCAGACCAACGACCGATCCGACTCCGCTTCGCCGCCAGCCTGCCAATGTGCTCGCTCCGGTAAAGGGTGCGCGCGGAGCGCCGGCCGGTGACCGCCCTTGACCTTCGCTGCGCGCACCGGCCGGTCCGAGGCCGAGCGGGACGAAGGGATGAGACGGCTTTTCCGCGAACAAAGGGATGGTCGGGTCAGGCACCGATCAGCTCCAGTCTCGGCTGGATCGCGGGTGCCGCCATGACAGCCGAAATGTCTGCGCCTCGGCATTCGCACGGAACAGCTTGGGCTTGAGCCAACGCGGAAAGAGCGGGCTTTCGATCTCCAGCGCGATGTAGTCGCCAGCCCGTTCGCTGGTGCGCTTGCGGGCGAAACCGACGATCGGACCGTCCAGATCGTCGAGATGAATGCAATAATCGGCTGTGTTCTCGGCGTCGCTCAGTTCGGCCGGAACGAGCAGGATCGCTTCGTCGATCGCGAACAGCCGGATGCGGCCGGCATAGCCGTTATCGGTCGGCTCAAAGATGTTCACGGGCATGGTCAGTCTCCTTCGGGCTTGACGGGTGGAGGCGTTGCGGAGCGGTACTGAGGTGCAGCGGCAGGGCGCGTCCGATGACGACTGATGCCGGCAGCGGACCGAAGTAGCGGCCGTCCAGACTGTCCGGCACCGCCGGATTGAGCAGCAGCAACTCGCCGGCTTGGAGCGTGTGACAGCCTTGCCAGACCGGCAATGGACGGCCTCGGCCGTCGCGCGCACGAGCGATGACGACGGGACGCGTGTCGATGCTGACGACGGCGCCATGTCGGCAGATGCGTTGCCCGGCCTTGGCCGCGATGTGTTTGAGCAGCGGCAGACCGGCGGGCAGATAGCCGCGCTGGGCGAGCCAGCGCGCGAGTACGGCGGGCGGCATCGCAGCGACCAGCGCCCCCGTGGGCGGATCGCGGTCGGGCTGGATGCGGTAGAGACCGATCGGCGCGCTGGCGCTGGCGTTCCAGACGAGACGTGGCCGCGGATGGACGACGGCGACGGCAATGAACGAGACCGCGAAAGCCGACGCGGCGATGGCCGTTGCCAGGGCGTAGCGGCGGCGGGTCATCGTTCGATCTCCCGGCGCTTGAGCCACGCGGTATGGCGCTCGACCGTGTAGAGTCGCGGCTGATGTCCGGCAGTGATGCGCTGGTGCACATGCCGCCAGTGATCGGGGGCGGCGTCGCACGGATCGACGCCGGCGGCCTCCACGGCGTCGATCGCGGCGAGTACCTGGTTCACCTTCGGCCAGCCTTCGATCTTGAGCAGGACATCGCCGCCCGGCCGCACGAATGGCAGCGTCGTGTAGGGCTCGTTCGCCGCCACCACGCGCACTACGTCGATACGCGAGACGATGGTGCCGAAGTCGTTGGAGGCCCAGCGGACGAAGGCGAAGACCGCGCCCGGCCGGAAGCCGACCACGCGCGTCCGGCGCGTCAGGATATGATCCTCCGCGATGCGACCGAAGCGTATCCAGTGCTCCAGTTTCTTCTCGATCCAGGTCAGCTCGACATGGGTGAGGCCGTCGCGGGCGCGCGCGCTGAATGCGCCGCCGGGGCGGACGGCCGGGGGCCGGTCGTCGGTCATCGTTTGTCTCCGGGGATAAGCGTCGTGCTGGACGCAGCGCGATGGCGGCGGGCGGGCCGCTGGCCGAACCGCGCCGTGACTTCCACAGCCGCGCGCGCCGTTAGCAAGAATCCGAAGGATTCTTTTCTATTAGGATAGTTAGAGAGGGGCCGATTCCGCTCGGTTTTCTGCGGGTTTCCGGGGAGGAAGTGTTCCCGATAGTCCGTGCTTCGCGTTCCTGATCGTCCGACTCTAGGTGTTCCTGATAGTCCGTGTCTCATGGCTGGTTCTCCACAGGCTTGAGACCGACGCGGCGCATGGCGGCATCGAACGGATCGACCGGAACCGGCATGAAATTAAGCCGGTCGCGGCCGAGCGCATGTTCAAGCGCGAGGACGTAACCGGGCAGTGGCTGGCGGGCGACGATAGCGCGGAGCTCGAACGCGAAGCGGCGCAGCGGCGAGAGCACGCCCGACTTGAGATGAAGGTGCGGGACATCGAAGCTCCAGCCACCAGCCTGCCGTCCGCCGTGCTTACGCACGATGCGGTAGAGCCAGCGTTCGAGACCGCCGGTCAGGTCGAAATAGTCGCGGTCAATCGTCAGTACGAGCGCGCGATCGAGCACGCCTGCATAGAACCAGTCGGGCAAGATCAACTCGATGCCCAGCGCACGGCCGTTGCCGTCCGCCAGTTCGCGCCACTCATTGATCCATGAGAAGCGATGGCGCCGGCGTTGGTGCTCCTGGCGGATCGAGGTGGCGACGGTAGTGGATTGGAGCCGGTCGAGCGCCGCCTTCAGTCGCTCATAGCTCGCCTTACCCGTGCCGCGCCGGGTGAATGCCAGTATCTCGTGGGGCGTCGTCATCATCAGCCGCGAGGTCGGCCGCCCTGCATCCCGCGCGGAAACGAGCTGACTGGCGGCCCAGATGAGCACGTCGGCATCCCAGATCGTTGCCATGCCATGCTCGGGGACGGCCTCGACCGAGATCCATGTCGCACCCATGCGAAAGTCGATCGGTGCCTGCCGTCTGGTCTTGGCCAAGCTGAAGAAAGGCCAGGACATCAGGTCCTGAGCATCTCGCGCGGCAAGGTCGCCGGGGATGGAGCGGAACAGCTCGAGCTGCGTCCGCTCACCGCTGGTCCGGCTGGAATGGGGACGTGCAGCCTGCATCGGCCTGTCAGCGCCGGACGCAGTCGGTGGGCAGCCGCTTGGCGGGATGGACCACGCCGGTACCAGTGTCGGAGGTCGAGCGACGGGTGCCCAGTGCCGCCCAGGCTTCAAGGTCGTCGATCGCATAGACGATGCGGCCGCCCAGCTTGCGAAACACCGGGCCGGTGCCGAAGCAGCGGTGTTTTTCCAGCGTCCGGGCCGACAGGCCAAGGTGGATCGCCGCATCAGGCGTCTTGAGGTAGCGCGGCGTGGTCACGGCCACAGGTTCGGTCATGATGATCCTCCTGGTGATGGCCGGCGTCCGCAAGGAAGGCCGGCGGTCAGGAGGCGATGATGGCGAAATGACCGCTGTCTAAAGAAGGGACAGCGCCGGTGGGCGTAAAAACGTCCCCTCAGCCGCCACGCAGCAGGCGAATATAGCCACCGTCGCGCAGCTCGACGGCTTCGGCGATCCAGCGGCGGACGCGCTTGCGTTCCCTGCTTTCAACCCAGTCCGCGGCGCTGTAGCGACGAACCTTCTGGTGTATCAGCGAGGCGGCCAGCTCCCGCTGCGTGGCGCCCGCCTGCAGGCCGTCGAGCACTTGCAGCAAGGTAAGCAGATGCAGCCGCCGAAAAGGGGGCGGCCGCAACGTCGGCGGTCCCACCGCCATGCCGTTGAGGCGGCGGCAAAGCCGCTCGGCCGCAGCAAGGCGCGCGAAAGGATCGGCCTCGATCGGCAGCATCATTGCCAATGGGCCATCCAGCGCGCCCGCGATCCAGATGTGCTCGTCGCCATCGGAATCGGCGAGAATGACGTGCAGATATTTTCCGATCCGCATCCGCGCGCGGATTGTGCCGAGCTGCTTTTCGTCGATGATCTGTGTCGCGCCAATGTCGACCGGCGCTGGGGCCAGGACAATATTCGTCGGCGATAGGTCCGGTCTGGCGACAGTCAGCTTGGGATCGAAGGCCGTCGCCGGTTCCGCATGGAAGCTGATGCCCCAGCGCCGCACCAGCGCAGCGGTCGCGTCGTCAGCGGTGGTCGTCCCGCGCTTCACACGCCGTAGCGCGCGGGTGTAGTCGGCGCGGTAAGTCGGGTTGCGGCTGAGATAGCCGAGGGCGATGTCGGAATATGCAAGCGCATCGCTCCCGGCTTCGTCCGGGGGCGCGCGCCAGTCCCTCTCAGGCGGCATACGCCCCTCCTAAGCATGGCCCTCTGCGGAGCGCGACGAGGGATGTTGTTCGGGCTGGCAATCGCAGGGAAGTTCCGCTGCGCACTCAGGTACATAGCGGAAATAAGACAGGCGGCAGAGGAGAATGCCGGCGCGCGGCGCGGATTTAACGGTTAGGATCAGGGCCGCAGATAGTGCCGATAACCACGCTCGCACATCCAGCGAGCGCGAGCGAGATGACTGTCATAGACGGTCTTCGCCCGGCCCGGCTCGGCGGCCGGGTCCATGCCGAAGATGATGCGAACCACCTCCTGCCAGTCGGCTTTTTCCTCGGCCGCATCGAGCAGCCGCCAATAGGTGTGATGGTGGCGTTCGTCGTAAGCCGTAATGTAGGGCGCGTCTGGGGCGTGATCTTCGAAGGCTGTTATTCCCATCGTTCGCCTCGTGCCTCGGCCCTGATTCCAACTCGTGCAGATTCACCAAACATACACCGTAATGGACCGAAGCAATCCTCCCGCATTCGCTATCGCAACATGATGATTTGCGGATAACTCGGTCGCGTGTTTATCCATCGGCCGGAGCGTCTCGCCGGTGATACATGCAGACGGTCGTAGTGCGCGTACCTGCTGGACGCCAACATCGCGAAGATCGTTTACATACTATAGTTCATAAACTCAAAGTATGTAAATCACGATCCTGCAGCGCATGGATATGCGCAAATTGGTTGGCCGAAATTTCGCGCGTTTGCGCCGAGACAAGGGGCTGACCCAGGAAGAGGTGGAGGCGCGGTCCGGCTTCAGTCAGCAATATCTCAGTAGCCTTGAGCGCGGCAAAAGGAATCCGACCGTAATCACGCTGTATGAACTGGCTCAGGCTCTTGGCGTGAGTCACGTCGAATTGGTGCAGCCCGACGATCAGGCCTGACCCTCATTTATCAAATCCTTGTGAGCCATTCAGAACATTAAAACGCGAGCCGGGCGAACGCCCGGCGAGCCCGTCCGCTTCGACCGGCGCGCGGGCCTTGGGCCGCGCGCCGGGAGCCGGGCGATCGGTAGCCTGCGCAGTCCGGGAAGCCGTAGGGCCGGAACCGGCCCTACGGCACCGCGATCAGGCGGATTTGAGGCGCTGCATCCCCTCGGCCAGCGTCCAGAGCGCCCGGTTGAGCGTCACATTCTGGTCGATGCCGTTGATCGGTCGCGAGCGGCTGCGACGAATGCGCCCCTCGGCATTGCGCTTGCGGCCCTGCAAGCCGCCCCGAATGACATTCTCCTGAATGACGTTGAACGTGGTCCAGAGGCTCGGGTCCATATCCTCGCGGCGGCGCGGTTCAATGATCTGGTCGGGCCGGATCGGGCTTTCGTCTTCGCCATAGCGGGCGACAAGGCTGACTTCGCCGAGCAAGCGGCGCTCGTCTTCGGAAAGCCGCACTTCCTTCATGTTCTCGCTGGCGTCGATCAGATGGGGGAAGTCCTCCGCCACGGTGTAAACACCCTCGATGATGTCATGTTGGATATTGCCCTTATGGGGCACGCGAACCTCCTCGAACCGCTCGCCCGCGATCATGGAGTTGGTGCAGACGAAGCGCAGCATTCCGGCGAACATTTGGTAAGCGCTGGTGCCGTCATGGCTGTTCACGATAATGACCTCGGCCGCCTCGGGCTTGCCGATACCCTCATCCCGGCGCAGGCGCAGCATGTGCTTGGCGTGGCCGTGGCGGCTGCCATCGCGGGGGACCGACTGCACGGCGAAGAACGGAAACCATCCTTCCCGCCGCAGCCCCTCCACGATGTCGATGGTCGGGACATAGACATAGCGCTGCGAACGGCTGTCATGCGCCTCGTTGGCGAAGATTGACGGGACGTGGCGATAGAGCGCCTCATTGTCGAGCGGCTCGCGTCCGCTGATCTGATGGGCATTGCGACCGAACCGAGTGGCGAGATGGTGGATGCTCATGGGCCTTTCCTTCCTTGGCTTGGGTTTCCGCGCGAGCGGTACTGCCGCGCTGAAACCCTGCCCGTCGGCGAGACCGGGGGTGCAACCGGAGTGGGCGGCTTCGCGGGGAACCGGCTGCACGGAACGCGCAGCGCGGAGGAAGCTGGGCGGAAGCCGCTCCGAAGGGCGCTGGGGGCAGCGCCCCAAGCAACCCGATGATCGGCGCCGGACCAAACGGGCCGTCTATCTTGTCATCGCCACCCACTGGAACGGCAAGAAGGCGCACCGCCATCGACGGGGCGCCCTCCTGGTGCGCCGGTCAGCGCGACCAGATGAGTTGGTGCTTGGATGGCCGCGCTCTATGCGGTTCGTGTTCGCGCCCGTACTCGGCGCCCTGAGCGACCGGTTCGGGCGACGGCCGGTCCTGCTCGTTTCGCTGGCGGGCGTGGCGATCAACTTTGTCGTTATGGCGCTGGCGCCGCAGCGCTGGATGTTGATGTTCAGCCAGGCCGTGCCCGGATTGACCAACACCAACGTGTCGGTCGCCACGGCCTATCTCACCGACATCACGCCTGGCGAGCAGCGCGCGCGCCGGTTCGGTGTGATGGGCGCCATGTTCGGCACGGGCTTCATCATCGGACCGATGCTTGGCGGATTGCTCGGCGAAGATTGGACGTCGCGGCCCTTCATCGCGGCGGCCGCGCTCAACGCGGGAAACCTGCTGCTGGCGCTGCTTGCACTGCCCGAGACTCGCACGCTATCGCCTTCACAGCTCAGAACCAGAAGCGCACGCCGATCACATAGTTAGTTACGCTTGGATTCTCGCTGCGGGCACGTGCGTAGTCCGCGCTCCTGCCGACCTTCCATTCCTGCTCGACGCCGACATAGGGCGCAAATTCGCGGGCGAATTCATAGCGTAGGCGAAGGCCCGCCTCCGCGGAATCGAGCCCGGCGCCTATGCCGAGTTCGGGAACATCCTGCGCTGAGAGGTTGAGCTCAACCCGCGGCTGCAGAATCAGGCGTTGCGTAATCCGCTGGTCGAGTTCCGCCTCGATGCGGGCGGTGAGATCGCCTTTCGTCGAGAGAAAGGCTGCGGCATCGACTTCGAAGAGGTAAGGCGCGAGCCCTTGCAAGCCGACGACTGCATATGTGCGCTCGGGGCCGGTCAGGTCTTGTCGAACGCCCGCCTGCAAGTCCCACCAGGGACCGATCGCGTGGCTCCACAGGCCTTGCACTTCGGCCGCTTCGGGTTTCTCGCCGAAACTCCCTTCGCCCTCGCTCTTGAACCAGAATTTGTCGAGGTCACCGCCGTAATACCCTTGGACGTCCCAGAGGTAGCCGTCCTTGCCATCTCGCACGCGCAATTCGGCGCGGTCTGCCTGGAACCAGAATACCGGCATGCCGCTCACTTCGCGAACAACCGAAGCGCGCGACGCAGCCATTTTCTCAGGGCCAACGAAGGCGTCGGCGGCGAATGCCGGACCCTCGAAAGCCTCGGGCGGCGGCGGCCCCTGAGGGATCGGCGCATCGCTTTCCATCGCAGCGTGATCCATGCCCGAATGGTCCATCGCAGCGGGGTCCATGGCTTCGTGATCCATCGCTGAATGGTCCATTTGGGAATGGTCCATTGTGCCCTGATCCATGGCATCTTCCTCGGCGGCATAGGCCGCCGGGGCCTCTACAGGAGCGGCGGCGTCGCTTTCCGTTGGACGCTGCGCCCCATGCTGGTGATCCTGCGCGATTGCGGTGCCGGGGACCAGCGCGAGCGCAAAAAGGAACGGCGTTGCAGCACGCATCAGCCTTGTCCCCCCTGCAGCGGGCGGACCGTCACGACCTGAAACATGCCATTATGCATGTGGTAGATGAGGTGGCAGTGAAACGCCCAGTCGCCGGGTTCATTCGCCGTCAGGTCGAACTGTGCGCTGCCGCCCGGCTGGACGATGACCGTGTGCTTGAGCGGCTGATGCCCGTGGGGCGCATCGTTCACCAGCTCGAAGAAATGCCCGTGCAGGTGGATCGGGTGCGCCATCATCGTGTCGTTTACCAGTTTCACCCGCACACGCTCGTTGAAGGCGAAGCGGATCGGATCGTCCGTGACGGCGGAAAACTTCTGGCCGTCGAAGGACCACATGTAGCGTTCCATGTTGCCGGTCAGATGGATTTCCTTGAGCCGCGTCGGCCGGCGCATGTCCGGGTTCATCTTCGCGGCGACGAGTTGCTTGTAGTTGAGGACGCGGTGGTCAACCTCGGTCAGACCGATGCCGGGATCGCCCATGCGGTCGACGGGGTTCATCGAGACCATGTCGATGCCGGGGCCGACCTTGACGCTGGGCGGAAGCAGGGAGATGTCGCGCATCGACATCGAGCCCATGTCCATCGAACCTTCCATGGAATCGGACGAACCGTGATCCATGCCGGCCATCGCACCATGGTCCATCGCTCCCGCAGACGAGCCATGGTTCATCCCCATGTCCGCCATCGTCAAAAGCGGTGGGTCGCGCAGCGCAGGAACTGCAGCGCGCGCGCCAGCGCGACTTGTCAGCATGGCAAGCCCCATGCCTGAGCGGTCCATTGCCTCCGCGACAATCGTGAACGCATCCATACCGGTCGGCTCGACGATGACGTCATAGGTTTCGGCATTGCCGATCTGAAATTCGTCGACCTCGACCGGGCGCACATCCTGCCCGTCGGCGGCGATGACCGTCATCGGCAGGCCGGGGATACGCACGTTGAAGAAGGTCATCGCCGAGCCATTGATGAAGCGCAGGCGAACCCGCTCACCGGGGTTGAAAGCAAATTCCAGCCCGTCTTCGGGGCCGTGGCCGTTGAGGAGGTAGCTATAGAGCGGTGCGGAGACGTCCGAGATGTCGGTCGGCATCATCCGCATGCGCGCCCACATCCGGCGATCCTCGCCCGATAGGGGATAGTCGTCGGTTGCCGTGGTCTTCTGGAAGTTGAAAGGTGCCTCGCCCACCTTCAACTTCTTCATGAGCGTGTGGGGGTCCATCGGCGACCAGTCCGAGAGCATTACGACATAGTCGCGATCGACCTTGTGCGGATCGCCATCCGCCGGATCGATAATGATCGGGCCGTAATGCCCCATCGGTTCCTGCAATGTGTGGGCGTGCCACCAATAGGTCCCGGCCTGGCGGATAGGAAACTCGTAGCGGAACCGCTCGCCCGGCTCGACGGCCGCCATGGTAACGCCGGGCACGCCGTCCATGAGAAACGGCACGAGCAGGCCGTGCCAGTGGATCGAGGTCCCCATCGAGCTGTTGTTCTCAAGGTCGACGACGAGGTTCTGGCCCTCGCGCAGCCGTAGCAGGGGACCGGGAAGCGTCCCGTTCACCGTTACCGCCGGACCGTGTCGGCTGCCAGTGGCGAAGCTCGCATCCGCGACCGACATCGTCATATGCTCGCCGGAGAGGACGTCGCTGCCCTTGTGCGCTACGGTCCCGCTGTGGCTCCCACGCGCCCATGCAGGTAGGGTGTGGCCAAGCCCGAGCAGGCTCGCTGCTCCTGCGCTGCGGGTCAGAAATTTGCGGCGGTCGATCGCGAACCTGTCGCTGCGGGAGGAAATGCTCATACTCTCGCTTACGCCGGCAGGGCCATCACCCCTCAAACAAAATCGAGCTTTTCGCGCAGGCGCTGGCGCGCGCGGTAAATGCGTGTCTCGATCGTCTTTTCGGTCACGCCAAGAAGTTCGGCCGCCTCGCGCTGGCTCCGGCCATCGATGGTCACGAGGACCAGCGCCTCGCGCAGCTTGACCGGCAGGCGCTCGATCGCGCGGGACACGCTTTCGAGGGTCTGTCGATCGCCGATTTCGGTTTCCGCGTCGGGGGTGGCGGCAGCAACCGGCAGGTCCATATCGAAGAGCCCGAAGCTCAGGAAGCGGGCCGCCTTGCGCCGCCGCAACCGGTCACGGCACTTGTTGAGCGTCACGGTCGTGAGATAGGCCGCCACCGGTTGGGCGGGGTCCAGCTTTGCGCGTGCGACCCACGTCGAAGCGAGAGCGGTCTGGACGGCGTCCTCCGCCTCCTCGTTCGAGCCAAGCATGCGTCGGGCAAGGCCGAGCAACCGCGGAAGGTGCGGCTCGACGAGCCGTCCGAATGCCGTCCGGCTTCCCGACCGGACGTCCTCAACCAGGCCCTGTTCACCCGTGTCGTGCTGCCCCTGCACCGCCGTTCATTCGCCGGGTTCGCCGGTGAGCGAAGAGGCGACCTGACGGTCGAAGCGCTGCTGCTGCGCCGGATCGAGCAGCATGCGCATCGCGAATACGTGCTGGACGGTGGCCTTTTGCAAATCCCCCATGCGCGCATGGACATCGTCGATCGCCGCCGCGACCTTGGGTCCGTAATCGTGTTCCTCCTCCATCGCGGATGCGAGCCGGGCGTTGGCCGCGCGCAGCGACAGGTCGAGTTCCTTGCGTTCGACGGCGAAGCGGGCCTCGAGCTGATCGAGCCTGGCGTTTTGCGCGGCATCGAGGTCGAGTTCTTCGTGGACGAATTCGTGCAGCGTCTGCGGATGGCTGGTCTCGCGCCACTCGCTTGCCGCAAAGGCGCCGATGCAGCCTGCGATCAGGGCCAGCAGGACCGCCAGCAGCAGCTGCAATCCACCGACCTTCATGGTTCGACGTGGAGCAGGGCGGCCGGAGACAGATCGGCGCCCTCGACCAGCTGGTAACCCGCCGGCTCGGCATTGGCCGGGGCCTGCGTCGTGCCGAACCCGGCGCCTAGCCCGATAAAGGCCATCGCGGCAAAGAGCACCAGGTGGGTCCGCCGCGCGGACACTTCTTCCAGTCGGCCGGCGCGCATCCAGACGCCGTCCATGAAGTCCTCCGGGATCGCCCCGCCGCTGCCCGACCCGAGCCTGGCCAGCGCCTTATCCAGTCTGTGTTCGTCTCGCATCGTGCCTCGTTCCTGCTTGCACCCTTCCTATACGCTGCGTTCGGTTCCGCCCCTCGAAAAAATAGTGAGGGGTGCGCGAAGCCGCGGCGTAACAGGAGCATGAACCGATCGACCCTGCTCCGGCAAATCTTCGTTCCGCTGGCCGCCCTCGTGCTTGCCATGCCTGCCATCGTCAGTGCTCACGAAGGCCACAAGGAGGACAGGAGTGACGCCGAGATGGCGCAGATGGAAAGCCATGATGCCGCAGGCGGGCACGATGTCATGGAAGAAGCGTCGCACGGGATCCATGACTATGGTTTGCAAGAGGCAGTCGCTGAGCAGCCAACACCCGAACAGGCACTGGCGGCTGCCGTCGCGGAGAACCGCGCGAGTTCGGCGGGTGACGTTCTCGGCCGGCTTCATCCCATAGCGGCTCACTTCCCGATCGCGCTGCTGCTGATGGCGGCTCTCGCCGAGTTGCTGCTTATTTTGCGCCCCTCCCTGGCGCTGGAGACGACGGTGCGGTTCCTCGTCGCCGGTGGTGCAGGAGGTGCCGCGATCGCCGCCCTGCTCGGCTGGTTCGCGGCCGGGTGGCGGCTTTCCGACCGATCGGAAACGCTCGCACTTCATCGCTGGAACGGAACCGCGATCGCCGGCGTAGCGCTGGTTGCGGCGTGGCTCGCATTTCGTTCGCATAGCCGCGCGGGCCTGCGTCTTGCGCTGGCGGTCCTTGCCGCCGCGCTTGTTGCGCAGGGCTATCTCGGCGGCGAAATGGTCTTCGGCCCCAACCATCTCGGAATTCGATAGGCGGAAGGACGTAGGTTCATGGGAAATTTTTGCAAAAGATCGCTGCGAAGCACGCTCAATACCGCCATGCTGCTCGCGCTCGTGGCCTGTTCCGGTGCCGCGCAGGCGGCAAGTTACACCATGCTGCGCGATCCCAGTTGCGGGTGCTGCGAAGCCTGGGCGACGCATATCCGTGAGGGAATGAACGCCGAAATCGACGTGCGGGACAGCGCCGACATGGCCGCTGTCAAGGACCGCCACGGCGTTCCTGGCGACCTGCGCTCGTGCCATACCATGATCGTCGAGGGCTATGTCATCGAAGGCCATGTACCGGCCGCCGACATCGCGCGACTTCTACGCGAACGTCCCAAGGGCGTCGAAGGATTGGCGGTTGCCGGAATGCCGGTGGGATCGCCGGGCATGGAAATGGGCGGACGCACCCAGCCCTATCAGGTGGTTGCCTTCGGCAAGGCCGGACGCGCGGCTTTCAGTAGTTACAATTGAATGAGACGAGGAGAATTCGAGTGAACAAGCTGATCGTTATCGTCGCGGGCGCTTTGCTCGCGGGTCCGGCCTGGGCCGGCGAAGCCCAGACCGACCAGCCAGCGCCTCCAGCCAAGAAACCGCAGACGTGTGAGATGATACATAACGGCATGAAAATGCAGGGCATGATGGTCAAGGGCGAGGACGGCAATATGACTTGCCGGATGATGGACCAGCCGCACATGGATCACGGCAAGATGGACCATGGCGGAAGCCCGCAAGGACAGCCCGCCCACGACCAACACCCGCCGCAAGCGCCCAAGTAGGGCCGAGAGATCCGAGAGAGTGCGCCGTCCATGACCACATTCGTCTGTCCGATGCATCCCGAGGTGCGGCAGGAAGACCCGGGAGACTGCCCAAAATGCGGCATGCATCTCGTTCCCGAGGATGAAGCGGGCCAGTCCGGCGGCCACGGACACGCCGGTTGCTCCGGTCACGCCGCCGAACCCGCGCCGGATGACGGGCGCTACAACCACGTTCCGTCCGATTATGCGGGACCGGTCTATACCTGTCCGATGCACCCACAGGTGCGCCAGACCCATCCGGGCCCCTGTCCGATATGCGGCATGGGGCTCGAACTCGAATCCGCCGCGATGGTGGAGGACGGCCCCAATCCGGAACTGATCGATTTCACCCGGCGGTTCTGGATTGGCGCAGTCCTCACGCTGCCGCTCTTGGTACTGACGATGGGGCCGCTGGTCGGGCTCGGCGCGCTGCGCGAGGGACTGGGCGAGTGGACTGCGATGTGGATCGAATTCGCACTCGGCACGCCGGTCGTGCTGTGGTGCGGTTGGCCGTTCATGGTGCGCGGCTGGAATTCTTTCCGGACGCGAAACCTCAACATGTTCTCGCTCATCGCGATGGGCGTTGCCGCCGCTTATCTCTTCAGCGTCGTTGCAGTCCTCGCACCCGGCGTCTTTCCGGCGGGCTTTCGCAGCGCCGAAGGCCATGTCGGCGTCTATTTCGAGGCCGCGGCTGTCATCGTCGTTCTGGTTCTGCTCGGCCAGGTCATGGAACTGCGCGCGCGCGAGGGGACCGGCAAGGCGATCCGCGCCCTGCTGGACCTCGCAGCGAAATCGGCCACGCGGATCGGCGAAGACGGACGCGAGGAAGAGGTCCCGCTGGAAGAGATCGCGGTCGGCGATCGCTTGCGCGTGCGCCCCGGCGACAAGGTGCCGGTCGATGGCGTGGTCGTCGATGGGCGCTCTTCGGTCGATGAAAGCATGATCACCGGCGAGCCCGTGCCGGTCGAGAAAACCGCCGGCGATACGCTCACCGGCGCAACGATCAACGGAACCGGAAGCCTCGTAATGGAAGCCCGGCGAGTCGGCGCTGACACCATGCTGGCGCAGATCGTCGACATGGTCGCCGCTGCCCAGCGGTCGCGCGCGCCGATCCAGAAATATGCCGACAAGGTCGCGGGCTGGTTCGTTCCGGCGGTGATGGGAGTTGCGGGCCTCGCCTTTATCGGCTGGGCCATGTTCGGTCCTTCCCCCGCGCTCGCCTATGCACTGGTCGCCGCCGTTTCCGTTCTTATCATCGCCTGCCCCTGCGCCCTCGGCTTGGCGACGCCAATGTCGATCATGACCGCAACCGGGCGCGGCGCGCAGGCGGGCGTGCTGATCAAGAACGCCGAGGCGTTGGAACGCTTCGAGAAGATCGACACGCTGATCGTCGACAAAACCGGCACACTGACCGAGGGCAAGCCCCGCCTGGTTGCAGTCATGGCCTCGGGTCCGGACGGCGAAGACGAGGTGCTGCGGCTCGCGGCCTCGCTTGAGCGCGGTTCGGAACACCCGCTTGCCGAGGCTATCGTGACCGGCGCGCAAGAGCGCGATTTGCCTCTCGCGGATGCGAGCGACTTCGAGGCTGTCACCGGCAAGGGTGTCAAAGGGAAGATCGATGGCCGGGCGGTAGCGCTCGGCAACAAGGCCCTGCTCGAAGACATGGGTCTCGTCGGCGGCGATCTGGTCGACAAGGCCAATGCGCGACGCGACGAAGGCGAGACCGTCATGTTCGTTGCGCTGGACGGAGCGCTGGCGGGACTCGTCAGCGTTGCCGATCCGGTCAAGGAAACCACACCCGACGCTCTCAAGGCACTCCACCAACTGGGCCTGCGGATCATAATGGCCACCGGCGACAACGAACGTACTGCCAAGGCCGTTGCGGCGCGGCTCGGGATCGACGAAATCCGCGCCGACGTGCTGCCCGAAGACAAGGCGCGGATCATTCGCGAACTGCAGGGGCAAGGCGCAAAGGTTGCCATGGCGGGTGACGGCGTGAACGATGCTCCCGCGCTCGCTCAGGCCGATGTCGGGATCGCCATGGGGACCGGTGCAGACGTTGCCATCGAGAGTGCCGGAATCACCCTGGTAAAGAGCAACCTCGACGGGATCGTGCGCGCCCGGCGGCTGGCGCAGGCGACGATGGGGAACATCCGCCAGAACCTGTTCTTCGCGCTGATCTACAATGCCGCGGGTGTGCCGGTCGCGGCAGGCGTGCTTTACCCGGCGATGGGGCTGCTCATCAGTCCAATGTTCGCCGCCTTTGCGATGAGCTTGTCCTCGATCTCGGTAGTGCTGAACTCGCTGCGCCTGCGCACGGCGCGGCTGTGACCGGCGAACACGATCATTCCAGCGCCCACCGGGCGCATGAGGGCGCCGAGCAGCAAGGCAGCATCTCGCTGAGCGGTGCGGTCGCGATGGGGACCGGCGTCATGATCGGCGCCGGTATCTTTGCCCTGACAGGCCAGATCGCCGAACTCGCCGGCCCGCTATTCCCGCTTTCGTTTATCGCGGGCGCGTTTGTTACCGCGCTTGCCGCCTACAGCTACGTCAAGATGTCGGACGCCTGGCCTTCCTCGGGCGGCATCGCGATGATCCTGCAAAAGGCTTACGGCCCCGGTACCATCGCCGCCTCGGCTTCGGTGCTGATGGCGCTGTCGATGGTCATCAACGAAAGCCTGGTGGCCCGAACTTTCGCGACCTACGCGCTGCGGCCGTTCGGCGAGGAGACGAACGGGCTGTTGCTCTCGGTTCTGGCCTTGGCCCTCATCGTGTTTGCCTATCTCGTAAACGCGGCTGGCAATCGCTCGGTGAGTACCGCGTCGCTCGTCATGTCCGCGATCAAGATCGGCGGCATCGCGATCTTCGCAATCGCTGCCCTGTGGGCCAGTGGCTTCAGCGGCGGTGCCTTTGCCGAGCCCGCAACCGGTTTCAAGGGCATGGGCTTTGTCGCCTCGATCGCCTTCTCGATCCTCGCCTTCAAGGGGTTTACGACCATCACCAACAGTGGCGGCGAGATCGTCGACCCGCACCGCAATGTCGGCCGGACGATCATGATCGCGATTGCCATTTGCGTGGTGACCTATCTCCTCGTCGCGGTCGCCGTCGGTTCCAGCCTCAGCATCGAACGGATTGTCGAGGCACGCGATTATTCGCTGGCCGCGGCCGCCGAGCCGGCGCTCGGACCTGCGGGATTCTGGTTCACGGTGGTGATCGCGGTCACGGCCACGGCATCGGGCGTCGTGGCAAGCGTGTTCGCGGTCTCGCGCATGCTGACGATGCTGACCGAAATGACGCTGATTCCGCACAGCCATTTCGGGATGAAGGGAAGCCTGCGCAGTCACCTCCTGGTCTACACCGTGGTCATGGCGGGAACGCTCGCGGTGCTCTTCGACCTGACCCGCATCGCCGCACTAGGGGCCTTCTTCTACCTGGTCATGGACATGCTGGTACATTGGGGTGTCTTCCGGCACCTGCGCCGCGATGTGGGGGCACGGGCGGCAATCCTGCTCGCGGCCATGGCTGCCAACGGCGTGGTCCTTGCCGCCTTTTCGTGGGTGAAGCTCAAGAGCGACCCGATGGTCGTACTCTACGCGGCAATTGGCATCGTTCTGGTCTTTGCAGGTGAGTATCTCTTCTTGCGCCGCAGGGAACGGCGCGAGCGCGAGACAAGTTAGAAATGGAAGTCCACAGAAGGGAGATGGAGCCATATCGTCTGCGACAATCATCGGTATTGTATTGTTTCTTGCAGCCCTGTGGCTGCACCTTGGCATGATCCGCCTGGCGAGGCTGACCGTTCAGCCTGCCTCGATCGGTTCCCTGCGGCTCAGCCTTGCCTATCTCATCGTGCTCGCCAGCCACCTGCTCGTCACCGGTCTCTTTGCGATCGGCTTCGCCGGTAGCGCAGCGCTCGGGATCGGGGGGTTCGACAAGGAGCCTGCGATGAGCGCGATGGACCTGTTCTATTTCTCGCTCATCAACATCACCACGCTCGGCCTCGGGGACATCTATCCCACCGGGCACCTGCGCGCGCTGGCGGGGATCGAATCCCTCACCGGTTTCCTGCTGATCAGCTGCACCGCGCAGTTCGTGTTCTCGACAATGAAGAAGCAAAAGGAGTGATCCATGTCGGATAGCCAGCAACACCATCACGGCGGGGGCAACTATTGGCGCTTCATGGCCATGATCGGCACCTCGACCGCAATCATGTTCGGGCTGATGTACGCCAACACCTTCAGCATAGATCACGTCTTCTGGAGCGAGACGCGCTTCTGGATGGCATTCGTGATGGGCGCGATGATGATGGTCGTCATGCTCCTTTTCATGTGGGGGATGTACAAGAACAAGACCAAGAACTGGATCATTCTCGGAGTGGCCGCGCTGGTCTTCGCGGTGGCGCTGTGGCTGGTGCGCAGCCAGACCACCGTGAACGACACCGAATATATGAAGGCAATGATCCCGCATCACTCGATTGCGATCATGACCAGCGAGCGAGCGCATCTGCGCGATCCGCGCGTCCGCGAGCTGGCCAAGGACATCATCGTCGCGCAGCGGCGCGAGATTGCCGAAATGAAATATCTCATCGCCGACATCGAAGCGAACGGAGTGCGCAGCACCGAGCGCCTGCCCGAAGAGCTCGCCCCTGTACCCGCCGCCCCGCAATCGGAGAACGCCCAATGACTCGCTCGCTCACTCCCCTTGCGCTCGGCACTGCCCTGCTGCTTGGTGCCTGCAACCAGAACACCGCGCCCGGTAACGATCGCGAGGCGCAGGTCGATCCGGCGCCGACCGCCGCTCCGACGGCGAGCGCCGCCGAAGCCCTCTCGGGGATAGCGACCGGCGCGATACAGCCCGAGACCATGAACGAGGCCGATGTCGCCAGTCTCGGGGGCCTTGCCGGCAATTGCGTGATCCGCCTCACAGGGGTCGCCTATCCGTCCTTCTTCGAGGACCGTGCCAATGGCCTCGGCTATGTGAAGCTCAACGGCAAACTCGTGCGGCTCGCTCGCGTCGCTGAGGGCTACTTCGCCGACGGCAACCTGCGCATCCGGCTGCGACCCGCCGCGGAGGATAAGAGCGACAACGGTCTCCCCGGTGCTGAAATGCTGATCGCACTGCCGGGCGCGAAAGATGAGCTTGGCTTTCGCGGTTATCGGGACTGCGCCGGGACGAAAAAGTCCTGACGCGGTCCGCCGCGCGGTCAAAACCGGCGCCGCTTTCCTTCGAACCCGTTCTTCACCTCGTCGATCCAGGCGGTCACTTCGCGATCGCTCCAGCGCGAGGCGAATGGAGAGATCTTGTAGGGCGCCGGGAACTTTCCTTCCTGAATCAGCCGATAGATCATCGACTTGCCCAATCCGACACGACGCTTCACTTCGTTGAGCCTGATCGGGCGGTAAATAGGATGTTCGGCTTCGCTCACTTGCGGGCCGCCCGGCTACGCGCAAAGGTACGATCGCTTTCAAGAAACGCCGCCAGCATTGCCGGGATGAGTTGGGCCACGGGTTCTTCGACACCGTAGGCCTTGGCATAGACAGCCGCGTAGTCCTGCAACGCCGACTGGAGGCAGGGGGTGATCGTGATCGAAAGCTTTACGGGCGTACCGTCGGGCAGCTTGGCGAGCTTGAAATCGGCCATATCAGGTTCCTTGTCGGCGCCAGGGCGCGGGGATGAGGTCGCGCGTCACCAGCACACGCACGAGCGCGCCGGGCCGGACCATGATGGTCGGCTGGATATCGAGGTTGCGGTCGATCCCAGTGGACCTTTACGGACCCGTGAAAACAGGGGCCTGGCGGAGCGGCGCGGTTTCGATCCGTCGATCAGCCCGAGCAGTAGATGCTCGTCACCAGGCAGTGCTTCACCGACAGCGACCGGTCGGCCGAGTGCATCTTCGCACAGGTGCATCAGGCTATCGGACACTGGAGCAATTATCTCGCAATTCTGGGAAGCAAGAATCGTGTAGAGACAGGGTTGGACAGATTGGCCTGTATCGCGCGCATTGCGCTAGCACCGCGCCGCCTCGATCAGCAATGACCGATGCGCGGCATCGTCGAGGCTTGGCGGCGGGAAGTGGCGGGTCATCGATCTGTCCTTTCTGCGCTTTCCCCTCATGCCGCTTATTGCGCTTCACTCGCAAGTTCTGGCTGGCGATGGCGATGACTGCCAGGTGAAAGCCGGTCGATCCGTCCGATGATCGATGCGCCCCGCCCGAACGGGCGGGGCGCCGTTGGCCTTAACGCGACCAGATGAGGGCGTATTCGCCGCCAGTGTCGGTCTCGGACAGCGTGGCATAGACGGGAGCGGGGAAGCTCGGATCGTCCAGCTTAACCGAGATATAGTCGCGGCCTTCGCGACTGGTCTTTTTCCAGGCGGCGCCGATGTCGAGATTGCCGGCGCTGACGCGAAAGTCGGGAGATTTCTCGCCGTCCTTGTCGACGGGGCGGAGAATTGCCTGGGTGTTGAGGGTGAGCGTCCTGATGGTGCCGCCCAGTTCGCCGTTGTCGTTGGCGGTGAAGGTGCCGATGGTAGCCATGTCGTGGTTCCTTTCGTGTTGCTCGGACCGCGCCCATCGCGGCCTCGATGGCGGTTCAAGGGACCGGAGCGATCGGCGGCGCATCCCAAAGGGACCGCAGCGAAGCGGAGGATGGCGGGACGCCGCTTTTTTGTTTCGCGATGCAAAGCCGTCAGGCGGCGGAAAAAGCGGCGGACCCGTCATTGCGGCATAGCCGATCGGGCGAAGCTGCCTCCGGTCAGACCAGCCATGAGAGAGGCCGTGTGGGTGTGGTTCTGACGGCAGGGAACAGAGAATGCAGGTGTGCGATCGGAATCCCTAAGCCACAGGTGCAGGTGTTTCGGCACCTGTCGAACAGAACGCTCTCCATACCACACAAGGGCAAATTGAGCGCCTCAGGTGGCCGCGCGTGCCCTACTTCCCGAAAGTCCCCGCAATTCGGACCGAGCCTGCCGGACGATCTGCCATCCGCCACTGACACCAAGACTGGCGAGGATCATAGCAACGGCGATATCAGGCCAGGCGGTACCCGTGCCGAACACGCCGAGCGCGGCGGCGACCACGGCCACATTTCCGATCGCGTCATTGCGCGAGCAGATCCACACGGACCTGCGATTGGCATCGCCGTCTCGGTGGCGCCATAGCATGACAGCGCAGGCGCAATTGGCGATGAGTGCCAGCACGCCGATAATGCCCATCGTCTCCGCCCTTGGAAGCGTGCCCGTTATCGCCATCCACACGGTGCTGGCGAGAATCCAAAAGCCGAGCAGGAGCAGCGAGGCACCCTTGAGCCATGCGGCCCGCGCGCGCCATTGCAGCGCCATGCCGGCAACGCCGAGGCTGATCGCATAGTTGGCGGCATCCCCGAGAAAGTCGAGTGCGTCGGCTTTGAGCGATGCCGAATGCGCCGCAACCCCCGCCACCATCTCGACGCCGAACATGCCGGCATTGATGGCCAGCACGATCCACAGCACTCGTCGCCATGCCTTGTCCGTGGTCGGTGCGGTCGTTTCGCAACCGCCGCAACATCCGCCTGCCATATTCGTCACCTCGATTATTGCGATACGACCGCCTATATGCACCCTGTAGCAACTACAGGGTCAAGGGCATGGCGTTCACGATCGGCGAACTGGGCAATGCAACAAGCACGAACGTAGAGACGATCCGCTATTACGAGCGGATCGGATTGCTTGCGAAGCCCGAACGGACTTCGGGTAATTATCGCTCCTATGGGAAGGCGGAACTGGGCCGGCTCTCATTCATTCGCCGGGCACGCGATCTCGGCTTTCCGCTCGATCGGGTGCGGGCGTTGCTGTCACTGTCGGATGATCGCACACGCGACTGCGCCATGGTCGATGCCTTGGCCCGCGATCACCTTGCCGAGGTCGAGCGTAAGATCGCCGATCTGACTGCGCTTCGGAGCGAGCTGTCCGCATTGCTCGACACCTGCGACGGCGGCACGGTTGGGGATTGCCGGATTATCGAGGCGCTCGCACCGCCTGCCACTTCAGGAGAGACCCTGTGAGCCTCACACCGTTCGCCTATCTCGGCGCAGCGTTGGCCGAGATCGCAGGTTGCTTCTCCTACTGGGCTTGGCTGCGGCTCGGCAAATCACCTTTTTGGCTTCTTCCCGGCATGATTTCGCTCGCCTTGTTCGCGTGGCTGCTGACCTTGGTCGACAGCGATGCGGCGGGACGAACCTATGCTGCCTATGGCGGCGTCTATATTGCTGCCTCACTGGGCTGGCTATGGGCGATTGAAGGGCTGCGCCCCGATCGATGGGATATTACCGGTGCCTCCATCTGTCTCGTTGGGGCGGCCATTATCCTACTTGGTCCCCGTTCTATTTGAACCGGTGAGCCGGGTTAATTACCAGCGGTGACGATCCGACGCATAACAATACGGCCGCGCCCCATCGGGCGCGGCCGCAATTTTTCAGCCTGTCACAAAAAGCGGTAAAGAGAGCCGGGACCGCTCGCGCGGCCCCGGCTCATGCCGCTATTCGGCGGCGACGGCGTAGAAGTCTTCACCGTCCTTTGCTTGCGCTTCGGAAGCATCCGCCTCCGGCGTCCGCAGGATCGCAGGCAACCATCCGGTCCCGGCCAGAAGCTGCTCGGCGGACTGCGCCATGTCGGCTTTCTTCATGTCCACGATCCGGCGCGCGGCATCCTCCGACACACCTTCGCTCAAGGCCTCGACGATATGCGCCTTGGTGACACGGCCAAGGTAGCTGTCCACGGTGGGCGTCCAGTCCTTCGCCATGTCGAGCGACAGCGCGCTTGCCAGCCTGTCCGCGGTTTGCAGCGAACGGGGCTTGCGATCCCACGGCAGACGCAGGGCATTGACGGTGCAGGATACACAATACGCCAGCAGCGCCGTCCGGTCCTCGTCGTCCAGAGCGACAATGAAGGCCCACAGGTCCGCCACGTCACGCGGCATGCGTTCCGCCCACGCCTCATGCGCCGCGTTTGCCTTGGCCGCCAGCGGCGTGTCTTCGATACCGTCCGCATGACTGCCAAGCGGCGTCACGGTCGGACGAACCTCAAGGCAACCGGCCTCGGCATAGCTGTAAAACAGTTGCGAGGTCAGCGTGTGGGTGAGCGCGATCAACGCCATGTCGGGCCGCTCGCCAAGCGCCACGCGAAGGGCCAGCGTTCGGTGCGCGGACAGGTCGCGGGTCAAGGCATCGGAAATCGGTTTGCCGACTTCCTCGTCCTCGATTTCCTGCACATCCTCATCACCTTCGGCCTGCTCATCCTCGACCGTCTCCGGGTCGATGGCTTCACCATCGGGCTGCGGATCGGCCAGCACCTCATCCTCGGCACGAACGAAACCGCGCTCAACTCTGACCGTCCCGTCATGGTTGAGCACCACGAACACACCGCCATACGCGATCACATTGGCATCATAGGCATGGCGATTGTCGGAAATCGCATCGATCTCCGCATCCAGCGCCTCGACCTTGGCCGCCACGTCCTCCGGCATTTCGTCATAGGAGTCGAAATTCTCGACAAGCTGGTCATACTGGGCTGACGCCGCTTCCAACCGCTTCTCGTCCTCGTCGGACAGGGCAACGGCTTCGGGATAGAAATGCCGCATGCCGTGGGCATGGGGATAGTCGATATGCGCCTCGACCCATTTCCAGCCCTCGGCCTGCACTTCGGCAGCAACCTCGCGCAGCTTCTCGATAGCCAGCATATCGAGCAAACCCGCATCCTCGAAATAGCCGCCGCCTTCGTCGGCAAACAGGTCGCGGATGATCGTGCCGCCCGCTTCTTCATAAGCTGCCTCACCCACGAAGATCGCGCGGCGATCATGGCCGGGAACATTGGCGGCGGTCAGATCGCGCCGAATGATCCATGGCTCGCGGTTGTGATGCAGGCTCTCGAACACCTGCTCCTGTCGGTCGTGGTCCCCGGTAATGGCAAAGGCCATCAACTGATCCAGCGTCAGCCCATCCTCGCGGTAGACCTGCAACAGCTTCGGAGACACAGCACCAAGGCGCAGCCGCTGCTTCACGACATGGGCGGACACGCCGAACCGCGCGCCGATTTCCTGCGCGCCCCAACCCTTGGTTTCGGAAAGCTCGCGGAACCGCTCGAACTGGTCGGCGGGGTGCATGGGGGTCCGGGTCACATTCTCGTCCAGACTGATCTCGGACGGATCGTTTTCGGTATCGAGCCAGCAGCGCACCAGATCGGATTTCTTCATCTTCCGGCGCTTGGCACACAACAGCATCGCCTGCCTGCGGCCTTCGCCAGCGGTGACGAAATAGGAGCCGGTCGGCGTCCCGTCCTCCTTCACTTCGGGTTCCACGACAAGGTTCTGGATCAGTCCCTTGTGCGCGATGGATGCGGCCAGTGCCTCGATGGCGCTTTCCCCATGCGGCACCTTGCGCGCATTGCGCGGGGACTTCTTGAGCTTGTTCAAAGGCACTAAGATCTCGACGCCCGACGCAGGCTCGGCAGCGGTGGTTTCGGTAACAGCGTTCATCACACTTCTCCTTCAACACACACTCACCCCGGAATGGGGTGGGCGGCGAAGGAGCGACCGGCTGGTTCGCTGTCAGAGCCGGGGCGCACCCGGAGGGCTGAAACGAAGAGGAAGTAAGCGCAAAGCGCGTTGCGCCCCGGCGCGGCGAACCTAAAGGGAAGCGTCGCCCACCCCACCGACGGGGAGAGATACAAACAACGCGATCGGGTCGGCGCAGCCCTGGACCGATCTCCGCATCCAGAGGACGACGCGAATTCGCAGACGCGGATTTACGACATGACGTGAAACGACGCTCGCGTCAGGGATTGAAGCCGCATGGCGGAGACAGGCAACGCTTGGCTCCGGTGCAAACCGAAAGCCCGGCCCAAAGGGCGACGCCGCCGCAATCTTCGCTATTCGACGCCAGAACCAACCTGAGTTTGCCGATTTTCTGGAGACAATGTGGAGACAACAGCCCTCGCAACCGGCTTTGTCTCCAGCGAAAGGGAATGCGCCGTGGCGCTAATTCGCTGATTTGTCATGGAAAACTGGAGCGGGCGAAGGGATTCGAACCCTCGACCCCAACCTTGGCAAGGTTGTGCTCTACCCCTGAGCTACGCCCGCTCTGACGTTCGAGGCCTGCCGTGTTTGCCGGTAGGCCCGGGGTGGAGGCGCGCCACTAGCAGTGCCTTTTTGGGGTGGCAAGAGGGAAATCGAAAATTTTTTCATCCTCCCTGACAGAGCAACGCAAAACCGGCATTTCCGACGCAATGACCCTTCACAAACGCTCGCAAAGTCCCGATCTATGCAACCGCAGCACAGTTTAGGAGCAAGCACTTTGGCCAGCATGGGTCTCAACCTCGACGAACAGAAGGCAGTGGACCGTTTTCGCCAGTCCGTTGTCGAACCCTCGATGACGCAGTTGGTGATCCTCGATTTCTGGGCCGAATGGTGCGGGCCGTGCAAGGCGCTCACGCCCGTGCTCGAAAAGGTTGCCGCCGAATATGCCGAAAAGGGCGTGTTGCTCGCGAAAGTGAACGTCGACGAAGAACAGTTCATTGCCTCGCAGTTCCAGGTCCGCTCGATCCCGACCGTCTATGCGATCTTTCGCGGCCAGCCGGTTGCCGACCTGACCGGCGCACGCACCGAATCGCAGCTCAAGTCCACGCTCGACCAGCTGCTGGAAAAGCTTCCGGTCGAACCCGGCGGCGGTGAGCCGGAGGCCGATCTGGCACCGCTTCTCGCCATGGGCGAGGAAGCGCTGGCAGGGGATGACGCCGAACGCGCCGCCAGCATCTTCATGCAGATCGTCGAAATGGCCCCCGACAATGCCGAGGCGCTCTCCGGCCTGATTCGCAGCTTCATCGCTTCAGGACGCCTCGAGGAAGCCGAGCAGGTGCTCGGTAGCCTGACCCCGGAACTGGCGCAGGATGCGCATGTGGAGCGCGCGCGCGCTGCCCTGCAGCTGGCCAAGGACAAGCCCGACGACAGCGAGCTGGCCGCCCTTCGCACCGCCGCGGCCGAGCGCCCCGACGACATGGACGCGCAGCTTGCCTTCGCCAATGCTGCCTTTGCCGCCGGTGAGCGCGATACCGCTGGCGAAACGCTCCTGGCGATGATCCAGGCCGACCGCGAATGGAACGATGGCGCCGCGCGCGCCAAGCTGCTCCAGATCTTCGAAGCCGTCGGTCTGGAAGATCCCTGGGTCTCGGCAACCCGGCGCAAGCTCTCGACGATCCTGTTCGGCTGACCCTCCGTGACGCGCATCACCATCTTTCCCCTGCCCGGGGTGGTTCTCTATCCGGGACTGCAGCTGCCGCTGCACATCTTCGAACCGCGCTACCGGGCGATGATAAGTGATGCGCTCGCGCGCGACCGGCTGATCGGCATGATCCAGCCTCAGCGGCCAGAGGAAGGCGCACCGCTCTTCTCGATCGGCTGTCTGGGCCGCATCGGCGACGTTGAAGCGCTCGAGGACGGGCGCTTCAACATCATTCTCGAAGGCGAATCGCGTTTCCGCATCGTCAAGGAACTCGATGTCACCACCCCGTTCCGGCAGGTCGAGGCCGAACTGATCGAGGAGAGCGAGGACGAAGCCCTAGCCCCGGTCGAGCGCGCCAGCTTCGAACGGGAAGCGCGCCGCTTTGCCGACATGCAGGGCTATGCGGTAGACTGGGATCAGGTAGCCCGGCTGGACGACGTCTCGCTGATCAACGGCGTTTCACAGATCGCCCCGTTCGACCCCGCCGCCAAGCAGGCCCTGCTTGAAGCCAACGGGCTGGGCGCGCGATGCGAGCTGCTCGTGCAGCTCATGCAGTTCTTCGGCCGCCACGGCGAAGGCGACGAAGAAGGCGTGACCCTGCAGTAGAAGCGCGCGCGGCGGCGGCTCAGGCCGCCGCCGGGAAGCGCAGCACGGCGGTGACGCCGTCGATCACGTATTGCGCCGCCAACGCGGCCAGCAGGACGCCCAGCAGGCGGGTAATCACCGCCTCCACCTTGTCCCCCAGCACCCGCATCAAGGGCCCGGCGGCAGCAAGCGCGGCAAAGCTGAGCAAAAGGACGAGCAGCATCGCGCCCAGCACGGCAAAGGTCTGCTCGATGCCCTGGGCGCGCGCGGTCAGCAGCATGATCGTGGCGATAGAACCCGGCCCGGCGAGCATCGGCATGGCCATCGGGAAGACCGACACGTCCTCCACTTCCGGCGTCGCCATGATTTTCTCGGCCCGCTCTTCGCGCCGCTGCGTACGCTTTTCGAACACCATTTCGGTGGCGATCATGAACAGCATGATGCCGCCTGCGATGCGAAAGGCATTGAGCTCGATGTGCAGCGCGCCAAGCAGCTTTTCGCCGAACAGCGCGAATATGACGAGAATGATCGCGGCGATGACGCAGGCACGGGCAGCCATCGCAATGGCCTGCCTCCGCGTGGCGTCGGCCGAAAGTCCGGCATAGATCGGCGCGCACCCGGGCGGGTCGATGACAACGAACAGCGATACGAAAGCCGAAAGAAACAGCTCAAGCATGGAATTCTACCTGGCGTCCTCGGCACTGACTTTCAGGGAAAGCACGGGCTTCATCTCGCCATCCTTTCGCAATGACACGGTAAGGGTTCGGGCAAAGTCGGGTTCGACGTGGTAGGCCCAGGTCAGCGTGCCGTCGTCCGACGTGCCGCTGCCGTCCATGCCCGCGACCTTGATCGGCTCGCGGTCGCGGCGCTCATCCTCGGCCTTGCCGCGATAGGCGCCCGGCCACTCGCCGCGCGACGGGCAGTCGGCTACGGAGGCGGATAGCATGAAGGGCTTGTCGAGCGGCTTGGCCAGCGGCGCGCCCTGGTCGAGCACCCAGCGGTATTCGCCCTTCTTGTCCTGCCGCCAGATCGTCGTGAAGTAACCCGCCGCGCCGCCGGGCGCCTGATAGGCGCCGCGAGTGACGCCCAGCGAACCATCACAGCTCATCCAGACCTCGTAAGGCTCCCACTGCACGGGCTGCGCGGGGTCGGATCGCCCGCCGAGCCACGACCTTGCAAGGACCGGCTGCGGCACGAACATGATCGCGGATTCGTCGGAGGTCTTGCGAAACGCCGTCCATTGCCCCTTGTCATGCGCGAGGCGATTGAAGGCGATTTCAGCGGCGACCAGCGCGCTCGGATTGGCAGTGCCGGGGCCGGGCCGGCGACGCGGCTCGGCCAGTGCCGGGGATGCAAGCACCCCGGCCAGCGCCAGCAGCGCAAGACCGAGCGCGGCAGGCTTCAAATCGCGTTCTCGTCAAGCGCGACGCCGGCGTTGCGATGCGCGGCCACCAGGGTATTGCGCAGGAGCACGGCAATCGTCATCGGCCCCACGCCGCCGGGTACCGGGGTGATCGCCCCGGCAACTGGCAAGGCCGAAGCGAAGTCGACGTCGCCGACGAGCTTCGTCTTGCCTTCCTCTGCCGCGGGAACGCGGTTGATACCTACGTCGATCACGGTGGCACCGGGCTTGATCCAGTCACCCTTGACCATTTCCGGACGACCCACGGCAGCCACGACGATGTCGGCGCGGCGCACGACCTCGGGAAGGTCTTTGGTGCGGCTGTGCGCAATCGTCACCGTGCAACTTTCCGCCGTGAGCAACTGCGCCATCGGCTTTCCGACGATGTTGGAGCGACCGATGACCACGGCATCGAGGCCCGAAAGCGAGCCGAGCCGGTCCTTCAGCAGCATCAAGCAGCCCAGCGGCGTGCAGGGCACGAAACCGGGCAGCCCGGTCGCCAGACGGCCGACATTGACGACATGGAAACCGTCGACGTCCTTGTCCGGATTGATCGTGGCGATGACCTTCTGCTCGTTCATGTGCGCAGGCAGCGGCAGCTGGACGAGAATCCCGTCCACCGCCGGGTCGGCATTGAGCTTTTCGACGAGCGCCAGCAGGTCTGCCTCGCTCGTGTCGGCATCAAGCTTGTGCTCGAAGCTGTTCATGCCGCAGGCAAGCGTCTGCTTGCCCTTGTTGCGCACATAGACCTGGCTTGCCGGGTCCTCACCCACGAGAACCACTGCCAGGCCCGCCTTGCGCCCGGCCTTCGCCTCGAACTGCGACGCGAAAGTGGCGACGCGGCCGCGCAGGCCTTCGGCGAATGCCTTGCCGTCGATAATCGCTGCTTCGCTCATCAGCCGTAGGCCCTTGCGAGATTGCCCAGGATGATCTGGAGGATGGTAAGCCCGATGATCAGGATCATGGGCGAGAAATCGATCGTCCCGGTGCTGGGCATCAGGCGCCTGATCGGCCGCAGCAGCGGTTCGAGCAGGGCATTGAGGGCCTGATAGACCGACGCCACGAACTGGTTGTGCATGTTGACCACGTTGAAGGCGATCAACAGGCCCAGCACGAACTGCACGATCACCACGAACACGATGATGTTCACGAGGTAATCGATGATCTGGTAGAGGGTGTAGAAGAGCAAGTCCTGCTCCCTTTCTTCTGGAACTGGCGCTGCGGCTGATAGCCGAGCAGGCGCGTGGGGAGCAAGGCCGCAGTCTGCAGCGGACCCATGCCCGCCGACGAAAGACTATTGCGGCAGGGTGGAGGTGCGCTCGATCCGCCAGTTGAGCTGTTCCTCGCTGGCTCCCGGCACATCGTTGACGCGGCGCAGGACAATCGTGCCGCGGCGCGAGGGACGTCCATCGGCGAAGTCGACCACCATCGGCGCCTCGTAATAGAGCGATCCGGCAGCGCCCGAGGTATCGCCCTTGCCCACCGCCACCTTCGGCCCGGCATTGCCGCCGAATTCCTTCTCGAGCTTCTCGGGCGTCATCTGCGCGTCGAGGCTCCAGGCCCTGGCGGCATCGCCCCAGTCGCCGATGCGGATGGCATTGGTGTAGAAACGCAGCAGGCGTTCGGGATCGCGGCGCTCCTTGAGCGCGGCCATGTCCAGACCGGCGGCCAGGCCGGCGGATGCCGCCCCGGAGGCATCGGCGGAAGGCACTTCCTGAACCATGGCACCTTCGCTTGCCTCGCCGCTGATGCTGGCGGAAGGCTCGGCCATCGGCGGTTCCTTGTCGCAGGCGGAGAGCAGCAGCACGCTCGCCGTGAGCGCGGTGGCAAAAGCGGCTTTGAGATGCATGGTTTTAGAGATGCCTTTCAGACCCTTGGTCCCCTTCGCAAAAATCCTAGCCTGCGCGGATGAGCGTGCCGGCACCTTCCTGCGTGAAAATTTCCAATAACATGGCATGCGATACCCGTCCGTCAAGGACAACGGCGGCTTCACACCCAGCTTCCACGGCATGGACGCAGGTTTCCAGCTTCGGGATCATCCCTCCCGAGATGGTTCCGTCCTTCTGCAGGCGGTCAATATCGGCCGGGCGCAAGTCGGTCAGCAGCTCGCCCTGCTTGTCGAGCACGCCGTGCACGTCGGTGAGCAGGAACAGGCGCGCTGCGCCCAGTGCCGCCGCGATGGAGCCGGCCATCGTATCGGCGTTGACGTTGTAAGTCTCGCCATTGGGGCCCGGCGCGATCGGCGCGATGACCGGGATCATGCCCGCCGCCGAAATCGATTCGATCACGCTGGTATCGATCCTGTCGGGTTCGCCGACGAAGCCGAGATCGACCACGCGCTCGATATTGCTGTCCGGATCCTTGCTGGTGCGCTGCACCTTGCGGGCGGTGACGAGGCCGCCGTCCTTGCCCGACAGGCCCATCGCGCGCCCGCCGGCCTTGGCGATCCAGCCCACGATCTCCTTGTTGATCGCCCCTGAAAGGACCATCTCGGCCACTTCGGCAGTCGCCTTGTCGGTGACGCGCAGCCCGTCGATGAACTGGCTTTCCACCCCGACCTTCTTGAGCATGGCACCGATCTGCGGGCCGCCGCCGTGGACGACCACGGGGTTGATGCCCACTGCCTTGAGCAGGACGACATCTTCGGCGAAATCGTGCGCCAGTTCGGGATCGCCCATGGCATGGCCGCCGTACTTCACGACGAAGGTGCGACCTGCGTAACGCTGCAGGTAAGGCAGCGCGTCGACGAGCGTTTCGGCCTTGGCAAGGAGCGAGGGATCGTGTGGATTCGGCATGGGGTGCGCTTTAACGCTCCTGCGCGCGATTTGAAGCATTTTCGGCGTTTCCGTCCAGAAAATGGCCGAGTTTCACGACGATCCAGATCACGATCGGGACCACGACGGCCGAGAGCACGACCTTGGCAAGCGCCTGCCCGACCAGGATCCCGAAGATCTCGCGCACGCCGTAGAACGAGATGGTGATGAAGATCATCGTGTCGACGATCTGCGAGAGCGCCGCCGCGATGAAGCCGCGCAAGCCGGCGAAGCGCCCGGTCGCGGCCCGCAGCTTCGAGAAGATCCAGATATTGAGCGTGAGCGAGACGGCATAGGCGCAGATCCCTGCCGCCATCATCCGCCCCGACTGGCCCAGGATTACCGGAAAGGCGGCCTTGGCCGGCTCATACATGCCCGGATCGGTGGGCAGTTGCAGCACGAAGAAAGTCAGCGCGATAGCCATGACAAGCGGTACCAGCCCGAAGCGCGCCAGCCGGTTCGCGGTATCCTTGCCGTAGAGTTCGGCAATACCGCTGGACGTCGCCACCAGGGTCAGGAATGGGAAGATACCCGCCTCCACCGCAAGCGGTCCGATAGACACCTGCTTGGCGCCCAAGACGCCGCCCAGTGTCACCATGCCGCCATAAATCAGCGAGAAGAGCATCAGGCCTGGCGGGCAATTGCGCGATTGCGGCAAGGGGGGCGTGATCATGGTCGGACGATCTAACCGTTCGGCTTCGCAATTGCACTAGCCGCCTTTTGCGCAGGGCATTAGGTTTGCCGGGTTTTTTGGCCTCCTGCGGAGAAATGCGCCGAATGCACGTTGCCTATAGCCTGATCGGCATTGCTCTCATCGCGGCTGTCGCATTCCTCCTCTCCACAGATCGCAAGGCCATCCGCCCCCGCGTGGTCGGCGCCGCCTTTGCGCTGCAGGCCGGCTTTGCCGCTCTCGTGCTCTACGTGCCCTTCGGCCGCTCGCTGCTGAACGGCGCGTCGCGGGGCGTGAGCAACCTGCTCGGCTATGCCCATGCCGGGGTGGAGTTCCTGTTCGGGCCCCTCGCCCGCCCGGAGATCGGCGGCACCAGCTTCGCCATCTCGGCATTGCCGGTCATCATCTTCTTCGCCTCGCTGATCTCGATCCTCTACTACCTGCGGATCATGCCGCTGGTGATCCGCTGGATCGGCGGCGCGCTGGAGAAAGTAACCGGGATCAGCAAGGTCGAAAGCCTGTGCGCGGCCTCCAACATCTTCGTCGGCCAAAGCGAAAGCCCGCTGGTGATTCGCCCCTACATTGCCGGGCTGACACCCTCGCAACTGTTCTGCGTGATGACGGTCGGCCTGGCCGGGGTCGCCGGCACGATCCTGGCCGCCTATGCCAGCATGGGCATCCGCATCGATTACCTCGTGGCTGCCGCCTTCATGTCCGCACCGGGCGGCATCTTCATGGCCAAGATGATCATGCCCGATCCGCGCAGGGTGACGCTGGCCCAGGAAGATGCGGCGCTGGAAGCCGCTGCCCGCGGCGCACAGGTCGAGGTGCCGCATGACGAGGAACGCCCCGCCAATATCATCATGGCCGCATCGCAAGGCGCGCAGACGGGCGTGAAGCTGGCAGTCGCGGTCGGCGCGATGGTACTTGCCTTCGTTGCCCTGATCGCGCTGGCCAATGGCGTGGTCGGCTGGGCTGCAGGTCTGTTCGGCTACCAGGACGTCACTTTCCAGTCGCTGCTGGGCTACCTGCTCGCGCCGATCTTCTACCTGCTCGCCGCGCCCGACTGGCACGAGGCGATGCAGGCCGGCAGCCTGTTCGGCACGAAGATCGTGCTCAACGAGTTCGTCGCCTTCATCGACCTTGGCGGCGCGGCAGGTCTGTCCCCGCGAACTGTCGCCGTCGTGACCTTCGCGCTGTGCGGCTTTGCCAATTTCTCCTCGATCGCGATCCAGATGGCGGTGACCGGCGGGCTGGCGCCCAACCAGCGCCCGGTGATCGCCCGCCTCGGCCTGCGCGCGCTGGCAGCCGGGAGCCTGTCCAACCTGATGAGCGCGGCGCTGGCCGGACTGTTCCTCGGTCTGGGCTGAAAGAGGGCGGGAAACCGGGCCGTCCTGCGCCCCCACTTTCGCTTTCGCGGAACGGGTCACCGCCTCAAAATCAGTGTCTTGCGCCTCAAGAGTATTACAGGCAGCATCGGGGCCGGCCATCATGGAGGATTACCATGGATGAAATGAAGCCCACCCCGACGCCTGCCAATTCAGGTTTCGAGTTCAATAATCCGACGATCATCAGCCTGCTTTATCTTGCCTCGTTCCTGACCGGGGTAACGGCGATCGTCGGCATCGTTCTTGCATTTGTCTGGCGCAACGAACCGAAAGCGGACTGGGAAGTTTCGCATTACCAGTACCTGATCAACACGTTCTGGATCGGGCTGGTCGGCTCTGTCGTGGGCTTCATGCTCATGATCGTGCTGATCGGCTTCCTGATCCTGCCCGCCGTCGCAGTGCTGGTGATCGTGCGCAGCGTGTTGAGCCTGCTCAACGCGCAGAAGCATGCACCGATGCCCAATCCATCAACCTGGCTGGCCTGAACGGGATCGCCCGAAGAAAAAGGAGCGTCGTGGCCAAGTCATGATGCGGTATCATGATGCTCCGCCAGGACGCTCCATTGCTCCGTCCTGCGGCAAGCGTTTCGCAGGAAGAGGCAGCGCCGCCCGGACGGGGATTCGCGCTGTCCGGGCGGCGCCTGGCCGGCTCTGGCGCCTGCTTTCGCTGACGCTTCCTCCGGCACGAGTGGCAGGAACAGGCTTGCCATGTCCTGCCGAACCCGGCTGCACCCTTGTTCCGACGTTTCAACGCCGGGTACAATCCCAAGGTTGCAAGAATACGGCACCGATGGCCCGGTAATTGCCGCGCGTGTCTTTCATGTCACAGGCAGCGTGGCGATTTTGCACTGCAGCAAGACGGCAGTCGAGGTAGCCGCGCCTGCCCCAGGCCCCTCCCGCGCGTGGGAGGGGCGGTCTTGTCGTTTTCCCGCTTGTGCGGGAGAGGCCGCCATGACGCAGCGGCATGTGGCCTGGCGGATTACTCCGCTGCCTGCGTGCCGCCGAACATGTCGGGCTCGCTGCCGTCGTCGAGTTCGTCGACGTCGTTGGCCTTGGCCTTGCGGCGCTGGTCGAAATTCGTCCAGACGTCGTTCCAGTTCCCGCGGGTCGCGCCCTTGGAATATTCGGTGGCGCGGGTCTCGAAGAAGTTGGCATGCTCGACGCCGTTGAGCAGCGGCTGCAGCCAGGGCAGCGGGTGCTCGTCGATCAGGTAGATCGGCTTGAGGCCAAGCTGGCCGAGACGCCAGTCCGCGATGAAGCGGATGTACTTCTTGATGTCCTTGGCGGTCATACCGGGGACCGGGCCCAGCTCGAAGGCCAGGTCGATGAAGTTGTCTTCCAGCCGCACGGTCGTCTGGCACTGGTCGGCGATGTCTTCCTTCACCGCCTTGGTCAGGCAGTCGCGTTCCTTGGTGAAGGCGTGGAACAGGCGGGTGATGCCCTCGCAGTGCAGCGATTCGTCGCGCACCGACCACGAAACGATCTGGCCCATGCCTTTCATCTTGTTGAAGCGCGGGAAGTTCATCAGCATCGCGAAGCTGGCGAAAAGCTGCACGCCCTCTGTGAAGCCGCCGAACATGGCGAGCGTGCGGGCGATGTCCTCATCGGAATCGACGCCGAAACGCTGCAGGTAGTCGTGCTTGTCCTTGAGCTCGGCATATTCGAGGAACATGCCGTACTCGCTCTCGGGCATGCCGATGGTGTCGAGCAAGTGCGAATAGGCCGCGATGTGCACCGTCTCCATGTTGGAGAAGGCGGTGAGCATCATCTTGATCTCGGTCGGCTTGAACACCCGCGCGTACTTGTCGTGGTAACAGTCCTGCACCTCGACGTCGGCCTGGGTGAAGAAGCGGAAGATCTGCGTGAGCAGGTTGCGCTCATGCTCGGAAAGCTTCTGCGCCCAGTCGCGGCAATCTTCGCCCAGCGGCACTTCCTCGGGCAGCCAATGGACCTGCTGCTGGAGCTTCCAGTAGTCGTAGGCCCAGGGATATTCGAAGGGCTTGTAGGTCTTGCGGGCTTCGAGAAGGGGCATGGGCGACTCACTCCGGGCATCGGTTGATCAGTGGCCCGGTCGATTCGGCCGGCCGGATCGGCGGCTCGGCAGGACTTTCCGGGTCGAAAACGCTTTCGCCCGCAGTGACATGACCCGAGCGAAGGGCGCCACGATAACCAAAAATCGCTTTGCGGTGGGAGACGTGCCTGGAACATATGCACAGCCTCGTCCCCCGCATATCTAGCGGCCCGATGAATATGGGGACGCTAGACCTAGTATTCCAGAGCCCGGCCGACCCGCTCGAATGCGACGCGACTCGTGCTTGGTCCTTGGCTTCGCCCCGCGCGCGGCCCGGCGCCGCTCGCAGGAACCCGAGCGCCGCCCGAGGCATTATTCATGATATAGGGGGATGGCATTTCTGCCCCCCTCAACAGGAGAAATCCCATGACAGAGCAGAGATCGGACGAAACCGCCTGGACGACGGTCGTGGGAACGATCCGCAAGGGCATGCGGGTACTCAATCCCGACGGTTCGTGCATCGGCATCGTGTCGGGCATGAAGGGAGAGGAGATCTTCCTCGATGGAACGCCGGACGATCAGGAGCATGACTTCATCGTCATCACCCAGGTCGACGGCGTCGACGAGACGAGCGTCCTCCTGTCCGGGCGCGGGGATGCCACCTTCGGGCTTGGCGGCACCCCCTGAACCTTACTTCCAGAACCAGCGCGGATTGAGCGAACGGCTCTTCCGGTTCTGCCACATCTGCACGTAGAGCCACAGGCCCGAAATCGAGAAGAAGATCAGGGTCAGGCCGGAGAGCACCGAAATCAGCGTGCCGATCGGGCCGAAGCTTTCACCCGAGTGCAGGTGATGGAACAGCCCGGTCAGCGAACGGATGCCGCCTCCATCGCCGCGTGGCGGCATGCAGCGCCAGCCTTCGGGGCATTCGAAGCCGGGCGGCGGCGCGGCCGCGGCCTGTGCGGCAGCATCGGGCGCGCCGCTCGGCCAGAGCACGGCAACCTGGCTCAGGACCCCTGTGACGGCGATCCAGAGCATGAAGACGCCAAAGAAAACGGAAAGCCATCGGTGCCACTTGCGCATTGTCGTATCTGGTCCTGAAACTGATGCCGGTAGAGGAACTGTCTTGTGCGATCCCATCCGCATTCGGCCCGTCGACCTCAAGCCGCAAATTGTCGCAAATGGTAAAAGCTGCACACTTCGAGGGCACATTCCGGCAAAGCTGCTATCCTTCGCCTTTTACGCAGACGAATACTTGCCGGGCCCGTTCGTAACCGGCTGATGCGGGCGGAGAATTCGCTCCCGCAGCGCCGCGAACGGTGCGGATTTCTGCGGTATTGCGACATTCAAGCTACGAAAGCCGGCGGGGAAAACTCCGCTCGTGCCCCTCCAACCGGGCTATCGGCTACAGTCAAACCGCACTAAAGAACCTGTCAAAATCCCATGAAAATCGGGCGTCGCGTGCAAAAGTGGGTATCTGGAAGAAATTCGTACAGTTTTTGAAGTGGTTGATCTTGCCGGTCATCCTCGACAGGGCCACGCGCCCTGGCGCGGTGCCGATCAATGCCGACCTGCTACCCGTGCCCGGCGGCGAAACGCGCTTCCTTTTCCTTCACGGCAAGGGTGAATTCCGCCACGAAATCGTGCGCACCTCGCACTATCAGCCCGAGCTCAAGACGATTGCAGGCAATGGCGATGGCCCGCGCCGCAAGCACGAATGCATCGCGACCCTCGACCTCGACGAGGACCATGCGAACAGCCGGGGCGATGTCGTCGTCACCATCGACGATATCGTGATCGGCTCCTGCCCGCGCACCCTGACCACGCAGTTTCGCGAATGGCTCAAGCGCTGGCACCTTTCGCACGCAATGGTGAAGTGCAGCGCGGTGATCGTGATGGTGGCCGACCGCAGCGGGACCAACGGACCCAATTACCGGGTGAAGATCGACATCGAACTGCCGTTCCGCATGACCGTGGAGTAAGCCCGGTCGACGAGAAGCCCTGCCCGAACGGTGTGCCTCTCTTCATCCGGGCTCAAACGAAAACGGCCCCCGGCAAACCGGGAGCCGCTTCCGCTGGGAGTCCGTGTCGGGGCTGAGCAAATGCCGCCCCCCGGCAATTCCCTTACTGACAGGCAAGACACTCGTCGTAGTCGGTGGTCTCGCCGATCTCGAACTTGGGTGCGACCTTGGTATTGTCCGCTTCCACACCGCCGGCGAAACCGGCGCGCTGCACCGACTTGGAGCGCAGGTAGTAAAGCGACTTGATGCCCCTCTCCCAGGCCTGGAAGTGCAGCATCATCAGGTCCCACTTGTCGACGTCGGCCGGGATGAACAGGTTCAGCGACTGGGCCTGGTCGATATAGGGCGTGCGGTCGGCCGCGAATTCGAGCAGCCAGCGCTGGTCGATCTCGAAGCTGGTCTTGTAGATCGCCTTTTCCTCGGGCGAGAGGAAGTCGAGCTGCTGGACCGAGCCGCCATGCTCGAGGATCGAGTTCCACACGTTGGTGGAGTCCTTCGACTTCGAGGCCAGCAGCTTCTGCAGGTAGGGGTTCTTCACCACGAAGGAGCCCGAAAGCGTCTTGTGGGTGTAGATGTTGGCCGGGATCGGCTCGATGCAGGCAGAGGTGCCACCGCAGATGATCGAGATCGACGCGGTCGGCGCGATCGCCATCTTGCAGCTGAACCGTTCCATCACGCCCTGATCGGCCGCGTCCGGGCACGGGCCGCGTTCCTTGGCGAGCATCATCGAGGCCTCGTTGGCCTTCTGGTTGATGTACTGGAACATCTGCAGGTTGAGCGCCTTGGCCATCGCGCTTTCGAAGGCGATGCCCTTCTGCTGCAGGAACGAGTGGAAGCCCATCACGCCCATGCCGACCGAGCGTTCGCGCATGGCCGAATACTTGGCACGGGCCATCTCGTCCGGCGCGCGGTCGATGTAGTCCTGCAGCACGTTGTCGAGGAAGCGCAGCACGTCTTCCACGAAGCGCTTCTCGCCCTTCCACTGGTCCCAGGTTTCCAGGTTGAGCGAGGACAGGCAGCACACCGCCGTACGGTCGTTGCCGAGGTGGTCGCGGCCCGTGGGCAGGGTGATTTCCGAGCAAAGGTTCGAGGTCGAGACCTTGAGGCCGAGATCACGGTGATGCTTGGGCATCATGCGGTTCACGGTGTCGGAGAAGACGATGTAGGGCTCGCCTGTGGCCAGGCGGGTTTCGACCAGCTTCTGGAACAGCGAGCGGGCATTGACCGAACCGCGCACCGAACCGTCGCGCGGGCTCTTGAGCTCGAACTCACGGCCATCGCGCACGGCTTCCATGAACTCGTCGGTGAGCAGCACGCCGTGGTGCAGGTTGAGCGCCTTGCGGTTGAAATCGCCCGAGGGCTTGCGGATCTCGAGGAACTCCTCGATCTCGGGGTGCGAGACGTCGATGTAGCAGGCTGCCGAGCCGCGGCGCAGCGAACCTTGCGAGATCGCGAGGGTCAGCGAGTCCATCACGCGCACGAAGGGAATGATGCCGCTGGTCTTGCCGTTGAGGCCCACCGGTTCGCCGATGCCGCGCACCGAGCCCCAGTAGGTGCCGATGCCGCCGCCGCGCGAGGCGAGCCAGACGTTCTCGTTCCAGGTCGCGACGATGCCCTCGAGGCTGTCGTCCACCGAGTTCAGGTAGCACGAGATCGGCAGGCCGCGCCCGGTGCCGCCGTTCGACAGGACCGGGGTAGCGGGCATGAACCACAGCTTCGAGATGTAGTCGTAGAGCCGCTGCGCATGCTCCTGGTCGTCGGCATAGGCATCCGCGACGCGCGCGAAGATGTCCTGGTACTTCTCGCCGGGCAGCAGGTAGCGGTCGTCCAGCGTCTCCTTGCCGAAATCGGTCAGGAGCGCATCGCGGCTGTCATCCGTGACGACCTTGAAGCGGCGGTCATGGATGGTCTTCGAATCGCTCTTGCGCGGCGCCTTCGCCGCGTCGACCAGATCTGCGGTTGCGATGTCGGATTTATCCATGGCGACTGCCGGGCCCTTGCCCGTCTCCTTGTTCTGTTTGCTCGCGTCCTGCGCCCCTACGGCACAGTCCGTATCCGAAGCCACCGCCCCGACATGTTCCACGTCAGCACTTTCCACGACCGCGTCGCTTTCGTTCCTGAAATCCACTTTTCGCCCCCGTGTCATCGCACTTGTCATCGAACTGCCCGAAAGCAGCGTCATCTTTTCCGCATCGGCCGGGCGGTACCGTCACGAGTCGGCGAGGATCTGCATTCCCACCTACCAGATATGGTACAAAAAGAGAACGGAATTACCCGTTCCGCCTTGGCCCTAGAGGCTTCCGGTCGGCCTTCACACCGGGACTCGCCCCCTGGTGGGCCCTGATCCGCCCACTTGCGATCCCTCTAGGTATTGAGCCCCGGCCGCCGCTGCGACACAACCCATAGTGCCTGTTCTGGATTTCACTGCAAGAGGGGGGCCCCTGATCCGATGGGCTTCGCATCGGACGGCTGGACAGCCCCGCCGCTCTCGCGACGCGTGGGAAGTCCTTCACCCGCGTCTCTGGCAAGTCCGAATGTCACGCCTGCGCCGAAAAATTTTTCCCCAGTAATCTGACGACGACCTGAATCAGGAATACGACGAAACGAGACCTCCGGTGCCCTGATCGCGAGCCCCAGTTGCTTGCCGGGGCTTTCGCAAGCAGGCCATGGCGGGATGCAACCGTCTTGTCTTTCAACGGTTATAAGGCAGCCTGATTCGAGAACGGACTGGCAGGAGGGAAACGAAATCATGCTCAACATCATCGGCGCAATCATCAGCGGCCTCATCATCGGCGTGCTGGCGCGTTTCTTCTACCCGGGCGCGGTCGACATGGGCTGGATCGCGACGATCCTGCTGGGCATCGGCGGTTCTCTCGTCGCCGGGCTGGTCTCCAGCCGTGGTCAGCGCGACTTCAGCCGCGCCGGCTGCCTCGCCTCGATCATCGGTGCCATCGTGCTGATCTTCCTCGGTCGGTTGCTCGGAATCGGCGCCTGATTTCCGAAGGCTGAAGCGCGCCCCGCTTCCCGCCCTGGCGGGGAAGGCGGTGGGGATTGCGCAATGGAGAACCCGAACCCGGCCCCGCGCGCCTAGGGCACCATTACGGTGTCCTGCGCCTCGGGAAGCGTCCGGGGATAATCGAGCGTGAAGTGCAGGCCGCGGCTTTCATGACGGCGCAGGGCCGACTGCACGATCAGTTCCGCCGACTGCAGCAGGTTGCGCAGTTCGACGAGATCGGTCGAGACGCGGAAGTGGCGGTAGTATTCCTCCACTTCGCCGTTGAGCATCTGGATGCGGTGCATCGCGCGTTCCAACCGCTTGGTGGTGCGCACGATGCCGACGTAGTTCCACATGAACCGGCGGATCTCGGTCCAGTTCTGCTTGATGACGACTTCCTCGTCCGAATCGGTGACGCGGCTTTCGTCCCAGTCGCGGATCGGCGGCGGAGCATCGAAGGCGTCCCAGTGATCGAGAATGTGCGCGGCCGCGGCCTCGCCGAAGACGAAGCATTCCAGCAGCGAATTGGACGCGAGGCGGTTCGCGCCGTGCAACCCGCTTTCGGTGCACTCGCCCGCGGCATAGAGCCCGGGCAGGTCGGTCCGCCCGTCGAGGTCCACCAGCACGCCGCCGCAAGTGTAGTGCTGCGCCGGCACCACCGGGATCGGCTCCTTCGTCATGTCGATGCCCAGCGAGATCAGCTTCTCGTAAATGTTCGGGAAGTGCTCCTTCACGAATTCGGGCGGACGGTGGCTGATATCGAGGTGGACGTAATCCAGGCCGTAGCGCTTGATCTGGTCGTCGATCGCGCGCGCGACCACGTCGCGCGGCGCCAGTTCGGCCCGCTCGTCATAATCGGGCATGAAGCGGTGGCCGGTGACCGGGTGCTTGAGGTGCCCGCCCTCGCCGCGCACCGCCTCGGTGATCAGGAAGTTCTTGACCTCCAGATTGTAGAGGCAGGTCGGATGAAACTGCATCATCTCCATGTTGGAGACGCGCGCACCGGCGCGCCAGGCCATGGCGATCCCGTCCCCGGTGGCGCCGCGCGGGGCGGTGCTGAAGCGATAGACGCGCCCCGCCCCGCCGGTGGCGAGCACCGTGGCGCGCGCCGTATAGGCCTCGACGTGCCCGGTCTGTTCGTTGAGCGCATAGACGCCCCAGATGCGCCCCGAGCCGGAATAGCGCATCTCGTGCCGTCCGGTGATGAGGTCGATGCACGAACGGCCCGGCAGCAGGGTGATGTTGGGGCTGTCCTCGGCAGCCTTGAGCAGCGCCTGCTGCACGGCCCAGCCGGTGGCATCGTTGACGTGGACGATGCGGCGGTGGGAATGGCCGCCTTCGCGCGTCAGGTGCAGCGCATCGCCTTCCATGTTGAACGGCACGCCCAGCTCGACCAGCCGTCCGATTGCGCTGGGCGCGCGCTCGACGACGTATTCGACCGTCTCGAGCCGGTTCAGGCCCGCACCGGCGACCATCGTGTCACGGATATGCTCTTCAAAGGTGTCACCGGCATCCAGTACGGCTGCAATGCCGCCCTGCGCCCAGGCAGTGGAGCCACCGGTCAACTGGCCCTTGGCGAGGACCAGAACCTTGAGCTTCGAGGCCAGTGCCAGAGCTGCGGTAAGGCCCGCTGCCCCCGAACCAATGATGACGACATCGTATTGCACGCTACTGCGATCTGACGGTTCCATCCCGCCTCATTGGCGAGAGACGCGCCCAATCGCAATAACCTGCCGGTAGACAGAGAGTCTTTTTGGCTTTTCCGCTCCCTGCCCTCTTACAAGTGCAGGTCAGGCCGCCTGGCTGGTCAGGCTGACGAAGACGTCCTCGAGATCAGCTTCGCGGGTCGTCACGTCGACAATCGAGAAGCCCTGCGCCTGCACCGCCGAGAGGATCTCGCCGGCATTGGCGCGGTCCTTGTCGTAGGTGATCTCAAGCATGCGCTCACCGCTGGTTTCGCACTTCACGAAGCCGGGGTGACTGGGCAGCTCGGTCAGGTCGCGATCGAGCGTGAGGACCAGGATCTTCTCGCGCGCCATGCCGACCAGTTCGCGGGTAGGCTTGTTGGCGATCAGTTCGCCGTGGTTGATGATGGCGATGCGATCGCACAACTCCTCGGCTTCCTCGAGGTAGTGCGTGGTAAGTACGATCGTCACACCTTCGCGGTTCATCTCGGTGACGAGTTCCCAGAGCTGGCGGCGCAGTTCCACGTCGACGCCCGCGGTCGGCTCGTCGAGCACCAGCACCGGCGGCTGGTGGACAAGCGCCTTGGCGATCAGCAGGCGCCGCTTCATGCCGCCGGACAGCGTGCGCGAGTAGGCATCGCGCTTGTCGGCAAGGTGGACGGCACGCAGCAGTTCCTCGCTGCGGCGCAAGTGCTTGGCGATGCCGTAGAGGCCCGCCTGGATCTCCAGCACCTCGTAAGGCGTGAAGAAGGGGTCGAAGACGATTTCCTGCGGGACGATGCCGATCGACCGCTTGGCGTTGCGCTGGTCGCGATCGATGTCGAAGCCCCAGATGTCGATCGAGCCGGAAGTCTTGCGAACCAGCCCCGCCATGATGTTGATGAGCGTCGACTTGCCCGCGCCGTTCGGGCCGAGCAGGCCGAAGATCCCGCCTTCCGGAACGTCGAAAGAGACGCCTTTCAGGGCAAGCTTGCCTTCGTCGCCGCCAGCCGGAGCGTAACGCTTCTTGAGGTCGCGAATGGAGATGGCGGGGGCTGCAGTGCTGGTCATTCCTGCGCATTTGGGGGAAGTTGCCCTCCGGGTAAAGCCCCGGCTGGCAAGGCAGCGTGCAGGCGCGCGTCCCGCGGCGGCGCGGGACCTTCCCACATGAGGTTGCGAATCTGCGCCGTTCCGCGCTGGAAATGGCCAGCACTCGCTGCTAATGGCGCAGCTCATGAGCAACGCGCCCGAAACCGTCTACACCGATTCCCCTCGCGTCTCCTGCGACGGGGCTTCCGACATCCGCGCCAACGGCGCCTACAAGCCCGCCGCGCTGGGCCATCCCCGCGTGTGGATGGAAATCGACGAAAAGGGCTATGTTGAATGCGGTTACTGCGACCGCCGCTTCGTGCTGAAGGGCGGCCCCGCAGACCAGCAGGCGGCCTGATCGGCTTACGTCCCGGTCCTCGGCCGGGACGCCCCGCAAGATCTTCGGCACTGGCCCGATTGCGGCCATTGCCATTTCAATTCGCGCCGGTGGGCCTATATCCGGTCCTATGACCGTTACTGACCCGCGCTCGCTACTTTACCGCCAGCTCACGCCCGAGGACGCACAGGCGCTTGCCGCCGAAACGCTGCAGGCGTGCGACGACGGCGAACTCTACATGCAGTTCATGGCGACCGAGGCCTTCGGCTTCGACGACGGACGCCTCAAGACCGCCGACTATTCGCGCGATGCAGGTTTCGGCCTGCGCGGCGTTTCCGGCGAGATGACCGGCTTTGCCCACGCCAACGAGATTTCCGCCGCCGCGATCCGCCGCGCGGGTGAGACGCTGCAGCTGCTCGACCCGGCAACCGGCAAACGCGCCGCACCGCCGCAGAAGAGCAACCGGCACCTCTATACCGATGCCTCGCCGCTCGACCTCGTCGGTTTCGGCGAGAAGGTGAAACTGCTCGAGACCATCGACGCCGCCGCCCGCGCCCGCGACCCGCGCGTCGCGCAAGTCAGCGCCAGTCTCTCGGGCTCCTGGTCGGTGGTCGAGATCGTGCGGGCCGACGGCTTCGTCGCCACCGACGTGCGCCCGTTGGTCCGCCTCAACGTCTCGATCGTCGCCGAAAGCAACGGACGGCGCGAGACCGGCTCGTTCGGCATGGGCGGGCGCTGGCTCTACGACTACCTGTTCAAGCCCGAGAACTGGAACCGCGCCATCGACACTGCGCTTGAACGCGCGCTGATCAATCTCGAAAGCGTCGATGCTCCCGCAGGAGAGATGACCGTGCTGCTCGGCCCCGGCTGGCCCGGCGTGCTACTGCACGAAGCCATCGGCCATGGCCTCGAGGGCGACTTCAACCGCAAGGGCACTTCGGCCTTCACCGGACGCATCGGCGAACGCGTGGGCGCACCTGGCGTCACTATCGTCGACGACGGTTCGATCATGGGCCGCCGCGGCTCGCTCACCATCGACGATGAAGGCACGCCCACGCGCGAAACGGTCCTGATCGAGGACGGCGTGCTCAAGGGCTACATGCAGGACCGCCTCAATGCGCGCCTGATGGGCGTCGAGCCGACCGGCAATGGACGCCGCGAAAACTACGCCCATGCCCCGCTGCCGCGCATGACCAACACCTTCATGAAGTCCGGCGAGGACGATCCCGAGGAACTGCTCGCCCGCATCGGCAACGGCATCTACGCCAAGAACTTCGGCGGCGGCCAGGTCGACATCGTCTCGGGCAAGTTCGTTTTCTCCTGCACCGAAGCCTACAAGGTGGAGAACGGCAAGCTCGGGGCGCCGATCAAGGGCGCCACGCTGATCGGCGATGGCCCTTCCGTCCTCACCCGGGTCAAGGGCATCGGCAACGACATGGCGCTCGACGAGGGCGTGGGCATGTGCGGCAAGGGCGGGCAGAGCGTGCCGGCTGGCGTCGGCCAGCCCAGCCTTCTGATCGAGGGTCTCACCGTCGGCGGAACCGCCTGAGATCGGCTGACGGCATTCCCTGCCGATCGAAGCCCCGGCGGTCAGCTTCGGTTAAGACGGTTCGTGCGAAAGTCGCGATGAAAGGGAAGTGGGATCAAAGGAGAAATGACATGCAGAAGGTACTTGCCGCTGTAGCTGTCGCCGCCACGCTCCTTGCCGCACCCGTCGCAGACGCGCGCACCAAGCTCACCGGCGAGGAACAGCTGGCCAAGATGCTCGATGGCCGAGAGGCCGGGAAGCCGGTCAATTGCATTCCATCGTACATGGCGCAGGACACGCGCGTGATCGACAAGACGGCGATCGTCTATCGCGTCGGCAGCACGCTTTACGTCAATCGCCCAAGCAATGCCGATTCGCTCGATGACGACGACATTCTCGTCACCAAGCTTCATTCCAGCCAGCTTTGCCGGCTCGACACCGTGCAACTGCACGATCGCGGCAGCCACTTCTGGAACGGCTTCGTGGGGCTTCAGGACTTCGTGCCCTACACCAAGATAGCGTCGGCCAAGTAAGCGCCAGCGCTATTCTACCAAGAGGTCCCCTGCGGAAGGCGGCCGGGAGTTTCTCGCGGTCGCCTTCTGGTTTGCGATCCACCTGTTCCAGACAGATTAATGCCTTGCAGCGGTTGCAATCCACAAGCGACCTGCGGCATGTCCTGCGCCCTCGAGCCCACCCTGGCTTGGCAACTCATGCGCCCGGGCAACAAGCTCGGGCGCATTTTTCATGCGCGCGATGCGTTATGGAAGGAAAGCTAGGATGGCCATACGATCCGGTAGCCGATGGCTCCTCGCCTCGCTCTATGCGGCAGCAGGCGTGCTGCACCTCGTCCTGCCTGACCCGTTTGTTTCGATCGTGCCGCCGTGGGTTCCGTTTCCGGCAAGCGTCGTCGCGCTGACCGGACTTGCCGAATTGGCTGGCGCGGCAGGGTTGACCCAGCCCTTTTCAACCACAGTGCAACGTGCCGCCGCTTGGGGTCTTGCAGCCTATGCGCTGTGTGTCTGGCCAGCCAACGTGCAACATATGCTGATCGACATGGCGAGGCCCGACCATGGCCTTGGGCTCGCCTATCACCTGCCCCGGCTAGCCTTGCAACCGGTGCTGATCTGGTGGCCGCTATGGGCAGGCAAGGTTATCGCCTGGCCCTTCCGTTCACGCCCCTGAGCCCGCACGTGCCCTCTCGGCGCAAGAACCTATACTCGTCTGAAATCGGCTAGGCCCTCCTCCAGCGAAGGGCTTCAGGTATTTCACGGCTCCGCGCATTGCCGCTGCATCGGCCAATTCAGCTTCGTACTCGGCAATGACCTCCGAAGCGATACGGGTCGAACGATCCCCGCCGGAATCCTGCAATAGGCCGCAACCGACCGTCGGCGGGCTCGTGTTCGACACCAAACTCCTGATCGCGCGACCATTGAAGATGGAAGCCATGCAGGAATTGGCACAGACACGCGCCTCCAGGAAGAACTGACTTTGCCTTCGTTCGCACGCATGGACGCTTACCCACGAGGTCTTACCCTGCATGGGGGCTTGCCCGACTCACTCGCGAGGCGTATTCAGGAATCGACCGCGAAAGGCATCCCTTGCCAGGATCGCGAACCAGACCACGACATGCACCGTAAGGGCAAAGTCCATGGACAGGTTCGGGAACAAAAGGGCCGGTCAGGGGGCCGCTCCGAAAGGAGCGGCCCTTTCTGATTCCTGGCCCGCATTGCACATGTGCAGTGTCACTGGATCGCGCTTCCGCATGGCCGAAAACGGCGCAAGGCCTTTACGCGGAATTGGCGCCGCACGGTACATTCTGCGATCTCGGAAAAGTCGGGTGCTGCCTGCCTGCATGCCGGGATTGGAGTCCAAGGGGGGACGGCCCGAGGCGCAACGTCCGAAACGTGAGCAGCGATTTCCCACTATCCTGCGCTCGTCGGAGTGGCAACTTCGGCTCGTCAGATGGACCAGTCACCTTATCGCATTCCGGCAAACTTGGACCGCTTGCAGGTCGTGACCCTGCCCTTGCAGACCGGTTCAGGCCGCAACCTGAAGCCGGTTGCGACCCGCCCGCTTCGCGGCATAGAGCGCCATGTCGGCACTGTGGATCATGTCTTCCACTCCCAGTCCGGCGATATGGTAGACAAGGCCGCAGCTGATCTGCGTCCGGACTTCCTGCCCGAACCGCATGTCCACCGGATCGCTCGCGACCCGGTCCACGATACGATTGCAGATGGCATGAGCGATCTCGCTGTTGTCGGTGTGCAGGAGAATGACGAACTCGTCTCCGCCGAGGCGCCCGACCACGTCAGTGTCGCGCACTTCGTTGACGAGGCGCGCGGCGATTTCCTTTAGAACGGCATCGCCGACAAGGTGGCCAAGTTCGTCGTTGATCGACTTGAACCGGTCGACGTCGATCAGAGCAAGGCTGATGCCGGTGGCCGGCTTGTCCGCGATGGCGGCCTGGAAGCGCTCCATGAAACCCGCGCGATTGAGCACGCCGGTCAGTTCGTCCCTCTGGGCGGCATCGGCCAGTTCACGCTCGCGCAGCTTGCGCCGCGTGATATCGAAAATCGTGGCGATGGAGCCTGCAAACAGGCCCTCGCCGTCATAAGAAGCGGTGAAGGTCGCCTCGATCCAGCGCCCGTTGCCCAGCGGGATTTCGGCGACGGCTTTGCCCTGCGGGTTGTCGATCGCCCTGACGTGGGCGCTCATCAGCGCGTCGGCGCAATCTTCCTGCAAGTCGAGAATATCCTCGCCAACAAGCTCGGCCGCCGGACGGGAGAAGATCGAGGAAGCATCGCCCGCGACCTGGGTGCACCGCCCTGCCGGGGAGAAGTTGACCAGCAGGACCGACGAGCGCTCCGCCAGCAAGTGGATCGCGCGTTCGCGCTCGGCCAGCCTGTCGAGCAGTGAGCGGCGCTCATTGAGCGAAGCCGCGATAGGCATGTTGGTAAGCAGGAGGAAGGCGAGATAGATCTGAAAGAAGGCCGGTTGGACCCAGAAGCCGCGAACCGAGGCAAGCGAAACCGGCCCGATACCGTGCATCGTTGCAAGGGCGCCGATCGCGGCAATCAGCATGACCGCAAGATTGGTCCCCAACCAGCCGAGCCGGAAGGTGACGAGGATCAGTGGCAGAACGGGCACGAACAGCAACGGATAAGTGCTTTGCGCAAATACACCCGCGGTGACGGCGACCACCAGCCCCTGCAGGGCCGCCGTCTTGAGACGTTCGATCCCCGACTTCGATCGGAAGCACTGGAGGTAATGGCCGGCGATCAGGCAGTGGAAGAACGGTGTGAAGATCAGCAAGCCAAGAGCATCGGCGGCGAACCAGATGCCGACCGATTCGCCGATAGGCTGGTCGAACATCAGATAGGCGGTCATCGCCCCGAAGCCGGTGCTGGCAGCAGGCGCGATCAGGCCGGCCGCAAGAATGAAGCTGATCACCGATCTCTTGTCGTGCAGCAGCGAATTGTCCGCGCTGACGATGCGGCGAAACATCCATGCCGCGATCAGGATTTCCGGCAAGTTGGACAGCCCGAGCATGAGCGAACCGATCCCGGCCTCGCGTATGACCAAGTTCGCAGCGCCATTACCCAGCAATGCGGCCAGCAGGTAAAGGAGCCATTCCGAGCGCGGGCGCTGCAGCATCATGGCGACCACGACTGCGTTCGCAGGCCAGACCGTGGCAATACTTCCTTCGTGGCTGGTGAGCCTAATCGTCGCAGCAGCCAGTGCGAAATAGAGGCACGCTGCCACAAGCGCCCTGCCCGTCGAACGCAGCGATAGTGCTGCACTGCCTGTTCTTGCGACCCTTCCCATGCCTGCAGTCGATACGCAGCACAGGGTTATCAACGGGTTAAACCGGCCATTTAAGTCTCTGATTTCATGATGTGTTTACTTTTCACACAACCAGATGCCCCCAAGGATTCCGCTTATTTTACAATCGATTGTTTCAGTTTAGCAAAGGCGCATATCCCCGCATGAAATCCGGCAGTTCGAGGCGACGCGCAGCGGGCGACATGCTTAACCGCGAGAAAAATTCGGCTTGGCGGGTGCTCCGGACTGAAATTCTTCCCCGCGATGCCGTAGTTAATGGCCGGAAGCACGAACGCCGGAGCATCGACATGGCCTATCTCGACCCCGAACTCGGATCACCGCCGATCCACCGCCGCGAGCAACGCGAGCAGGTCGAGATGTTGGCGAAGTTCCGTCGCGACTTCGTGAGTAGCACAGTGCTGCTCAAGGACCTGACGCGCTTCGGCGCGAAAGTCGAAGGAGTCGGCCGCCTCTGCGCCGATGAAGCCGTCAGCCTGGCGCTGCCGGGATGCCGGCCGTCTATGGCCTTCGTCGCATGGGCCAACGATCACAGCGCCGGCCTGGAATTTGCCGACCCGCTCGACGGCCAGACCTTCTCCGATCTCGTGGCCCGCTTCGGCCTCGGTCGCAGCGCTGCCAAGGCCGCCTGATCACGAAAAATCCGGGGCGGCCGGGTCGCCTGCGAAGTTTCAGCTTACCGCCGGTTCAAGAACCGAAATCGTCCCTGCATCGGCATCGATTTCGGCCATGACGCCGACCGGCATGCTCACCTGCCCGGCGATATGGCCAATCTGGGCGCCCTGGAATGCAGGAACGCCCAGCCCTGCAAACTGGCGGTCGAGCACTTCGTAGATCGTGAAGTTCGAATAACCGCCCTCGGCATTGCTGCAGCCGGTGCACTGGCCGAAGACGACACCCGCCAGTTTTCCGAGAATGCCTGCAAGGGCCAGCTGCGTCAGCATCCGGTCGATGCGATACTCTGCCTCGTTGGTGTCCTCCAGGAACAGGATCGCGCCGCTGAAATCGGGCAGGTAGGGAGTCCCCACCAGAGCCGCGAGGACGGTAAGGTTGCCACCGATCAATCGGCCACGTGCCTTGCCGCCCCGGAAAGTCCGCACCCGCTCGCTGCGCCGGCCAAGGTAGGTGCCGGCATGCTCGGGCACCGCATATGTCGGCGTCGCCCCGTCGAAAGCCAGTGCGCGGAACGATTCCCAAGCAGCCGGGGGCCAGGACGCCGAGGCGTTCGGTCCGTGAATGCTGGGCACGCCGGTCCGGGCGGCAAAGGCGAGGTGGAGCGCGGTATTGTCGCTGAACCCGGCGAACAGCTTGGGCGTGCGGGCCATCGCGTCGAAATCGAGCCAGGGCAGTATGCGCGCGCAGCCCCAGCCGCCGCGTACGGCCATGATCGCGCGCACCTCGTCGTCGGCGAACATCGCCATGAGATCGCCTGCTCGGTCCTTGTCCGATCCGGCAAGATAGCCTTCGCGATCGAGCATATGCGGCGCAGCCCTGGGCTCCAGCCCCATGGCCCGCACGGCCTCCTCGATCTCCTCCAGCCCGAAGCGGTCGCCGATGAAACCGGCCGGGGCGACGAGGCCGAGCACGTCGCCCCGGCGCAGACGCGGCGGCTTCTGCCTGCTTGGCGCGCCGGTCGGTCTTGCCGACATCGCAGGGACCGCAATCGTGGCGGCGGCAACGCCGAGGCCCATGAGCGCACCGCGCCGCGAAAGATCGGGGATCGTCATGGCGCAAGCCTAGCCGCAGGAGCCCGGGCAGGCGAGTCCCCGCATCTTCGCAAGAGTTTAATATGATGCGGCTATTCTCTCGACGGAAGCCGATCGAACCTCCATCTAGGATCTATGACCGAAGAAGAAAAGAAGATAGCCGACCGCCGCTTCTACAAGGCGGAGCAGGAAGCCTCGTTCGCCGATCAGCAGGAAGGCACCCTGCAAACCCAGAACCCGGCCTATCGGCTGGCGTTCCAGGACACCGAATTCCTCCTGCGCGACGAACTGCGCCCGGTGCGATTCCAGCTGGAACTGCTCAAGCCGGAAATGCTGCTCGAAGAAGCGAACATCGGCTCGACCCTCGTCATGTACGGATCGGCCCGTATTCCCGCGCCCGACGAGTGCGACGCCCTGCTGGCGAAGGCGAGGAGCGAACAGGAAAGGAAGATCGCCGAGCGGCTGGTCGCCAAGTCGAAATACTATGACGAGGCGCGCAAGCTGGCCCAGCTCGCCAGCAAGTGCGCGGTGGTCGAGAAAGGCATGCGCCAGTTCGTCGTCTGCTCGGGCGGCGGCCCGTCGATCATGGAAGCAGCCAACCGGGGCGCGGCAGACGTCGGCGCCGAATCGCTGGGCCTGAATATCGTCCTGCCGCACGAGCAGGCACCCAACCCTTACGTGACGCCGCGCCTCTCGTTCCAGTTCCACTATTTCGCGCTGCGCAAGATGCACTTCCTGCTGCGCGCCCGCGCCGTCGCAGTGTTCCCGGGCGGGTTCGGCACGCTCGACGAGTTCCTCGAACTGCTGACGCTGATCCAGACCGGCAAGATGAAGCCGATCCCGATCCTGCTCTACGGCCGCGAATTCTGGGAGCGGATCATCAATTTCGAGGCGCTGGCCGAAGAAGGCACGATCAATGCCAGCGACCTCGACCTGTTCCACTGGTGTGAGACCGGCGAGGAAGGCTGGACCCGGATCCGCGAATTCTACGACCTCGACTGCGGCTAGGAGCCGGCGTCGATCAGCGGACCGCGTGGTGTCCCATCGGTCCATTGCCCGCGCCGAATTCCGGCGCATTGAGCAGGGCTGCGCGCACGAAATCGCGGGCATCCTCGATGGCTTCCTCAAGTGTGCAACCCTGCGCGAGAAACGTCGCGATGGCGCTGGACATCGTGCAGCCGGTGCCATGGTTGTGCCGCGTGTCGATGCGCGATCCTTGCCAGACGACAGGCTCGTGGCCCGGCACGATCAACCGGTCCTCGACTGTTTCGCCTTGGGCGTCGCCACCTTTGGCAAGGTATGCCGCCCCGCGCGATGCCATTGTCTCGGCCCCGCCAAGCGCCGCCAGTTCGCCGATGTTCGGCGTCGTCAGCGCGGCAAGGCGGATCAGCCGTTCGAACGCAGTCACCGTTTCCTGGTCAGTCAGCGTCGATCCGCTCGTCGATACCATGACCGGATCGAAGATTACCGGCACATCAAGCCCTTCCAGCCGATCCGCAACCAGTTCCGCAATCGAGGCCGAGCCGAGCATGCCGATCTTCACTGCGTCGACACCGATGTCGGTAATGCAGGCGTCGATCTGCGCGCCGACCAGCTCGGGAGACAGCGGCTCGATCGCCTGAACGCCGAGCGTGTTCTGCGCAGTGATCGCGGTTATTGCGGTCATGGCATAGCCGCCAAGCACGGTGATCGTCTTGATGTCGGCCTGGATGCCAGCGCCCCCCGAACTGTCGGAACCGGCAATGGCAAGGATACGAGCTGGCTTCATGGAATAGTCTCGGCCGCACGCCCACGGGCAGGCTCAGGGCGAACGGGTCAGGTGTCGCTACAAGGCCCCAAAGCGTGCCGAGCCTGTCGCTGCACCTGCGGGGGGAAGTCCTCCCTTAGGCCTTATACTGCCTCTGCGTCGAGGGGGGATGCGCCGCGTGGTGCTTTTTCGCGCGCGTCGGGCGATCGGTCAGTTCGCCCCCGCAGTTGGGGCACAGGTCATCGAGGTCATCCGCGCATTCGGCGCAGTAGGTGCATTCGAAGCTGCAGATGAAGGCGCCGGGCGCCTCTGCCGGCAGATCAACGCCGCAGCGTTCGCAATCGGGGCGCATTTCGAGAGCCATCAGGCAGCCGCCTCTTCCACGGCAGAGCAGATCGAGGCGACCGCTGCCTCGACATCGCCGGCATCGTCGCCTTCGGCCATGACCCGGATCACCGGTTCGGTCCCCGAAGGACGAATCACCAGTCGGCCCTTGCCCGCAAGCGAAGCCTCGGCATCGGCGATGGCGGCCTTGACCCGGTCCACTTCCAGCGGCTTGCCGCCCGCGAAGCGCACGTTGCGCAAAAGCTGGGGCACCGGATCGAACAGGTGCAGCAATTCGCTGGCCCGCTTGCCCGACTTGACCAGCGCGGCGAGCACCTGCAGCGCGGCGACGGTGCCATCACCGGTCGTCGCATGATCGAGCAGGATCATGTGCCCGGACTGTTCACCGCCGACATTGTAGCCTGCGCTGCGCATCTTCTCGAGCACGTGGCGGTCGCCGACCTTGGTCCGTACGAGATCGAGCCCGCGCCCCTGCAGGAAGCGTTCGAGCCCAAGGTTGGACATGACCGTGGCCACCACGCCACCGCCGGTCAGGCGGCCCTGCTCCGCCCACTGGCTGCCGATCAGCGCCATGATCTGGTCGCCGTCGACCGTCTGGCCCTTCTCGTCGACGACAATCAGGCGGTCGGCATCGCCATCGAGGGCAATGCCGATGTCCGCGCCGGAGGAGACCACGGTTTCCTGCAACAGCTCGGGATGGGTAGATCCGCAGCGTGCGTTGATGTTCTTGCCATTGGGATTGACCCCGACCGCGACGATTTCCGCGCCCAGTTCCCAGAACGCCGATGGCGCGACCTGGTAGGCCGCGCCATTGGCGCAATCGATCGCGATTTTCAGCCCGTCGAGGCGGATGTCCTCGGGCAGCGAGCGCTTGACCGCGTGGATGTAGCGACCGCGCGCATCGTCGATGCGGCGGGCCCGGCCGATGTCCTCGGCATCGGCGAGCGCGAGATCCTTGCCCAGCAAGGCCTCGATCGCCAGTTCGTCCTCGTCGGAGAGCTTGTACCCGTCCGGGCCGAACAGCTTGATGCCATTGTCCTGGTAGGGATTGTGGCTGGCCGAGATCATCACCCCAACGTCGGCGCGCAGTTCACGCGTGAGCAGGGCCACCGCGGGTGTCGGCATCGGCCCGAGCAGGACCACGTCCATGCCCACACTGGTAAATCCGGCGACCATCGCGTTCTCGAGCATATAACCGGACAGGCGCGTGTCCTTGCCGATCACCACGCGGTGCCGGTGATCGCCGCGCAGGAAGCGGCTGCCTGCCGCCTGTCCCACTTTCATGGCGGTGGCGGCGGTCATCGCCCCCTGGTTGGTGCGCCCGCGAATGCCGTCGGTACCGAAGAACTGCTTGCCCATGCTCAAAGATCGCTATCGAATGTGTTGTCGGACTTGCCCATGCGGGCAAATTGCCATGTCGCGCAACTTCGTTAATGTCTGTTGCACCACAAGGCCAGCCATTGGTGCAATCCTGAGCAACGAGACTTCCCGAACAGGCAGCGCATCACGGATGCCGGAGATCCGCGTCCCCGGCTTGTTGACGCTTGCCGGTCTCGTCGCGGGTCTGGTCTGCGGCGCGCTGCTGGCACACTCGCCGGAGATGGACAGCGCACTTGCGATTGCCGGACCGGTGGGCTCGCTGTGGCTGCAGGGCCTGAAGATGACGATCCTGCCGCTCGTCGCCGGACTGCTGTTCACCGGCATCGTGGAGACAGCCGCCGCGGCCCGCGCCGAGGCAATGGCGAAGCGCACGATGGCCTTCATCTTCGGCTCGCTGGCTTTCAGCGCCTTCGTCGGCGCGACAGTCATGCCGCTGCTGCTGTCGTTCAGCCCGCCGCCCGAAGGCGTCGCCGTGCCCGGAACCCAGGCTCCGCCCCAAGTGCCCGGCATCGGCGACTTCCTGCTGTCGATCATGCCGACCAATGTCGTTACCTCGGCCGCGAACGATGCGCTGCTTCCCGTCATCATCTTCGTCGCCCTGTTCGCCGTCGCTTCCTTGCGGCTCGACGAGGCGCCGCGCCGGCAGCTGGCCCTGCTGTTCGAAGGAATGGCCGGGGCGATGATGGTCCTGATCGGCTGGGTCCTGAAGGTCGCGCCGGTCGGCGTCTTCGCGCTCGGCCTCAGCCTTGCCGCGCGCAGCGGTGTCGCCGCGATCGGTGCGCTGGCGCACTACATCGTCCTGGTCAGCACTTGCGGCGCGGTGTTCCTGCTCCTTGCCTATCCGCTTGCCGCCGTGATCGCGCGCAAGCCGCTGGGCCGGTTCGCCGCGGCGGTCCTGCCCGCGCAAGTCGTCGCCATTTCCACCCAGTCCTCGCTCGCCAGCCTGCCCACGATGCTCGCGTCGTGCCGCCGCCTGGGCGTGGCGACGACGACAGCCGAGTTCGTCCTGCCGCTGGCCGTGACCATCTTTCGCGCGACGAGCCCGGCGATGAACGTGGGCGTCGTCATCTATGCCGCGCACCTGGCCGGGGTGGACCTGCATCCCGGCGCCATTGCCGCGGGCGTCTTCGTCGCCTTCCTCACCACTTTCGGGTCGGTCTCGCTGCCCGGCACGGTCAGCTTCATTGCTTCCACCGCGCCGATCGCCGCGGCCATGGGCGTGCCGCTCTGGCCGCTGGCAGTGCTGGTCGCGGTGGAAATGCTGCCCGACATCATGCGCACGGTCGGGAACGTGACCATGGACGTTGCGGTTACGGCCAGCGTAGATATCTCTCGGCAGAGCGCACCTGCCACGACAGAGGACTAAATCTGGGGCTACTGGCTTAGGGACGATACCCGATCTTGCCCCCGCGAGAGTCTCGACCTAGAGGGCCCGAAAACTCCCATCACTGCAGGAAACCACCGTCATGACCGATTCCGTCCAGATCCGCCGCGCACTCTTATCGGTGTCCGACAAGACCGGCCTTGCGGAACTCGGCAAGGCGCTGGTCGACCGCGGCGTCGAACTCATCTCGACCGGCGGCACCGCCAAGGCGCTGCGCGATGCCGGCCTGACCGTCAAGGACATCTCGGAAGTCACCGATTTCCCCGAAATGATGGACGGCCGCGTCAAGACGCTGCACCCCAAGGTCCACGGCGGCCTGCTGGCGGTGCGTGACAATCCCGAGCACGCCAAGGCCATGGCCGACCACGAAATCGGCGCCATCGACCTCGTCGTCGTCAACCTCTACCCCTTCGAGGCGACCGTCGCCAAGGGCGCGGACCGCGACACGATCATCGAGAACATCGACATCGGCGGCCCCTCGATGGTGCGTTCGGCGGCGAAGAACCACGCCTACGTCACCATCGTCACCGACCCCAGCGACTACGAAGGCCTGCTCGTCGAGCTGGAAGCGACCGACGGCTGCACCACGCTGCCTTTCCGCAAGCTGATGGCCGCACGCGCCTTCGCCCAGACCGCCGCCTACGATTCGATGATCTCGCAGTGGTTCGCCTTTGCCGACCAGGGCCAGACCTTCCCCGAGATGCTCGCCGTCAACGGCCGCCTCGTCACGGAGTTGCGCTATGGCGAGAACCCGCACCAGAAGGCCGCGCTCTACACGCCGGTCGGCCCCTACACCAAGGGCCTCGCCCAGGGCGAGCAGGTGCAGGGCAAGGAACTGTCCTACAACAATTACAACGATGCCGACGCCGCCTTCGAACTCGCGGCCGAGTTCAAGGGCCAGGACCCGGCCGTCGTCATCGTCAAGCACGCCAACCCTTGCGGCGTCGCTCAGGGCAAGTCGCTGCTCGAGGCATGGGAAGGCGCCCTGGCCTGTGACGACGTCTCGGCCTTCGGCGGCATCGTCGCGGTCAACCAGACGCTGGACGGCGCCACGGCCGAGGCGATCTGCAAGATCTTCACCGAAGTCGTCGTCGCTCCCGATGCCGACGAGGAAGCCCGCGCCTTCTTCGCCAAGAAGAAGAACCTGCGCCTGCTGCTGACCGGCGACCTGCCCGATCCGCGCCGCGGCGGCCTTTCCGTCAAGCCGATCACCGGCGGACTGCTGGTGCAGGGCCGCGACAATGGCGCGATCGGCTTCGACGACCTCAAGGTGGTGACCGACCGCGAACCGACCGACCAGGAACTGAAGGACTGCCTTTTCGCCTGGACCGTCGCGCGCCACGTGAAGTCGAACGCAATCGTCTATGCCAGGGACGGTGTCACCGCCGGCATCGGCGCAGGCCAGATGAACCGCCGAGATTCCTCGCGCATCGCCGCGATGAAGGCCGCCGAGGCCGCCGAGAAGTTCGGATGGGACAAGCCGCGCACGGTCGGCTCGGCTGTGGCTTCGGACGCATTCTTCCCGTTCGCCGACGGCCTGCTCGCCGCAGCCGAAGCAGGTGCTACCGCCGTGATCCAGCCAGGCGGCTCGATCCGCGACGATGAAGTCATCAAGGCCGCCAACGAGGCAGGTCTGGCGATGGTCTTCACCGGCATGCGCCACTTCAAACACTGATAACGGGGCCGGGACGGTCATGTGGCTGCACTGGCTCGGACCCCTTCTCGGACTGGCATTCCTTGCCGGTCTGGCTTCCGCTGCCGTGCTCCTTCGCCTTGGCAAGGTGCACGGCAGACGGCGTATCCTCGCCACTGCGGCGTTGCCTTTCGGATGCCTCGCGGTCCCGCTGCTCGGCCTGTCGATACTGGCCGTCGCAGGCTGGGCATTCCGCCCCGGCTGACCGCGCCAACATCCAAAGGGACAGAAACCGGCGCGCAGCGGTGCTGCGGCTTTCCCTGCCTCGATTGTTCCCTCCATTCATCGCACGCGGCGCGCAACTGATCGCAGCATCATGCGAAATGTGGGTTTATTCACTGGACCGAAAGCACTTTAGCGGCATGTGGGCCGCATCGAAATCGAACTACGGATTGCTACGCAGGACATGGGACTCTTCAAGGCCGACTTCTACCGCTTCTTCGCTCTCGGGTTCGCCGGGGGTGCACTGCTGGTGTTCGGTTCCATGGGTCTGCACCACAGCGCTTCGCTGGCCGACAACATCGTCCCGCCGGCCGAGGCCGCGACGACGCGCTGAGACCCGGCGCCGGGCAGGCCGGGGCCTCCTGCCCGCCCGCCGCGATTGCTTCCGGCCGCTTCCGGCCCCATATTGCGGCCATGGCGACACGACACGTACATCACGAACATTCGGGCGCAGGCCTCGTGAAGGCTGCGCAGTCCGCGCTTCTCAAGGCCGGCGAGCAGTGGACCGAAATGCGCGCCGACGTCTTTGCCGCTCTGGCAGAGCATGACCGGCCCGCCTCCGCCTACGACCTCGCCGAAAACGTCTCGGCGCTGCGAGGAAAGCGCGTCGCGCCCAACAGCGTCTATCGCATCCTCGACCTCTTCGTGCGCACCAACCTGGCGCGCCGGGTGGAAAGCGCCAATGCCTATGTCGCAAACAGCCACCCCGGCTGCCGCCACGACTGCATCTTCCTGATCTGCGACTCCTGCGGCCAGATCGTCCATATCGACGACGACCGTCTGACCGGCTCGCTGATCGCCGCGGCCCGCGATGCGGGCTTCGCCGATGTACGCCCGGTGGTGGAACTGCGCGGCACTTGCGCGGCCTGCAGCTGACCCGGCGCATTCGCCCCGCCATGCGCCAAGCCCCTCGCAGCCTTGCGAAGTTGTCCGCCATGCGGCAGGGCTGGGTATTCGACTCCCGCCCGCAATCCGTGTAGACACGATCCATGACCGCCAACCCGGCAACGCCCCTCCTCGACACTGTCGATACGCCCGTTGACCTGCGCAAGCTCAAGCCCGCGCAGTTGCGCCAGCTCGCCGACGAGCTGCGCGAGGAAATGATCTCCGCCGTCGGCCAGACCGGGGGCCACCTCGGCTCCGGCCTCGGCGTCGTCGAGCTGACAGTGGCGCTCCACTACGTCTTCAACACACCTGAGGACCGGCTGGTCTGGGACGTGGGCCACCAGGCCTATCCGCACAAGATCCTCACCGGACGGCGCGACCGTATCCGCACCCTGCGCCAGGGCGGGGGCCTGTCCGGCTTCACCAAGCGCAGCGAGAGCGAATACGATCCGTTCGGCACCGCGCACAGCTCCACCTCGATCTCGGCGGCACTGGGCTTCGCCATCGCCAACAAGCTTTCGAACCAACCGGGCCGCGGGATTGCCGTAATCGGCGACGGAGCGATGAGCGCGGGCATGGCCTACGAGGCGATGAACAACGCGCGCGAGGCGGGCAACCGCCTGGTCGTGATCCTCAACGACAACGACATGTCGATCGCGCCGCCGGTGGGCGGGCTTTCCGCCTATCTCGCGCAGCTCGTTTCCTCGCGCCCGTTCCTCAACATCCGCGATTTCGCGCGCAAGGTTTCGCGCCGCCTGCCCGAAGCGCTGCACCGCGCCGCGAAGAAGACCGACGAATTCGCCCGCGGCATGGCGATGGGCGGCACCCTGTTCGAGGAACTGGGCTTCTACTATGTCGGCCCGGTCGACGGCCACAACCTCGAACAGCTGATCCCGATTCTCGAGAATGTGCGCGATGCCGCCGAGGGCCCGATCCTGATTCACGTCGTGACCAAGAAGGGCAAGGGCTACGCCCCGGCCGAGGAAGCGGCAGACAAGTATCACGGCGTTCAGAAATTCAATGTCGTCACCGGCGAGCAGGCCAAGGCGCCGGCCGGTCCGCCCAGCTATACCGGCGTCTTCGCCAAGGCCCTGATTGCCGAGGCCAAAGGCGATCCGCGCGTCTGCGCGATCACGGCGGCGATGCCTTCGGGCACCGGGCTCGACAAGTTCGCCAGCCAGTTCCCGGAGCGCAGCTTCGACGTCGGCATTGCCGAACAGCACGCAGTGACTTTCGCCGCCGGGCTTGCGGCCCAGGGCATGCGTCCGTTCTGCGCGATCTACTCGACGTTCCTGCAGCGCGCCTTCGACCAGGTCGTGCACGACGTCGCGATCCAGAACTTGCCGGTGCGCTTCGCCATCGACCGTGCCGGCCTAGTCGGTGCGGACGGCGCAACCCATGCCGGATCGTTCGACGTGACCTATCTGGCCACCCTGCCCAACTTCGTGGTCATGGCCGCCGCCGACGAGGCGGAGCTGATGCACATGGTCCACACCGCCGCGCAGCATGACAGCGGCCCGATCGCCTTCCGTTATCCGCGCGGCAACGGCACCGGCGTCGCCCTGCCGGAAAAGCCGGAAGTGCTGGAGATCGGCAAGGGCCGTATCGTCAGGGAAGGCACCAAGGTCGCCCTGCTTTCGCTCGGCACCCGTCTGGGCGAGGCATTGAAGGCAGCCGACACGCTGGAAGCCAAGGGCCTGTCGACCACCGTCGCCGACCTGCGTTTCGCCAAGCCGCTCGACAGCGAACTGATCCGCAAGCTGATGCTGAGCCACGAAGTCGTCGTTACGGTCGAGGAAGGCTCGATCGGCGGCCTGGGCGCCCACGTCCTCACCATGGCGAGCGACGAGGGCCTGACCGACAACGGCCTCAGGATCCGTACCATGCGCCTGCCGGATGTGTTCCAGGATCACGACAAGCCCGAGGCGCAGTACGACGAGGCCGGGCTGAACGCCCCCCAGATCGTCGACACCGTGCTCAAGGCGCTGCGCCACAACAGCGCGGGCGTGAACGAAGCGCGCGCCTGAGCCGCGCCGCCCCTTACCCCTGTACCGCTGCCCCCTCACCCTGAGGGTGTCGAACTGAGGGTGACGAAGGGAGGGCACCGTGCGCCCGTGCTTCGACACGCTCGGCATGAGCGGATGAGGCGACCCCCAGAACCATTTATCATTGCGAGCGGCCACAGGTCGCCCGCCATGCCGAACCGCTTTACCAGTCGTAGGCCTTGGGCAGATTCGTCCTGTCGAGGTCCTTGTAGCGTTCCTTCAGGCGGCTCTGGTGGTTGTCCAGCGGCTGCTTGACGCCGTCGATCCACACTTCCAGCGGGGCCGAGGACAGTTCCAGCGGATCGCCGTCCCAGACCACCACGTCGCCAACCGCGCCGGGCGCAAGCACGCCGGCGCGCATGTGGCCGTTGCGGCCGTCCATGCCGCTGATCTCAGCCGGGATCGAAGTGATCGCGGCCAGTGCCTCTCCCCAGCTCAGGCCTGATGCGCCGGGAATCTTGTTCAGAGCGACAAGATTGCCCGCCTCCTGGGGCGCGTACCGAGGCTGGTTGTCGTTCGCGAGCATGCCGATGGCGACCTTTACGCCCGCCCGCTTCATCCGGCCGACGTTGGACTGAGTGGCGGCGATGCGGTCGAACTGGGCCGGCAGGTCGTTCAGCGCCGTGGCAATCACCGGCACGCCTGCCGCCGCGATCTCGTTGGCGACGAGCCAGCCCTCGCTCGCGCCGACCAGCACGAGATCGAGCCTGGGAAACTCGCGCTTCAAGGACAGCACCGAACGGATGTCGGCAGCGCGTTCCACTTCGACGTAGAGCGGCTGGGTCCCGGCGATGACCGGCCCCAAGGCGGCGGCATCGGCGCGCGTCAGCATCGCGTCGGACTGGCGGTCCGCGCCCTGTGCCATGGCCGCCACATCCCTCGCCTCGCGCAGGGCATTGCGCAAGGCGACATGCGCTGCGACGCGGCTGCCACCGGCGAGCTTCGCCCCGCCCTCGCCCAGAGCGACGACCTGGAAGGCCCGCGCCTTCGTCACTGCCTCGGGATCGGCACCAAGATCGATCAGTGCGCCTTGGCCGGCGAAGATCGAATTGCCGTTGAACGGCGTCACGCTGGCCCGCGTCACCCCGCCTTCGCGGCTGACCGCGATGTGCTCGTTCGCCGGATTGATCGCCGGGGCCACGTCGAGCGCGGCGTTGAAGGGCGCCAGATCGGATTCGCGGTCATCGCTCTCGCTCACTTCCTGAACATCGAACAGGCCAAGGTCGGTGTAAGTCGCGAAGATGCCCGGCGTAACCCATTTGCCACTGCCGTCGATCGCCTCGACGCCCGCCGGCACGGTGACGCCCGCCCCTGCGGCAATGACCTTGCCGCCGCGAACGACGACAGTGCCGCCCTCGATGGGCGCACTGCCGTCGCCGATGGCAAGAGTGGCATTGGTGATGGCAAAATCCTGCGCAGACGCGAGCGAAGGCAGGCCCAGCGCGGCGACACCGGCAAGAGCAGCGGCGACCGTGGAGAGGCGCTTCATTTCACATCTCCTTCACCGGGCTGACCCAATTCGAAGTCGCTCACCGGGCGCCGCTTGGGATCGAGTGCATCGTACATCAGTGCGCCGTCGATCCAGACTTTCTCAGGCCGGGTGTAGACCGAGAGCGGATTGCCGTTCCACAGCACAACGTCGGCCATCTTGCCGGTTTCGAGGCTGCCGGTCCGGTCGGCAACGCCCATCGCCTTGGCCGGGTTGTAGGTGAACCAGCTCACCACCTCGGCATCGGGAATGTCGATGCCGATGCGCCGGCCGTCCGCCTGCGCCTTGGCCGCTTCCTGGTTGAGGCGCTGGATGCCGTTTGCACTGTCGGAGTGGATGATCACGCATACGCCTTGCTTCTGCAGCAGGGCTGCATTCTCCGGGATGGCGTCGTAGGCTTCCATCTTGAAGCCGTACCAGTCGGCCCAGACGGCGGCGCAGATGTCGTTCTGCTTGAGCAGGTCGCCGATCTTGTAGGCCTCCACAGCGTGGTGGAACGCGGCGACCTTGTAGCCCATCTCCTTGGCCATATCGATCACCAGCGCCATCTCGTCGGCACGGTAGCAGTGGTTCTGCACGAGGATCTCGCCGTCGAGCACGCCGACCAGAGTCTCGTTGGCAAGGTCGCGGTCGCGCTCCTCGTCCTTGGCGTATTTCTTGGCATCGAGCCAGGTCTGCCGGTCGACCGCGAAATTGCCCATGCGGGTCGAGGGTTTCTGGCCCTTCGATCCATAGACGCGCTTCGGATTCTCGCCGCAGGCCATTTTCAGCGAATAGGGCGCGCCGGGGAACTTCATTCCCTGCACCGTCAGGCTCGGCACGTTCTTGAGCGTGACCGAACGCCCGCCCATGAGATTGGCCGAGCCGGGCAGGACCATCAGCGAGGTAACCCCGCCATTGGTGAGGGCGCGGGTGAAACCGGGGTCCTGCGGCCATACCGAGTGCTCGGCCCAGACTTCGGGCGTGGTCGGGCTGGTCGCCTCGTTGCCGTCGGCCAGGGCATCGACGGAGGGCGAAGGATAGTCGCCCAGATGCGAATGCGCGTCGATCACGCCGGGAGTGACGAACTTGCCCGCGGCATCGATGCGCGTGTAGCCATCCGGCACAGCGAGATCGGACCCGCCCACGGCGACGAGCTTGCCGTTCTCGAACAGCAGCGTGCCGTTGTCGATGCGCCCGCCGCGCCCGTCATAGACCGTCGCGCCGACCAGTGCCGTGGGCCTGCCGGGGTAGGGCTTGTAGGTCGAAGGATAGGGCGTCTCGGCCGCCGCTTCCTTATCCTTGTCCTTCTTCCTGGCCAGCGCGTCGCCGCTGGGCAGCGCGAGGGCGAGGCCCAGCGCAATCACGCCGGTCCATTGCCGCAATGCGGGCGGTGCTTTCATGACAAAACCCCTGTTCACCCAAAAAAGCGGCCCGGGCGTTTCCACCCGGGCCGTCGCATTCCTGTCGTTCAGGTCGGCCGGTTTTCCGGGTGCATCCCGGCTTCCTGCGCCTCGAGCCCGACTTCGCCTTGCCCGACCAGACCATCGCCATGATCGCGGTCTCCCAGCGTATCGAGATGCATCCAGCGCTTCACGATCGGAGAAAGGAGGAGGACGACGATGGCAATGCCGATCGTAACCCAGCCGATCTTGCTGTAGATCGCCAGCGTGAGGTCCTTCGACATCTCGCCGCTTTCGCCGCCGGTCGCCTCGCCGATCCGTCCGGCCACGAAGTTGCCTACCGCGGTCATGTAGAACCATGCGCCCATGATGAAGCTGCCCAGGTGCGCCGGTGCCAGCCGCGTCATGGCCGAGAGGCCGACGGGCGAGAGGCACAGTTCGCCGGTGGTGTGCAGCAGGTAGATGAGGAAGACGAAGACGACCGAGGTCATCACCGCCGGATCGCCGGTGCCCGCGCCCCAGACGAAGACGAGGAAGCCAAGGCCGACCTGGATCAGCGCAAGGCCGAACTTGGCCGGGGCCGAAGGCTCCAGCCCGCGCTTGGCGAGGATCTGCCAGAGACCGGCGAAGAGCGGCGCGAAGAGCACGATGTAGATCGGATTGATCGACTGGAACAGGCTGGTCGGGACGCCGCCACGATCGACGTACTTGTCAGTGTAGAGGCTGAGCGATCCGCCCGCCTGCTCGAACAGGCCCCAGAACACGGGGTTCAGCGCGATCAGGAAAAGGATCGCGAAGATCCGCTCACGCGGTTCCTTGGGCAGCTTGAAGGCTTCGTAGAGCGTATATGCAAGCATCGCGACGCCGGTGATGATCAGCAGGTTCTGGATCACGTCGACGTACTGGATCAGGAACCAGATCACCGCGACTGCGGCAATGCCGGTACCGTAGAGCTTGAACTCGTTGTTCTTCTGCAACGGCCTGGGCGGCTCGCCCTGCCCCAGCAGCGCCGGTTTGCCGACAACGAAGATGATCAGGCCCAGCACCATGCCGATGCCGGCAAGGCCGAAGCCCCAGGACCAGCCGATCGTCTCGCCCAGGTAGCCGACGAGGATCGTGCCGAGCGCGGCGCCGACGTTCACGCCCATGTAGAAGATCGTGTAGGCCGAATCCCGCCTCGCATCGGTCATCTTGTAGAGCTGGCCGACGATCACCGAGATATTGGCCTTGAGGAAGCCCGAGCCGACGATGATCAGCGACAGCGCCAGCCAGAACACGTTGATCGCCGGGTCCGCCTGTTTGACGGCCGGATCGGCAACGCCCTGCATGCCTTCCCAGGCCATGAACAGGTGGCCGAGCGCCAGGACGACGCCGCCGAACAGCACCGCCTTGCGCTGGCCGAGCCAGCGGTCGGCGAGGTAACCGCCCAGAACCGGGGTAATATAGACGAGGCTGGTATAGCCCCCGTAGATCAGCGAGGCGTCGCCGTCGTTGAACAGCCAGAACTTCGTCAGATAGAGGATCAGCAGCGCGCGCATGCCGTAGTAGGAGAAGCGCTCCCACATCTCGGCATAGAACAGCACGAACAGGCCACGGGGGTGGCCGACGAATTCCTCGCTCTTGCGCGTGGCGATGAGGCCGCCGATGGCGAGCGTAGCGAACAGGGCCAGAGCGGCGATTGCCGCAATCCAGTCACCCTCGTTCCAGTTTGTTATGTCCTTCATGCGACCTCTTGTGGCCTTTCCTTGACGGCAGAGAAGGTATGAAGCGGGGCAAGGTAGCGGACAAAACGAGGGTGTAAATGGGGGGCACCCGCGACAGGGCCCGCGCCGCCCTGTGCTTTAGGGTGCATTCTAAGGGATTACTGCTAAGCCATTGCGCATAAAGCCGTGGAATGGCATTTTCTCTTTTCGCAATCGGCAAAGTTCACGAAATTTTGTGATTCGCCCAAGCCATGAAGATTTTTTTGGGGGGACGTTGAAATGATCAGGTCGGAACTGCTGCAGGCCCTGGCCAAGGACAATCCGGAATTGCGAACCGAAGACGTCGAGCGCGCGCTCGATACCTTCTTCGACGAGATCGCGCAGCGCCTTGCCGATGGCGGCCGCGTCGAACTGCGCGGCTTCGGCGCATTCTCCACTCGCCACCGCGACAGCCGCAAGGGCCGCAACCCGCGCACCGGCGAAACCGTGGAAGTTCCCGAGAAGAAGGTGCCGTATTTCAAGCCCGGCAAGGAAATGCGCGCCAAGCTGAACGTCAGCTAAGGCGCGCACGGGCGCACTTCGACGGACCTGTCATCCCCCGCAGGCCGAGCCCGTCGAAGCTAACCCCTTGTTCCCTTGTCGAATCCCGCGCTCACGCCCCGATCCAGCGCTCACGCATAATCGCGCGCGACGCGGATTTTCTGCTGGCTGCGTTCGGGAACCCACTTGATGGTGGGCGCAGGACGCCCCTTGTCCACCTGGATCAATGCCGCGCCCGGCGCATCGATATCGGCATTGTAGATGGTCACAGTCGCCGGCACGCTCGACTGGAAGTAGAGGACAGGCGCCTTGTTGGTCGCTCCTGCACGAACCACCGGACTGTCGAGCACGTAGTTCGGGCCGCTTCCTCCCACGAACGAGAAATGCCCGATCCAGCCGGTGCCGCCGCGCTTCACCGGATTCTCGCTGCGGCAGTTCTTGAGCGTGCCGCTGTTCCAGAGCCGGTAGTTGAGCTTGTTCCCGCTGGCGAAGCAGCCTTCCATGTAGACGTCCTGCGACTTGGTATCGAAGCCGCCATCGCTCGACCCGGTCGCCACGCAGGAATAATAGCGGATCTTGCTGTTTCCGCGCTCGTCCGAGAATCCGTCGCCATTCCAGTACTTGTCCGAAGGGCGCTGGGTTTCGCAAAAATCGTGCGCCTCGACGCGGCGATAGACGATGTCGTGCGCTTCATCGTCGAGCGCGAAGCCGACGCAGTAGTTCGCGCATTCGCCATTGCCACGCGCGACGACGTCCTCGATCAGCCCGCGCGTCGAACCGTAGCGGATTCGCATGAAGTTGCGGGCCAGCCGGGCGGCATTCACCCGCCGGACGGTAAAGTCGCTGACCGGGGCAGGCACATCGGGATGGTTCCACGACCAGTTCTCGATGAAGCGGTACATGTTGGCGACCTGGCAATCCTCCACCGTGACGTTCTGCGTCGTCGTGTGGAACAGGCGAATCGCGCCATTGCCGAGGTCGAGAAAGTAGCAGTTGCGAATCAGCGTGTTGCTTTCCGCCTTTATCGCCGTGCCGCCATCAGTGCCCGAACCGCCGGGCGAACGCGTGCCCCGGAACGTGCGGCCGTCAATGATGGTGAGGCCCGAGGTCTGTGCCTGCAGCAGGGAAGGCCTCAGAACGATACCGGCGGCGGCGGTTCCGATCAGTCCACGGCGCGTGATCAGTCCAGTCATGCAGTTCCATCCTTTCGTTACGACGAGAGGGCGGGGGGCCTACCGAGAGGTGAACATAGCACGTTGATATTTCTTTAAGTTTAGGCGTTATGTTGCAATTAACCTTACATCACCGAAAGCTCGCGAGACCGCGCTTTGCGGCTGCGCCGACAAATCCCGGGCAACTGCTGCAGGCGGATTGCGCAGCGCAGCGCAGCCAGCTAGGACCCATGATCCTGCGACGTGCGGACGTGGCGGAATGGTAGACGCTGCGGACTTAAAATCCGCTTGGGTATCCCAGTGCGGGTTCGAGTCCCGCCGTCCGCACCACAAAATCGCCTACGTAACTGCGCTCATACCGGCATTTACCGGATTGAAACCATGCGAAGGCGATACAACCGGACTGCAATTGACTTCGGCAATGCAGATCGTAGCAACAGGTGTCGCCAGAGCGCGAGTACCATGGGGGGTACGCTCGCAATGAAATACCCGGGAATTCTGTCCGAGCCCGAGGCAGGTCAAATCGACGACTACAACGAAAAGCGCGTTCAGCCGCGCTTTGCGCTCATGCTGCGCAGCGCCAAGCTCGTCGGCCCCAGCGGGGAATTTCTCTGCATCGTCAGGGACGTTTCCGAAAGCGGCGCGAAACTGAAGATCTTCCATCCGGTCATCAGCGACGAGCCGCTGGCGCTCGAAATCGCGACCGGCGAACGCTTCGGTATCGAGAAAGTCTGGGAAAGGGACGGCGAAGCCGGCGTCCGCTTCCTCGATTCGGTCGACATCATGCGTTTCATCGCTGAAGCAGGCCCCTTCCCCAAGCGTCCGGTCCGGATCAGGGTCAACCACGATGTGACCCTCGCCTTCGCCGGGACGACTGCCCCGGCAACGTTATGCGACCTGTCGCGCCAGGGCGCGCGCATCGAAACCCCGCAGCATCTGGCGATCGGCCAGACGATCCGGATCAGCGGAGACCACCTTCCCGAGTTCGAAGCCACCGTGTGCTGGCGCAAACATCCCGCCTATGGCCTGGTCTTCCGCCAGCTCATGAGCATGGAAGAACTGGCCCAGCGCGTCTATCGCATGCAGCTTCAGGGACCTGCGGCGGCCTGAGCGGATCGGCCTGACAGGGAATCAGGCGGGGCGGAACTTCATCGCCGCGCCGTTCATGCAATAGCGCTTGCCGGTGGGCTTGGGTCCGTCGTCGAAGACATGACCGAGGTGCCCACCGCACTTGGCGCAATGCACTTCGGTGCGCGGATAGCCGAGCTTGTAGTCGGTCGAGGTGCCGACGGCGCCGGCCAATGGCTTCCAGAAGCTGGGCCAGCCGGTACCGCTGTCGAATTTCGTGGCCGAAGAGAACAAGGGGTTGCCGTCCGCCGCGCAGACGAACGTGCCCTTGCGATGTTCATCGTTGAGCGGTGAGGAATAGGGCCGCTCGGTGCCCGCCTCGCGCAGGATGTGGAACTGTTCGCGCGTCAGGCGCTTGCGCCATTCCGCCTCGCTGTAACTGACCGGATAGGCCTTCGCTTCGGCATCGCCGCTGCCGCAAGCGGTCAGCACCGGCAGGGCCGCGCCCATTCCCAGCCAGGCAAGCAGTCGGCGGCGAGAAGTAGCGAGCGGCATCCGGTTTCTCCTGTTGCAGGCACGGCAGGGCAGCTGCGGGTCGGCGCAGACGGCCTCGAGATCGGGACATACCTCGCGAATTCAATACGCAGCCTTAATGAAGGGTCCTCAGACCGCTTCCGACGCGTTCGCCGAAGCGCGGCGCAGGAGCCCCCTGAAGCCGCCGCGCCGGTCCGAGCGCCCCGGCCCGGATTTCATCACCCGGCGCCTGAACAGTGCCGAGCCGAAACGCACCAGCAGGCCTACCCAGATCATCTGCCAGATCACCGCGAACAGGTGCGGGGACAGCGCCGGGTCCTGCGCGGCGCGCGCCAGCATCGCGAAAGGCGAGCTGAACGGAAAGAACACCGCTGCCACTTCCATGAAGGAGCCCGGCTGGGTCATCGCGAAGCTGGCGAAGAAGAAGACGAGAAGCTGCAGCATCGTGACCGGCATCGACAGGGTCTGGACCTCGCGCACGGTCGTTGCCATCGAGCCGATCGCGAGGAAGACCGAGCCGAGAAGCAGGTAGGCCATGGCGAAATAGACGATGCCCAAAGCCATGAGCATCGGCCAGCCTACCGCTGGATCCGGCAACTGCGGGACGGCCGTTCCGGCCGCCACATAAAGTGCCGCCCCGACTGCACCCCAGACGGAGATGCCGACGAAGGACACCCCGAGCATGGCGAAGAGCTTACCGAAGAAGACCGATTCCATCGGAATAGCCGCGGCCAGCACCTCGATGATCTTGTTGCCCTTTTCCTCGACGAGGTTGGACAGGACCATGCCCGCCAGCATCATCGTGAGCAGGAACAGCAGCATCTGCGCGGACTGGGCAGTCCTGAGCTGGCCCTTGCGTTCATTGGCGTTGCTGGTCACGGTCCGGTCCAGCCGCACTTCGGGCAAGGCCCGTTCGCGCGGCGCAAGCGCTTCGGAGGCGATGAGCGCCACCTGTCCCCGCCAGCGTTCGATCTGGTCTTCCGGGCCGGTGAGGACCGGCGCCTGCGGCGTGCCCGAGAGCACCGCCGCGACATTGGCCCTGCCACCGTCGACGATGGCCCGCGGATCGAACCGTTCTCCCGGGTCCAGTCGTCGCAGGATCACGAAATCGGGCAGGAGATTGCCGATATTGGCCGCCAGCCGGTCCCTTGCCGCCCGCATCGCCTCTGCATCGTCGCCCTGCATGACAATGGCGACATGGGGATTGTCCGCCGTCTGCTGCACACGCTGGCCGACGCTGCCGGCCAGTCCACCGACGATGAGCGGGAACAGCGGGCCGAGCAGAAAGAAGAAGAAGGTCCGGCTCATCAGGATCGCCACGAAGTCACGCCGGGCAACGACCCATGCAGCGCGGGTGATCGACAGTCTGCCGCGGGGACGGGTCATCGGCGCAATTCCTCGGGCTTTTCCTGTTCCAGCGCCCGGGCCGCAGCCTCGCCGGCAATCGCGACGAAGGCGTCGTGAAGCCCCGCCCGCTCGATCGAGAGCGAGAGGATGCCGGCTTCGCCTTCGATCAGAGCGCGCAGCAGCGGCTCTATCCCGGTATCGGGCAGCGAAAAGAACCAGAAGCTGCCTTCATGGCGCGCATCGGCAGGCAGCGCGGCGCGCCACGGACCGTCCTGCGCACGGGTCTCCAGCCGGACCTGCGCGGGAATCCGGTCGCGCGCGACGTCAACCGGTCCGGCAAAAGGCACCTTGCCCCCGGCGATGATTGCCACTTCGTCGCACAGCCGCTCGGCATGGGCGATGACATGGGTGGAGAAGATGACCGTCGTCCCGTCCTGCGCGAGGCCGTGCATCATGCGTTCGAGCTTGCCCTGATTGAGCGCATCGAGCCCCGAGAACGGTTCATCGAAGATCACCAGGCGCGGCTTGTGGACGAGCGTCCCGAGGATCTGCACCTGCTGCGCCATGCCCTTGGAAAGCTGCCTGATCTGCCGGTCGGCGGCATAGCCCAGACCATGCTGTTCGAGCAGATCGCGCCCGCGCCGGCGGCCTTCCTTCAGCGGCAAGCCGCGCAGGGCGCCGACGAAGGCGATCGCATCCACCGCCTTCATCGCGGGGTAGAGACCGCGTTCTTCGGGCAGGTAGCCGATGGCATGGGCAACGTCATGCGGTCGATCCGCACCCAGGATGCGGCGATAGCCCCGGTCGGGGTCGATGATCCCCAGCAGCATGCGCAGGGTCGTCGTCTTGCCTGCGCCGTTGGGGCCGAGAATGCCGTAGACCGCGCCGCGCGGCACGGTGAGATCGACGCCGTCGACCGCCGTTACCCCGTCGAAACGCTTGACCAGTCCCCGCGCCTCGATGGCGAGCGGCCCGAAGTCAGGCCCATCGGCACAGGCAGCCTGGTCATTGCCCGCCACTCGCCAATCTCCTAGTGCGACATTCATGGACGCTCTCCTGCGGTAACCACCGACGAGGGAGAGCCATAAACGGGAACATCCGCAAGCTTGGTTAACTCCGCATTGGTCGATGTCGCGCCGGACACATTCATCGAGGACCTGCAGACGCAGGCCCGTTCGCTCGGGTTCTGCGCTTTCGGCATCGCTTCGGCAAGCGAAGACCCGGTGCGCGCGCAGCGGCTGGAGACGTGGCTGGACGATGGCATGCACGGTTCGATGGCGTGGATGAAGGAACGCGCCCACCATCGGCGTTCGCCACAAGGGCTTTGGCCGGAAGCGCGCAGCGTGATTGCCTTGGGTATGAGCTATGCTCCCGCCGCCGACCCGCTGGCTCATGCGGATCGTCCTGAAATTGCGCGCATATCGGTCTATGCGCAAGGGGCCGATTACCACGATACGGTGAAGAAGGCGCTCAAGCACCTCGCGCGCTGGATCGTCCTCGAGGGTGAGAAGCGGGGGCTTGGCGGCGCGGACGGCTCGGTCGGCGTGAAAGTCTTCACCGATACCGCACCGGTCATGGAAAAGCCGCTGGGCGCCGCCGCCGGACTGGGCTGGCAGGGCAAGCACACCAACATGGTCAGCCGCGAGCACGGCTCCTGGCTGTTCCTTGGCGAGATCTACACGACGCTGGACCTTGCAGCGTCAACGCCCGGTCGGGATCGCTGCGGGTCATGCAGCGCCTGCCAGGACGCCTGCCCGACACAGGCCTTTCCCGCGCCCTACCGCCTCGATGCGCGGCGCTGCATCAGCTACCTCACGATAGAGCACAAGGGCGAAATCCCGCTCGAGTTCCGCGAGGCACTGGGCAATCGGATTTACGGCTGCGACGATTGCCTGGCCGTGTGCCCATGGAACAAGTTCGCGCAAGTCGCGCATGTCCACCGCACTTTCCTGCCGCGCGGGGAACTGGCCGCGCCGCCGCTGGCCGACCTTCTAACGCTCGACGATGCGGGTTTTCGCAAGCTCTTTTCAGGCTCCCCGATCAAGCGCATCGGCCGCAACCGCTTCATCCGCAATTGCCTCTATGCGGCCGGAAACAGCAAAAGGCCCGACCTGCTGGAACAGGTCGGGCCCTTGCTGGACGATCCGGACCCTGCCGTCGCCGACGCGGCGCAATGGGCCGCGAGCAAACTTCAGAGCATCCCTTGAATACCCGCCCCCTGCCCCGCCATCGCGGGGACAGGAAGGCGGCTGTCCTTAGAGCAGTTCCTTCAGCGGCTTGGCCGCATCGGCCAGCGCTTCGAGGTCGGGGGTTGCCCCGGCTTCGACCAGCTTGCGGCCCTGCACGTAGTCCTTGACCATGTTCACGCAGTCGAGGGCGAGGACGCGGCCATCCTTGAGATAGATGACCGAGAAGCTGCGCTCCTCCGGATTGCCGCGGATCACGGTCTTGTCGAAGCCGACATTGATGCCGGCCGTCTGCAGCTTGAGGTCGTACTGGTTCGACCAGAACCACGGGAACGCCTTGTAGGGCTTCTCATCGCCGCAGATCGCCTTGGCCACGCAAGTGCCCATGTCGTTGGCGTTCTGCACCGATTCCACGCGCATCACGTTGCCGCCAGCATAGTCGCAGGCGAAAGCCGCGCAGTCGCCGATCGCATAGACGTCGGGCAGCGAGGTGCGGCAATACTCGTCCACGTCGACGCCATTGGCGCCGGCAGCGCCGGCCGCGATCAGCGGGCCGACGGCAGGCACGATGCCGATGCCGACGATGACGCCTTCGGCCGGGATCACTTCGCCGCCGGCAAGCTGCACGCCGGTCACCTTGCCGTTCTCGCCGACGAGGCTGTCGACCATGACTTCGGTGCGCAGGTCGACGCCGTGTTCGGCGTGTTCCTTCTGATAGAAGGTGGACAGGTCTTCACCCGCAACGCGTGCCAGCACGCGCGGAAGCGCTTCGAGCAGCGTGACCTTGAGGCCCAACTTGGACAGCACGGCCGCGGCTTCCAGGCCGATGTAGCCGCCGCCGATGACGACGATGTTCTTCGTGCCGGCATCGACTTCGGCCATCAGCGTGTCGCAGTCCTCGCGGGTGCGCACGGCGTGGATGCCGGTAAGGTCCGCGCCCTGGCACGAGAGGCGACGGGCATCCCCGCCGGTGGCCCAGACGAGCTTGCCGTAGCCATAGCTCTCGCCGTTGGAGAGAGTCAGTTCGTGCGCCTTGGGATCGACCTTGGTGACTTCGGTGCCCAGCTTGAACGCGATGTTCTTCTCGGCCCAGAACGTCGGCGGACGGATGTAGAGGCGATCGAAGGTCTTCTCACGCGCGAAGTATTCCTTCGAGAGCGGCGGGCGCTCATAGGGATATTCCGGCTCACGGCCGATGACGGTGATGGTGCCTTCGAAGCCGTTCTGGCGAAGGGCGATCGCGCACTGTGCACCGCCATGCCCGGCTCCCACGATTACGACGTCTGCCTTGCTCATGGTGTTCCTGTTCCCTGACTCGCCGTCCGCTTGCGCAATTTCGCAGCCGGGGTCAATGCCTAGATCCTTGCCGATTTTCCCCCTTCGGCGAAAGATCCTTTCTCGCGTGGGGATGGCGGCCTGCCCGCCCCGGATCAGCCCGCCACCCGTTCCAGCGCTTCCATGGTCAAGGCCAGCGAGCGGTATTGCGCCTGCGGATCGAAGGTGGCGCCCGACACGATCAGTTCGTCCGCCCCGGTGCGCGCAATGAAGGCTTCGATGCCTTCGCGCACTTTCTGCGGCGCGCCAATCGCACTGACTGAGCGGACCTGTTCGAGCATGGCCAGCGCCGATCCCGGCAGGTTGGCGCGGTAATCTCGCACAGGCGGCTTGAGGCGCCCGGGATTGCCGGTGCGCAAGGCGACGAAGCTCTGCTCCGTCGACGAGGCGAGATAGGCGGCCTCCTCGTCGCTGTCGGCCGCGATCACGTTGATCGCCGCCATGAAGTGCGGCTTGTCGAGCACTTCGGATGGCTGGAACCGCTCGCGATAGACCCGCGCGGCATCGTCTAGCTGCGCAGGCGCAAAGTGCGATGCAAAGGCATAGGGCAGGCCGAGCATGGCGGCGAGCTGGGCACCGAACAGGCTCGATCCCAGGATCCACATTTCCACGTCGGCCCCGTCGGCCTGCGGCGCGGTGACGCCGCCCACCGCCTGTCCGGCAAAGCGCGCTCGCAGTTCAACCACGTCCTGCGGGAACTGCTCGGCTGCAGCCATGATGTTCTTGCGCAGGGCATTGCCGAGGCGCCCGTCCGCGCCCGGTGCGCGGCCGAGACCGAGGTCGACACGGCCCGGGAACAGCGCGGCGAGCGTACCGAACTGTTCGGCGATCGCGAAAGGCGTGTGATTGGGCAGCATGATCCCGCCCGCACCGATCCGGATCTTGGAGGTCGCCTGGCCGATGTGGGCCAGCACCACCGAAGTCGCGCCTCCGGCGATCCCGTCCATCCCGTGATGCTCGGCCACCCAGAAACGCTTGTAGCCCGCCGCTTCGGCGGCCCGGGCATAGTCGGCGCTGATCGCCAGCGACTGGGCAACGGTGCTGCCTTCGCGGACGGTGACGAGATCGAGGACGGAAAGGGGAATCATGGGGTCTTGGCTCCTTCGGGGCCGAGCTGGTCGAGATAGCCTTGCGCCTTGGCGGCCAGGTCGCTGCCGGGGGCCAGCGCAAGGACGGAGTTGAAGCTGCGCCGCGCCGCGTCGTCGTTGCCCGAAAGCGCGGCGATCACGCCGGCCTCGAGCCCGATTTCGGCATCGCGCGGGGCCAGCCCGGCGGCCTGCTCGATCTGGGTCTGCGCCTCGATCAGCTTGTTCTGCCGCCGCGAAAGCGTGGCCGAAAGCAGCCAGGCCTGCGCATTGTCGGGCTCGGCCTCGCGCGCCTGGGTCAGGGCGTCGGCCGCCTCGTCGGGCCGGTTGACGGCAACGAGGGCGCGGGCGCGGTCGAGCGCGATCGAAGCGGTGAGCGAATTGTCCTCGGCCAGCTTCGCCTCACCCGCCGCGGGGCCCAGCAGCATGAGCGCCTGCGCCGCGTCGCCCTGCGCCAGCGCGGCATTGCCGGCCATGGCGCCAAGCCGGGCGCGGGTCTGGTGATCGTCCGGCTCGGTGGCGTCGCGGGCATTGACGAAGGCCTGCTGCGCCTCGCCCCACCGGTCGAGATCGCTGAGCGCGACGCCGAGGCACAGGCCTGCGCGCACCTTCTCGCGCCCGACCGCCTGGTTGAGGGCATCGCGCGCGACCTGCACCGTGCGCTCGGGGCTCGCCTCGGCTGCGGCCATGCAGCCTGCCCCGCGCGGGGCACTCGGCTGGGGCATTGCCTGCACGGCACGCTTGCGCGCTTCGTCCTGCTTCTTCTCGATGATCTCGAGCGGAAGCTGCGAGGCAGGCGAGGCGCCGTAGCCGGTGGTGGGACCGACTTGCGCCAGCATGACAGGGGCGAGGATCAGTGAAACGGGCAGGAACATCGGGACAGGTCTCCGGTCAGGCCGCCCCGCTGACGATTTCGTCGAGCGTGCGCAGGAGCAACGCGATGTCGCTCTCGCGCGAGAGGCGGTGATCGCCGTCCTTGATCAGCTGGACCTGCACGTCGGCTGAACGCAGTGCCTTGGCCAGTTTCAGCGCAGTCTCCCAAGGCACGTCGGGGTCCTGCTGGCCCTGCAGCAGACGCACCGGGGCATCTATCGCGATCTCATGGCCGAGCAGGAGATTGGCCTGTCCGTTCTCCCAGAAGCCGGGATGGGTCGGCGTCGGCTCGGGCCCATATGGATTGTCCTCCAGGACGACTTCGCCCGCTGCGAGCCGCGCCTTCTCCGCCTCGGTCTTGCCCCAGTCGGTGAAGTCGGGCGCGGCGGCGATGCCGACCAGCCCGGCGCAGCGTCCCTCGGGCAGGGCCAGCGCAACCAGCAGCATGAGCCAGCCGCCCATCGAGGAACCGATCAGCACCACCTGCCCCGGGCACAGCGCCTCGATCAGCGCAACCACCTCGTCCTTCCAGCGCAGCAGGGTGCCGTCCGCAAAGTCGCCCGGGCTTTCGCCGCAACCGGAATAGTCCAGCAGCAGGCAGGCGCGGCCGTGACGATGCGCCCAGTCGAACACTGCAGCCGCCTTGCTTCCTGCCATGTCGGACATGTAACCGGGCAGGAAGACCATCATCGGCCCTTCACCCAGGGTAAGGCGATAGGCGATCCTCCGCCCGTCGGGCATCTCGTGGAAGCAGGTTTCGGTCATGCCCCGGAAGGTGGGGTCCATGGCGCTCGAGGGCAAGGCGTAACCTTGGAGCTTCAGGTGGGTGACTCCCCGGGGCTGACCTGCTAGATGCCGCGGCGATGACGCGGCTCACTCCCACAACGACCACCACGACTACCCGGCTGGCCCGGGCACGGTTGGTCGCGGCCTGAAGACGCGAGCCACCGTCGCCCGGGGGTCCGGGCGGCAGGCGTCACTTCCCGGATCCGAAACGAATTTACCTGACGCCGGACCTTCCGCCGCGCGCAGCCATGTGCCATGGCGCTGCGGCTCAGGAGCGAAAGACGAGATCGATGTCCGAGATGTTCAAGATCAGCCTTCCCGATGGTTCCGTGCGCGAGATGCCGCTCGGGTCGACCCCCGGCGACGTTGCCGCCGCCATCGGCCCCGGCCTCGCCAAGGCCGCGATTGCCGCAAGGATCGACGGTGAGCTGGTCGACCTGACCCGTCCCTTCACCGGCGATGCGACGCTGGCGCTGGTCACCGGCCGCGACGAGGAAGAGGCGCTCGAACTCGCCCGCCACGACTATGCGCACGTGCTGGCCGAGGCGGTGCAGGCGCTCTGGCCCGGCACCCAGATCACTTTCGGCCCCGCGACCGACGACGGCTTCTACTATGACGTGATGGCTCCGGCCTCGCGCGAGCCCTTCGGCATGGACGACCTTCCCGCCATCGAGGAAAAGATGCGCGAGATCATCAAGGCCGACAAGCCGCTGCGCCGCGAAGTCTGGAGCCGCCAGCAGCTGATCGACAAGTGGACCGCCGAGGGCGAGACCTTCAAGGCGCAATGGGCCGGCGAACTGCCCGAGGGCGAGGAACTGACCGTCTACTGGTCCGGCGACGACTGGCTCGACATGTGCCGCGGCCCGCACCTTCCCTCGACCGGCAAGCTCGACCCGCAGGCCTTCAAGCTGATGCGCGTAGCCGGGGCCTACTGGCGCGGCGACCAGAAGAACGCGCAGCTGACCCGCATCTACGGCACCGGCTGGCTCAACAAGAAGCAGCTTAATGCCCACCTTACCCGGCTCGAGGAAGCGGCCAAGCGCGACCACCGCAAGCTCGGCGGCGAGATGGACCTGTTCCACCTCCAGGCCGAAGCGCACGGCTCGGTGTTCTGGCACCCCAAGGGCTATGTGATCTGGCGCGAGCTTGAAGCCTACATGCGCCGCGCCATCGATGGTGCCGGCTACAAGGAGGTCAAGACCCCGCAGGTGATGGACGCCCGCCAGTGGGAGCAGTCCGGCCACTGGGGCAAGTACCGCGAGAACATGTTCGTCATCCCCGACGAGGTTCCCAACGTCGAGGACGAGGGCCCGCTCGTGTCCGACGATGCGGACTGGATGGCGTTGAAGCCGATGAACTGCCCGGCGCACGTCCTGATCTTCCGCCAGGGTATCAAGTCGTACCGCGACCTGCCGCTGCGCATCTACGAGAACGGCTGCTGCCACCGCAACGAGCCGCACGGCGCACTGCACGGACTGATGCGCGTGCGCCAGTTCACCCAGGACGACGCGCATATCTTCTGCCGCGAAGACCAGATCGTCGCCGAAGTGCAGTCTTTCTGCGAACTGGCGGACCGGATCTACAAGGACTTCGGCTTCACGTACTCGATCAAGCTCGCCCTGCGCCCCGAAAAGCGCTTCGGCAGCGACGAGATGTGGGACAAGGCCGAGGCCGAGCTGCGCGACGCGGTCGTGCGCGCAGGGCTTGCGAGCGAGGAATACGGCTGGGAGGAGCTGCCCGGCGAAGGCGCCTTCTACGCACCCAAGCTGGAATGGCACCTCACCGACGCGATCGGCCGTACCTGGCAGGTCGGCACGATCCAGTCGGACCGCGTCCTGCCCGAACGCCTCGATGCAAGCTACATCGCCGAGGACGGCGAAAAGCACCGCCCGGTCATGCTGCACCGCGCGATCTTCGGCTCCTATGAGCGCTTCATCGGCATCCTCATCGAGCACTTCGCCGGCAAGCTGCCGGTCTGGCTCGCGCCGGTGCAGGCCGTCGTCGCGACGATCGTTTCGGATGCCGACGACTATGCGAAGGAAGTCACCGCGAAGCTCAAGGCTGCGGGCGTGCGCGTCGAAACCGACCTGCGCAACGAGAAGATCAACTACAAGGTGCGCGAACACTCGCTCAAGAAGGTCCCGCACCTGCTGGTCGTGGGCAAGCGCGAGGCGGACGAGCAAACCGTCGCCGTGCGTACGCTGGGTGCCGAGCACCAGAAGGTAATGAGCCTCGAGGACGCCATCGCCATGCTCAAGGGCGAAGCGACCGCACCGGACCTTCGCCCTTGATTCAGCGCGAACTCATCGGCACGGCGCAAGTCCCGGGCGGCGAGCTGCTCGAACTGTACCGGCACGACCGCGATTTCATGATCGTGCTCGGCCACAACGAACTGATGAGCACGCGCAAGTGGGGCTCTGAGGAAGCTCTGGCGGTCCAGGCGATCGAGCGCATCGATCACGTCCGCCAGCCGCACCTGCTGATCGGCGGATACGGCATGGGCTTCACCTTGCGCGCCGCGCTCAGGCTGCTGCCCGCCGATGGCCGGGTGACCGTGGTCGAACTCGTGCCCGAGATCATCGAGTGGGCACGCGGTCCGATGGCCGAACTCGCCGCCGGCTGCCTTGACGACCCGCGCGTGAACCTCGTGCAGGCCGACGTCGCGCCGATCATCGCCGGTTCGGAAGGCGAATACGACGCGATCCTGCTCGACGTCGACAACGGCCCTGACGGCCTCGTGCGCGCCGACAACGACGTGATCTACACCTCGTCGGGCCTGCGTGCGGCCAAGGCCGCGCTCGCGCCCGGCGGTGTCCTGGCGATCTGGTCGGCCGGCGCCGACCCCGCCTTTACCCGCCGCCTGCAGAAGGCCCGCTTCGACGTCGACGAAGTCAAGGTCGCCGCGCGCAGCAACGGCAAGGGCGCCAAGCACGTGATCTGGTTCGCCAAGGCCGCCTGAGCGGCCGGACTGCCTACTTCTTCCCGACCGGGATCGACTTCGGCTTCTTCTCGGCCGTGGCCAGCCGCGGCACCGAAACCTTCAGCAGGCCCTTGTCGAGATGCGCGCTCGCCTTGTCGGCATCGGCCTCGAACGGCAGCGCAAGGCGGCGCAGGAAGGTGCCCTGCGTGCGCTCGACGAGATGATAGTGCTTCTTCTCGTCCTTTTCCTCGCGCTCGTCCTTGTGCTCGGCCCGGATGGTCATGACGCCGTCCTCGATGTCGAGTGAGACGTCCTTCTCATCGAAGCCCGGCAGCTCCGCAGTCAGTTCCAGCCCGGCCTCGGTCTCCGCGACATCGACCTTGGGGACGAGAAAGCCAGACTTGCCATTGCCTCTCTCCTTTCTGGTGAGAAACAAGTCCCTCAACGGCTGCCCGATTGCATTGATTGCGGTCAAACGACGCGCAAAAGAAGCCCACCTGCCGTCAATGCCGGCAGGTAATCAGGTCGTCAGAAGGGAAGCGGCGCCTTGGCCAGGATCAGCGCGAGGGCGCAACCGGCGACGATGGCCGTGCGCAGCACTTCCGGGGCGCGGTTCGGGCGCTGGATGGTCCGGGCAAGAGCAATGACTTGAGCCATGCCGCGTAGATTGCGCCGCGGACTCTTACCAATTCGTTAAAATCCACATCAATCGCTTCGTCGCAGCGCGGCGCCGCGCAGCCGGCGACGAAGGGACAATGTCAGGACTGCACAAGTCAGGGACGGGAGGGCATCTGCTGGCTGGAACAGTGGAACGAGCCGCCGCCTGCCAGCACGGCATCGGCAAGGATGCCCACGGTATCGCGATCGGGGAAAAGCTGCGCGATCGCATCGATGCCGTCGTCATCGTGCTCGGTTCCGTAGATCGGCACCACCACCAGCTTCGAGGTTATGGCAAAGTTCATGTAGCTTGCCGGTTCGATCCGCCCGTCGGTTTCGACCCGGCCCGGCGAGGGCACTTCGCGCACTGCTATGCCCATGGCCTCGGCGCGCGCCCTGGCATCGGCATAGATGTGCGCATTGGGATCGTCCGCGCCGGTCGCGCGCGGCAGGGCGAGCACCCCGGGCGCGACGAAGCGCGCGAGGTTGTCGACATGGCCGTCGGTGTGATCGTTGATCAGCCCTTCGCCCAGCCACAGCACGCGGTCGTAGCCGAGGTCGCGCTGGAGCCGGGTTTCGAGGTCGTTGCGGGTCAGCGATGGATTGCGGTTGGGATTGAGCAGGCACTGCTCGGTCGTGGCGACGAGGCCGGTGCCGTCCCCGTCGAGCGCGCCGCCCTCGAGAATCCAGTCCGCCGTCTCGACGGGCAGGCCGGCATCGCGCGCCAGTTCCGCGCCGATTTCCTGATCGCCGTCCATCAGGTACTTGCCGCCCCAGCCGTTGAAGCCGAAGCGCATGGCCTTGCGCTCGCCCGCCTCGTCCATGACTACCAGCGGACCGGTGTCACGCAGCCAGACGTCGCCGTAGCGCCGCATCTCCAGCTTGACGCTTGCAGAGCACAGCGCCGCCGCGCGCGCGGCATTGGCCTCGTCCCGCACGATCAGGCGTACTTCCTGCCCGGAATCGGCCACGGCACTCGCGAAGCGGGCCATCTGCTCCTGCGCGGCGCCCAGGAAGCCCGGCCACTCGACCGGGTCATGGGGAAAGCCGATCCAGATCCAGTCCTGGGGATGCCACTCCGGCGGCAATTGGAACGTCAAGTCAGCAGCCTCCTTCGGGGGCACAGGATTTGTCACGGATGGCGCGGAACTCGTCGCCCTCGCGCCAAGTGGCGCCACCAGTCGCCATCGGCGAGGTCGCGGCCAAGCGCGTAGTAGAGGTCGATGTCCTGGACAATCCCGTTACAGTTTCAGCTGTCCAAATATTCGCCGCTGGATGCGCGGCCTTCGAATTCGTCGAAGGCAAGGGTCTTCACCATTGCCTTCATCGTATCGACCGAAATCTCCGGGCTGGCTGCCGGGGACGTCTCTTCGGGGGGCGGCAGCGCGGTGCCCTTGGGCATGTCCGGCCCCGCATAGGGCGTGCTGCAGGCGCTGAGCGCCAGCGCGGCGAGCATAAAGACTCTCTGCTTCAAGATTGCGACCTCTGGGTGCTTGGGGGGATGGCGAACAAGTGCCAGAACGGCATGGCTTTCACAAGCAGGCGCCTGCGCCATGAACCGATCGGCCATGTCGCGCCCGGCACACTTGCCCTCGGCGCGGTCAGCAGGCAGGGATAGGACATGACAGTCGACTGGACCGGAGCGATCGATCGCGCCCGCGCGCATGCCCCCTACTTGTCCGGGGCCCTCGACCGCTTGCCGGAACTGACCGAAATCCTCGCCTCCGGAGACGGCGCGGGGGCTCTGGCCTGGGCCAAGGCGGCCGGCGATGGCATCGCCGATGTCGGTGTCGCGCTGCGCCGCGAGAAGCAGGCCCTCGCCATCGCCATCGCCATCGGCGATCTTGCCGGAGCATTTCCACTGCTGCAGGTGACGGGCGAATTGTCCGCCTTTGCCGACCGGGCGCTGGATGCGGCGATCGCCGAGGGCATTCGCCGCCGCGCGCCCGACGCGCAGCCGGCCGGGTTCCTCGCGCTGGCGCTGGGCAAACACGGTGCGGGCGAGCTCAATTACAGCTCGGACATCGACCCGATCCTCCTGTTCGATCCCGAACTGCTGCCCCGGCGCGAGCGCGACGAACCGGGCGAGGCGGCCCAGCGCGTCGCCCGCGCAGTGGTCGAAACGCTCGCGAAGGTGACTCAGGACGGTTATGTCTTCCGCGTCGACCTGCGCCTGCGTCCGGCCTCGGAAGTCAGCCCGCTGGCCATCTCCATCGATGCAGCGCTGACCCATTACGAATCCTCGGCGCTGGCATGGGAGCGCGCCGCCTTCATCCGCGCCCGCGCCTGTGCCGGCGACATCGCTGCCGGGGAGGCCTTCCTTGCCGCGATCCGGCCGTTCGTGTGGCGCAAGAGCCTCGACTTCGGGGCCATCGCCGAGATCGGGCGCCTTACGACGCAGATTCGCGCCAATGCCCGCGGCGGGCCAGTGGTCGGGCCCGGTTTCGACCTCAAGAAGGGCCGGGGCGGCATTCGTGAGGTGGAGTTCTACGCCCAGACCCACCAGATGATCCACGGGGGCCGCAATCCGCAACTGCGCCTGCGAGGCACCCGCGAAACGCTGGTCGCGCTGGCCAATGCCGGACTGATTCCGGCCGAAGAAGCGCGAATCCTCGGCGAATGCTACGACCGGCTGCGCACCGTCGAACACCGCCTGCAGATGGTGCTCGACCAGCAAACCCACAGCCTGCCGGTCAAGCCGGAAGCCCTAGACGAAGTGGCCCGGCTCGACGGACTACCGGACGGGCAGGCGCTCATCGCGGAACTGACGCAGATCACCGAGACGGTGGGCGAACGCTATGACGCGCTGATAATGGACAATACGCCCGAAGGCCCTTCGACCAGCGTCTCAGTACCCGAGCAGCGCAGCCTGGTCGAAAGGCTGGAAGAGATGGGCTTCGCCGACCCGGCAGCGCTCGTCGAGCGGATTGCCGGATGGCAGTCGGGCCGGATGCGCGCCTTGCGCAGCGATGCCGCGCGAAATGCCTTCGAGGCGATCCAGGAAGACCTGCTCGCCGCGCTGGCCGCCGCTCCCGAACCCGAACGCGCCCTGCTGCGCTGGGAACAGCTGCTCAACAACCTGCCGACCGCGATCAACCTGTTCCGCCTGCTGGAAGCCCGGCCCGCGCTGCTGCAGCGCCTTGCCCGCATCCTCTCGCTGGCCCCGCCGCTGGCCAATGCCCTGACGCGCCGGGCCGACCTGCTCGATCCACTGATCGATTCCAGTGCCTTCGAACTGCCGGGCGATGTCGAGACGCTGATCGCGCAGTTTTCCCGGTTCGAGCCGGACGACGACTATGAACGGATCCTGGACACCGTGCGACGCAAGGTGGGCGAGAAGCGATTTGCGCTGGGGGTCCAGCTGATCGAAGGGGCAAACGACCCGATCGCGATCGGCCACGGACTTGCCCGGATCGCGGAAGCGGCCATCCATGTCCTCACCCGCGCCGCGATAGAGGAATTCGAGCAGACTCACGGCAAGGTTGCCGGCAGCGAACTGCTCGTCCTCGGCCTGGGCCGCATGGGCGGCGGCGTCCTGACCTACGCCTCCGACCTCGACCTCGTATTCCTGTTCAGCGGCGATTTTTCGCTGGAATCGGACGGGGAGCGGCCGCTTGGCGCGACACGGTACTACAATCGCCTGTGCCAGCGGGTGATCGCCGCGCTTTCCGTGCCGACCGCCGAAGGCGCGCTTTACGAGGTCGACACGCGGCTGCGCCCCTCCGGCGCGCAAGGCCCGCCGGCAGCCAGCCTCGACAGCTTTGCACGCTATCAGGAAGAGCAGGCCTGGACCTGGGAGCACATGGCCCTGTGCCGCGCGCGGGCATTGTTCGGTTCCGCCACAGGGCGCAGCGAAATCGACGCACTTGTCCATGACGTGCTGACACGCCCGCGCGACCCCGAAAAGCTGCGCAGCGACGTGCTGGAAATGCGCGAAACGATGGCCCAGCACAAACCCGGCAAGGGCCCGCTTGACGTCAAGCTGTCACGGGGGGGGCTCGTCGACCTCGAATTCCTCGTCCATTTCACCCAGCTGCGCGAAGGCAAGGGGCTGGTTTCCGACTTGCGCGAGGCCATCGTGCAACTGGCGGACGCAGGCCTGCTGCCGGCGGACCTGATCGCGGCGCACGATGTCCTCACCCGCTTCCTGGTCGCCGCCCGCCTGCTGGCACCGGATTCGCAGGTACCGGTAGAGGCGGCATGCATGGCGCTCGTGCGCGCTTGCGGCTATGGGGCGTGGGACGAACTCGAAATGGCGCTCGGCCAGGCGCGGACGCAAGTCGCACACGCCTGGCAGGCCGCCTTTGGCGAAACACTGGAGACTGACAGATGAGCACCCGCCCCGGCGTCGGCGACGCCTTTCCCGACATCGCCATGGAAACCCCGGATGGCGGCAGCGTGAAAGCCTCGGATTTCGCCGGCCAGAAGCTCGTCGTGTTCTTCTATCCCAAGGACAACACCCCCGGCTGCACGACCGAAAACATCGAGTTCTCGGCGGCCAAGCCCGAATTCGACAAGGCAGGCGTCGCGCTGCTGGGCGTGAGCAAGGACTCGGCCAAGAAGCACCAGAACTTCATCGCCAAGCACGACCTCACCGCCCCCCTGGCAACCGATGCCGAGGAAAACGGCCTGTCCGACGCGCTCGGCATCTGGACCGAAAAGCAGAACTACGGCCGCACCTACATGGGCATGGTCCGCACGACCTACCTCGTCGGCCCGGACGGCAAGATCGCCAGGGTCTGGGACAAGGTGAAGGTCAAGGGCCACGTCGAGGCCGTACTGGAGGCCGCGAAGGCGCTTTAAGTATGTCTGAATCGATTGCACGCGCGATCCGTTCGGCGCTGCTCGAGCGCGATCCGCGCACCAAGGTCATGGCCGCGCGCAAGGTCGCGCGCGACTGGCGCCTTGGCCGCCTCGCCATTGCCTTCGACGTGTCCATGCCCGATGTGCCGGGACGCCCGGATGCGCCCGAACTGCTGCCGCCCAACCGCATGCCCAAGCGCGGCAAGGGCGGATCGCAGCGCGGGCGAATCGCCTTGTGGCACTCGCTCGCCCACATCGAATTCGTCGCCGTCGACCTTGCGCTCGACATCGTCGGGCGCTTCGGCGGCGAGATGGGCGAACCGTTCGTCAGCGACTTCCTGTCCGTCGCCGCCGACGAGGCGATGCACTTTGCGCTCATCGAACGGCACCTGCACACGCTGGGCAGCCACTATGGCGACCTGCCCGCTCACAACGGCCTGTGGGACGCCGCCTACGAGACGCGTCACGACGTCGCCGCAAGGCTGGCGGTCGTGCCGATGGTGCTCGAAGCGCGCGGTCTGGACGTCACGCCGGCAACGCTGGAGCGCGTCCGCAATGCCGGTGACGAGACCGGCGCAAAGATCCTGAGTCGCATACTTGACGACGAGATTCGCCATGTCGGTTTCGGCGCAAAACACTTCGTCGAACGCGCCAAAACGTTAAACGAACCGGTTAACGGATTGTGGAAATCCTTGGTTTCCCGCCACTTTCGAGGGCTGCCAAAGCCTCCGTTCAACGACTCGGCGCGTCTCGCAGCCGGTTTATCGCGCGATCTTTATGCAGGGGTTGCCTGAGCGCGAACGGTAAGCATAACTGCAACTCGCGAGACGGCGGGGGGTTCCGACCATCTCCATTTTAACTTTGACCGGGCCGATTTCGTGGCCTGCGTCAGACAAGAAAAGCGTCGCGTCCAAATATGGATGCCGGCGGACAAAAAGGTATTGCGAGTGGTCGTAACGAAGTCTTTCGCCAAGTTCCGCGCAGTGACCGGTGTCCTGGTTGCAGGCGGTTTTCTCGTCGCGGCGCATCCCGCGATGGCAAACAGCAGTGCAGCTGCAGCCGACATCTCCGCCCCGCTCCGCGCGTCGCAGTCGGCAAGCCAGTCGGTCAGCGGCGGCGAGGACGAACAGTTCCGCCAGCTTTTCAGCTCCTGGCAAAATTACGAGGAAACCGGCCTCGCCGTTTCCAAGGCCAAGCCGTCGGTTGCCAGCGGTGCCAGCATCGCCGCCGTGTCGATCCCTTCGCGCGATCCGCTCGAGCATGACACCATGACCAGCAGCTTCGGCATGCGCGAGCACCCGATCCTCGGTGGCCGCCGCGCTCACAAGGGCGTCGACCTTGCTGCTCCGACCGGCACGCCGATCCACGCCACGGCCGACGGCGTCGTCAGCCGCGCCTCGACTTTCGGCGGTTACGGCCTGTTCGTCTCGATCGAACACGGCGGTGAACTGCAGACCCGCTATGGCCACATGTCGCGCCTGAACGTTGCCGACGGCCAGGTCGTCCACAAGGGCGACGTGATCGGTTACGTCGGCACCACCGGCAATTCGACCGGCCCCCACCTGCACTACGAAGTCCGCGTCGACGGCGTTGCCGTCAACCCGATCCCGTACATGCAGGGCGACCGCATGGCTGCTGCCGCAGCCGAGAGCGACGCCAAGGGCGGTTGATCGGCAAAGGCTTCGCGCTGACCCGCCGCAGCGAAGCAAGCAGGAAGCGCTTACGGGTTTGGAGAGGAGGAGAAGGCGGCCGTCAGGTCGCCTTTTCTGATTCTGGAGTGCCGTTCAGAGCCAGGGGCAAGTCAGGCGAGACGTGCGAAGACCGCCGCGCCGCCGCTTCGCCGGATCGCTCCCTCCCGGGCACGTGCAGCAACCGGCAAGGCCTCGTCGCTGCCGACCAGCGCCGACAGACTGTCGCGCGCCTGCGCCATCGCGCCCTGCTCCAAGCCATAGAACACCAGCTTGGCCTCGCGCCGCGAAGTCACCAGCCCGGCTTGCCTGAGAACGGACAACTGCTGCGAGAGAGTCGGCTGCCCGATCCCGGTCATCGCCTCGATCTCGCCGACATTGCGCTCGCCTTCCGCCACTGCAGCAAGGATGGCGTAGCGCAAGGGATGGGCAATTGCCTTGAGCAGATCGATGGGCGGCTCGCCGGCCATCACTTCCGCTCCTGCAGGAACCAGCCCATCGGATCGTCGGCCGCAAGGACCGAATCGAGCGTGGGCTCAGGCTGCGCAAGGAGTGGCTGGCCCGGCATCCACCCCTCGGGCGGAAGCGCCTGTTCGCGATCCGCGGCCTGGAGAGCGGCGACGATGCGCAGGATCTCCTCCACCGATCGGCCGATTTCCACCGGATAGCAGATCATGGCGCGCACCACTTGCGCCGGATCGATGACGAAGACCGTGCGCACGGCGCCGGCATCGTGCGCGTCCTGCGCCACCATGCCATAGGCCCGGCCGATCACCAGAGTCGGATCCTCGACGATCGGGAAGCGCACTTCCACGCCGTGACGATCGCGAATTGCCCGCACCCAGGCGAAGTGGGCATAAAGACTGTCGACCGACAGCGCCATGAGCGCGCAGTCCATCGCTGCAAAACGATCCGCCGCCCGCGCAAAAGCCACGAATTCCGATGTGCATACCGGGGTGAAATCCGCCGGATGGGAGAAGAACACCAGCCATCGCCCTGCGAAGTCCTTCATCGCAACGGGCCCCGCGGTGGTCCGCGCGGTGAAGTTGGGTACCGTGTCGCCGATACGCAGCGGACAACAGTGCGGACGGGTCTCTTCTTCCATGGGCTGCTCACTATCGTGATTGTCTGCTTGACGCAACTGAATTACATATTTACATAAATTGAAAATCGGAGAATCGCAATGTCTGAAGCCATCCTGTCCAAAGCCACTGCGCAGATCGAAGCCGCGGGAGCCGACCCGGTCCTGCGCCCCGCCATTACCGCCTTCTTCGACGAAGCCACGTTTACGGTGAGCTACGTGGTCGCCGACCCCGCCACTCGGGAAGCTGCGATCATCGACTCCGTGCTCGACTACGAGGCGGCTGCCGGTCGCACCTCGACCGCTTCTGCGGACCGCATCATCGCCCATGTCACTTCTGAAAATCTTAAAGTGACATGGCTTATCGAGACCCACGCCCACGCCGACCACCTTTCCGCCGCGCCCTACCTGCAGGAGAAGCTGGGCGGGAAGCTGGCGATCGGTCGCGAAATCCAGCGGGTGCAGGACGTCTTCGGAAAGCTGTTCAACGCCGGCACCGAATTCGCCCGCGACGGCTCGCAGTTCGATCATCTCTTCGCCGACGGCGAAACCTTCATGGTCGGCTCGATTCCCGCGATCGCGCTGCACGTCCCGGGCCACACCCCTGCGGACATGGCCTATGTCGTAGGCGATGCCGCGTTCGTGGGCGATACCCTGTTCATGCCCGACTACGGCACCGCCCGCGCCGACTTTCCCGGCGGCGATGCGCGCCAGCTCTACCGCTCGATCCGCCGCCTGCTCAGTCTCCCGCGCGAAACGCGGCTGTTCATGTGCCACGACTACAAGGCGCCGGGCCGCGACACCTTCGCCTGGGAAACCACCGTCGAAGAACAGCGCGGCGGCAACGTCCACGTGCACGACGGCGTTAGCGAGGACGAATTCGTCGAGATGCGCACCAGCCGCGACAGCACCCTGGCGGTGCCGAATCTGATCCTGCCCTCGGTGCAGGTGAACATCCGCGGCGGCCACTTCCCGCAGCCGGAAAGCAATGGGGTCAGCTACATCAAGATCCCCATCAACGCGATCTGAGGGCCCGGGACATGCTTTCCGAACTCTTCCCACACGCCCAGCCGCTCCACGGCTTCATCGGCGGCATCCTGATCGGACTGGCCGGAGCGGTCATGCTGCTCGGTGCCGGGCGCATCGCCGGTGTCAGCGGCCTTGCCGCGCGCACGCTCGGCCTCGCTTCGGGGGCGCCGCGCATACTGGCAGCCCTGTTCATCGCCGGCCTGCCGATCGGCGCGCTGATCATGGCCACCGCTCTGGGCGGCATCGAGGCACGCTTCCCGCCATCCTACGCGGTTCTGGCCGTGGCGGGCCTGATCACCGGATTCGGCACGCGGCTTGGCAGCGGCTGCACCAGCGGTCACGGCGTGTGCGGCCTGTCGCGCCTGTCGCCGCGCTCGATCGTGGCGACCGGAAGCTTCATTGCATCGGGCATGGTGACTGTCGCCTTGGTCAATGCCCTCGGTGGAGACTGGTAACATGCGTCACCTCATCGGGCTTCTCTCCGGCATGCTCTTCGGCGCCGGCCTTGCCATCTCCGGCATGATGGACCCATCGCGGGTGCGCGGCTTCCTCGATGTTGCGGGAAACTGGGACCCCACTCTCGCCTTCGTCATGGGCGGCGCGGTACTGGTCATGGCCTTGGCGTGGCTGGTCCAGCGGCGCATGCCCGCGCCTGTTGCCTGCGAGGAATTCTCGCTGCCCGGCACGCGCCTGATCGACGCCAAGCTGATCGGCGGCGCTGCCCTGTTCGGCGTGGGCTGGGGCCTGGGCGGCCTGTGCCCGGGGCCTGCTGTCGCGTCGCTTGTCACCAACCCCGTCCCCGCCGCCGTCTTCGTGCTGGCGATGGTGGCAGGAATGGTCGGCTTCCGCCTCACCGAGAGCGGTTCGAAATAACCCGCCCCCCGGACCTTACGGAGTAATAGCCATGGAAACTCGGCAAATCGCCCCCGGCCTTTCGGTCTGCGGCCAGATCGCGCCCGGCGATCTCGAGGCGCTCGCCGCGCTGGGCTTTCGCGCCATCGTGTGCAATCGTCCCGACGGCGAGGACGCCGACCAGCCGAGTTTCGCCACGCTGGCCGATGCGGCGGGCGCGCAAGGCATTGCCATGCGCTACCTGCCCGTCGGCGGCGGCGCGACGGCCGAAGACCAAGCCGCCGATTTTGCTGCCGCCCTTCGCGAGCTTCCTGCCCCCGTGCTTGCATACTGCCGCACAGGCAACCGCTCCGAACAGGTCGCCAGGGCCGCCTTTGCACGGGCCCCGGCAGCAAAGGCACCGCACTACAAGGTGCTGATCGTCGGTGGGGGCTCTGCAGGGATCGCCACCGCGGCCTCGATTCTCAAGCGCCGCCGCGGGCTCTCCCTTGCGATCGTCGAACCGCGCGAGGATCACTTCTACCAGCCGGGCTGGACCATGGTGGGCGGCGGGGTCTTCCAGCAGCGCGATACCGTGCGCAAGACCGCCGCCATACTGCCGCGCGGGGCGGACTGGATCCGCGATGCCGTATCCTGTTTCGATCCCGATGCCAACGCGGTCAAGCTCGCAGGCGGCATGCGCGTCACGTACGACATCCTCATCGTCGCCATGGGCAATCGCCTCGCCTGGGAAAGGATCGCCGGGCTCGAAGAGACGCTCGGCCGGAACGGTGTGACCTCGAACTACCGCTTCGACCTTGCTCCCTATACCTGGCAGCTCGTCCAGCGGATGCAGCTCGGGCGCGCGCTGTTCACCCAGCCGCCGATGCCGATCAAGTGCGCAGGCGCCCCCCAGAAGGCCATGTACCTGTCGTGCAGCGAATGGGAGAAGCAGGGCCTGCTCGGGAACATCGAGGTCGAATTCCACAATGCCGGCGGCGTTCTGTTCGGCGTGCCCGAATACGTGCCCGCGCTGATGGAGACGGTCCAGCGCTACGGCATCGGCCTGAACTTCGAATCGAACCTCGTCGCCGTCGACGGGCCGAACCGCACCGCGACCTTCCGCACCCCTGACGGCGAAGTCACCCGCGGTTTCGACATGCTCCACGTCGTTCCGCCGCAAGAGGGCAACAGTGTGGTCGCGGCCAGTCCGCTGGCCGACGCGAACGGCTATGCCGAAGTCGACGCCGCGACCTTGCGCCATGTCCGCTTCGCCAATGTCTTCGCGCTGGGTGACGGCTGCAATACCGGCAATGCCAAGACCGCAGCGGCGGCGCGCAAGCAGGCCCCGGTGGTTGCGGTAAACGCCCTTGCCGCGCTCGACGGCCGCGATCCGGTCGCAGCCTACGACGGCTATGGCTCCTGCCCACTCACGGTCGATCGCGGCCACATCGTCCTGGCCGAGTTCACTTACGGCGGGAAAGTCTCACCGACCCTGCCGACCTGGCTGATAGACGGCACGCGGCCCTCGCGCCTCGCCTGGCATCTCAAGGCCGACGCACTGCCGCCGATCTACTGGCACGGCATGCTCAAGGGCCGCGAGTGGCTCGTCCCGCCGGTGCCGCTGCAGTAGCCGAAAGGATCGCAGGCCATGATCGACCCCGTCCAGATCGATACGCTCCACCTCGCGCTCGGCGCTCTTTCGGGCGTTCTCGTCGGCTTCACGCTCGGCCTCGTCGGCGGTGGCGGATCGATCCTCGCGGTGCCGCTGATGGTCTATCTCGTCGGTGTGCAAAGCCCGCATGTGGCAATCGGCACCAGCGCCTTCGCCGTTGCCGTCAACGCCGCCACCGGCCTTGTCCAGCACGCCCGCGCGCACAACGTGAAGTGGCGCTGCGGTGCGGTCTATGCCGCCTCGGGTATCCTCGGCGCCTTCCTCGGCTCGACGCTGGGCAAGGCGATCGACGGGCAGAAACTGCTGTTCCTCTTCGCGCTCGTCATGATCGCGGTCGGCGTGCTGATGATCCGCGGCCGCCGCAACCAGGGGGAACCCGGGGCGCAGTGCAATCGCGAGAATGCCCCCAAGGTCGTCACGTTCGGTCTGGGCACCGGCGTCTTTTCCGGATTCTTCGGGATCGGCGGAGGCTTCCTCATCGTCCCCGGCCTCGTTGCGTCGACTTCGATGCCGATGATCAATGCGGTAGGCACCAGCCTCGTCGCCGTGACGGCCTTCGGCCTCACCACCGCGCTCAACTACGCCGCATCGGGCCTCGTCGACTGGCTGCTGGCAGCCGTGTTCATCGCCGGCGGCATAATCGGCGGCGTCGGGGGGACCATGGCGGCCAGGCGCCTGTCCGGCGCGGGCGCGCTGACCACGGTGTTTGCCGGGCTGATCTTCGTCGTTGCCGCCTACATGCTCTGGAAAAGCGGAACTTCGCTATGAGACGCATTGCCGACAAGGAGCAGAAATGCCTTCAAATCGAGGCTCTTATAGGTCAAGGTCGGGGCGTCGTCGAAAGTTGTCGCGAGGTGGGCATGTCGGAAAAGACTTTCCAGCGCTGGCGCAAGGCGCGCTTGCAGTGCCCCATCCAGACCGGCCGCACAGGCCGCACTACCTGATCGCATCATCCTGCCGGGCGTAATTCCACGCGCGCCCCGCGACCGTCACGACACTGCAGCCGGACAGCACGGACCGGCACCGAAAGGACAGGAGGGAAAGATCCATGTGGGATCACGCCGACGCCTTGCTGCTGGCACGGATCCAGTTCGCCTTCACGGTGAGCTTCCATTTCATCTTCCCCGCGTTCTCCATCGGCCTTGCCAGCTACCTTGCGGTGCTGGAGGGGCTGTGGCTGAAAACGGGCAAGGCGCTGTACCTCGACCTGTTCCGCTACTGGCTCAAGATCTTCGCGGTCGCCTTTGCGATGGGCGTCGTCTCCGGCATCGTCATGTCCTACCAGTTCGGCACCAACTGGGCGGTATTCTCGGACAAGGCCGGGCCGGTGATCGGGCCGCTGATGGCCTATGAAGTGCTGACCGCCTTCTTCCTCGAAGCCGGGTTCCTCGGCGTCATGCTGTTCGGAATGGAGCGGGTGGGGCGCAAGCTGCACTTCTTCGCCACCTGCATGGTGGCCGGCGGCACTTTCGTATCGGCCTTCTGGATCCTGTCGGTGAACTCGTGGATGCAGACCCCGACCGGTTTCGAGATCGGTGCGAACGGCCAGTTCCTGCCGGGGCCGAGCTGGATCGACGTGATATTCAACCCCAGCTTCCCCTATCGCCTGCTGCACACCGTGACCGCCGCCTACCTCACCACCGCCTTCGCGGTTGGCGGCGTGGGCGCCTGGCACCTGCTGCGCGAGCGGACCAATGCCCACGCGCGCAAGATGTTCTCGATGGCGATGTGGATGGCCGCGCTCGTCGCGCCGGTGCAGATCTTTCTCGGCGACGCCCATGGCCTCAACACGCTGGAGCACCAGCCGGCCAAGGTCATGGCGATGGAAGGCCACTACCAGAGCCATCCCGAGGGTGCGCCGCTGATCCTCTTCGGCATTCCCGACAGCAAGGAAAAGCGCGTCGATTACGCGATCGAGGTACCCAAGCTTTCCTCGCTGATCCTCAAGCACGATCCCAACGCACCGCTTGCCGGCCTCGACACCGTTCCCGAAACCGACCAGCCGCCCGTCGGCCCGGTATTCTGGGCCTTCCGGGTCATGGTCGGGCTGGGCTTCGCGATGCTCGGCATCGGCCTGTGGAGCCTGCTGGGGCGTGCGCGCGGCAAGCTCTACGACTGGCGCTGGCTGCACCGCGCGGCAATCGCGATGGGCCCCTCGGGTTTCATTGCGGTGATCGCCGGATGGATGACCACCGAAGTGGGCCGCCAGCCCTGGACGATCTACGGCCTGCTGCGCACCGCCGATTCCGCCTCGCCGCTTGACGCGCCCGCGGTAGGCGCCTCGCTGCTGGCTTTCGTCGTGGTCTATTTCTCCGTCTTCTCGATCGGCACCTGGTACATTCTCAAGCTGATGGACAAGGCGCCGCACCCGCAGGAAAGCGGCCTTGAGGACGGCCCCGTCCGCACCGCCGGGATCACACCCGGGCCGCACCAGCATCCCGCCGGAAAGGGGGAGTAAGCACGATGGACGTCAACTTCGACCTCACCGTCATCTGGGCCTTCATCATCGCCTTCGGCGTCTTCGCCTATGTCGTGATGGACGGCTTCGACCTTGGCATCGGCATCCTCTTCCCCAGCTTCAAGGTGGGCGAGGGACGCAATCGCGCGATGAATTCCATCGCGCCGGTGTGGGACGGCAACGAGACCTGGCTGGTGCTGGGCGGCGGCGGCCTGTTCGCCGCCTTCCCGCTGGCCTATGCCATCATCCTGCCCGCGACCTACCCCCTGATCATCGCCATGCTGCTGGGACTTGTGTTTCGCGGCGTCGCTTTCGAATTTCGCTGGCGCGATCCGGCGCACCGGCCGTTCTGGGACCTTGCCTTCTCGGGCGGATCGCTCGTCGCGGCGATGTCGCAGGGCATGACGCTTGGCGCGATCCTGCAGGGTATCGAGGTATCGAACCGCGCCTATGCCGGGTCGTGGTGGGACTGGCTGACGCCCTACACGCTTCTGACCGGCCTCGGCGTGGTGGCAGGCTACGCCTTGCTCGGCGCGACCTGGCTGGTCTGGAAACTGGACGGCGCGCCGCAGGCCCATGCCTACAAGGTGGCAAGGCGCGCCGCGGTGGCAACGCTCGTGCTGCTGGTCTGCGTCAGCCTCTACACGCCGCTGCTGGACGCAGACTACTGGACCCGCTGGTTCGAGATGCCGAACGTCCTGTTCGCAGCGCAAGTCCCGCTGCTCACCGCCATCCTCGCCTTCCTGCTGTTCCGTGCCCTGGCCAGGCGGCGCGAGGCAGCGCCTTTCTGGTTCGCGCTCGGCATCTTCCTGCTCGGCATGGCGGGCCTTGGCGTCAGCATGTGGCCCTATGTCGTTCCCGGCGAAGTGACGATCTGGGACGCTGCCGCCCCCGAACGCAGCCAGATCTTCATGCTGGTCGGCGTCGCGCTGACCTTGCCGCTGATCCTCGTCTACACCGGCTGGGCCTACTGGGTATTTCGCGGCAAGGTCGGCCACGAAGGCTATCACTGATGAAGCGCACCCGGCTGGACGCCGACGAAGCTCCGCTTTGGAAGCGGCTGGGCTGGATGGCACTGATCTGGGCCGGGAGCGTAACCGGGCTGGGGCTCGTTTCGCTCGCAATCCGGTTCTGGCTGAAATAACGGACGCCCGCGCTTACCGGATCGCCTACGGATAGGCAGTATCGACCCCTTTGGCCGCGGCCCGGGCACGCAATGCGCCCACAGTGACTTCGGACCGGGAGAAGCGTTCGAACAGCGCCTCGTGCCGCAGCCAGCGGATCGCATTGCCATGGGTGACTTTGTCGATCACCGCCTCCGGCATGTCGCCGAGCTGCTCGAGGCATTGCGCCGCGGTGTCCGCCCATGGCCCGAACGTGCGCGGATAGCCTGCCGCGAAGGCGATGTTGTCCTCACCCACTTCGGCCCAGTTCGCAAGCCCCGAAGGGTCCCACCGGAAGGTGTGGCAGAAGTGCCGGGCAAGCAGATACGAAGGTTGTACCGCACGCCGCCCCGAACGCTCCCATGCCGGGCTGCGCCAGTCCATCAGGTCGGCCCTGGCGGCCAGGAACGGCACCCAGCCGATCGAGCCTTCGGGCATCACGATGCGCAAGTCGGGACAGGAATGCAGCGCGTCGAGTTGCAGCCAGTCGGCAAGCACTTGCGCCGCCGCCAGCGGCATCCCCGCAACCCAGGCCCCGGCGCCGGGGAGGCTTCCGGTGTCGAGCGCGCCATTCCCAGTTCCGGGACGGCAGGCCACGGTCATGTCGTTGTCGGCAAGCGCGCGGAAGATCGGCCGCCAATGGTCATCGCGGATCGGCGGCAGGCCCTGCAGGACCGGGTTCGCGCCAAGGTCGATGACCCGCAACCCCTTGCGCGCAAGCCGGTCGATTTCCTCGAGGCTTGCCTGCACATCCCAGTTCGGCAGGATGCCCTGGGGGATGAGGCGACCGGGGTACGCCATGCACCACTCGTCGAAATGCCAATCGTTCACGGCGCGCAGGTGACGCAGCGCCAGCGCCTTGTCCGGGGCCGCATGGAAGATGGCGCTATCGGCTCCCAAGGCATCGCCGAAGCACAGCGAAGCTGCCACCCCATTCGCGTCCATCTCGTCGATCCTTGCGTGAACGTCCCGGCAGCCCGGTCGCAGGTGGACCCGAGCCGTATCTCCGGCGAGCGCGCCACCGGCGAGGAACGAGGCGCAGTGGGCTACCGGCCATGCCCGGTCCTGATAGATCCATACCGGGTTGCCTTGCGCATCCTGCCCCGACCTCGGCGCGGCTGCCAGCAGCCTGCCGCAAAGCTGGTTGTCGAACAGGTTGGACGGTTCGCAAAGGTAATCTTCGGTGCTGATGATGACCAGGTCATCGCGCTGCATCACTTCAACTCCCAGCTTGCCCGCCACGCTCCTGCGCAATGCCTCAGGGCTTTCGGCAGTCTGGCCATCGCTGCGCCGCGCGCATTGACGCGCGTCAACCGGATTCCCGCCAGGCTCCTGGGCAAAAAGAAAGGGCGACCCGTCACGAGGCTGGGTCGCCCGAAGTTGGGGAGAAGCGGTTCGCACCTTTCCCGAGGGAAGCGGTACAAGACCGGCACCCCCTTACTGCCGCAGGTCGCGCCACCCGACATTGACCAGGGTCAATATTGGAATCGAAGTTCAGAAAAGCGCATCCGGGGCGCCCAACTCGGCCTGCGCACCGCATCTCCAGGGTACCATCCCTTAACCATCCCCGGCTTATGAGGCGAAGCATGGACACCAGCCGCTTCAAGCCGACACCGATTCTGCGTGAACGCCGTCGCAACCAGTGCACGCGATTCACGCTGTACGATGCCAGTGGCCAGACGATCGACGTGATCGTGCGCGACATTTCCTCGCGCGGTCTCAGCGCTGCCGCCGCGGGCGATCCGCCGGCACCCAATTCAATCGTGCGCGCCCAGCTTGAGGACGGCCGCGAACTCTGGGGCCTCGTACGCTGGACGGAGGGCAACCTGTTCGGCGTGGAATTCGACACCCGCGCCTGACGCGCAGCGTCGCCGTCCGCTAAACCGCCGAACTGAACCGCCGCAGCGAATCCTTGCGATAAGGATCGAAGCGTGCCGCGATGGAGCGCGCATAGGGCAGGCCGCCCGGACGGATCACCAGGTTGTCGCCATCGGCCTCGCACAGCCCGGCCTGAAGATAGGACTCCAGCATCGGAAACGCCTCGCGCGCCAGGTCGGGATCGACATGGGCGCGGCCCCGGCACAGCAACCCCTCGATCACGGCGCCGCGACGGCGATCTTCGGCACTGCGCACGATCCCGCGATTGGCGGTCAGTCGATCCTGCGAGAGCATCATGCGATAGCGGCCGGTATTCTTCTCGTTCTGGACCAGTAGCTCCGGGAAACTGCTGATCGAGGAAGCGCCAAGCCCGATCAGGACCGGCGCCTGATCCTCGGTGAAGCCCTGGAAATTGCGCCGCAGCCTGCCGGTTAGCGCCGCGCGGGCGAGCGAATCGCCGGGCAACGCAAAGTGGTCGAACCCGACCGGAACATAGCCTTCGCTGACAAGATATTCGTAACCGAACGCGGCCATGCGAAAGCGCGTTTCGGCATCAGGCAGTGCGCTGTCGTCGATCTTGCGCTGGCGCGCGATCAGGTGCGGGACATGGGCGTATCCGAAAAGGGCGATGCGGTCCGCGCCGAGCGTGACGCTCCGCCTCAGCGAATCCTCCAGGTCGGCCATCGTCTGGCCGGGCAGACCGTACATGAGATCGTAATTGAGCGAAGCCACCCCCGCCGCGCGCAGCATTTCGGTGGTTCCCTCGATCATCTGCGCCGGCTGCACCCGGCCGATGGCCTCCTGCAGCGCGGGCGCAAAGGTCTGGACGCCAAGGCTGGCGCGCTCGATCCGCACCGACCCGATCACCGCAGCCCATTCGGGGCCCATCGTGCGCGGGTCGAGCTCGATCGAGATTACCGGGCGCGAAGCGGCGAACTGCAACGTCAATGCATCGACCAGCCGCACGAAGTCGATCGGCGGAATGCCGTTGGGGCTGCCCCCGCCAAAGGCGATGCGCGTTACCTTCGCGGCATTGGGCAGGTGTTCTGAAACAAGCGTGATCTCGCGGTGCAGGGCGTCGAGGTAGCTCGACACCCGGTCGCGCCGGTTGGCCACGCTGGTATTGCAACCGCAGTACCAGCAGATCTTCTCGCAGAAAGGAATGTGCACGTAGAGCGAGACTTCGCCGGTCTCTCCCTCCAGCACCCGCAGGAGATCGGCCGCGCCGACGCGATCGTCGAATTCGGCCGCCGTCGGGAAGCTGGTGTAGCGCGGTACGGGAATCGCGAGCAGGTCTGGCAGATATGTCCACATGCCGGGGACATTCGCCGCAGCGGCGCCGCTCGTCATTGCGTTCGATCAAGCCGCTTGCGCGAAGACCCGGTGTGGCACCCTTTCGCGCAGCACGGCCCCTGCACCGGTCCCGGAGGACCATCGGGCGCGACCGGAATCGAAACCGCGCCGCCGCCGCACAGCGGGGCGACAAGTGCACGCGCCTCGGCCTCGAGCGGGCCGATCATGGCGGGCAACAAGGCCAGAGCGGCGAACAGGGCAAGCTGGCGATTCACGAATTGCTGTCCCCATCGAGATCGTCGTCTTCATCGATCAGGATACGGTTGGCCGCACCGTCGAGATCTTCGAACTGCCCGCTTTTCATCGCCCAGAAGAAAGCGCCGAGCCCGGCGAGGCCCATAAGCAGTGCCAGCGGGATGAGGAAGCCAAGAATGGTCATGCGCCCTGCCTGCCGGCCGCGCGCGCAAGGCGCAGCGAATTCCCGACCACGATCAAGGAACTGGCCGACATTGCGATGGCGGCAAGAAGCGGCGTCACGAATCCGAAAATCGCCAGCGGCACTGCAAAGAGATTGTAGATGGCGGCCAGTGCGAAGTTCTGCCTCACCACCCGCATGGTGGCACGCGCCACCCGGATCGCCATGGAAACCGGCATGAGCCTGTCGCCGACGAAGACGGCATCGGCAGCCTGCTGGCTGACGTCGCTCGCCCCGCCGGGAGCGATGGAGACATGGGCACCGGCAAGTGCAGGGCCATCGTTCAGGCCGTCGCCGATCATCAGGACCTTGCAGCCCTGCCCCGCCTTGCGCTCCAGCAGCGCCAGCTTGTCGGCCGGACGCATGGCAGCGGTAGCGAAGAGCCCCAGCTCGCGCGCGACCTGCGCCACCGCCGCCTGCCGGTCGCCCGAGGCGATGGCCGAGACGATGCCCTGTGCGCGAAGCTGCTCCAGCGTCTCGCGCACGTCCGGGCGGAGCGGATCGGCAAAGCCGATGCGCGTGCGCGCCCCTCCGACGAGCAGGTCGACGGCGAGTCCGCCCGCTTCCACTTCCGGACGCAGCAGCGCGACCTCTTCTCCCGCGCAGAGCCCGCCCATTCCGTGCCCTGCCGTCTCGCTGAGGGCATCGAGCGTGGCCGGCTCGACGCCTTCGCCGCGCAGGGCGCTCGCCAGACCGCGGCTGAGCGGATGGCGGCTCGCCTGCGCCAGCGCGAGCGCAATGCTGCGCTGCCGGGGGTCGAGCATGGTGAGGTCGACGGGGCGCGGCTCGCCAAGGGTGAGCGTACCGGTCTTGTCGAACAGCACTTCATCCACTTCGGCGAGACGTTCGAGCGCGGAGCCGTCCTTGATCAGCAGGCCGCGCTTCATCAGTGCGCCTGCAGCAACGACCTGCGCCGCCGGTACCGCAAGACCCAGCGCGCAAGGGCACGTGATGATCAGCACCGCCACTGCGATCAGCAGCGACTTGTAGAGACCCGCCCCCGCCAGCATCCAGCCGCAGAAGCTCAGGAAGGCAAGACTGTGCACTGCCGGTGCATAGTAGCGCGCCGCCCTGTCGGCGATGCGGACGTAGCGCGAACGCGACTGACCGGCCTCGTCCATGAGGCGGGCGATATCGGCAAGCGCGGTATCCTGCGCCGCCGCGGTCACCCGGACCCGGACCGGATTGCCCAGGTTGATCATCCCGGCATGGATCGTCTCGCCCGTGCCTGCCGGTCGCGGATCGCTCTCTCCGGTGAGCATCGAGGAATCGACCGTGGTGCGCCCCTCGACGATCTCGCCGTCGGCGGCCAGCGCTTCTCCGGCGGCCACCAGCATGATCATGCCCGGGGCCAGGCGGTCCGCGTCGACATAGCGGGTGGAACCGTCCGATTCGAGCACATGCGCGCCGCGCCCCATGCGGCCCAGCAGCGCGGCGATCCCCGACCGGGCGCGGCTGCGCATCATCGCGTCGAGCACGCGGCCTGCCAGCAGGAAAAACAGCAGCATCACCGCGCCGTCGAAATAGGCATGGGGGCCGCCGGTCAGCGTCTCGTACAGGCTCATCCCCGTCGCCAGCAGGACGCCTATCGAGATCGGCACGTCCATGTTGGTGCGGCGGTAGCGCAAGGCCATCAGCGCCGAGCCGAAGAAGGGCCTGCCGGCATAGGCGATGACGGGAATGGCGATGAGCGCCGAGAGCAGATGGAACAGCTCGCGCGTCTCGCCCCCGGCTCCGGCCCATACGCTGACCGAGAGCAGCATGATGTTCATCATGCCGAAGCCGGCCACCGCCAGTGCGCGCAGCAGGCGCCGGGTTTCGGCGTCATCGCGGCCCAGCGGGTTCTCGGCAGCGCGCTCGGCCTCGAAACCCAGCTTGCGCAGTTCCTCGATGATGGCATCGCCGGTCAGTGCGGGATCGTGGCTCACCGCGACGCGCCTGGCGGAGAAATTGACGCGCGCCGCAGCGACCCCGGGCACGGCGGCAAGTCCGCGCTCGACCTTGCCGATGCAGCCCGCGCAGCGCATGCCGGGCACCGTGAAGCGGCTGTCGATACAGGCCTGTGCGGCAGCGCCTTGTGCGGTGAGGGCGGAAACCGGCGCGTTCATCGGATCGCCTGCTCGGTGCGCCAGGTGCGCCCGCCTGCCTCGACCGCGAAGCGCAGGGTCCAGCGATCGTCGGGCAGCACTTCGCGGCTGACCCACCCGCTACCGGCATCGCGCTCGAAATGCAGCGTCATGTCCGGCTTGTGGCCCAGCGGGTGGCGGGCCACGGCAGAGACCGTGGGAAAGGTGGGCACCTCGCCCAGAATGGCAACGACGCGGCCATCGGCACGGCGATCGGCATGGAGCGTCCAGCCCAGCGCCTTTTCCGACTTCGCTTCATCCAGCCAGCGGTTGAAATGCTGGCTGGCGACGTAGGAATTCTCGACGACGATGCCTCCGAAGGTCGAGCTGGCAAGCCCGGCCATCGTGAAATTGACGGCCACGACAACGCCAAAGCCTGCGACGAGGATCGCGGTCATGTGCTTGCCGGTAAAGGGGCGGACAGTGCGGCTCATCATTGCTCTCCCGGGGCATCGAACTGGGCCTCGGCGCTGTCCTGTTCGCGCGCTTCGCCAAGGGCCTGCAGGTGGAAGGTGAATTCCTGCGCGGGGGTACCGGCAGGTACCACCAGGTAGGCGCGCAGGCTCTGGGTCTCGTCGGCGGGCACGATGCGGGTCAGCGCGGTCCCGGCCTCGGCCATGCCGACGTCGTCGCTCCAGATCTTCGCTCCGGGAAGTCCCTCGATGGAAATCTCCATCTTGCGCGGGCGGCCCTGCATGTTGCGCAGGCGCAGGGTATAGGCATTGCGGACCGAACCGTCGCTCAGCAGGATGTAGGGCGGGTTGCGATCCTTGGCGACGGTCAGGTCGGTGTGCACGCGCGTGCCCAGCAGGAACAGCAGCGAGAGGCCGATCCCGGCCCAGACCGCGAAATAGAGGATCGTGCGCGGACGCCAGATCAGCTTGAGGTGGCGGGTCGGCGGCTGCCCCGCTTTCTCGCGTTCGGCATCCTCCAGCGTGGCGTAGTCGATCAGGCCGCGCGGGCGGCCCGTTTCACCCATCACCCGGTCGCAGGCATCGATGCACAAGGCGCAGGTGATGCAGCCGATCTGCGGCCCTTCGCGGATGTCGATGCCGGTCGGGCAGACTGCAACGCACTGGTTGCAGTCGATGCAGTCGCCGAACCTGTCGGGGTTCTTCCCGGCCTTCTTGACGCTGCCGCGCGGTTCGCCGCGCCAGTCCTTGTAGGTGACGATCAGCGACTTCTCGTCGAGCATCGCGGTCTGGATGCGCGGCCAGGGGCACATGTAGACACAGACCTGCTCGCGCATGAAGCCGCCGAGCACGAACGTGGTCGCCGTCAGCACCGCCACCGTGGCGTAGGCAACAGGGTCGGCGGTGCCGGTCCAGAATGCGTGCTGCAGCGTGGGGGCATCGGCGAAATAGAAGATCCAGGCGCCGCCGGTGGCGAAACTGATCGCGAGATAGACCGTCCACTTGGCGAGGCGCCGGGCGATCTTGGCCGGTCCCCAGGGCGCCTTGTAGAGCCGGAAGCGGGCATTGCGGTCGCCGTCGAAGAAGCGGTCGACATGCTGGAACAGGTCGGTCCAGACCGTCTGCGGGCAGGCATAGCCACACCACGCGCGGCCCACGGCACTGGTGACGAGGAACAGGCCGATGCCGGCCATGATCAGCAGCCCTGCCACGAAATAGAATTCGTGCGGCCAGATCTCGATGCCGAACATGTAGAAGCGGCGATGGGCCAGATCGACCAGCACCGCCTGATCGGGCGCATAGGGGCCGCGGTCCCAGCGCAGCCACGGCGTGCCCCAGTAAATCGCGAGGCAGATCACCATGATCGCCCACTTGAGGCGACGGAACTTGCCGTCAATGCGCCGGTTGAAGACCGGCTCCCGCTTTGCATAGAGCGAAGCGGGGCGGTCCTGCGTCTTGATCTGGTCGGGCTTGTTCATCGTTCCAGTCCGCTTGGGGGCAGAGCGGCAGGCGGCTTATTCAGCCTCTGTCGGTTGCGTATCGGGTGGGGCCGGGGTCTCGGCGAAGTCTTCGCCGCCGCCCAGCGAGTGGACGTAGGCCGCCAGCATCTTGATCGTCACCGGATCGAGGCGATTGCCCCAGGCCGGCATCACGCCGTGGTGCGGACGCGTGAGCTGCGCGACGATGTCCTCGCGCCGACCACCGTCGAGCCAGATCGCATCCGACAGGTTCGGCGCGCCGAACTGACGGCTGCCCTTGCCCGCGGCGCCGTGGCACACCGCGCAGTTATCGGCGAAGACCTGCGCGCCCTGCTGCGAGGATGCACTGGCCCTGGCCTTGCCCGAAAGCGTCAGCACGTAGTCCGCGACCTGGCCGATCTGTTCCGGCGTCAGCAGGCCATCGGCGCCGAAGTTGGGCATCATCGACTGGCGCGTCGCATCGTCGCCCGGTTGGCGAATACCGTGAATCAGCGTGGTCTCGATGGTCTTGAGGTCGCCGCCCCAGAGCCAGTCGTCGTCGTTGAGGTTGGGATAACCCTTGGAACCGGCCGCGCCTGCGCCGTGGCACTGGACGCAATTGACCTTGAAGGCCGCCGAACCGCCGGCAATCGCCGCGCGCATCAGTGCGGGATGGTCCGGCAACTGCTCGATCGGCATGTCCGCCAGCGCGGCCACCGTCCGGGCGCGCGCCGCCTGCTGCGCGTCCAGTTCGTTCTGGAGCTGACCGCGGCTCGACCAGCCCAGCACACCCTCGGTCGCGCCCGAGATCATCGGCCAGGCCGGATAGGCCACGCAGTAGCCGATCGCGAAGACGATGGTCGCGTAGAAGGTCCAGAGCCACCAGCGCGGCAGCGGGGTGTTGAGTTCCTCGATACCGTCCCACTCGTGGCCGACGGTTTCGGTGTTGGTCGCTTCGTCGATGCGCCTGCTGGCGGCTGCCGGCGAATTGTGAGCGTCAGCCATCGTTCTCGTCCTTGAAGATCATGTTGGCGGCATGGTCGTTCTTCACGCGCTGGCCGGGCCGGAAAGGCCAGGCGACCAGCACCACGAAGACCAGCAGCATCGCCAGCAGGCCCCAGCTGTCGGCCATGTGCCGCAGCCAGTCGTAAGTGGAATGCGTGCTCATCGGCCGTGCTCCGATGCGAGTTCCTCCTGCGCCGCGGCGCCGTCGACATCGACCAGCGTGCCGAGCATCTGGAGGTAGGCGACCAGCGCGTCCATTTCGGTCAGGCGCGAAGGATTTCCGTCGAAGTCGCGGATCTGCGCCTTGGGGTAACGCTCCTCAAGATCGCCCGCGTCCGCCTCGGGATCGGCCTGGGCCTCGAGGTCGGCCAGCGCCATCTTCACGTCCTTGTCGGTATAGGGCACGCCCACCCGGCGCAGCGCCGTGAGGTTCGCCGCGATGTCGGGCACGTTAAGGTCGTTTTCCGCGAGGAAGCCGTATTGCGGCATTACCGATTCCGGCACCACCGACTGCGGGTTCTTGAGGTGCTGGACGTGCCAGTCGTCCGAGTATCGCTTGCCGACGCGGGCAAGGTCCGGCCCGGTGCGCTTGGAGCCCCACTGGAACGGGTGGTCGTACATCGATTCCGCAGCGAGGCTGTAGTGCCCGTAGCGCTCCACCTCGTCGCGGAAGGGACGGATCATCTGGCTGTGGCAGACGTAGCAGCCCTCGCGCACGTAGATGTCGCGCCCGGCCTGCTCGAGCGGGGTGTAGGGGCGCATGCCCTCCACTTTCTCGATCGTGTTGTCGATCCAGAAGAGCGGTGCAATCTCGACCACGCCGCCGATCACGACGGCGCCCAGCGCGGCAATGCCCAGAAGCGTGACGTTCTTTTCGAGCGTCTTGTGGCGTTCGGTCATGGAAGTCATTGTCGTTGTTCCCTGTTCGTCACGCTTATTCGGCAGGAGCCAGGATCGGACGGTCGGCGACCGGGTCGTATGCGGCATCGCGCATCGGCGCTTCCCGGCGCAGCTTGCCCAGGATGGTCGCCCAGACGTTGACCACCATGACCACCGCGCCGGCAAGGTAGAGCAGGCCGCCGAAGGCGCGCATGATGAACATCGGATGCAGGGCGGCGACGGTGTCGGCGAACGAGTTCACGAGGTAGCCGTCGGGCCCGTATTCACGCCACATCAGGCCCTGGGTGATCCCCGCCACCCACATGCTGGCGGCGTAGAAGACGATGCCGATGGTCGCGAGCCAGAAGTGCCAGTTCACCATGCGCAGGCTGTAGAGCCGCTCGCGTCCCCACAGGCGCGGCGCGAGGTAGTAGACGCAGGCGAAGGTGATCATGCCGTTCCAGCCCAGCGCGCCCGAGTGAACGTGGCCGATGGTCCAGTCGGTGTAGTGCGAGAGCGAATTGACGCTCTTCACGCTCATCATCGGGCCTTCGAACGTGCTCATGCCATAGAAGGCGAGCGCCATGACCATCATGCGGATGATCGGGTCGGTGCGCACCTTGTCCCAGGCGCCGTTGAGCGTCATCAGGCCGTTGATCATGCCGCCCCAGCTCGGCATCCACAGCATGACCGAGAAGACCATGCCCAGCGTCTGCGCCCAGTCGGGCAGCGCGGTATAGTGCAAGTGGTGCGGCCCCGCCCAGATGTAGAGAAAGATCAGCGACCAGAAGTGGATGATCGAGAGCCGGTACGAATAGACCGGGCGCTCGGCCTGCTTGGGCACGAAGTAGTACATCATCGCCAGGAAGCCGGCGGTCAGGAAGAAGCCGACCGCGTTGTGGCCGTACCACCACTGCACCAGCGCGCCCTGCACCCCGGCGAAGAGCGGGTAGCTCTTCGAGCCGAGCAGGCTGACCGGCATGTCGAGGTTGTTGACGACATGCAGCATGGCCACGGTGATGATGAAGGCAAGGTAGAACCAGTTGGCAACGTAGATGTGCGGTTCGCTGCGCTTGATGATCGTGCCGACGAAGACCGCGAGATAGGCGACCCAGACGATCGTCAGCCACCAGTCGACGTACCATTCCGGCTCGGCGTATTCCTTGCTCTCGGTGATCCCGAGCAGGTACCCGGTCGCGGCCAGCACGATGAACAGCTGGTAGCCCCAGAACACGAAGCGGGCGAGGCCGGGAAAGGCAAGCCGCGCCCGGCAGGTGCGCTGCACGACGTAGAAGCTCGTCGCGATCAGGGCATTGCCGCCGAACGCGAAGATCACCGCCGAGGTATGCAGCGGCCGCAGGCGTCCGAAATTGAGGAAAGGCTCGAAGTTGAGGACCGGCCAGGTGAGCTGCAGGGCGATGAACAGCCCCGCGGTAAAGCCCGCCATGCCCCAGAACACCGTGGCGATTACACCCCAGCGGATCGGGTCGTCGTCGTACCGGCCCTCGTCCGCCGGCATCCTGAGGATACCGCGCGAGACGGCGGCATAATCCGTGTTGCGCAAGCTGAACCAGAGGCAGACGAAGGCCGCGAGCGCGACGATCGCCATGTGAATTGCAAACCCTGCGTCGGCTGCCATCGCAGCAGTCATGACGGCAAGGAATAGCACGACAAGCCAAACGCCTGCCCGCGCAAGGACCGTTACCATATACCTTCTCTTTCGAGATTGTTGCTGAACCTGTCTGCCCCCTTGGAGGCTGGGAATCGATCCGGCATTGACCGGAATCAAAATCGGGACAGCATGGCAAAAATAACGGAAATCCAAGGAAATTTGCGCGGAATCAAATCAAGCTGGCGCAGGATCGAGGAAAGGCTGTCCCTGCAGCCGCTGGCAACAGGGGGACCGCAAGGGGCGGTCCCGGCGGCGACGAAAGACAGGCAATATGCGCAAACTGACGATGATGGCCGCACTGGCCGCAGCCACTGTTTTTGCGGCTCCGGCCATGGCAGGCAGCCCTGAAGGTCACTTTCAGGTCAAAGTGCTCGGCACCGCCGTCCTGCCGGATGGCAAGATCGACAGCGTCAAGTCCGTCGACACCACCACGACGCTGGGCGGCGCCGTCGCCGCGCTCGCAAATCCGCAGACGAAGGCGAACGACAACGTCGTGCCCACGCTCGCGCTCGAGTACTTCTTCAACAGGACGTTCTCGGTCGAGACGATCTGCTGCTTTACCCAGCACCACGTCAACGGCGCCGGCGACCTGGCCGGCACGGAACTGGTCGACCATGTGCTGATCCTTCCCGCGACGCTGACCGCAAAGGCGCACCTCGACACCGGCGGCCCGATCAAGCCTTACGTGGGCGCGGGCCCGGCCCTGTTCCTCGTGTTCGACGAGAAGCCGGGCGCGACCGCCGCGGCGCTGGGGATCGACAAGGTCAAGATGTCGAACAAGCTCGGCGTTGCCGCGCAGGCCGGCGTCGACATCGCGCTGGGCGACCAGGGTTTCGGTCTCTCGCTCGACGCCAAGAAGTACTGGATGCGCCCGACCGCCTCTTTCTACGAAGGCGACACGCTGGCGCTCAAGACCCGGCACAAGCTCGATCCCTGGGTGCTGAGTGCGGGCGTATCCTACCGCTTCTGACCCGGTCTTATTCCACGACGACACGAAGGGGAGCCGTTCGCGGCTCCCCTTTTTCGTCAGAGCTGCCGGAAGTTGATCGTTGCGTTGAGAATGAAGACGATCGTCCCGGCGCAAAGCGAAGCGATGACCCGGGCGATCAGGTACGGCACGCCCAGTCCATCCGCGAGAAGCGCGAACAGGGCCAGGATGATGGCCAGCCCGAACAGCGAATTGCCGAGGAAATAGACGTAGCCGCTGGCAATGCCGCGCAGGCTGCCGCGAAAGATCCACGCCCGTGCCAGCAGGTAATGCAGCGCGTTGGCGAGGACGAAGCCGACTGCCACGGCCACCAGCTTGTTCCAGCCCCATCGTTCGATCATCAATGAGATGAGAAGGAGATCGAATAGGAACGAGGCCGTCGAAGCCACAGCATTCTTTATGTAGAGAAGAGAGCTGCGACGACTGATCAGGCGTTCGCGCAAGCCGGGATGACCGGTTTCATCGTTCAACCGACCGGACTTTCGGCCTGATCCGTGGAGAAAGGAACGCATGTCCTTTGAACACCACGCCGTGGACCTTGTTGCAAGCCGCTTGCCGGTCATAAAGATTTTCGCCCGATTGAACAATTCTTCCCGACATGCGCTTATTGCGATCATGACCGGAGAATTCTCGTTACCGACCCGCTCACCGCTTGTGGGCGTAGCCAACCGCATACTGACCGGCCTCGATGCCTGCTCCATCATGCCGCAAGTGCAGCTCGACGTACAGGAACTCTGTTCGGTCGCCCGCGAGCAGACCGGGCTCGACGATTTCGGCGATCCCTGGTTCCTTGAGCCGCTGGAAGTCCTCGTCGAAGCGCTGAAGGCGGAAGCCGCGCTCAACCCGATCGGCCATATCGCGGCGACGGGGCAGTTCCTCAAGGTCATGCGCGAGCGCCTGTGGGCGCAGCAATGGTTCAAGCGGGAACGCGAAATCCTCGCTGAACCGCTGGTCCCTCCAGTGATCGTCGTCGGTCCGATGCGATCGGGCACGACGCGCCTCCACCGCCTGCTCGCGGCCGATGACCGCTTCGAACACTTGCGCTTCTTCGAGACGGTTTGCCCGGTTCCCCGGCCGGACTATCGCCCCGGCCGCAAGGACAGGCGCCCCAGGCAGGCGGGCCGCCTGCTCAAGACGGTGCACCATCTCAATCCGCGTACCGCCGTCATCCACCCCACCGGCCCTTACGAGCCGGAAGAGGAACTGGGCCTGCTGGTCGCCTCTGCGTGGGGCATGAAGCACGAAGCGCAGTGGCGCGTGCCCAGCTATGGCCGCTGGGCCGAAGGCGAGGACGCAACCCCGGCCTACCAGCACGTTGCCCGGCTGCTGCGGCTGGTGCGCTGGGCACGGGGAAGCCGGTCACGCAAGCCCTGGGTACTCAAGACGCCGCAGCACATGCTCGATCTTCCCGCACTCATGCGCGTTTTCCCCGAGGCGCGGCTGATCTTCATCCATCGCGATCCCGAGCGGGTCGTGGGAAGCAGTTGCTCGCTGGTGTGGAACCAGATGACCATTCACAGCGACGAAGCCGATCCGCAATGGATCGGCCGGCATTGGCTCGAGAAGACCGGTCTGCAGATCGACCGGATGCAGGCTGCGCGCAATCGCATCCACCCGAGCCAGCGCATCGACGTGCATTACCGCGAAATGGACACCGACTGGGAAGGCGTCATGGAACGGGTCTACCGCTTCCTGGGCATGGAAATCGCCCCGGCCCTGCCACGCATGCGCCGCTATGTCCGCAAGGCGCGCAGCCAGCATCGCTGGCAGCACCATCGCTATGACCTGTCAGCTTTCGGGCTTGAGCGCAGCGCGGTTCGCGCCCGCTTCGAACACTATGTCGATGCCTTCGATCTCGCCCCCCCGCTAGAGCGAAGGCATTACGCAAGCGTGCAGGAGAGGCTGCGCGAAGCCATCGCCTGAACCGGGAGCGACGTCAGCCGGCTTCGGCGACGAGCGCGTCGAAATCGAGAATCGTCACATCGCGGCGTGAAGGCAGGTCGATCACGCCTTCATTCTTGAGCCGGGTGAACTGGCGGCTGACCGTCTCGATCGTGAGGCCCAGGACATCGGCGATCTGCTGGCGCGAGAACGGCAGCGTGAGATGGCGTTCGTTGGGCTTGTCGAAATCGATGCGACATCCGGATCCCTGGAGGCGCTCCACCATCTCGATCAGGAAGCTGGCCATCTTCTCCGAGGCCGACTTGCGGCCAAGCAGCAGCATCCAGCGCCGCGTACGGTCCAGCTCACCCAGCGTACGCTCGAGCAGCTTGTGCTCAAGCTGCGGGTGTTCGCGCGCAAAGGCATCGAAATCCCGGCGCGAGAAGACGCAGACCTTCGCATCGGTCAGGGCTGTGACACCGTGCCCGGAAGTTCCGCCGAAGGGCCGGCCGATGAAGTCGGAGGGATAGACGACGCCCACGATCTGCTCGCGCCCATCCTCGGTATTGGTCGAAAGCTTGAGCACACCTTCGATGACATTGGCAACGAGGACCGAATCCTCGCCTTCCCAGATCAGCGATTCACCGGGCGTGATCGTGCGGGTACGGCCGATCGCATTGAGAGCTTCAAGCTCCTTCGCGTCGAGCGATGCGCAAATCGCCCGGTTGCGAACCACGCAAAGATCACAATTGGCCATAAGATTTATTACCAGCGCCGTGCCATTGTCTCAAGTCGCCGCATTTACCGTAATTCTTTGCATACTCAAAGCCTCAAGCCCCTTACCCGACCAATGTCGCAGGTCGGACCGGCCACGACTGGCTGAATTGCACACTCAGTCACGGCAAAGATCGAGAACCCTTCGGCCAGTGTCTTCGCGAAGAGGCTCCCTCGCCAGTGCCTGTTCGCATTTACGGGCAAACCAGATGACATGCTGGTGCCCTTTCCCATCGGGTTCGGACGTGACCGTAACGACCGAGACCTCGAAACCAACTTCCTCGAGCAGCGCCGTGAAAGCCGGATCGGGCCATGCCGACCAGATGGCGGCGATCCCCCCGGGGGTCAGGGCCTGCATGGTCCTTTCCAGGCCCGACTTCGAATAGAGCAGGTCGTTCTGCCGGCGGGTAAGCCCCTCGGGCCCGTTGTCGACATCGAGCAGGATCGCATCGTAGCCCTCGCGCGCCGCGTCGATCAGCATGGCGAGGTCTTCCTTGACCAACATCACCCGGGGATCGTTGAGACAGCCCGCGGTGACATGCCGCATCGGGCCGAGCGCCCATTCTATGATCTCCGGCACGATTTCCGCCACGACAACGCTTGCGTCCTCGCCAAGGGCGCTCAAGGCAGCCCGCAGCGTATAGCCCATGCCATAACCGCCCACGAGCATGTGCACCGCACTGCGATCGCCAAGCCGGGCGCAGGTCATCGTCGCCAGGGCCTCTTCCGAATGGCTGGCCTCGGTGCTCATCAGTTCATTGTCTTCAAGCAGGATGGTGAAGCCGTCGCCGTGTTGCACGAGCCTCAGTTCGACACCTTCGGGCACATGGGCCGTGCCGACCAGCACATCGTCTTCTGTCATGAACGCTCCTCGGGGAGGTTGCTTCGCACACGGCTCCGGGCCGGTCGATCGCATGTCTGGGGGGAAATCGTGGGAGCGCCGAGGCTCAAAGCGCAAGTCCGGTGCCGGCGACCACCAGCAATCGTCTGATGCCGGTGACCACCGGCAATCGTCTGATGCCGGTGACCACCGGCAATGCAGATTGAATTTTCGGAAAATCTGGTGAGAACCGCATGAGGCGCGCTCCTGCTGTAAGCGGGAGCGCGCGAAGTCTCTCAGCCGGGACGTGCCTACGAAGTAAAGGCCCCGATTGCGTTTCGATGAGCGCCTTTGCCTCGCCGCGCAAGAGGCTTGTGCCCGGCAGGTCGAATGATTGTGGATGGCCGGCCTTTCGCGCAGCGACACATATGTTGATCTTGAACCAGTTCCGCGAGTGAGGTTCCGGCGTGAGCCGGAGCGCCTGCCTCAGAACAGCACGTTAAACTCAAAGCCCAGGTTCGTCAGGTCGCGCTGGCCAATTTTCTTGTATCCGTCGCTGGACAGGAGGCGGGCAGCCACGGCCCGCATCGATATCTCGCGGGTCAGCTGGTACTGCACCGACACGGTCGGCAAGGTGCCGATGAACCGTTCGCGCGTCTTTGTGTTGTTCACGAAGGTCTGGTAGCCGATCGCGTGGCCATCGTGGATGGAATAGCGCCAGAAATTCCTGACACCCGCCTGCAGCACAAGGTCCTTGGACGGCTTCACCCTGAGAGCGCCGCCGAAGCTGTAGAGGTTGGTCAGCCCCAACAGGTTGCCGAAATTGTTATGCCGCTGACGACCGTACATATGGTTGTACGTATGGATGACGGCCCCGTTTCGATCGCCGCCCGAAAGCACATCGGCGTGGAGAATCAGCGCTGGCTTCAGGCCCCCGGTCGACAGGTTGATACGCGTTGCCGAAATCAGCGACCATGCGCGGATCGGCTTGTCGGCGATTTGCCCGGTCTGCCGGTTCAGGGTGAAGTCCAGCTGTGCCGGTCCGACGATGCCCCAGAGCCTGGTGCCGAAGTTGTTGCGTTCTTCCACCGACCGCTGGCCCAGCAGCGGACTGTCTTCATCACGGTAGCGGAAGTAGAAGGCATCAAGGTTGAGTGCCACCCGCTTGCCCCTGGGCAACGCATAGGCTGCGTAACCACCCCAGATGCTCTCCGTATCGCTCGTGCTGTCGTTGAAGGCGCCGTGCGTGAAAGTCGACGGCCTGACGGCGATGGCATCGAAGCGGAACTTGTCCCGTTCGTAGTAGGCGCGCACACCATCGTAGCTCCGCTGGATGTTCTGCGCGATCTGCAACGATATGACCGAGCCTGACCCCAGCTGCATCTTCTGGCGCCCCAGCACCGCGCCAACGCGCCCGCCCGCCATCTTGTCCTGCATTTCCACGAAGGCTTGCGATATTTCCGGACCGTTGTCTTGCCGGTCGATGGCCGGTGTGACGTAGTTCTTGCCGGTCACCTGGCCGTAGACCAGTTCACCTACGAAACGGACGCTGTCGTTGATGTGCAGTTCGGCACCCCATTGGTGACGGAACTGGATGTTGAGTTGTCGCGGCTGACGACTTGTACCGAGAGAGGAGCGATCCTGCCGGATCATTCGCATCCGTTCTTCGCCATGAATGGACAAGTAGGCGCCGCCATCGCCGAGAGGGATGTGGCTGAGCGGGCCCAGTGGAAAATCGGACCCGGCGCTTTGCTTGATCGCTTTGAGGGGGCGGTTCTGCCAGATGCGCAAATGCTCGCCCTGCCGCGGCCCCTTGTGAAGGTTGGCAGGAAGATTGGGCGTGATCCGCGGCTGGCCCCGCGCCGCGCCGTCACGTGTGTCCGCTTCCGGTGCCGCATCCTGCAAACGCGGCGGATCATCGGGAACCGGTGTGATCGCCGCTTCGCGACCGTGTGCGGGATCGAAGGACAGGCCGTACAAAGTGAGACCGGCAAGGCTGGCCCGGCTGCGCAAGATGGAACGATTCTTGCGCTTCGGAAACGAAGACATCTTGAAGATATGATCCTGGGGGGAGTGGGGGGAGAGAAGTTCGACGGCGGCGGATGCACATCCGCCGCCGTCAACCACCTTCACGCGGGAGGAGAGATCGCGTGAACGTGGCCCATTTCAACTGGGCTAGGCCCTGATGGTCACTCGGCGTCGCTTTGCAGCGAAGGCACCGACACGCGAAACGCTTCCAGTTCGTTGCAGGCCGCTTCCACAGCCAGAAGCCGCGGGAAGTCCATTCTGGCGCCGAACCTGCGGGCATTGCCCAACTGCGGTATCAGGCAGATGTCGGCCAGCGTGACCGTATCACCGAAGCAATAGGTGCCTTCGTTCCGGGCGATCAGCTTCGAAAATGCCTCAAGCCCGCCTTCGATGACGTCTCTGGCCCAGCCCGTCACGACATCTTCACTGTGGCCAAGGTCGCGCAGCTTCTGCAGGACCTTGAGGTTCTGCAGAGGATGAACGTCGCAGGCGATCGCCTGTGCGGCAGCACGGATCTTGGCACGCTGCATCGCGTCGCCCGGCAGCAAGGCCGGTTCGGGATGCACTTCGTCGAGATACTCGCACATCGCCAGGCTTTGCGTCAGCGTTGCGCCATCGATTTCCAGGGCGGGAACCAGCCCTTGCGGGTTCAGCGCAAGGAAATCCGACCCGCGCTGCCTGCCTTCGCGAAGATGGTAGGTCCGCCCTTCCCACGCGACGCCCTTGAGCGCCAGCGCGATGCGGACCCGCCACGCCGAAGACGAGCGCCAGAAGCCGTGAAGTACCGTATTCTCAGGCATCGAGGGGCGGTCCGACCTTGATGACGGTGTCGCTGAGGCCCTCGATCGAGATCACGATTTCGTCACCCGGAAGCACGGCTCCCACGCCTGCAGGCGTACCGGTGTAGATCAGGTCGCCCGGTTCCAGACGATAGGCCTTGGAAATATAGGCGATCAGCGCCGGTACCGAATGGATGAGGTCCGCCAGATCGGCGTCTTGCTTGACTTCACCGTTGACGGTCAGGCTGATCCTGCCCTTGGTCAGTTCACCCGTTTCGGAGATCGGATGCAGCAGGCCCAGCGGTGACGACTGCTCCACGTTCTTGCCGGCATCCCAGGGGCGGCCCTTGCTCCGTGCTTCCAGCTGGAGATCGCGGCGCGTCATGTCGAGGCCGGTAGCATAGCCATAGATGTGATCGAGGGCCTGCGCTTCGTCGATATTGCGGCCACCCTTGCCGATCGCGACGACGAGTTCGGCTTCATAATGGAAGTTCTGCGTCATCGGCGGGTATGCCATCGTCGAACCGGTCGGGATCACCGTCTCGGCCCACTTGGTGAAATAGAACGGAGCCTCGCGGTCCACCTCGACGCCCATTTCCTTGGCATGGTCGGCGTAGTTGCGACCGATGCAGAAAACGCGGCGGACGGGGAAGTCATTGCCATCGCTGGTTTTGGCAAGGACGGGCGCGAGCGTTTCGAAAAGCTGGGTCAATGGTTTACCTCACGATAGAGTTCGAGCTTCATCTGCGAAGCCTTGTCGGAATAGCCGAACAGGATCAGTTCCGATGACGCCCGGAACTGATGACGGATCCAGGATGGGACTACGACCACATCGCGCGGCTGCAGCGCGATCACGTCGTCGCCCAAAAGCAGCTCGCCCTCGCCTTCGCACACAACGAAGACGGTGCCGTCGGTCGCCTGCCGCGCACGGGATTCAAAGCCGGCGGGGAGCAGCCGGACGTGGGCCGAGATGGTCGACAGGACCGGGCCGCCGTCGGCTGGATTCAGGAATTCCAGCGCATGGCCCAGATGGGGATCGATGTCCGCGCTTGCCGCCATGGCGCCCAGCGCTTCGCGCCATTCGGCATAGCGGTAATGGAACAGGGGCCGACCGCCCGGCCTGCGATCCGCCGAACTGCCACGCATCGGCCGCATGTTGTGACCATAGCGGGCCGACGTGTCGCCGGGACGAACCGTCTCGGGATGTGCCGCACTGCCCAGGCGTTCGGCGTAGCTTGCATCGAACAGGCGCACGGTCGGAATATCGAGGCCATCCAGCCAGATCATCGGCGTATCGGTCTGGTTTCCATGATCGTGCCACTGCCCCGCCGGCGTCAGTACGAGGTCGAACTGCTCCATGATCGCCTTCTCGCCGTCCACCGCGGTGAAAGCGCCGCTGCCTTCCATCACGAAGCGCAGCGCGTTCTGCGCGTGGCGGTGGCATGGCGCCACTTCGCCCGGCAGAATCAGCTGCAAGCCGGCATAAAGGCTGGGCGTAATGGCCGCCTGCCCCGCGATCCCCGGGTTCTCCATGATGAGCACGCGGCGTTCGGCCTGTTCGGCGCTGATGATGTCGCCCGCGCGCATCAGATAGTTGCGCGTATCGTCATAGCTCCAGCGCCATGGCCTTGCCGGGGACTTCGGCTCCGGCAACACCAGTGCGTGCAGGCTTTCCCAAAGCGGCTGCAGTCCTTGCGGCGCCATCGCGGCGTAAAGAGCTTCCAGCTGCGAACGCTGGTCGTTCGCGCCTTCGGCCTGCCGGCTGGCGGCTTTTTCCTCGCCATTTACCATTGCAATTGCTCCGTACCACAAAAGGCATCGACCGGGCTTACCCCGATGAACGGCTCTTCGCCCGTCAAGCGCTTGGCTGTCTCGCGTTGCACCGCCTCGATCGAGCTGTAGGCGTTGACACATGTCCGAATGTGCGGGGCGTCGTAGAGATAGTAGGGATGACCGAAGGACAGAAGCGCGGTGGGCACTTCCCGCGAGAACTGGGTCATTGCCTTGCGATTGCCGCCGTGCAGCTTCACGAAATCCAGATAGATGTGCGCCACACTCGGTGTCGCTTCCTGCCCGGCCAGATACAGGATGAGATCGGTATCCTCTCGAGTCGGCATGGCATCGGCATCGTAGGAGCGCACCTCGAACCCGCGGGCTGTCAGTTCTTCCACAAGAGGCGCATAGCCGCGATCGAGCGACCCGTCCCAGAAGCTGAAGCCTTCCTCGGCGATGATCACCACGCGGCGATGGGTGACAGGGTCGAGCGGCAGGAGGTTCTGCACGTCCTTCACCAAGGTCACGCCCTGCCCCGCAGCGGCGCGCGCCACTTCGCGGCTTGCCGGGGTCTGCAGCTGTTCGCGCATGGCATCGAGCGGAAGCATCCGCTCATCCGGAGCGCGCAGGTGCAGGCCCAGCCGCGCCTTCAGCGTCAGGATCCGCGTCACCGCCTCGTACAGGCGCGCTTCGGAAAGCAGACCCTTGCGCAGACCATCCAGCATGAAGCCGAAGTCACGCTGGGGCGCCCGGCTGAACAGGAACATGTCGCAGCCGTTTTCGATCACGGTCGGAACGGTTTCCGACCGCTCCATCCAGCTCGTGAGGCCGCCCATGCCCGTCGCGTCGGAAATGATCAGGCCGCGAAAGCCCAGTTCGCCGCGCAGCAGGTCCTGATTGAGTATCCGCGACACTGTCGCGGGCTGGAAGGCCTCATGTCCGGCATCGGGCATCCGGCTGCGGATATAGGCTGGGAACGCAATATGCGCGGACATGACCGTCATCGCGCCTTCGCGGATCAGCGCACCATAGATGCGCCCGTAAAGCGCATGCCACTCCTCCACCGACAGCGGATTGACGCTGGTGACCAAATGCTGGTCGCGATCATCGAAGCCGTCGCCTGGCCAGTGCTTCAGGCACGCGGCGATGCCTTCTTCCTGCAGTACGCGTGCATAGACGCTGGCCTGCTGCAGCACCTTGAGCGGATCGGAGCCGAACGAGCGCGTGCCCACGATGGCACTGCGGAACACGGCGTTGATGTCGACCACCGGGCCGAACGACCAGTCGTAGCCCAGGGCGCGGCTTTCCCGGGCAACGACGCGCGCGACCGCTTCCGTCGTGCCAAGATCGTTGCAGGCGGCCAGCCCCATGATATTGGGAACGGCCGTGGCGAAGGGATAGCTGATCGTGCCTCCTTCGATGTCGCCGGTGAAGATCGGCGGCACCGATGCAGCTTCGATCGTGCGCACGCTGGCGTCGCGAAAGGCGGCAAGATCGCGGGTGGGGAAGCGGTTTATCCCGCCCGGCTTCAACGCCAGCAGCGGGTCAAGCTCCTCGCGACTGTCCTGCGACGTGGAGAAGACGAACAGCTGGCCTACCAGCTCCTCGGCGCTCATCGAATCGCGCGTCCGCTCGACCCAGCGGCGGGCGGCGGCATCGATCGCCAACGGATCGGCTGCTTCCACGGTCATTTCAGCCATGCACGGCGTCCCGCGAATTTTCGGCAGGTCCGCCCGTGAACGGCGCGAATCGCGTCTTGGCGTCGCCGAGGCGGCCGCGCATGTCGACCAAACTATTCAACTTCATGCATCCATCTTGTTAACATCTTGAGAAGTCGACGCTTTTACGCCACCCCTTGAATCGGCCGGATTCCAACCGCTGTTTATATTTACCGCTAAAATCAGAAACGGAGGACGTCGTCAAACCTTTTCGGCGGCGCGAAGCCATATTCCGCCGACGGCTGAGAATACGTATCATTGCAAAGCGACAAACAATGCCTTGACCTGCCGCTCACTTTTGGCACAAGGGCTTTTAGCGCTACAATATGCGAACCCTATGGGAGGACGAATGCCGGAAGTTGAAAAGGATCGCAGCTGGCCCTCGCCGCGGCGAGCCTGGTTTGCCGCAGGCATGCTTGCGGCTGCCAACACGCTGGCGTTCGTCGACCGGCAGGCTCTTGCTCTGCTGGTTGAGCCGATCAAGCAGGATCTGCAGGTCAGCGACACGGCCATGAGCCTGCTTTATGGCCTCAGCTTCACGATGTTCTACGTCCTGGTCGGACTGCCTGTCGCGCGACTGGCGGACAAGGCGAATCGCCGCAACATCGTGGCTGCAGCCGTCCTCATCTGGAGCGTCGCGACCGCTCTATGCGGCGTCGCCCGTTCCTTCGTCACGCTTTTCATCGCCCGAATCGGTGTGGGCGCCGGAGAAGGCGGCCTCAGCCCGGCCGCCTATTCCCTTCTGGCCGATTACTTCCCCAAAGAGCGCCTGCCCGCCGCCATGGCCGTCTACCAGATGGGCATCTATATCGGCGGCGCAATGGCGTTGCTGCTGGGTGGTCTGCTGGCCTCGGTCGTGCCGCCGAGCAGCGTCTTGGTCCTGCCCCTGCTCGGCGCGGTAAAGGGCTGGCACCTGATCTTCCTGGCGTTGGGCGCGCCGGGGATCGTCCTGGCCCTGTGCATGTTCCTGGTGCGCGAGCCCGTGCGCATGAGTGCCCCCGGTACGGGCGCCGCGGACGACAATACCAACACCAGCCCCTCCCTCTCAGAACTGATGGCGCACATGCGCCGTCACTGGCAGGCGTATTTCGGCATCAGCGCAGGTTTTGCCCTCATGATCCTCGTGGGCAACGCAACGGGTGCCTGGATCCCCGCCTTTCTGGAGCGCAAGTTCGGCCTGACAACCGCCCAGATCGGCGCGCAGTATGGCCTGATCACCGCGCTGTGCGGCGTAGGTGGCACTCTTGCGGGCGGCTTCATCGCCGCCGCCTTGCGCCGCCGGGGCTATGAACGCGCCAACTTGTTCACGGCGATGTTCGGCTTCACGGCTCTGATTCCTGTCACCATCAGCTTCCCGCAGGCTTCCACGGCCACGCTGTCGCTGGCCCTGATCGGGGTGATGAACTTCCTGGCGGGCTTCAACTTCGGCGGTGGCCTTGCGGCCTTGCAGGAAATCACGCCCAACCGCATGCGCGCTTCGGTTTCGGCGGGCTACATGCTGATGGTCAACCTGATCGGCGCCGCGGGCGGTCCTCTCGCGATCGCCGCCGTTACCGACTTCTGGTACAACGATCCGGCCCAGCTTCCCAACGCCATCACGATCGTCTGCGCCATCGCGTCGCCTCTATCGGTTCTCGCCTTGCTGCTGGGGCTGCGCGGATACACCGGTATCCTGAAAAGCACCGGCTGAGCCGAACGGCCACCACGATTGCAATTACAAGAAGCACAAGGGACAGGTCGATGAAAGCACAGCAAGGGTCGCGACTGAAAGGGATGCTCCGACTGGCCACCGGCCTGTCTGCATGCCTGGCAATCGGCGCGATTGCCGTGCCTTCGACTGCCCGTGATGCTCCGCCTTTGCGCGCACGTGCCAGCGCGCCCAACATCGTCCTTATCGTGCTGGACGACGTGGGCTTTTCCGACCTCGGCGCTTTCGGCTCGGAGATCCGCACGCCCAACATCGATGCGCTGGCGCGCGCGGGACTGCGGTACAATCATTTCGATTCCAAGGCGGTGTGCACGGCCACGCGCGCGGCATTGCTGACAGGGCGCAACCCGCAAACGGTCAGGCTGCCGGACCTTCCCGCCCGCGTCGTCGATCCGGCGGACATGACGCGCGACCGGGGAGAACTGGCGCCTAACGCCAGCACCATCGCGCAAGTCCTGCACGATGCCGGCTACGGCACGCACGTCTACGGCAAGTGGCATCTGGCTCCCGAAAGCGAGGACGGATCGCCCGGCCACAACGCCTCCTGGCCCTTGCAGCGCGGCTTCGACGACTTCTATGGCTTCATATCGGGCTGGACGGACCAGTATCATCCCGATCTGGTCGAAGATAACCATGCGTTGGCGAAGCCGGATCGGCCGGGCTACCACTTGTCCGTCGATATCACCGATCACGCGATCAAGGCTCTTGCAGGCGGAGCAACCAAGCCGCAGTTCGTCTATCTGGCCTATGGTGCCGGACATGCCCCGATCCAGGTGCCCAAGCGCTACATCGATGCCTATGCCGGAATCTATGAAAAGGGCTGGGACGCATTGCGGCCTGCCCGCCTCGCCCGGCAGAAGCGTTCCGGCATCATGCCCGCGAATGCACAGCTCACCGAGCGGGCGACCGGAGATCGCGCCTGGGCCGACCTGACGCCTACCGAAAAGACCGTCTTCGCCCGCTTCATGGCGACCTATGCGGGGTTCATCACGCATACCGACGAACAGATCGGTCGTCTCGTCCAGCACCTCAAGGACACAGGCCAGTTCGACAATACGCTGATCGTCCTGGTGTCCGACAACGGTGCGGCTTCGGAGGCTGGCCAGAAGGGCTCGTTCGAGCGGATGTACCGCCCCAACACGCTGACGCCCGAGCAGATGCTTGCGCGCCTCGACGAACTTGGAACCGACAAGACGCAAAGCGAATACCAGCGCCCCTGGGCATTCCTGGGCGACACGCCGTTCAAGCGCTACAAGATCTGGCCGCAGCTGGGCGGAGTGCGCACGCCGATGATCGTGAGCTGGCCAAAGCGCGTGAAGGCCAGCGGCAAGGTTCGCACGCAGTATGTCGACGCGATCGACATTGCCCCCACGCTGGCGGCGGCGGCAGGTGCCAGCTTCCCCGAGGAGGTCGATGGCAAGTCCGAGATCCCGGTTGCCGGCGCGTCGTTCCTGCCCAGCGTGACGAACCCGGCTGCGCCGTCCGCGCGCACCGTGCAATACTTCGAACTGCGCGGTAACCGCGCGATCACGCAGGGCAAGTGGCGCGCCCTTGCCATCCACCCGCGCGACGCCGATTTCGCCAAGGACGTGTGGCAGCTCTACGATACCGCGGCCGATCCTTCGGAAAATCACGATCTGGCCGCGGAAATGCCCGCCAAACTGGAAGAATTGAAGGCTCTGTGGTGGCAGGAAGCGCGCAAGTATTCCGATCCGCCGCTGGCAGAAGCCCCCAAGCTCTATCGATACCGCGAACTATACGACGGCAGCGGCGACCGCACGGTCCACGCTCCGGCGCAGGAGAAGTAATCTTGCAACGTTTCACCAAGTTTTGCGCCGCCATCGCGGCCACCAGCGTTCTGGCCGGCCTTCCCCAAGGCGCATTGGCAGCGCGGCAGAAGGCCGAGGCGGCGCAGGCGCCCCGCCCCGTGAACGCCGGCGTTCCTGCGCGCACGTCCGGGCCCCCGAACGTCATCCTGATCCTCGCGGACGACCTGGGCGTGGAAGGCATCAATGCCTACGGCGGAGAATATTACACGCCCAACGTGGATCGCCTGGCAGCACAGGGCACGCTGTTCCAGAACGCCCATGCCACGCCGTTGTGCTCGCCATCGCGCACCCGGCTCATGACGGGTCAGGAAAACTGGCGCAACTACGAAGCGTTCGGGTATCTCGCACCCGGCCAGCGCACCTTCGGCAACGTCATGAAGGATGCCGGCTACGTCACCGGCATGTTCGGCAAGTGGCAGCTTATGGGCAACGGTTTCGACGGTCGCGTCGGCATCACGCCCGAAGCTGCGGGCTTTGACGAAAGCTACCTGTGGCAGCTTCAGGCCCTGACCGCCAAGGGATCGCGCTACTGGGGGCCGACCCGCGCGTACAATGGCAAACCCAAGATCAACGAGGAAGGCTTCGGACCCGATCTCGACAGCGACATGGCGCTCGATTTCATCTCGCGTCACAAGGACAAGCCCTTCTTCCTCTATTATTCGATGGTGCTGGTCCACAATCCCTTCGTCCAGACGCCCGATTCCATGACGGCCAAGGGCAACAAGGATCGTTTCAGCGGCATGGTCACCTACATGGACCGCAAGGTGGGCGACCTGATGCAGCGCCTGAAGGACGAAGGGCTCGACAAGAACACCGTCGTGATTTTCACCGGCGACAACGGCACGAACCGCCAGATCACTTCGACGCGTGACGGATATGCGATCCAGGGCGGAAAGGGCCGGCCCACCATCAACGGCACCCATGTCCCCTTCATTGCCTGGGGCCCCGGCGTCGGGCAGCACAAGGTGTCTGACGCTCTGGTGGACTTTGCCGACATGCTGCCCACCTTTGCCGATATCGCCGGCAAGCCGCAGCTTGCGGGCAAGGTCGACGGGGTCAGCCAGTGGCCGGTGATGGAAGGCAAGGCATCGTCGGTCCGTCAGAACATCTTCATGCACTATGCCCCCCAGTGGGTGCACAAGCCTGTCCGCTTTGCCTTCGATGCCACCTGGAAGCTCTACGGCGATGGCCGCTTCGTTTCCATGAACCCCGTGTCCGGCGTGGAAACGGAAGTGCCCTCAGCGCAGCGCAAGGGTGAAGCCGCCAGGCATTATGCAGCCCTTCGCAAGGTGCTGGACGAAACCAAGGACGGGCCACTCAACCCGGAACGCTTCCCGTGGTGCGAGGGATACCCTTCCGTCGATCCGGCCCAACCCTCGACCGTGGCCGGATGCGGCCGCACTCCATCGGGAGACGAATGATGACATTTCGCAACGCAATCGCCGCCAGCCTGCTCGCGGGCGCCTGCGCGATCGGCATGACCGGCGTTGTGCCGGTGCAAGCGGCTGCGCGCCGCGTGCCCGCAAGCGTCCCCGCCAAAGTCGATCTCACGCGGCCCAATGTGGTCGTGGTGCTGGTCGACGATCTCGATTGGGCAGATGTCTCCACATATGGCCGGACCGACGTGCCCACTCCCAACATCGATCGCATCGCGAAAACCGGCGTCGCCTTCTCGAGCGGCTATGTCGCCGCGTCGGTCTGTGCGGTCAGCCGCGCCGGCCTGATGACCGGGCGCATGCCGCAGCGGTTCGGGTTCACCTACAACATCAACGACATGGGCGATGTCGGCGCCGGTTTGCCGGTGGGCCAGAAGACCATCGCCGATCGCCTGCAGCCGCTGGGCTATCGCACCGCGGCTTTCGGCAAATGGCACCTCGGCGCCGACCGGCAGTTCTATCCCACCAACCGCGGCTTTGACGAATTCTTCGGATTCCTTGCCGGCGAAACCAACTACGTCGACCCCAAGACGCCGGGTATCGTCACCACGCCGACCAAAGTCGACAAGTACGAGATCGGCCCGCGCGAAGGCAATCACGCCATGGTCGAAGGCCCCGATGCACGCCCGGCGGACGACTTCTCGAAGTACCTGACGAACCAGATCACCGATCGTGCAGTCGATTTCATCAATCGCTCGGCCGATGCCAAGCAGCCCTTCTTCTCCTACGTCGCCTACAACGCGCCGCACTGGCCGCTGCAGGTGCCCCAGGCCTATTACGATCGCTTCGCGAACGTGAAGGACCCGGTCCGACGCACATACATCGCCATGATCGCGGCGATGGACGATGGCGTTGGCCAGATCCTCGACACGCTGGAAGAGCGCGGCTTGCGCGAGAACACGATCGTCGTCTTCCTGTCCGACAACGGCTGCCCCGAACGCTTCGGCTTCTGCAATACCAACCATCCCTGGGGTTCAGGCAAGTTCACCTATCTGGAAGGCGGGACGCGCGTGCCGTTCATGATGTCCTGGCCCGCTGCTCTCAAGCCGCATGCCACCGTCGATGCACCGGTTTCGTCGCTGGATATTGCCGCCACGGTGATGAAGGCGGTCAACCCCAGGAAACCGCTTCCGGCAGAACTGGAAGGCCGGGATCTCTTGACGACGGTGCGCAAGCCTGATGCCGACCGCCTCCTGGTGTGGGGTCAGGAACCTGTCTATGCGGCGCGCCAGGGTTCGAAGAAGCTGTGGGTGTCGCGCGATTGGCAGCAGTCGCACCTGTACGACCTGGAGAGCGATCCGGCCGAATCGCAGGATCTGACGGCCAAGGACACCGCCAACGCCAAGCGCCTGTCGGGCGAAATCGACCGGTTCCGCACCAGCCTGCCCGATCCGCTGTGGGAGCTGCACCTCACTCGCAAGGTAAAGATCAACGGTCGCGAGACCGAGATGGTTTATTGAGAAGGCTGTCATCGATGAAGAACAAGCTCGCTATTACCGCACGTGCGCTTCTGGGCGCCGCCTGCTTCGCAGCCGTTGCGCTGCCAGCCCTGCCAGCCGCCGCCAAGACTCCCGAAGCCGCCCCCGCTCCAGCGGCGCAGCACCCGCGCAACATTATCTTCGTGCTGGTGGACGACTTGCGTTATGATGGCATGGGTTTCCTCCAGCCCGGCTTGCTCAAGACGCCCAACATCGATCGCATGGCAAAGGAAGGCACGTACTTTCCCAATGCCGTCGTCACGTCGTCGCTGTGCAGCCCCAGCCGCGCCACGATCCTGACCGGGCAAACCGCCCGCAACCATGGCGTGGTCGACAACAACGACAGTTCCGAAGAAGGCCTGACGTTTTTTCCCAAGTACCTGCAGCAGGTAGGCTACGACACGGCTTTCTTCGGCAAGTGGCACATGGGCGCCAGCACCGATGCGCCGCGTCCCGGCTTCGACAAGTGGGTCAGCTTCATGGGCCAGGGCAATTACTGGCCTGCAAAGCAAGCGGGCCCGCATTCCTCGCCCAATCTCAACGTGGATGGCAAGGAAGTCCCGCAAAAGGGCTACATCACCGATGAGCTCACCGATTATGCGATGAACTGGCTGACGAAGGAGCGTGATCCGAAAAAGCCCTTCTTCCTCTATCTCAGCCACAAGGGCGTCCATTCGGACCCGCTGCCGCCGCCGCGCTATGCCCACCAGTACGACGACGCGAAGTTCACCCTGCCCGCCAGCGCGGCCGACACGCCGGAAAACAACGCCGGCAAGCCGGTGTGGGTGCAGAACCAGCGCAACACCTGGCACGGCATCGATTTCTTCTACAACGCCGACGTGCCGATGACTGAGTACCTCAAGTACTATTACGGCACGCTGTCCGCGATCGATGACAGCCTGGGCCGCATCATGACGTACCTGCGCAAGAACCACCTGGAAAAGGATACGCTGGTCGTCTTTACGTCGGACAACGGCTTCATGACCGGCGAGCATGGCCTGATCGACAAGCGCAACGCTTACGAAGCCTCTATCCGCGTGCCGCTCGTCGTCTGGGAACCGGGCACGGTGCCCGCCAACGCAGTCAACACCGGCCGCATCCGCAATCTCGATTTCGCGCCAACCTTCCTCGATGTCGCAGGCGCCCAGCGTCCGCCGCAGTTCGAGGGCAGCAGCGCGTGGCCCTTGTGGAAAGGCAAGATCGAGGCGGCCGACTGGAAGCCGGGCGATTTCACGTACGAATACTATTGGGAATACAACTTCCCGATGACCCCCGGCACCTTCGCTATCGAGCGCGACCGGATAAAGTACATCCAGTATTACGGCGTCTATGACATCGACGAGCTATACGACCTGAGGAACGATCCGGAGGAGATGCACAATCTTGCCGAAGATCCCAGATGGGCGGCGAAGAAGCAGGAACTGCGCATCGCGCTTTACGAGCAGCTCGCCAACAGCGAAGGGAAGCACTCGATCCCCTACAGCGCGCGCCTTTCCACCGGCGCGGTGCGGCGCAGCGTGAATGGCCCGCACGCGGCTGATTTCCCCAAGGAATGGTACATCAAGCCGAATCCGACGGACCGGCTCGATCCGATCCTCCCCGACACGCCCTACAAGCTGCAACAGCATGCCGCCGGCAAGCCGGTAATCTACACGCCTCCGCTTGCCCAAGAGCTGAAGCGCCAGGTCGACGGAGACGCGAAGTGATGGGACACGATCTGACACGCCGCAATCTCCTCGGAAGTGCCGCGGGCGCTGCCGCACTGGCGGCAGCGGGGCCGGTGCGCGCCGCAGCCACCGGACAGGCACGGCCCAACATTCTCTGGCTCGTGAGCGAGGACAACAACCCCTTCATCGGCGCCTACGGCGACAAGCTGGCGCACACTCCCACGATCGATGAGCTGGCCAGGAAGGGGCTCCTGTTCCGCAACACCTATTCCAACGCGCCGGTTTGTGCACCCTCGCGCTTCGGCATCCTCACCGGCGTCTATCCGGAAACCTGCGCGCCAGCCAACCACATGCGCGCCCAGGCGCAGCTGCCGCAGGAACTGCGCACGTATCCCGAACTGATGCGCGAAGCCGGCTACTTTTGCACCAACAGCGCCAAAACCGACTACAACTGCGATGTCGACCCGGAGAAGATCTGGGACGGTCAGGGCAACGAAGCGCACTGGCGGTCGCGCGAGGACAAGAGCCAGCCGTTCATGGCCGTCTTCAACTACCAGACGACGCATGAATCGCGCATTTTCAAGCCGACGACGGGCCGGGTCACGCCAGAAATGGTCTCGATCCCGCCATTCCTGCCCGATACGCCGGGCACGCGGCAGGACTTCGCCAGCTATTACAACCTGATGGAAAAGATGGACGGACAACTGGCCGAACGTCTTGCCGAACTGGAGGCCGATGGCCTGGCGGACGACACGATCGTCTTCTACTATTCGGATAACGGCGGCGTGCTGGGCCGATCCAAGCGCTATTGCTACGATGAGGGCCTGCGCTGTGCCATGGTCGTCTATGCCCCGCCCAAGTGGCAGCACCTGCTGCCCGGACGCCCCGGATCCGAGATCACCTCGCCCGTCAGCTTCATCGACCTGGCCCCCACCGTGCTGGCGCTGGCAGGGGCCAGGCAGCCCGCCTATATGCGCGGCAAACCGTTCCTGAGCGCCAGGGCGCAGCCGCAACGCTATGCCTTTGGCATGCGCAACCGCATGGACGAGCGGATCGACTTCCAGCGCACCGTCACCGATGGTCGCTGGCGCTATATCCGCAACTACATGCCGCATCGTCCCTGGGGCCAGCAGCAGGCGTTCGAATGGCTGGCCAAGGGCTATCAGGAATGGGAGCAGGCGCACATCGACGGCACGCTGAACCCGGTTCAGGACCGTTTTTTCCAGCCCAAGCCATTCGAAGAGCTCTATGATCTTGCGGCCGATCCCCATGAGATCAACGACCTTGCCGCCTCACCCGAGCATCGCGCCACGCTAGCGGAGCTGAGCGGGGCGCTCGATGTGCAGATGTTGGCGATCAACGACAACGGCTTCCTGCCCGAGACGATGCCCGGCGAAGGCTGGAGCGAAAGCCGCGACACCGCGCTCTATCCGCTCAAGGAAGTGATGGCGCTTGCCGCCACGGCCGCTCGCGGCAAAGCCAGCGGCCTGGGCGCCCTGCGCCGCGCGGCTCGGCACAGCGCCCCCGTCATGCGTTATTGGGCGGCGACGGGCCTTCTCATCCTCGCGGAAAAAGCCGCATCGGCCAAAGCCGACCTGCAGCGTCTCCTCGCCGACGATGAACCTCAGGTGCGCATAGTCGCGGCAGAAGCGCTGACCAAACTCGGCCATGCCGACGAGGGAGTGGAAGTGCTGGTCGCTCTCGCGGCCTCGGGCCCATGGCAAGTGCGCCTCTATGCCCTGAACGCCCTTACCTATATCGGACGCGCAGCGATGCCCGCGCTCGAAATAGCCAGGGCTACGCAAAATGACAGCAGCGAATATATCAAGAGTGCCGGAAAGTACTTAAAGCTGCGGCTGACCGACGCCTATACCCCGCAAACCACCATCTTCGATTACGAAGGCCTGATGCGGAAGATTCGCGCCGGAAACGGTCCCGGTTGAAGGCCGCTTTCCAAATGCGCGTTGGCGATTAAGGATGCGTGCAACGCCGGTACTTCGACATAAAGGCAAGGACTCCGTCGATATGGCGTATCGGTAGATGGTCCCTTTCCCATAGGCCCTGACCGCTTCTACCCAGAGGGGGCCCGGCTCGAAAAGTGCAGGTTGCCCCCTTCCGGATCGACGAAAATAGCCGCTGGATTCCCGACGCCTGCGATTCGTGGAGCGAGGCCGTTTCATCGGCCACTCTCCGCGCGCTGACGTCACGGAGATATCCACGGGCAGCCCAGAACCGAAGACCTCTCCGGATCGGCGACAGGCTACGATTGGGCGGGCGGGCTGTAGCGCACGAGGCAAAGATCAGCGCGGTGCCGACTACCTGGCGGCTTTGCCAATCTGCCCTGCCGGTCGGCCTTTCGACCGTGTCAACGATCTCGAGGCCTATCGAACCTTCGGGCGCACCCAGTCCAACGAGTATGCTGGCAATCTTCTCCCCTCTCCGGCGCTCCATGTCTTAGCGCTCTGTCAGGATTTCGCCATCTGATCTGGCCCCTATTTTGACCGGACACCCTCAGGCCTAAGATGGAGGCTTGGGGCTATGTCCTGAGCATATGCGGATGTCTGTGTATGAGATTATCAGCAATGGCGGTCGTCGGCGCCATTGGTCGGGGCTGCGGATTGTCTGTGAAGCCGAGTCGGCGCCGCAGTTTCATCGCGAGAATTTCGAGAGTACCAAGCACGATCTCGTTACATTCCGACGAGAGTTCCGCCAGCGCCGATGCTCGCCCGTCATTGCGAACGCCGCCGCATTCAACGGCCCGTCTCTGACAACGCCCTCGACCAGCAACCTGTGCCCAGACTGCGGATTGCCCCAGTCGATAGGCGCATAGCCTCGCCAGAATTGCTCCCAATGAGACGTAAGCGGTGTTTTCAGCCCACGGCTGTCCAGGGCATGAGTTCACCGACGGCATTGGCGGGATGACCCGCGGCCAATTTCGTGAGCGTATCACTCAGCCAGACGTGCCGGTTGATTCCAGAGATCTTGGAACTGCGCCTGACGGTCCAGCGGCAGGTGATCGGCCTACTTGGCCGCCAGAACCTGCGCGATCAGCGCTTCGGTGGGGATGCCACCTTCGACGATCCGTGCCGGTGCCGGGGCCTGCACGACCGCACTCTCGCACGAGCGGCAACCGTAGCGCGGACGGCGCGTGACAAGAACACGGAAGGTGGTGGGCATGACATCGAGCCGTTCAGCCACGTCTTCGCCGATCTGATGGTGGGCGCCGCCACAACTGGGGCAAGCCTTGCTCTCGACGTCGACGACCTGTTCAATCCGCTCCAGGTGAGCTGGCAGCGATCCCCGGTTGGTCTTGCGCGATCGCTCGGTCGGAGTCCGGCTTGCCTTGTCGCGAGCATGCTCGGCCTCGGCCAGCGCCATCTCGACTTCCTCCAGGGCAAATCGAAAAAGCCACGCTGTAGAGACACTTTCCGCCTCTATCGCTCAACGCCATGAAATCACAATCACCGCCTCATCGCCAACGGTAAATCAGGGTGTCCGATTGGCTCGAGGAACACGATCCGCGCTCTGATCGAGGCAGTGGTAGTTCATGGCGTTGACAGCCGCGGTGGCAAGCATGGCCGCGGGCTGCAAACGACAAAGCCCCCGGCGCGTGGGCGCTGGGGGCTTAAGTCGTACACCATTGGTTGCGGGGGTAGGATTT